>JAFGEP010000093.1 GCA_016931535.1 Bradymonadales bacterium
ACAGGTCGAGAGTGGAATGGTGTGCTGGCAGAGGACGATCAAGACTCTCTTCACCGTCCGATGGTCAGGTCACCAATCAGGACTGGGGTTGGACAGGCCGATCTCGACGGTCACCTCGTCGAGGATGGTCAGTGAGAATGACAAGGAGGTCTCCTCTGAATCGGAACTCGAGCCAACTGGAGTGGGTGCGACTTTACGGGCATCACCGACACCATCGAGGACGGCTACTTCGACGACCTGGGGGTCAACGCACTCTGGATCTCTCGGCCCATCGACAACTTCGCGGGCTACGAGGACGGCTCCCGCCCGCGAGTCCTTACCGGCTTGTTGACCTGGCGGGGCGTAGGCCGCAGTTGTAGTGGCTAATACCCGGTTCGTCGCCGTCGCGGCGAGCGGCCCGCGCGTTGCGGGGGGGATAGTCCCAACCGCCGCCGCGCATGACCCGGACAGTGCCTCTGGGGATGTCGACCCAGGCGCTGCCATCTGCCGGCGCTCCGGTGTAATCACCATGCCAGTCGTCCTCGGTCCATTCCCACACGTTGCCGGCAAGGTCGCACAGCCCCTGGTCGCTATGACCGATCGTCTTGCTGCAAACCGGCTGGGTCCCGGTCGTTTCACAGGAAGTGCCGGTGCTGTCTTCAGAGACCACCGCATGATCACAGGTCAATGCCGCATCGCCCCAGGGGTACTCGATATCCTGGCCCTGGCTGCGGGCCGTGTACTCCCACTCCGCTTCGGACGGCAAACGACCACCGGTCCACTCGGCATACTGCCTGGCCTGATGCCAGGTCACGCAGTTTATCGGGTGGCGATCTCGACCGTCCACCCCCCAGTTGCAGTCGGTCGACGTGTCCGGCTCCGTGCAGGCTTGAGCTTCCACACAGGCGCGGTACTGGGCCACGGTCACCTCGGTGCGGGCCAGCTCGAAGGTCGGCACCGTCACGCTGTGAGCCGGCTCGTTCCAGCTGGAGTCATCCTCCTCATCGCCCATCTGGTAGGTGCCTCCGGCGATCGCGACCCATTCGATCGCCGTGTCGGCGACGCAATCCCCCTCGTTGCAGATCCACCCCCAGTCGCAAGGCCCGCACTCCTGGCCGCATAGCGGGTCGGGTCCGCACTCGAGACCGGAGCAGTCAGGCGTACAGGTGCTTTCCTCCGAGACGTCTCCCGTCTGTTGATCACCCGTTGCTCCATCTACCTCCGGCTGTAGATCGGCCAGTGTTGCGTCTTCCTCCGGCTGCAGATCGGCCGGTGTTGCGTCTTCTTGCGGCTGCAGATCGGCCGGTGTTGCGTCTTCTTGCGGCTGCAGATCGACCAGTGTTGCGTCTTCTCGCGGCTGCAGATCGGTTGGTGTGTCGTCTTCCGAGCCGCATCCTGGCGCGACGAGCAGCGACAACAGGATTATGAAGACAGGGCCATTTCTCATGATGTCTCCCCCGGTGGTCAAGTTGCTGAACTGGATCGCAGTTCAGTGTGTAAATGGATCGAGCGATCGGGTCAACCTGGACATGAACGCAAGGTTTGAACGCTGTCCAGTCGTGTTGGAGCCAGATGCCAGCCTACTGTCTCCGGATGCCTCACCCAGCCGTTGACCTGGAAGATTGTGGCCGAGGGTCTTATCGATCGAGGGCCGGGGGAAACACCCAACCCCCCAGGTCCTCCTCCAGCCACTGCGCGGCTGCGATGGTGAGGTGATCGTAACCATGGGAGGCGACCACCTGGACCCCCAGCGGCAGGCCCCGGTCGTCCAGCCCCAGGGGCACCTGGGTGGCCGGCATCTCCATGGCGTTGAAGATGGCGGTGTAGATCCACTGGATGGGTGGCAGGAGGGGACGGTTGTGCTTCGGCGCCGGCTCGGGGTAAGGCGGGTAGAGCAGAAGGCCGTCGTTGCCCAACAGCTGGGTCAGCTTCCGGCGCAGGGCCTGGCCGTGGCGCATCCAGGAGGCGGAGCGTCCAGGGAACAGGGACTCCGCGCTCTCCACCAGGCCGAGCCCGATGGCGGGAAAGGTGTGGTCCGATCGGCCCGCCAGCCAGCGCAAGAGCTCCCGACCGGCCTTGATGGGGGTACCTCCCCCCATGTGCTCCTTGAAGGTGGGGCCCCCCGCCAGAGACATCATCGAGGACCAGATGAGCAAAGAGTCCCGGAGCCCCTCGATCCGGATCTCCTCGATCTGCGCGCCCCTTGTGGCCAGCGCGTCGGCGGCTCGGCGCTGGGCCTCCTGGAGTGAGCGGGCCACGGGCAGAAGGCCGTTGTCGGGCACCAGGTACACCCGCAGGGCGCGGGGGTCCACCGAATCAGGGTCGCCCAGGCGCCAGGGGAGAGGGCGATCATCCTCCGGGTCGGGCCCGGCCAGGACCCGCAGCAGCGGCATGAGGTCCTCGGCTCGGCGGCAGATGGGGCCGGTGGCCAGGTAGCGGGAGGCCTCGTTGGCCCCCTCGGGGAACTGCCCCCGGTTGGGCACCAGGCCCCCCGTGGGCTTGTGGCCGAAGACTCCGCAGAAGAAGGCGGGCATCCGGGTGGATCCCCCGACGTCGGCGGCCAGGCCGAAGGGAGAGCAACCGGCGCCCACCAGGGCGGCCTCCCCGCCCGATGAGCCTCCCACGATCCGCGTCGGGTCGTAGGGGTTGTTGGTCCTGCCGTAGACCCGGTTGTCGGACTCCATCCACATGCACAGCTCGGAGACGTTGCTCACCCCCAGCGGGATGGCTCCTGCCTGCCGGAGGCGGCGCACCGTGACCGCGTCCCGATCCGCGAAGGTGCCCACGCGGGACACCAGCCCCGAGGTGTTGGGCATCCCGGTGAGCCGGAAGGACTCCTTGATGGTGCAGGGCACCCCGTGGAAGGCGGGCAACTGTTTCCCTGCGCGGACCTGGCGGTCCGCCTCCTCCGCCTCCTTTCGGGCGGCCTCGAAGCGGTCGCAGACCATCGCGTTCAAGCTTGGGTTGACCTGCTGGATGCGCTCGATGTGGGCCCGCACCACCTCGGTGGAGCGAATCTCTCCGGTGCGGATCATCCTCGCCAGGGCGGTTGCGGACAGGGTCAACAGGGGGTCCACGGGTCACCTCGCTGCCGCTAACCTACTCGCTCCCGCTGCGCTTGCCAATCCCGCGTCCCCTCGGCTAAGCTGGCCGCCATAAAGGATGGGTGTCCGACGGCGGGCTCATCAGGCTCTTGTGCGTCGAGCCTTGGATGGGCTCCCGAAAGCGAAACGGAGCCGATGGGGGGATGTGGCGGCCCCAACTCGAGCAGAAGGGCGGGGGGCTGACGGCGAGCTTCCCAGGCTCCAGGACGGTGAGCAGTGGGCATGATCCCGAAGACCGAAAAGCAGGCGATCGCGGCGCGCTTCGCCCGTCACCTGAGCCGAGGGCAGGTGGCCTACCTCAGGGCGGGGCACCTGGACGTGCTGGAGACCGCGCGTCGCGGTATCGGCTTTGTTGATGGCGGTACGGGCCGTTCCATGATCGATGCCTTCACCTCGGCGGGCTGCTTCAACGTGGGCCGAGGCAACCCCCGGGTTCTGGCCGCGCTGCGGGAAGCCCTTCATACCTGGGACATGGGCACGCCGGGGGTGGACAGCGCACCTCGACGCGCTCTGCGGGCCCGGCTAGCTGAGATCGCGCCCGGGGACCTGGATCGGGTCCTCCTGTGCGCCGGGGGCGGCGATGCGGTGGACGCCGCCCTGAAGCTGGCGCGGGGGGCCACCGGCCGGCCGGAGATCCTGGCCGCCACCAAGGCCTACCACGGCCACACCGGTTTTGCCCTGTCGGTGAACGGTAAGGCCCACTACCGAGACTACTGCGAGCCGCTCATGCCGGCGGTGCGCTTCGCCCCCTTCAACGACCTGGAAGAGGCCCGGCGCCAGGTGGGGCCCAACACCGCCGCGATCCTGGTGGAGCCGGTGCAGGGGGAGGCGGGGATCTACCCTGCGGCGCCGGGGTACCTGGAGGGCCTGCGGGGGCTCTGTGACGAGACGGGGGCGCTGCTGGTCGCCGACGAGATCCAGACGGGGTTCGGCCGCACGGGCCGCCTGTTCGCCTGTGAGCACGCGGGGGTGGTGCCCGACCTCATGACGGTGGCCAAGTCGCTGGGGGGCGGGGTCTACCCGGTGGCCGCCCTGTTGTGGCGCGAGGTGGAGCCCCTGGCGAGCTGGACCGCGGCCCACCCCGACTTCCACCGCACTACCGGTGGCAGCGAACTGGGCTGCGCGACAGCTCTCGCGGCGATCGATGAGGTCCTGGATCGCCGCCTCTGGGAGAACGCGGCCGCCCGTGGAGAGGAGCTCATGGCGGCCCTGTCCGATCTGGCCCGCCAGAACAGCCGGATCGTACGCGAGGTCCGCGGGTTGGGCCTCATGGTGGGCATCGAGTATATCCATGAGTTTCTGGGCCCCATGATGTCGGACGCGCTGGCCCGGCGAGGGGTCTTCGCCGCCTACTCCGGCAACGCGCCCCAGGTGATGCGCTTCATGATCCCGCTGACGGCCACTCAAGACGAGGTGAAGGAGCTGGCCGAGGCCATCGCCGGGGCGGTTGGGGACATGCGAAAGCTCTTGCCCCTGGCCTTGCCCGCAGCCCGGGTGCCGGCGCTTCGCCGCCTGCTCAACGACGAGGGGGCCCAGATTCGCCTCTTCGGCGCGCTGCGCTCGATGGAGGATCTCCTGGCGCGGGTGCGAAGGAGGCGCAAATGAACAGCTTGGGTTTCGACCCGGGATTCAACACCGCAGGGGGAGAGGGCGCCTGGATCCTGGCGGAGGATGGACGCCGGATCCTGGATGGTCTGGCCGGGGAGGGGATCTGCCTTTTCGGGCGTCGGCCGCCGGAAGTGGTGGCCGAGCTGGCGGTGGCCCTCGAGGAGACGGACCAGGGCAACTTCCCGATGATCTCCCGGGAGAAGGCGGAGCTGGCCGAGGCGCTGGCCCGGTGGGCCCCAGGCGACCTCGAGGGGGTGGTGTTCTCGGTGATGCGGGGGGAGGCCATGGAGGTGGCCCTCAAGCTGGCCCGCGGGTATACCGGCCGCGCCAACCTGGTGACCGTGGACGGCGGCTGGTACGGGGAGACCGGCTTTGCGTTGAGCCTCTCGGACAGGGCGGACAAGGCGGACTTCGGGCCCCTTGTGCCTCAGACCCGAGTGGTGCCCTTTGGGGACCTGAAGGCCGCGGCTGCCGAGCTGGCGCACGGCGCGGCCGCCTTCATCCTGGAGCCGATCCAGGCGGAGAACCGCTGCCGCCAGGCCGAGCCCGGCTACCTGAAGGGGCTGCGCAAGCTCTGCGACCGCCATTCGGCCCTGCTGGTGCTCGACGAGACCTGGACCGGCTTTGGCCGCACCGGCTCGTTCTTTGCCGGCGACCTGGCCGAGGTCGTGCCGGATCTGCTGGTGCTGGGTGAGGCCCTGGGTGCCGGGATCTTCCCCATCGCTGCGACGCTCGTGCGCCGGCGGGTGAAGCGCTTTTTGGACACCCATCCCCTGATCCACCTTTCCACCTTCGGTGGGTCGGACCTGGGCTGCCGAGTCGGGGTGGCGGTGCTGAAGGCCCTGAAACGGGAGCGCCCCTGGGTGCGGGCCGCCCGGATCGGTGCCCGTCTGCGAGACGGTCTTGCGGTCATCCAGAGCCGGCACCTCGGCAGGCTGGTATCCGTGGCCGGACGCGGGCTGCTGTTGTCCCTGGATCTCGGCGATCCAGCTCGGGCTCTGGCCTTCTGCCGAGCCGCGGCCCAGGCGGAGCTGCTGGTGCGTCCTCAGCGCGTGGCCAAAGGTGCGGTGCTCCTGGCTCCGTCACTCCTGCTGTCCGACGAGGAGGTCGAGATGCTCCTGGTGCGGGTGGACCAGGCGCTCCAAGCGCTGGCAGAGTGAGGTGCTTAGTCAAGGCGCTGTTTCTGGACAACGACCTGGGGCGCCGGCTGTAGAATTTCAGTCGACCCAGAAGCCGGCCGTTGGATCTGGTAGAGTCTGGACACCTTGTGTGACCGCGGTGTCGTAGACCAGCGCCTCCTGGAGACGATGCGGAATGCACCGGATTCCACCACAACTGTTCTGCATCGTACTCATGGCCGTGTTCTCTGCAGGGGTCACAGGCTGTGGCGATGTGACGCCTGGGCGCGGTCAGGTCATCCGGGTTGGTGTCTATCAGAATCCACCCAAGGTGTTCCAGGAACCGGACGGTGAAGCCACGGGCTTGTTCGTCGAGATCCTGGACGAGATTGCGCACGAAGAAGGCTGGATACTGACCTATACCCCCTGCCAGTGGCCTGCTTGCCTGGTCGCACTCCAACAGGGTGAGATCGATCTGATGCCCGATGTCGCGTACTCCTCGGAACGCGAGGAGCAGTACGATCTGCACCAGATCCCGATCGTCGAGAGCTGGTCCCAGCTCTATCGCCATCCCGGCACAGGCATCGACAGCCTTTCCGATGTGGCCGGTAAGCGGATCGCCACGCTTCGAGGATCGATCCAGGAGACGACCTTCAGACAGATGTTGGAGAGCTTCGGCTATGACGCGACCCTGGTGGTGACCGAGTCGTTCCAGGATGCGTTTCGATTGGCGCAGACGGGGTCGGTGGATGCGGCCATCTCCAACCATTTTTACGGAGACACCTTCTACCGTGACTATGGGCTGGAGAAGTCCGGCATCGTGTTTCAGCCGGTCTCGCTGTACTATGCCACCGCCGAGGGGGCACATGCCGACTGGCTGGAGGCCATCGATGGCCATCTGAGCGAATGGCGGTCGCAGGCCGATTCACCCTACTACACGGCGCTCGAACGATGGCTAGATAGACCTCCCAAGTCGTTCGTGCCCAACTATCTCCTCTGGGTTGTCGCCACCACGCTGGGACTGCTGGCCTTGGCTTCTGGCCTGGTGTACCTGCTGCGACGCCAGGTCAAGGCAAGGACAGGACACCTGGCCGAAAGCGAGCAACGCTACCGCCTGTTGGCCCAGAACCTGAAGGATAGTGAAGCGAAGGTGCGGGCGATCTACCAGGGGTTACCCATTCCCACCTTCGTCTGGTCGACACGGGATGCCGGTTTCGTGTTGGCCGACTGCAACGCCGCCGCTCTGGCCCTCACCAAAGGAGAGGCCGAGCGGTGGATCGGCCAGCCGATCGAGACGGTACACGCCGATGGTGACGAGCTGATCGGTGCCGTCAAGCGATGCTTCCAGCAGCGTTCATCGCTGAAGATCGAGATCACCCACCAATTCTCCGGTCGCGACACTCCACGCGTCTTGACGGTCACGTGCGGGATCGTACCCCCCGACATGGTGCTGGTGCAGATCGAAGACGTGACCGAACAACGCCAGATCGAGGAGCAGTTCCGACTCTCGCAGCGCCTCGAGGCGATCGGTCAACTGGCCGGCGGAGTGGCGCATGACTTCAACAACCTGTTGACGGTGATCAGCATCTCCGCCGAGCTGGCCATGGAAAACCTCGACCCCCAGCATCCGGTCCGCGAGGAGATCCAGGAGATCCTGGCCACCAGCTCCCGTGCGTCTACCCTGGCAAGTCAGCTTCTGGCGTTTAGCCGCAAGCAGGTGCTGGAACCGCAGCTGTTGGACCTCAACCTGCTGATCCGCGATGCAGAACGGATGCTGCGCAGACTGGTCAGCGAGGATATCGAGATCAAGGTCATCCTGGCGGAGTCTCTCGGCTCTGTGCGGGCTGATCCCGGACAGCTGGAGCAGGTCCTCCTGAACCTGGTGGTCAACTCCCGGGATGCCATGCCCTCCGGTGGCAAGCTGACCATCGAGACCGCCAACGTAGAGCTCGACCAGGGATACGCGGAGCGTCACGTCGGAGTCGAATCAGGTCCCTACGTGCGGTTGTCGGTCAGCGATACCGGCTCGGGAATGGATGCCCAGACATGCAGCCTCATCTTCGATCCGTTCTTCACGACCAAGGAGAAAGGCAAGGGGACCGGTCTTGGCTTGTGCATGGCCTACGGAATCGTCAAGCAGAGCGGAGGGCACATCTGGGTATACAGTGAGCCGGGCCAGGGCACGACCTTCAAGATCTACCTCCCTCGGGTCGATCTTCCGGCAACATCGGATCGGGTGGAGCCACCCGCCGTGACCAGTACCCGCCATGAAACGGTGCTGGTGGTGGAGGATGATGAACGAATGCGGGTGATCGCCCAACGCATCCTGCGCAAGGCGGGATACGAGGTCCTCTCGGCCGCCAACGGGGCGGAGGCGCTGGAGATCTGTGAACGACCCGGTGCTGTGGTGCACCTCGTGCTCACCGATGTCGTCATGCCCCGAATGAATGGCAAGCAGCTCGCGGACCGGCTGGCCGAGACCTGCCCACAAACCAAGGTGCTGTTCATGTCGGGGTATCCCGATGACGCCATCTTTCACCACGGTGTGCTCGACTCGGGGATCCACTTCATCAGCAAGCCCTTCTCGGCCGCCAAGCTGACACGTAAGATCCAGGAGTTACTCGACAATCCGCCAGATCGGTGAGCCGCTTGCGCTGCCTTTTCCGGTGATTTAACTGAGGCCGCCAAGCGCCAGGAACCGGACCGGATGAAGCTCGCCTTCAGCAAGCCCGAAAAGTTCGACGAGCTGCTCTCCCGGGAGCGGGAGGTGGGTGGACGGCTGCCGGTGGAGACGGTGGACTGAACCTGGGTGCCCTCACCCCTGAGCAGTCTTCCGCCGGTGAGTGGCACCAGCAGCAAATGGCGCGGTTCAACCCTGGGGTACCACCAGGAGCGGCTTGGTGGTGGAAAAGAACACCTTGTGGCTGGTTGTGCCGAGGTAGACTTTCCCGTCCTCGTGGACCGCGTGGGAGCCCAGCACAACCAGGTCCACATCCTGCTCTTCGGCTGCCTTGACCACCGCTTGCCAGCGCTTCTCGACCACCACCTGGAGATCGCAGTCGATCTCCTTTTCGCGGAAGGCCATCAGGATCTCCTCGCCTTTCTGTTCCGCCTTGCTCTTCAAGGTATTCAGGAAGGTGGAGAACTGGTCGTCCGCCTGGTCCTCGATGTTCTGGAACGGTTCGATGGCGTGGAGCACCAGGACCTTGGCGCCAAGGGCGCCAGCGATCTGGAGCGTGTACTCCTGGGCACGTTCGCTGATACCCGAGAAATCATGTGCGAGCAGAATACGGTGGATCACGATGCCTCTCTCGATTGCCTGCGTCCGCTGAACTGCGTCCGCTTGTCCGGTTGTTCCGCATCATATCCGTCTAGCCCTCCGGTTGCCAGAGAATGGATGCGATCGAGAGGTGCGATTCGGCGGATCATGCGGGGGGACCACAACCTCGGGGTCATCGGCTTTTCGGAGTGGTTATTGGCTACCCCCCCCATCAGCGGCTTGACGGAGTTCCCTCCCACTCCTACCTTTATCCTGTGTTCTTGTGTCCAACCGGGTCGTCGAGAACAATAGCGGCCCTCTCACCAAGGGATTCCCATGCCACGCGGTCACGAACAGCATCGTTCTCCTCTGACTGCATACCAGGCTCTTCACCAGGGATCAGCACAGGCTGCTGCTGCCCCCTGGTTGATCCAGCTCAAGCGGGATGTGGCCGGCCTCCCCTATGACCGCCAGCTAGCCCAGCTTACCCCGTCGAAGGGCCAGGCAGCCCTGGCGGGGGCCTCCCGAACGGAGACTTCGGCAGCGGCCGTGCAGATGGAGGAAGCCGAGATCTCGGCCGGCATGTTCGGCATGGTGACCAGAGACCTGGCCATGAAGGACAAGGATGGCAGCACGGTCGACCTCAAGGCAGGGGAGGCGGTGGAGATCGTCAGCGCCGGCAAGACCGAGCTGACGGTGAAGGTCTGGTCGGGGCATGGTGGGATCCAGGGGAAGATCCCCACCGACGCCTTCAAGGAGCAGCCGCGGATCAGCGACAACGAGGATACCAAGAAACCGGAGAACTACGTCTACAAGCAGTTCTCCGGCAAGCTGTTTCTGGGCAAGAAGAGCGCCCGCAGCGGTAAGCGCTATGGAAAGCAGGCGCCACGCCTGGAGGACGTCCTCCAGGGCAGCCTGGGCGACTGCTACCTGCTGGCCTCCCTGGGGGCGGTGGTCGCTGCCCGCCCCGACATCATCCAGGACATGATCACCTACGACAGCGGCAGCAAGCTGTTCACCGTGACCTTCCAGGAGCTGCAGGATGACGGCAGCTTCAAGCCTCACGTGGAGGTCGTGGACTCCTACCTGCCCTCCTCCATCACCAGCAAGTACCCCAAGTACGCCGGCAACGACGGCAAGGAGTGGGATCCCAAGGACATGGTCCTGTGGCCCGCCATCATCGAGAAGGCCTACGCCCAGTGGCAGGGCGGATACAAGGCCCTGGAAGAGCACGGAGGCCTGGCGGAAGAGGTGATGATGGCCCTCACCGGGGGCGAGAGCGGCTCGATCGAGATCCCCTCCGACGAGAAGGAGCTCATCAACCTGCTCAAGGAGATCCAGAAAGACCAGAAACCGGCTTGCGCCGGGAGCCGGAACTACATGAGGGAGGCCAACAAGGAGGGGCTGTTCGCCGGTGGCGGCTCGGGACCCTACACCGCCACCCTGATCACCGCCGAGGGGCTGCCCGCCGAGCTGGTCAAGGGCAAGGTCAGCGTGGCCGACCAGGGCGGAAAGGCCGGCACCGCCAAGGACGACAAGAACGGCAACATGAAGGGCAGCACCGTCCAGGATGGCACCGTCTCCTACGAAGGCGGGGCGGTCTCCATCACCTACAAGAACGGGAAGAACCCCAAGGCACCCGCCGACCTCAAGGCCACCTACAACTACCACGGCCTGCTGTCCAAGGCCCTGAACATCTATGGCGAGCACTACTACATCTTCAGAGGCGTCAAGTCCGGCAAGATCATCCTCCACAACCCCTGGGGCCCCGACCCCAGCTACCAGCCCAAACCGATGACCGCCGCCGAGTTCCTCATGTACTTCGACGCCCTGGACGTCAACACCCCTCCGCCCGCCGAGGCGGTCCGATGACCTCTGTCCCGTCCCAGGCGACCGGAATCGCCGGCTCACCTTGACCGGTACCCCCTTATTCCCCCCAGGAGCAGATGATGGGCGATCCCCCCCTGATCCTCGAAGCCGGCAGCGACCTGAATGAAGCCCTCGCACAGGCGGCCGACCATGCGGTCATCACCCTTGCACCCGGTACCTATCCCGCGGTTTTACGGCTGACCCGATCCGTCACCATCCAGGGGACCGGGGATCCGACCCAGGTCATCCTCGACGCCGATGAACGGGGTCGGGTGGTCACCGTCGAGGCCAAGGAGATCGAGGTCACCTTCCAGGGGGTCACCCTGAAAGGGGGGCGCGCCGAGGCCGGCGGAGCCTTGTCTCTCCGCGGGCGCTCCCGGGTGAGCCTGCGCGACTGCATCCTGACCGAGAACCAGGGCTACCGGATCGGCGGCGGCGCCATCTACGCCTCGATCGGGAGGCTCGATCTGGAGCGCTGCCGGGTCGCCGACAACGAGGCCCCCGGTGGCACCGCCATCCGGGCCGACCAGGTGGTCCACCTGTCGATCAGGGATAGCCTGGTGGTCGGATCGGTAGACCGGTCCCACGGCCTGGTGATGCTACTGGACGCGGCCGATGTGACCGTCGAGCGCTCCACGCTGGTGGCCGAGGGCGGCCCTGCGGTGAGCCTGGCCGGTACCCGGAGCCGCCACCCGACCCTCGCGGTCAGCGGTTCGATCCTCTCTGGCTCCCCCCCTCTGGCCAATGACCGCATGTTACCAGGCGATGCTGCGATTGGCCGGTCCGTGTTGCCCTCTCCGCCCCAAGGGGTCTTTGCAGATCAAGGCGACAACCGGTTCGGCGATCCCGACTTTGTCGGCGAGGGAGATGAGCCGTACCGACCAGCACCACACTCGCCGGCCGCAGGTCTGGCGGCCGGTGGCGGTCTGGATCTCATCAGGGCCGAGCGGCCGGTCGATTCGGCGACCGCCGGAGCGATCGAGGTTTGAGTGGTCGAGGTGGGGTGGACACGATCCGGCTCTCGGGTTACAAACATCAGACCTGTGCCACCGGGAGCCCGCCATGGATGACGAACGATACACCTTCTTCAACAAACTGAACTGCCTGTGGGGCGACGTGTTCATCGGAACGGCTCTCAACTCCCCGCTGGTGGTGGCCACTTTTGTCTACCCCCGGGGTGGTGGCGGTCTGGACTCCACCGTCAAGGAGGTCTCCGAGCACTTCGTGGGTGATACCACCGAGGAGACCATGGCCGCCCTGACAAGCTGGCTCAACCAGGAGTTCGGCCCTCACAACTACGATCTCCAGCTGGTCATGCTGGACTGATCGTCATTCTTCTGCCAGGGGGCCGAAGCAGGCTTGCAGCACCGCGGTCCGTTCCTGGCGGTAGCTGTTCACCGCCGCCGGCAGGTGTTCGAGGATGTCTCTGGCGGTCATGCCGTCCTCTCCCCGGTCGCGGGCCGCCAGGTCGCCCGCCAGCCCGTGTAGGAACACCCCCGCGCCCACTGCCTGGGGAAGAGGCAATCCGAGACCAACCATGGCCGCAATCGCGCCGGTCAGCACATCGCCCGAACCGGCGGTGGCCATCCCCGAGTTGCCGCTGAGGTTGATCCACACCTGGCCGTCGGCGGTACCGATCAGCGAATGAGCGCCCTTGAGCACGATGATCGCCTGGAGATCGGCCGCCGTCCGTTGGAGGATCCCGATCGGATCGGCCTTGATCTGCTCGATGCTGGTGCCGCTGATGCGGGACATCTCTTTCGGATGAGGGGTCAGGATGGTGGGTCCGGTCCGATGGCGGATCAGGTCCATCCCCTGAGCGATGGCGGTCAATCCATCGCCGTCGATCAGCAGCGGTTTTTCGATCTCCCCGCACAGGTGAATCACCAGCTCCTGGGTCTCATCGGCCAGGGAGAGACCGGGACCGATCACCACGAAGTCCGTCTTTCGGCTCAATTCCAGCAGGGGTTCTGCGTTCTTCAGGGAAAGGCTGCCGGATTGGGTTTCTTGCTGGGGATGAAACACGATCTCGCTGCCGATGGTGGCCAAAAAAGGGATCACCGACTGGGGGGCCGCAAGCCGCGCATACCCTCCTCCGGCCTTGAGCAGCGCCAGGGCGGAGAAGATGGGTGCCCCCAGGTATCCGGCGGCTCCAGCCACGAAGAGCACATCTCCGAAGCTCCCCTTGTGCCCATCCTGTTTCCGGGGCGGCAGGGGTGGTGGGCAGTTCAGCGATACCTGGACGCTCTCTGTCTGCTGCAGCCAGGGCGGGAAGGAGATCGGTTCCACGAACAGCTTGCCACCCCGCTCCGCTCCCGGATAGAGCAGGTTCCCGCGCTTGGGCTGGCCGAAGGTGATGGTCGCATCGGCCCGGATCGCCACCCCGCGGATCTGCCCGTTGTTTCCGTCCACTCCAGAGGGGATATCAAGGCTGAAGACCGGCTTGCCTGCCCGGTTGACCCGCTCGATCACCTCCCGAAAACGCCCCCCCACCTCCCGGGTGATGCCGGTACCCAGCAGGGCGTCGACCACCGCATCGCACTTGGCCAGGGCGGCCTCGATCTGCTCCGAGGTCGGCTGCTCCAGGACCGCCAGGCCGCATCCGGCCAGCATCCGATGGTGAATCGCCACCGTCTCGTCCAGCTGGGAGCTGCTCCCCATGAGGAAGACCGAGACCTTCGCCCCGCCGGCAAAGAGCCTTCGCGCCACTACCAGCCCGTCTCCCCCGTTGTGTCCGGTGCCGCACAGCACCAGGTATCGCTTGCCTCTGACTCCCCGCTCTCTTGCCATGACCTGGCAGGCACCCAAGCCGGCATTTTCCATCAGGATATGGCCTGGAATGCCGCACTGGTTGATGGCAATCTGGTCCAGCTGGCGCATCTCTTCGACTGAACAGACCTTCATGGCTCGACCCTCCCGCATCGGACTGCTGGACCATTGTGCCTGGCCGTTGGAGCGCTGACCAGAGCCAACCGATGCGAACGGCCTCGATGGTACGGGAGGGTGCAGGTAAAGGATGGTTAGCGGGTTAGCTCTTCCCACAGGCCGCGAGTTGGTCCTGGTGGCACTAAGGAGGAGCAGAAAAAGGAAGGTTGGCGGGTTAGCTCTTCCCACCCATGGTCACGGTGCGCCCGAACGGATTGTCCTGGGACGACGACTCTTCGACCTCCTCGCTGCTCTCGATCGGCTCGGTCACCTCTTCCGAGCCCGGCTGTCCCCTCATGGTGGCGGTTTGGCCGAAGGGGTTGAAGCCGGGCTGAGACATCTCGATCCCTGCTTCCGCCCCATCGGTCGTCACGGTGCTTCCTGGTTCGCTCGAGGAGCTCTCCTGCTGAGCCAGCAGGACCGGCTGATCGCTCTGAACAACCTGGCAGATTCCGGCAGCCTGGTCATCCGCCGGCAGTTGACTGGCCCTGGCCTGAGAGGAGGAGGCGAACCCCGCCAGAAGTGCCAATGCCAGCAATGCCATCGCCCTGACAAGGTTCCCTGCCACTGACCGGAAGCTGTTCATGGATGCCTCATCCGGCGCGACCTGGTTGGGGTGATCTCTGAGGCGGTTTACGTGGAAAGCACCACGCCGTCTCGCAGCCCGTTGCGCGCACCGGTAAAGTATATGTCCGTTTGTTGTCGGTCACCATACCAATCGACACTCTGACCCGCTGTCGTTTTCTAACTTGAGAGGATGTAAAGAAAAAATGCATCGATCAGGAGGTGGGGGGAGACTTTGCCAGCGCTACACGACCGACCGTTCGCAACCCGGATGACCCGCCCCTGCCGCTATCGGCGACCCCCCATGGTCATCGTTCGCCCGAACGGATTGGCCATGCTGAGCTGCACCTCGGCATTTGCCTCATGGGCAGGAACGGCAGCCGGAGGAGCCTCCTCGGGGGCGGTACTGTGGTCAACGCTCCCCGCTTCGGTGGCGGGTTCTTCCAGGATCTGGCTGTCGGTGTCGGAAGCTGGAGACACGGCCGTTGCTGGTGTCGTGATCGTCTCTTCCCCAGACTCCGAGGCGCCCGCGGCTGTCGGAACGATCAAGAAGAAGCCCAGGGAGAGCAGGATGGCCAGACCGAAAAATCCAAGGGTTTTCTTGATCATGGCGAATTCCTCCCGGTTGCGCTCGGTCAGTTTTGGTACTCGTGGACGGTCGGTGCCTGCTGTTCGGGCCGATACACTTTACACCGCCTGCAAGCCGCGAGCCAGAAACCGCTGTATTCTATCTACCTGAAATGATTGAGGAGAATTAACTGGGGGGGGTGCCCTCCGCCTGCCACCGGCCGGATCTGTCAACTTTCTGGACATGACGGGCGAGCAGAGGACGAAGAAAAGCCATATTGTTCCAGATGGTTGGGTCCTATGTCCGGTTATTGGACAGTGGCTCGGGGTGTCCAGAGTCTGAACGAGGCGGTCGGCCTGGGGCCAGTTTCCGATCGACCCCACGAGGTCGGCCGTCAACAGGCCGAGCGGGCCACGGATTGGGCTGGCGCTTGTTCGGTGCAGCGGCCTGGACTAGACTGACATCGGCCGACAGGCCCGATTTGACGGCTCACAACGCCTGGCCCACTGCGGGCTACGATGGAGGTTGACCGTGAGGCGGGTACTTCCCTCTTTCACCCATTGGCTCTCCTGGGGGTTGCTGTTCTCGGTCTGGATGGGGTCGATCGGTTGCAGCGATGATCCAGATGACGGTCGAGACGCATCCACACTGGATCAGGACGAGGACAGCGATCTATCCGCACCGGATGGGGTGATCCCGGCCGATGCCGGGGGGGGCGATGGGGACTTCTCCGATACCATCGAGGAGGCGGAGCCGGGCGATCCAGGGGAGGAGGCGGTGCCCGATGGGGACGAGCCCGACCAGGATCAGGCCGATGCACTGGTCATCCCCCCGGGCCCCTGGGAGGTGACCGAGCCCGGTTTCTACAACATCGGCTACCTCACTTTTCAGGTGGTTTATCAACCCCAGGGTCTGGAGGGGGACCGGGAGCTTCGCGTCTGTGCCTGGTACCCGACGATGGCCGTAGAGGGGGATTACGCCACCTACTTTGGGGTCTACCGGCAGCGTCGAGTGCTTGCCGAGCCGCCCGTGGCGTCCATCGGCCCCATGCCGGTTCTCTTGTTTTCCCATGGGCACGGGTCGATCGCCGAGCAGTCGTTCTACTTGACCGAGTTTTTCGCTTCTCACGGGTGGCTGGTCCTGGCGCCCGACCACACCGGCAACCTTTTCGTGGACCTGTCCGGTCCGATGAAGCCCGAGATCCTGTACCTGCGTCCCCAGGACATGTCCGCCGTCCTGGATGCGCTCGACGATCTTCCTTCGGACCATCTGCTCTACGGTCAGTCAGGAGAAGATGTGGTGATGAGCGGGCACAGCTTTGGGGGGTATACCACCTTGTCGTTGTCCGGTGCCGGCTACGACGTGGAGGCCATCGTGGAGGCGTGCGAGGAGGGCACGGCTCCCAGTGTCTTGTGCACCATGATCACTCCGGAGAGCCTGGCGATGCTGGGAGACGGTTTCGCCGATCCCCGCATCGATGTGGCCATCCCCCAGGCACCTGGTGGATCGGCGCTGTTTGGCCCGGAGTATATCGCGGACATCGACATCCCGGTGCTCCTGATGACGGGGGCCCTGGACCGCACCACACCCGACCGGACCGAAGGGGATCCCATCTGGGCGGCGCTGGACGGGGCGGGCGACCTGCGCACCAATTTCACGACCGGCGGGCATTTCACCTTTTCCAACATGTGCTCGTTGATGCCCGCCGCTGCGCAGGACGACGGTTGTGGTGAGGGCTTTTTACCCCCCGAACAGGCCTATGCGATCATCAACGCCTATGCGCTGGCGTTTGCCCGCCATCACCTCTGGGGAGATCAGACGGTGTCCGATCTGCTGGAGGGGAGCCGCATCCTCAGCGAGGAGGTCGTTCTTCTTTCCAAGCAATGAGCCGGCCAGGTATGCCGGTCCATGCCACCAGGCGGGTTTCAGATGAAGCGGACCGACATCAGGTACTCGAAGTAGGTCTGCCAGTGCTTGCCGTGTCTCTCCGAGATGGCGCCTTCCCGCACCACGTAGGTGGCCTGTTCCCCGGCGATGCGGGAGAACACCACCTGGCTCTCCTGGTCGTCCTGGATGGCATGAAGGACGCACAGGTTTTCATTCTGATCGCTGACCAGGTCAGCCCCGCAGACCGGGCAGGAAAAGTCCCACCGTTCTCCTTCGGTCAGCTCCACCTCGGGGGGGAAGAAGATCTCATAGTTGCCCGGTTCAGGGTGGAACCCGGCCAGGATACGTTGGCCGCCACGGGCGCCGACCAGGATGATGGTATCGTGCGGGTTGAGGCGAGCGTTACAGTGGGGACATCGGTAGATCCAGCTCATGGGGTCCTCCTTGTCCATCATCGCGTGTTCCGGGGCCTCTGGGCTTCCGTCCCGGCTTGCGATGGGGGTCAGGTTGTCAGCAACGCGATCAGGATAGGTGATCCGACCGGAGGTGGCAAGCCGCCTACTCGTCCAGATCTTCGGCCCGGGCCAAGTGTTTCTCGGACAAGATGGTGAACTGGTTTCCATCCGGATCCGTGAAGAGGCCGGCAGGGACGAGACCATTGGCGTCGAGGGGCTGGCGATCGACCACAGAGCCGCCCACCTGGGCAGCTTTTTCCAGTACGCGGCCCGGATCTTCATCGGCGAAAGCCAGGCCGGTGTTCCGCCCGATCGGGCAGTGAGGCAGGTTTTCGGCGACCTGGTAGAGCAGCAAGGAGGTCCCTTCAGCAAAGCCGAGGACCAGGAGCCCCGGGTGGGGTTCGGCCCGGACCGGCATGCCGAGTCCGTCGACGAAGAAGGCGCGGGTTCGCTGGATATCGGCCACGAAGATGGTGACCGAGCCGACCGCCTCGTCGATGAGCGGTTCATCGGGGGGTTGCTCGGTTCCCGACAGGATGAGGCTATTTCCCGAGGGGTCGAAGACGTTGAGCAGGCGGACGTCGCCCACCTCGCGGGGTTCCGGTTGCCGGATGCCGGTTGCTCTCAGTACGGCCACGATGGGGTTGAGGTCGCTGGGGGGTACCAGGTTGAGCTGGATGCCGGTGAAGCCGCCCCAGGATTCTCCGCTATTCTTGCTGTCGGCGGGGCGGGTTGCCAGGTACACCGGCTGGTTGAACCAGCGGTTGTAGTCTTGGGCGATTTCGGCATGAGCTGGGAGCCGGAGGATCTGGTCGTAGAAGTGGGGCACCAGCTCGATCTTGTCGGGATTCTGGAGGACGGTGATGCTGTGGAGTCGCATGTTGTTCTCAGGCTGAGGGTTGGTTTATAGCCGATCGGGGCATCGCTGTGGGGTGATGGCAAGAGTTGCCGGTTGAGGGTTGGCTCCAGTTTCTTCAAGAGGTTCGGCGCGGTCCTCTGGGCCCCGAGTAATGCCGCTCCAGGCGTCTCATGGCTGCGCGGCGCACGTATCGATCGGCGTCGTTGTCGGCGATCCACTCCAGGACGTCCTTGTCCCACAGGCGGTTGACCGCCAGCTCGCGGGCCAGGCGTTCGGGGGCGGTTCGGGCGACGTTGATCAGAAATTCCTGGTCCTCCAGGCCATCGACGGCGGCCTGGGTGACCGCCTCGTCGGGGTCGGTCTTGGCGAGCTCGGCCAGCAGCGCCTGGTTTTTCAGGGTATGCACCGCCTTGAGGCGGACATCCCGGTCGATCGATTGCTTGGCCACTTCGTACACTAGGTTCTGATCCTTGAGCCGCACGACGGCATCCAGGCGAAGCTCTCGGTCGCACTGCTTGATGGCGATATCGGCCAGACACTTGGGTTCCGACACTCGCCGGGCGGCGTCGATCCGCAGCTCCTTGTCGGGGTCGATCATGGCCACCTCGGTCAGGACCGCCTGATCCTCCAGCATGAAGATGGCGCGCCGGCGGATCAGGCGATCGGTGGCGGTCTTGGCCACGACCGCCATCTGGCTGGTGTCCTGGATCAGCGCCAGCGCGTCTCGTCGGATATCCCAGTCTTCGGCGTTTTTCGCCACTTCGGCCAGCTGAGCCTGATCGGTGATCCGTTTGAGCGCCTCCACCCGGAAGGTAGGGTCGGAGGAGGTCTTGGCGACCTCGGCGAGCAGGGGTTGGTCCTCCAGTCGAGCCAGTGCGGCTTCGGCGACGGTTCGGTCGGTGGCGCTGCAGACGACCTCCAACAGCAGGGGGCCGTCCTTGAGGCGTCGGAGGGCCTCCACCCGAAGGGCCAAGGAGGGATCGGCCTTGGCGACTTCGGCGATGGCCTGCTGGTCGGTGAGCTGTTTGAGCGCTTCCGCCCGAAGGTCGGCGTCCGGCTCCTGGGTGGCGACGGCCGCCAGGGCGGCCTGGTCTTTCAGTCGCTTCAGGGCGGTGGCCCGGATGTCCTTCTCCTTTTCGTTCAGGGCGACGGCAGCCAGGGCGGCCTGGTCGGTCAACCGCAGCACCGCGAAGGCTCGCAGCTCCTTGTCAAGCTCCTGGGTGGCGACAGCCGCCAGGGCGACCTGGTCCTGCAGGCGCCGCAGCGCTTCAAAGCGCAGCTGCTTGTCCCCCTCCTGGGTGGCGACAGCCGCCAGGGCGGCCTGGTCCTCCAACCGCTTGATCGCCTCGGCTCGCAGCGCTCTTTCCTTGTCCTGGGTGGCGATATGGGCCAGTGCGGGCTGGTCGGTGAGTCGGGCCAGGGCGGCGGCGCGCAGCTCGGGGTCCTCGTCGTGCATGGCCACCTGGGCGATGGGGGGCTGGGTGGTGAGCTTCACCAGCGCCAGGGCACGCAGCTCCCGCTCGGAGTCCTGGGCGGCGACAGCCGCCAGGGCGCTTTCGATCTGCAGCATCCCGATCGCTTCCTGGCGAAGCGCCTTCTCGGAGTCGCCCAGAGCCACGGCGGCGATGGCCTGCTGGTCGGTGAGCTTCTTGAGCGCCTCGTAGCGGATGGCCGGGTCCTGATCCCGCCTGGCGACCTCTCCCAGCGGTGCCTGTTCGGTCAAACGCATCAGCGCCTGCAATCGCAGATCCCGATCGGCGTCGCCGAGGGCCACCGCCGCGATGGTGCTCTGGTCGGTCAACCGCTGGAGCGCCTCGAAGCGGATGTAGCGGTCGCTGTCGTTGGTCGCGATCTGTGCCAGCGCCTCGGGGTCTTGAACCCCCTGCAAGGCCCAGGCCCGCAGATCCCGGTCCGGATCGCCAAGCGCCACCTGGGCGATGACGGTTGGGTTCTGCACCCGGCGCAACGCCTCGGCCCTCAGGTACCGATCCGAGTCCTTGGTGGCGACCTCGGCCAGCACGGCGGGGTCGGTGATGTGCAGCAGCGCTTCCGCACGCAGCTCCCGGTCGGGATCCTTGGTGACGATCTGGGCCAGCACGGCGGGGTCCTCGACCTGCTTCATGGCCACCGCGCGCAGCTCCCGATCGGCGTCGCCGGTGGCGACCGCGGCCAGGATCGCCGGGTCCTGTACCCGTCGCATCGCCACCGCGCGCAGCTCTCGATCCGGGTCGCGGGTGGCGACTGCCCCGATCACCGTGGGATCGGTAACCCTTTGGAGTGCCTCGGCTCGCAAGGCCCGGTCGGAATCGCCGGTGGCGACTGCAGCCAGCACGGCGAGGTCGTTGGTTCTTTTCAGTGCCTCGGCGCGCAGATCCCGGTCGGGATCTCCCCGGGCGATCTCGGCCCAGACCTCCTCGCGGTCCAGCTTCACCAGGGCGGCATGGCGGATGATCTTGTCGGGTGCCAGGCGGGCCACCTGGGTCAGCAGCGACTGGCCCCGCAATTTTTCGACG
The DNA here is from genome assembly GCA_016931535.1 of Bradymonadales bacterium. Taxonomy (GTDB): domain Bacteria; phylum Myxococcota_A; class Bradymonadia; order JAFGEP01; family JAFGEP01; genus JAFGEP01. The sequence continues at coordinate 20,709 of JAFGEP010000093.1, forward strand.
GCGGCCTTGCGCACGTTCAGATCGGGGTCGGTCTGGGCGATCTCGGCGAGCAGGAGCTGTTTCTCCAGCCGGCCCAGGGCGAGCTTGCGGAACTGGGGACTGGGATCCTTCCGGGCGATCTGGGTCAGCGCCGCCTGATCGGTGCAGCGCCCGATGGCGGCTGCGCGCACATTCTCGTTGGCATCACCGGCAGCGACCAGGGCCAGCACCGCCTGATCCTCCAGCAGGTTGACCGCGGCCAGGCGGTTGGAAGCGTCGGAATCCTTTCTGGCTGCCTGTCCCAGGGCGTTCTGATCCGTCAGTTTGTTTACGGCGGCGAGCCGCACCGAGGGATCCGAGTCCGAGGTGGCCACCTTTCCCAGGGCAGCCTGGTCGGTCAACCGTTCCAGGGCGGTCAAGCGGACCGAAGACTCCGAGGCGGTGGTGGCCACCTGTGCCAGGGCGGCCTGGTCGGTCAACCGGTGGAGGGCGGCCAGTCGCACCGCGGCTTCGGGCGCCGACCGGGCCACCTCGGCCAGCACCGTCTGGTTGTCCAGTTTTTCCAGCGCCGCCTGGCGGAGGGTCGGTTCAGTGGCGGTCATGGCGATCTCCGCCATCACCCCCTGATCATCGAGTCGTTCCACGGCTGCCGTGCAGACCCGAAGGTCTTTATCGGACTTGGCGAGGTAGGCGATCACCGCCTGATCTTTCACCCTCTGGAGGGCCGCAAGCCGGATTTCGGGTTCTGGATCCCGCTTGGCGACCTCGCTCAGGATGGCCGGGTTTTCCAGCCAGCCCAGCGCTTCCATGCGGTATTCCTTGATCGGATCGGTTCGGATCACCTCGGACAGGATCACCGGATCCCGCAGGACCGCTTCGATCTCCGTCACCAGCGACCGGCGAGCATCCATGTCGGCGCGAATCCGGAGCAGCCCATCGGGTCCCCCCTCATAGCGGCTCTGCTCCAGGCGCAACCGTTCGATCTGCTGGTTTTCCGTGGCGATGCGGTAGCGCAGCAGCTCTACCAACCGAAACCGCAGGGGCAGGTTGAGCTGCGGGTAGAGCTGGCCCAGCACCAGGTGATCCAGCTTGCCCAGCGCGGCCTCGGAAACCTGGAAATCCGGGTCGGTGCGGGCGATCTCCACCAGGACGTCCTGGTCCTCCAGTCGCAGCACCGCGGTTCTGCGCACGTCGGCGCTTTTGTCCATGGCTCCGATCTCGGCCAAGAGATCCTGGCTGTCCAGCTTGGAGACGGCAGCCAGTCTGACGGAGGGGTCCTCGTCGGTCCTGGCGAGCTCGGCAAGGGTGGTCTGGTCATCGAGCTGCAGGACCGCTTCCCTCCGGACCTCGGGCTTTGAATGACGCCATTTGGGTTTGAAGAGGTCGCCAACGGCCATTCACTCTTTCTCCATTCCGAGGGGGATCACATCTCGCGCGCTAGCTCGATTCTATCCGCCTTGTTGCCGTTTGTTAACTGGCTCTTGCCCCCAACTGACCCATGAAAATTGGACCGGTATCCCACATGGTCCTACATTGGGGTCAACCCAGGGGAGGTGAGCCATGTCCAAAGAGCTTCCTTTCATCGGTCAAGAAATACCAGCCCTGTCAGTGGAAGGAGGGGAGGCTCTGCTTCCGGCCTTTTTCCGCCGTCTAACGGCGATCGGGCATGGGGGGGACATCGAACGGAACCGCAGGCCGGGCGTCTTGGAGCCGTCCGATTTGAACGGTCAGGATCCTGGTGACAATCCACTCTTGTCCTTTCACCTGGTGGATCTCATTCGGCTGCTTTCCGAGCGGGCCCAATCGCTCCAGAGGGAAAAACGGGATCTCCTGGCCCGGCTGGAGGCCGCTCAGTCGCTCAAAGAGGAGGCGATCGCGCTGGGACATCGCCTGGCAGACCAGCGGGACCAGGTTGCCGAGCTGTTCGAATTGGCCCTGGAGGAACGCGACGAGGCCATCCAGGACACGCTGATCGCCCAGGGGGAAAGGCGGCGCGCGATCAAGCAGATGCTGGAAGCGCGGGATCGGGGGGATCAAATCCTGGCGGAAAACGCCGCTGCCCTGCAACACGCTCGGGAGGAGGCACACATTCTTCGGCTGATCTTGGATCAGATAGGCCTGCAGATCGCCGATCTCTCCCGGTCGGCCTGGTCGTTGCCAATGCGCAAGCGGCTGAACGCCATTGGTCGAGCCATTCCATAGACGCGATCGATCAGCGGCTGTTGGGAACGGACACCTGGCCGAACTCATCATCGCCCCAACAGACCACGGAGCGGTCGAGTCGTACCCCACAGTTGTGGACATTGCCCGAGGTGATCTCCGAGAAGCGTCCCGGCGGCGCGTCGGTCTGTCCCAGGTTGTTCAGCCCCCAGCAATGCACGGTGAAGTCGTTCTTCAGAGCGCAGCAATGCCACATCCCGCAGCTCACCGCGACGTGGAGGCCGGCAGGAGCGGTGCTCTGTCCATAGCTATCGTTGCCCCAGCAGGCGATCTCGTCGTTGGTACGGACCCCGCAGGTGTGGTTCGGGCCGGCTGCGATGGAGCGGAAGCTTCCCTCGGGGGGGCTGGTCTGTCCGAAGTTGTTGTACCCCCAGCACAGCACGGTCCCGTCCATTCGCAGGCCGCAGGTATGACTCATCCCGGCCGTGATCTGGGCGAAACTCCCCGGCGGCTCGTCGGCTTGACTCCACTGGTTTCTCCCCCAGCAGACCACGGTCCTGCTCTCGCTCAAGGCACAGGTGTGCCCCACACCGACGGCGACCTGTCGAAACCGGCCTTCGGGGGGGGAGGCCTGTCGATGGTCGTTCAGACCCCAGCAGGTGACCTGTCCCTCCGGCCGTAGTCCGCAGGTATGGTGACCCACCGAGACCTGCAGGAATCTCCCCTCGGGGGGGGAGGCCTGGCCGTACTGATCTCGTCCCCAGCACACGACTTGCCCCGAGGTGGTCACCGCACAGGAGACCTCCCCGCCGGCGCTGATCTGCTGGATCTCCAGGGTGTTGCAGACGCTGACCGCCTGGTTGTCGGAGCAGCCGCGATCGGCACAGTCGATGTAGCCGTCCTGATCGTTGTCGATGCCATCCGAGCAGCTTTCGTCGGTGTTTTCCGGGGTCACATGGTCGCAGACCGTGACGTCGGGGTTTCGGGAGCAGCTGTAGTCCTCGCAGTCGGTGTAGCCGTCGGCGTCATTATCGATGCCGTCCCAGCAGCTCTCGTTGGACTCTTCGGGGGAGCGTCTGCCGCAGACCGTGACGTCGGGGTTTCGGGAGCAGGAGTAGTCGACGCAGTCGGTGTAGCCATCTTGGTCGTTGTCGATGCCGTCCGAGCAGGCAGCGTCGGTATTTTCCGGGTTGGCTCGCGGGCAGACGGTGATGGCCGGGTTGCGCGAGCAATCCCAGTCCACGCAGTCGGTATAGCCGTCGGCGTCATTGTCGATCCCGTCGGAGCAGGTGAGGTCGCTGTTTTCGACATCGCCGGCTGCGGGTGGTTCGATGGGTTCGGTAGCGGCTGGATCTTGCGCGGATGCAGGCAGTGGGCTGCACCACAGGGTGAGTCCGACGAGCATCGCCCGGACGGCAAGTGGGCCTGCTGGATTCCAGCGGCGCGACATCGACAGCTCCTTCCTCTCTGGTACCATTTCTATTTGTAGCCTGTAACGGGCCGGGCGGCAATTCATGGGGACAGTCCGGAGCGCCCCGCGGTCTGGTCAATTCGGTGCTCCCGAGTTTCCGTGTCCTGATGGCGAGCCGGGGTAGCCCTTGGCTGCTCAGTCGATGATCGTGCAGGGAAATGGCCTGTCAGGTGGCCTTGAGAAGCTCAACCGCCTTTTCGATTCCGGCCAGGGTGAGATCGACCATGGGGAAGATCTCGCGGATCATCTCGATGGTGTAGGCCCCGTCCGTCCAGTCCCAGCGGGAGGACAGGATGGGGTTGATCCAGACGCTCTTGGAGAAGCGGGTGGCCAGCTCTCTGAGGCAATCGATCCCCGTTCGACGCTGTCTCGTCGTCCAATCCAGGGCGCCGCGGGTCTGGAAAAGCTCGAAAGGCGCCATGGAGGCGTCCCCCACGACGATCAGCCGCGTGTCTGGCTCGGCGCGCAGGATCTCATCGAGGTCTACCGGTTTCTGAGTCCGCCGCGGGTCTTCCCACACCCGATCATAGATACAGTTGTGAAAGAAAAAGGTGCGCAGCTTCCGGAAGGTATCCCGGGCATTGGTGAACAGCGCCTGGGTTCGCCCGATGTAGGGGGTCATCGACCACCCGCCGTTGTCGATGAAGAGGAACACGCTCAGCTTGTCTTTGAGACGCCGCTTGAAGACCAGCTCGATCTCGCCTCCCTGTCGCACGGTCCGTTCAATGGTCCCATCCAGGTCGAGCTGGTCGGCCGGTCCCACGGGGGCCAGGTGACGGAGGCTTTTCAAGGCCTCCCCCAGTTGCTGCGCCGTCAGCGGGGTCTGGTCGGAGTAGTCGATGTAGCGCCGGTCCATTGCCACCGCGATGGCGCTGCGGTTGCGCCCCATGCCGCCGACTCGCATCCCTTGTGGATGGATCCCGCCATGTCCCACGGGGCTCGTCCCTCCGGTTCCGATCCAGTAGCTGCCGCCCCGGTGCTCCTGGGTCTGCTCCTTCAGCCGGTCCAAAAAGTACTGGACCAGTTGCTCTCGGGTCATGTTTTCCAGGGAAGCCCGCTCCTGCTGAGCCAGCTGTTCCAGGAAGTCAGGATCTCGCAGCCATTGCTCGAGCAGCCTTTCCAGCTCCTCTTCCAGGGCGAGCGTCGTCCCCTGGTCCATCTCCTTTCCTGCGAAGTAGGCGGCGAACACCTGGTCGTAGAGGTCGAAGTACCGTTCCTGTTTGATCAGCAAGGCCCGGGCGATGGCGTAGAGGTCATCCAGGCTGGTGATCAGACCAACCGCCAGCGCCTTGTGAAGCCGTAAAAAGGCGGTGGGGGTGACCGGAACCCCGCTGGCCCGCATCTGGTAGAAGAACCCCTCGAACACCCGGGACTCCCTCAGGCGACCAGCTGTTTCGTGTGCCGCTTGGCCCGCATCAGGTCATCCGATTTCTTGAACAGCAGGCCCAACAGCGGAATCGTCCGTTCGTCGGCCAGCTGCTCCGGGTCGAACCCCGGTTCGGAGATCAACGCCCGGATCCAGTGCAACAGCTCCCTGGTGGCCGGCTTCTTGTCCACGCCGTCGATGGCGCGAAAGCGGTAGAACACCTCGACCGCCCTCCGCAGCAGCTGCTGGGAGAGGTCCGGGAAATGCGCCTGGACGATGCGTTCCATGAACTGGCGCGATGGAAAGGCGATGTGGTGGAACAGGCAGCGCCCCAGAAAAGGATCGGAGAGATCCCGCTTGGCATTGCTGGTGATGATCACGATCGGCCGATGTTGGGCCATGACCGTTCGGTCCACCTCGATGAGGTCGAAGCTCATCTGGTCCAGGACGTCCAGCAGGTCATCCTGGAAATCGCTATCCGCCTTGTCGATCTCGTCGATCAACAGCACGGTCCGCTGTTCGCTGGTGAAGGCCTGGCCGATCTTTCCCATGCGGATGTACTGGTTGATGTCCGACACGTCGCGGCCGCTATCGCCGAATCGGCTGTCGTTCAGCCGGGTCAAGGTGTCGTAGTGGTACAGGGCATCCACCGCCTTCATGCTGCTCTTGACGTTGAGCTGGATCAGCGGCAGCTCGAGGTTATCGGCGATGGCCTGCGCCAGAAGGGTCTTGCCGGTTCCCGGCTCGCCCTTGATCAGCAGGGGGAGCTCCAGGCGTATGGCCGCATTGACCACGCGCGCCAGCTCTGGGTCCAGGATGTAGCTCATTGTACCGGTGAACTGGGGTGAGCAATCGGTCGTCATCTCGGGTTCCACGATGGTTTCTGTGCCTGCCGGTCAGGTCTACGGGTGGCGATGCAATACACCCCGATGGCTGTCATGGGGTATTTTCGGCCTCAACCGGCCGAGATCACCGCCACAGTACCGACCTTGAGGGAGGCCCCCGGGCGGATCTTCCTCAGAAATGAGCCTAGTGATTGGAGGCGGTGCACACAAGGCTTTTCTTTGCCATCCCTTCCGGTTGACGCGTCTGTCGAGCAAACGGTACCCTACTGGCGGCCCGGCGAGTGACACCGGGGAGTGTTCTATGCTGGTAACCCGATGAGAGACGACTATCGACTGTCAAGGCTGCGGCAGAAAGCCTGGTCGTTGCTGAGCTCGGGAGAGCACGAGCTGGCTTTGGTCACCTTCGACGAGATCATCGCGACCGATCCGGCCGACCCCACCCTGTGTCAGGAGAAAGGGGTGGCGCTCTACCGCCTGGAACGGTTCGAGCAGGCCCTGGCCTGCTTCGAGGGGATCATCGCCCGCCAGCCGAGCAACATCACCGCCTGGAACAACCAGGCCAAGACCTTGTGCTGCTTGAAAAGGGAGCGGGATGCACTCGAGTCCTACAAGCAGATCTTCCGCATCGACCCCGATCACGTACCCACCTGGTTCAACTGCGGTCTGCTCATGGCCCGCACCGGTCGCTACGAAAAGGCCCTGAGTTGCTTTGACGAGGTCGTCCGACTCAAGCCGGCCGACCAGGATGCCTGGCATCAGAAGGCGGTGGTCCTGTGGAAGATGAAGCAGCTCGACGAGGCGCTCAAGCAGCTGGCACAGGCGCTGAAGCTGCTGCCCGAGTTCTATGCCGCCCTCAGGGACCGGGGACGGATCCAGCGCGAGATGGGCTCGGACGACGAGGCCATCTACAGCTTCGAGAAGGCGCTGAAGGTCAAACCGAACGCCACCGAAACCGAGATCGACCTGGGCAATGCCCTGCTCGACACCGGCCGAGCAGAGCGGGCCTTGAACCTCTTCGACGCCATCATCGCCCGCGACAAGGACTGCGCCGACGCCTGGGATGGCAAGGGCCGCGCCCTGGAACAGCTCAACGAGCCCGACCGGGGAGCGTTGAACCGGGGAACGGCCTCCATGATCCGCAAAGAGCACGAGGAGGCCCTCCGGTTCATCGACCAGGCCATCGCTCTCAACAAGCGGTATAGCGAGGCCTGGTCCAACAAGGGGGTGGTGCTCAACCGCATGGGCCGATACGAGGACGCCCTGGACTGCTACGCCAAGGCGCTCGAGATCCAGCCCGACGCCGTGGTCGTCATGCACAATATGGCCACCATCCTCTACCACAAGCTGGATCGCAAGACCGAGGGGCTGCGCTACTTCAAGAAAACCATCCGCTACGAACCGAAGCGCTGGTTCGACCTGCCCAGCGAGATCCGGACCGCGGTGGACGAGCTGCCAAACGGCGAGTAGCCGATTGACCGCCACCCGGGACAGCTCGTGGTACTTGAACACCAGGTAGTACAGGGAGAAGGCCACCGCCGCGACCCCGGCCAGGTACAGGGTGACGATCACCAGCTCCCCGGAGATCGCCGGAGGCGCAAGCGACCCGGCGATGGTGCACGATGGCGTTCACCGCCTGTTTCAGCCGGACCAGCCCGAATCTCAGGTGGGAGTGCGGGAAAAAACGGTCAGAACGGCCAGTCGAACGCAAAGCCGCCGCTCTGACCGGCCGCCCATCCGGATCGGTCGACGTTTTCCTGGTCGGTCTGTCGGGCCTGCTCCGCTTGCGGCTCCTCTCCTCCCCCTGGGCCGACGAAGAAGAGCACGATCCCGGCGACAGCCACCGCTCCACCGCCAAACAGGAACACGTTGGCCAGGGTCGCGTAGGTCTCTCCCTTGTCGGCCAGGTCCTCGGCCTCCTCGTAGTTGGTGGAAGCGTCGAAATCCTCCTGGGTGGACTGGGTCATCACCCCGAAGGCGATGCCGGCTCCCAGCATGGCGATTCCCGTACCCAGGGTCACCGAGGGGAGGACCATGTTTCGACCGCCGGGGGGCTCGCTGACGTAGTCGGAGAGCAAGCCCGGGGTGATGTTCTCTTGCGTGAATCGCCCTGCAACCAGGGTGATCTGGCGAGTTGCCACCTGGCACTCGGGGCAGGTGGCGGTGATGGTGTGGGGGCCGGGGGTCAGCCCATAGCTGACGACCGGTGTCTGCCCCAGCGGGGTGTCATCCACCGAGAACTGCACGTCGTCGCGATCGGCCACCAGCTCCAGGATGGCCTGGTTGCCGACCAGGGCGTGCAACTCATGGCTGGTTCGGATCCGCTGCTCCTCGGTGCTGAAGGGGAAGCTCCGGCTCAACAGGATCTCGCCCAGGATGGCATCGAAGTAGGTCACTTCGGTGTTGTACACCCCGTCAGCCTCGGTGACGACGGCGAACAGCAGTCGATCCGCCTCCAACGAGAAGGTCAGGTCCACCAGGAACATCGGGTTGACCTCATCGTAGGCCAGTAGCTCGAGGGCATCGACTACGGTCATTTCGAGGTGCTCGATCAGAGCCAAATCCGGATTGACATTGACGACATCGACCAGGAGCTCGGACAGCTGATCGTGCAACCCTTCTGGCCCGGCGCCACTGACCCCCAGTACGATGGTATCTTCGGCCCAGGCGAGGCCCGACAGGCCAACCAGCAGCCCTGCGATCAGAAGGCCGGCCACCAGGTTGCGGGTGCATGACGATCGTCGCGTGGGCAGGGACGCCGCGCGGTTCGGTGGGATGGGTCGGTTCCTGTGCATTGTTCTGGTCATCTCGGCCATACCGCTCACCTGTAAGCTAATGGGTGGTTCCCAGAAAACCATGGCAGCATACCATCGACTACGGGATTGGGCGAGAACTTGTCGACGGGGCTCAAACCGTGTGGTCGTCTGCTGCCAGCGGGGTGTCTGCAGAGCAGGCGTCTATCCATCTGCCCGGATCGGCCGACCCACAAGCTCCTCTCCACTCACCAGGGCTCCAGCCTGCTCGAGCCTCTCCACGAAGGCCGCCATCTCCTCTGCGGGCAGGTGTGCTGCCTGTGCGATCTCCTCCCGGGGGCTGCGGGGGGTTGCGAACCGGGCCAGAAACGGGAGCAGGTCGAGGTTGCTGGTCTCGACGAAGCGATCCGAGCCGGGGGCGGAGATCCGGAGCAGACCGTTGAGGAAGGTCACATCGGTTCGAGGGGCGAGCATCAGCCGTTCGGACCGTTCCATCGAGCCCGGAAAGCCAAAGGAGAGGACGGACTTGCCTGCCACCACGGCCACGTGATCCACCTCCTCGGGATCGTCCAAGATCCGGGTCAGGTTGTCGGCATCGAGACAGGCGATGATTCGAAACCCGGCCTTGGCCAGGGCTTGTTCCACCACCTGAATGGGATGGACCACCATGGAGATGCTGCCTCGAAAACGCCGATAGCAGTCCGGTTGCTGAGCCCTGAACCCGTTGACGGAGATGACCACTCTTGCTGGGCTGCCTTCGATCCAGCTCCCCCGTTGGAGGTAGTAGAAGTCCTGGAACTTGTTCAGCGGCTCGTCCAGACTCCACCCCTCCTCGATCGACTCTCGGATGGCCCGGGTGAACAGATCGAAGTAGAGGACCCCCTGGTCATCGAGATGGTCGTACGACCGCCGAAAGATGGCCTCCAGCGTGTCCATCTCCTCGAAATGGTTGAGGACGGCGTAGGTGGCGGTGACCACTCCGAAGTCCTGGTCCAGCTGGAACTCCCGGAGGTCTCCCTGGACAAACCGGGCTCTGCCCATCTCCACAAAGCCGGCGTTTCGCCGAGAGGCCAGGGCGATCATGTCGGCCGAATGGTCGATGCCGAGCACCTCGCAATCCCCGAAGCCCAAAAGGTAGTTGACCAGGTCTCCCGATCCGCAGCCCAGGTCGAGGATGCGGCGATTGGCCAGCCGTACCGGAAGCTTGGAAAAAAGCCAGCGGATCTGAGGAGCGGCCTGGGCGGCGTATCCGGCCCAGGTGAGCTCGTAGAAATCGGCAAACTCTCCAGAATAGTCGATCGACATGACCACGGCTCCTTGCGGTGCGCAGACCGCGTTACCCACACGTTTGCGGCGGGTATAACAGGATCGGGTCAGGGAGGGATAGGAAAAGACGGGTCAATCGGGCTCGACCAGGTAGCCGAGGTCTGTCGTGCCGCTTGCGTAGTTGGCGTTGATGTTCTGGATAACCCCCAGGTAGTCGAAGGCTGGGGCGCTGCAGATGGTCGTGATGGAGTAGGTGGCGAACAGCAGGATGTCGTCGACCGGTTTTGGGCTCAAAAATGGGGTCACCCCATCCTGGTAGATCATGTCGCCCAGAAGGACAGCGGTTCCGCTGAAGTCAGCATAGAGCGCGTCGATGGTGACGTTGAGGATCAATGCCGCGATCTCCCCCGCCAGCTCACCGCCTGGGGTAAACAGAGGATCAACACAGGTCTGCGTTGCCTCATCCCACGCTCCTCCTTCGTCGTCGCAGGGATCCCCACCAGACTCCACGTCATAGTACAGGCCGCCGATGTCGCCCGTCGCCAACAGCAGGTACTCTCGTACCGCGGCGGCGGAGGTGAACCGGACCATGGGGCCACAGCCGGTTTCCCCCAAGACCAGGGAAAATCCGTCGTCATAGTAGCTGTCGAGCCAATCAGCCGCTGGTCCCTCCACATCCGCCCACTGAGCCCGAGTGTAGGTGACCCATTCCGGTCCCGGTTCTCCTGGTGGTTCCTGGCAGGCCTGGACCGGGTAATCGAAGACCGCAACATGGCTGTGGCCACTGACGGAGTAGCCGGTCGCCCAGGCGGAATCCCTGTGGCGTCGGTGGCGGTGGTGGCCGTGATGGTGGTGGTCGTCCCTGTCGAACGAGACCACAGCCGCATGGGCGGCTATCACCAACAGATCGCCAGCCACTGCGCCCGGCCCGTCGGCCGCCACGCTGTCGAGGGGAACGACATAGGTGAAGGAATCGACGGGGGGACGGTGGTGCGTCCGGTAGGGGAAATGGCCCACGCGGGGGTGACCGGCGCGATTGAGGGGCAGGTCGGCCACCTCAACGGCCAACGCCAGGTGAGTCTCCTCCAGGCCCCATCCCGGTTGCATGGAGTACTCCACGTAGAGGTTGACCTCATCGTTGGTGGCGATCACCTCTCCCACGACCGAATGGCGACGTGCCACCAGGTCAACACTGGTGGCCTTGCCACACAGGGTGACTTCTGGGGTCTCTTCCAGGGTCGATGCCTGTCTGGAGGAGTCCAGGATGTCTGGCTCGAGTCCGCAGGAAAGCAGCCCGACCAGACCGGCTGCGACAAGGAGCGCAAGGGGTTTGGTGGTGTACATGTAACCCTCCAACCGAAGGTTGCGGGACCGGCTTCGATTCAGGCCATCGGCAGGGGGAAGCAAAGTTCAAAAAAAAAGTGAAAAACTATGGGGGTCGACACGGAAGCCTCTCAGCCGGGCGAGAGGTCGCGCTCAAAAAACCAGGTGCCGGGTAGATTCAACCTGCCTCGGTCTCCGTGGGCTCAGCCGGGCGAGAGGTCGCGCTCAAAAAACCAGGTGCCGGGTAGATTCAACCTGCCTCGGTCTCCGTGGGCTCAGCCGCTGTAGGCTGGTCTCTCCCCGCGGTTCGAGGATAAGCCGTCTGCTGGAGAAGGATCTGTGAGGTGGGATACCATCGGCTCCGGACCTCGCCCAGAAGGTAGATCGAGCCGGTCACCACCAGGAGGCCGTCGCCGGCGAGATGGTGGAGCGCCAGATCCAGCGCTTTTTTGGTGTCTGGTTCGGTCACCGTGGCCAACCCTCTGAGGCGGGCCTCCCGTTCCAGGCGGGCCGGGTCCACCACCTCCTTGCCGTAGAGGACCGGCCGGGTGCTCACCACGAGGTCGGGTGGCCGCCTGATCTCTGCCAGGATGGAGGACGGTTCCCGTTCGCCGGTCAAGCCGAGCAGCAGGATCAGTGGGCCAGGCAGCGGTGGCAGGCTCTCCCACAAGGCGCCTATCTTCTGGGCATTGTGCGCGCCGTCGAGGATCACAAGACCTGGCTCGGGCATCCGCTCCATCCGCCCCGGAAGCCAACGACCGGCCAGACCTGTTTCGACCTCTTGTGGCGCAATCCTCCATCCCCTTGCTGCCAGCTCGTCCGCAGCAACAGCGGCGACCAGGGCGTTTCGCTTCTGGTAGCCCGGCCATCCGTCGGTCGGAACGCACAGCTTCCCCAGCCTTGGCAGGTCGAGAAGCATCCGCCCCTCTTCCCGCTGTTCTGCCAGACCAGGCGGATCCAGGGCGATCAGCGGACAGGCGACCCGTCGGCTTTCCTGCTCGATGATGGGAAACCCCCCCGACCGCAGCGCCACGCAAGGGACGTTCTGCTCCATGATCCCCGCCTTGTGCCAGGCGATCTCGTCAATGGAGTGCCCCAGAAGATGGGTGTGGTCGAAGCCGATATCGGTGATGATGCACAGCTCCTTGCTCAGCCCCTGGACCAGGTCGAATCGTCCTCCCACGCTGGACTCGATGACCGCCACCTCCACCTCCTGGCGGGCGAACTCGATATAGGACAGGGCCAGCGAAGCCAGGCCGTGCACCGATGCGGGCCAGTCGCTCAACGGGCGGTACCGCTCGGCGACCGGCCGGACCTGCCGACAGGCATCCAGGAGATGGGGCGGATCGACCAGCATGCCGGATATCCAGGTCTTCTCGGTCATCGCCTGCAGGTAGGGAGAGACGTGCAAGCCGGTCCTGTACCCTGCCGCAGTCAGGATATTGGCCAGAAACTGTGCGGTCGAGCCCTTCCCCGAGGTGCCCGCCACCTGGATGGAGGGGAACCTGCTCTGCGGATCCCCCAGCTCGCGGTTGAATGTCCGGGCCGCCTTCACCTTCTCTGCCGATGGCGCGCCGCGAGGCGTCAGTCGTACGATCTCGACGTCGATGTACTGCCGGACCTGCTGGTAGGCCTCGAGCCAGGCGGCACGCTGTGCCGCCTTTGCGCTGGGGGAACAGGGGGTAGCGTTTCCGGTGTCCATCGAGTCAGCCCAAGATCGCGCAGTACATCGTTTGGTTTGCCCATATTCCGGCGATCGGTGCGTCGATCGAGTCGCTCGACCGGCGATCAACCGGACCTTTCTCCTGGAACAGTGCGCTGCCGGCAGTAGTCCAGCACGCGCACCCAGAAGGCCTCCAGCGATTGCAGGTCGATCAGCTCCGCCTCCTGGATCACCGGCAGTGCCGGAAGCCTCGCCAGCAATGCGGCGGCGAACAGCCCATGCCGAAGGTGTTTGGGGCCACTGTCTGACCGCGACAGGGGGGTGCTGTTCACCCCACAGCTCGGAGAACGGGCCTTCAATACCGCTCCGCAGATTCCCGACGACGAAAGCTCCTCCGCCCGCCGGTTGACCAGCGCCTCCATGGGCTCGGTCCAGTCACTGTGGCTGCGGTTTCCCAACAGGCGGACTTGACCACCGACCAGGACCAGGCTGATCGGCTCTCTGGGCGCCCCCATGCCCAGCTCCATCTCCGGACAGCAGGGGATGAGGTGAGCCCGTGCGGCCAGCTCTCCGGCCACCAGCGCGCTGAGTCGGTGCCCACCGTCGTAGCGAACCGGCTCGCCGAGCAGGCATCGGCTCACCGCGATGGAAGGCCGGATGTCGGTCGGTGGGGGGACAGCCGGATCGGGTCGGGAGGAATCGTTCATGCCGCTTTCTGGTTCGAGTGCTTCAGCTGAATTGTCGGAGCGGTCACGGGCGGCGTCAAGCGCCACTATCCGAACCGCCGAGGGAGACCGCCAGGTCGGCCTGGTTACCAGCGAACGGCAGGCTTCGTAGTCGGCCTGGAACCCATCGGAACCCGTCATGTCGGTCGCCATCCGTCCCTGGAATCGACGCAATCTCTCGATCGTTGTTGGCTGCAAAGAGGCCGGTTGGTGGTAGAATGCAAAATCCACTGCGGCCCGATACGGCCAAGGAGCGCTTTCATGTCGAACGGCAACCTGTCGGATCCCGAGGACGCAAACCTTCCGTCGGCCGAGGAGATGTCGAAACAACCCTCCCTGGCACAGCGGTTGCGCGAATTGACCGAGACTGCGCTGCGCCGCTCGGAGGAGGAGCAGGCCAGACAGGAACGCGAGGCCCTCCAGCAGGCTCAGAAGATCATCGCGGACCTGGAGACGTTGGCCCTGGAACAGGCCCAACAGGGACACAGTCACCTGGTGGTCATGGATGTGACCTACAACAAGAATCCCCAGTATGCCGATACGGATGGCTTCATCCTCGATCCGAGCCATCTGACCGGTGCCAGTCGGCACGTCTACGAGTACTGCCAGAAAGAGGGGCTTCGGCCTCAGCTGATCAGCCGGTGGACCGCCCTCATGGAAAACGTCCACCGCATCGACTTCTCGCTCGTGATCAGCTGGTAAACCCCGATCTGCCAGCTCTGGCGGCTTCGATCAGCGCAGGTTTTTGAAAGGATTGTAGCTCAGCGGTTTCTCTGGCGAGGGGCGCCTGCCTTTCTCTTCCCGCGGCGGCCTTACAGGTTGCGGCCTCTCCTGGTCGGAGGGCTGCTCGTTACCGGAGGCTGCGCCATCGGGATCACGGTTTGGGCGCTGTTGACCAAGCCCGCGGCGCTTTCCCTGCTGGTGGACCTCGTGTTGCCGTTTTTTTTTGGGTTGCGACGAGCGGTCGGCGCCGGGAGGGGAGTGCGGGGGTCTGGCGGACCGTTGGGAGGGAGCGCCCTCCTTCTGGGCGGTCAGGGAGATCCGCTTGCGTTCCAGGTCCACCTCCAGGACGCGCACGGTGATCTCCTGTCCGACCGACACCACCTCGTGAGGGTCTTTGATGAATCGGTCGGACAGCTTGGAGATATGGACGAGGCCGTCCTGCTTCACACCGACATCCACGAAAGCGCCAAA
>JAFGEP010000094.1 GCA_016931535.1 Bradymonadales bacterium
AAGTGCAGCCGGAAGGCCACTTCTTCCGAGGGGTCCGGGCGGTCGTCGATCTGCCGCTCTGCTCGATGGCGGCCGACAAAGAAGAGCAGGACCGAGGCAGGTGAGGTTTTACTCCAGGGCGCTCAAGGCCTTGATGAACTCGTCCGGCTGAAGAACGGGCAGGTCCGATCCGGCGAATCCCCTGACATCACGAGTAAGGAGGTCACGATGTTCGACTGCCATGCCCATCTGGCCGATCCGGCCTTCCACGAAGATCTGGACGAGGTTTTGCGCCGTGCCGAACAGAGCGGGGTGGAAAGGATCCTGTGCGTGAGCGAGGGGTCGAGCGATTCCGCCCGCGTCATCGACCTGGCCCGCAGCCACCCGATGATCATCGCCTGCCTGGGTCTTCACCCCGACCGGGCGACGCTGCCCGAAGCCATGGAGGTCGGCGACCTTATCGAGAGAAACCACCGGGAGCTGGCCGCCATCGGCGAGGTCGGCCTGGACTACTGGGTGGCGAAGGAGGAGGAGCAGCGAGGGGTCCAGAGGGAGGTTCTGGCGTTCTTCGCGGCGCTCGCCGGCCGGTTGGATCTGCCCTTGAACGTTCACTCCCGTTCGGCGGGTCACCACGCCATCGCGTTTCTCCAGCAGCTCGGCGCCCGGCGGGTGCTGATGCACGCTTTCGACGGCAAGGCCTCG
This sequence comes from Bradymonadales bacterium, assembly GCA_016931535.1. Taxonomy (GTDB): domain Bacteria; phylum Myxococcota_A; class Bradymonadia; order JAFGEP01; family JAFGEP01; genus JAFGEP01. The sequence goes on from JAFGEP010000094.1 coordinate 682, forward strand.
GCAGCCCTGGTGGGGGTGGAGGCGGGTTACTACTTCTCCATCCCACCTTCCGTGGTGCGTTCACCCCAGAAGCAGAAGCTGGTTCGGCGCCTACCGCTCTCTTCGCTGCTGCTGGAGTCCGACTCGCCGGTTCTTGGTCCTACTCCCCAGGAGCGGAACGAACCGAAGAACACCCTGCTGTCCGCCCAGGCCATAGCCGACGCCAAAGGTTGCAGCCTCGATGAGGTGGTCGAGGTGACGAGCGCCAATGCCCGCGCTCTGTTCCGGCTGGAGGGGTAGCCGGCGGCGGCCAGGTCCTGCTTTTGTTGGCTCGTCACGGTGCGATTCCTGGCGTTGGTTGGCGTTCTTGGCATCTTGGCGGTTCAGCCCACCGCCAGGCGCCGGCGGCTTCTGGTGAGCGGTTTTCTCTCGACAGTGGCGCCAGGGCGGCTATGATTCCGTGAAACCGAGGAGGAAGAAGCGATGAGAAACCGAATCCGGCCAGGCCGTCTGGGAAATTGGGCGTTCATCCTGTTTTTGACGATCGTGCTGACAGGATGCGGCGATGACGAATCGTCAGGACCCGGGACCGGGGATGTGACGGACATCCAGGGCGACCTGCCGGAGCGGGACCTGGAGCGGGACCAGCAGGGTGGGGATGTCCAGGAGGATCCGACCGCCGACCAGCCGGCCGAGGTGGAGGAGGTGGAGGAAGAGGAGGAGTTACCCTCCCATGAGACCGATTGCGGCAACGGGATCGATGACGATCATGACGGTCTGACCGACTGCTACGATCTGGAAGATTGCGACTGCGAGGTATGCAACGACCTGATCGACAACGATGACAACGACCTGATCGACTGTGCCGATCCCTTCTGCGCCGACAGCCCGCTATGTCCCGAGTGGTGCGCCAACGGGCTGGACGATGACGGCGATGGAGACATCGACTGCGCCGACTCGGAGTGCGCTCCCACCAGCCGATGCAGCGAGGATCCCACCACTCCGGACAACCATCCGTTTTCCGACCTGATGGGCTACTTCTATCACCTCCAGTATCCTCCAAGCCAGGTTTCCTGCTGTTTTGACTATACCGGCGACGGGGTTGCGGACAACGAGCTGATGCGCATCCTCACCTCCATACCGGCCTACGATCCGCAGCTCAACATGTCGGCCTCGGTCAACTACGGCGACCTGGTCCTGCTTGCCGAGTGGCGCGACCTGCCCGAGGATCTGGGCACCGGCGGCGAGGCGGCCTTCAACATTTTCCTGGGGGTAGCGATCGACCCGCCGCCGCCCACCTCGCTGACCCAGCCGATCGGTCCGGAGACCAACCTGTGGGCCGACGGCGACGGCCTGTTCCGGGTGACCCGGGACAGCTTCGACGATCGGGGACCGCGGGTTCGTTTCGACGCCAGCCAGGTCGGCACGGGGGTGCTCACCGGCAGTACGCCCTTCATGACCATGGTCGTACCCATTCCGGACCTGGGGCTGGACCTGCGCCTGAACCTCAGGGATGTGAAGGTGGAGATCCAGCTGCAGCGGATCACGGGAGAGGGCGATTCCGTCGAGATCCGGACCGTGCCCCAGCAGGTGATGGTTGACGACGTCCCGGTCCAGGTGGGGGGAGGCAAGCTGGGCGGCTACATTCGAGCCGACGACATCTTCGAGTTCTTCAACGCGGGGGCGCATCGGTGCTCCTGCGCTCGACCCGCGACCGCGACCGGCCCGATGATCAGCTATGGGGAGCAGCCGGCCCCCAACCTGTCCTACACCGCCTCGTGCAACTGGACTCCGCTGAGCCCCGGCCAGTCGGGGTTCTCGTGCACCGCGTACGACAGCGTATTCTGCAGCTACCTGTACGAGATATGTGCCCTGGCGCCGATCATCCCCTACATTCTGGACGTGGATGCCAACAAGAACAGCATCCAGGAGTCGGTCAGCGCCGGCCTGTTTTTCGATCTTTCGGGGGCCCACCTGGCCGATCCTCCGGTAACTTCCGAATGACCGAGGTGGCTCGGTGGCTGCATTTCGGGGTACTTCCCGATCGTTTCGGCTGGTGGTTGAGGGTACCCGCAGACACCAGGCGCAGGTGACGCCGACCTTCCATCTGGGAAGCCATGCAGGAAACGCAGACTGACATTCAGCCTGGCTGGGGAACGCCACTGCAAACTGGCAGACGCCTCAGGCAGGACCCGTGATCCGATGCGGGTAGCGGTCGCCATCAGCGGTGGGGTAGACAGCAGCGTGGCGGCGGCCCTCCTGGCGCAGGAGGGACACCAGGTCGTGGGGGTCCACATGATCATCGCCGGCAGGGAGCTGTCTGGCTCCACCCAGGTTCCGGCGGGGGATTCGCCGGGGGTCGAGCAGGCCCGTGCTGTGGCCGGTGTGCTGTCGATCCCGCTGCACATCGTGGACCTGCGGGAGGTTTTCCGCGCCAAGGTGCTGGCGCCTTTTGTCTCGGAGTACGGCAAGGGCAGGACCCCCAGTCCCTGTCTCTTGTGCAACCGCTGGGTGAAGTTTGGGGCTCTCCTCCAGACGGCCCGCGACCTGGGTGCGGACCGGTTCGCCACCGGGCACTATGCGCGCATCGACCAGACCGATCCGGCTCGACCGCGGCTGCTGCGGGGGGTGGACCGGGAGAAGGACCAGTCCTACTTTCTGGGCTTCATCCAGCGAGAGGCGTTGGCATGGCTGCGGTTTCCGCTGGGTGAACGGACCAAGCGCGAGGTCAGGGCGCTGGCCCGGGATCTGGGACTTCCCTCGGCCGACCGGGGCGACAGCCACGATCTTTGCTTTCTGGGTGGGTTCCATTACCGCGAGGTGGTGGGGGACCGGCTGGAGGAGTCCCAACGACATCCGGGACCGTTCGTGCATGCCCGGACCGGCGAGATCCTCGGGAGGCACCAGGGGGTTCACCTCTACACCGTGGGGCAGCGACGGGGGCTCCAGATCGGGGGCCAGGGGGAGCCGCTGTACGTGGTGGATCTGGACGCCGACACCGGAACGGTCCTGGTCGGCCCTCGCAAGGCCTTGTTCTCCTCGGAATGTTCGCTGATCGGGTGCCAATGGCCAGGAGAGGAGGCTGAGGCCGGTCCGCTGGAGGTGGAGGTGCAGATCCGCTATCGGCATCTGGCGGTGCCCGCCCGGCTGGAGCCCACAGGGCTCACCACGGCAAGGGTGGTTTTTGCCACCCCTCAGGCGGCGGTCACGCCCGGACAGGCGGCGGTGTTCTATCAAGATGAGGAGGTGTTGGGTGGTGGATGGATTGATACCCGAACCCGAAGGTGAAGAAGGCAGGCTCTCCCCGGACCGACTGGAGGAGGGGATCGGCTACCGGTTTGCACGTGCCGAGCTGCTCCTGCAGGCGCTGACGCACCCGTCGTTTGCGTACGAGAGCGGGGCGGACGGCACTCCCGACAACCAGCGGCTGGAGTACCTGGGTGATGCCGTGCTGGGCCTGGTGATCGCCAAGGCGTTGTACGAGAGGTATCCCGAGCTGCCCGAGGGCAGGTTATCGCGGTTGAAGGCCGCGCTGGTATGCGAGGAGACCCTTGTTCAGATCGCCGTGGAGCTGGAGCTCGGCCGGTTCATGCGCCTGGGAAAGGGGGAGTACGCGACGGGGGGGGCCTCCAAGCCGTCCATTCTTGCCGATGGCCTGGAGGCTTTGCTGGGAGCCATATTCCTCGACGGGGGCTACCGACCGGTGGAACTGCTGGTGCTCCGGTTGTTCGTGGACCGGTTCGATGAGGCGTACCGCGGTCGTTTGGTCAGCGATCACAAGACCGCCTTGCAGGAGTGGGTCCAGGCGCAAGGTCAGAGCCCTCCTGTGTACACCGTGTTGGAGCGGACCGGTCCCTCTCACGACATGACCTTTTTTGTCGAGGTGAATGTGGGGGGAGAAGCTGTGGCCCAGGGAAAAGGCTCCAGCAAGAAGGAGGCCGAACAGGCGGCAGCGGCCGAGGCCCTTGAGTTGCTGCGGGAGAGGGGGCCCGGCGAGACTTCGGCGTGACCGAGATCTCCTCCGCTCAGACCCGCCGAGCCGTTCGACCGGATCAGGGCATCCCAAAGCACCTCGCGCAGCAGTCCTGAAAAAGCCGTAGGGGTCCATCTCGGTGAGCATGCAGGCTGCATAGCGGATCTGATAGACCCCCTGGCTTGACAGACCTTTAGCACCATCCCAGAATGATCAGGTATTGCGAACACGGTGCAGAAGCATGAATCATCTCGAGGTCATCGCGTTTGGTATCGGCACCACCGAGCTGCTGATCATCCTGGGTATCTTCGTCTTCATTTTCGGCGCCTCCAGGCTCCCCGAGCTGGGCCGTTCCCTGGGCAGCGGGATCCGCGGCTTCCAAAAGGCGATCAAGGGGGAGGACGAAAAGAAGCAGATCGAAAAAGAGGAAGCCAAACAGATCGGATCCGAGTCAGCCAGCTCCAACCAGGCCAGCTCCAACCAGGCCAGCTCCAACCAGGCCAGTGAGTCGAACAACCGTCCAGGTCCAGAGGGAGGTGGTGGCTCGGCCACAGGCTAGGATCGCCCCCTCCGGCGGCTGCGCTTGTCCCAAGGCTAGGATCGCCCCCTCCGGCGGCTGCGCCGCCACCTCCCCCGGGCGCTGCCTCGGGGGAGGAAAGTTAGGCCAGAGGCTAGATTCGCCCCCTCCGGCGCTTTGCGCCGGCCCCCTCCGCCTGCTACGCAGGCACCTCCCCCGGGCGCTGCCTCGGGGGAGGGTGACCCAGACAGTGGTGTCATGGGTGGTCGGGGGTGGCGGCGCGCAAGCTTTTTCTGGCGAGCCGTCTGCGTCTCCTTTCCAGGTTGGCCGGGTGGACGGCCCGGTTTGGCCGTGACAGAAATGTCAGCACGGCGACCGCCTGCTCACCCGAACAAAGACCATCGGTGGGTCATCTTGCCGGTCGGCAACCCGCGTACCGGGCTGTCCTGACCGCGCCAGGCCGGGCGCCATGGCAAGGCTGTCCACCGTCCTTGTACTCCTGGCACGGCCGATGCAAGATCCCGACATCGCACAGGACGCCTTGCCAATTTCCGGAGAACGGGACCTGAATCGAGGAGCGATCATGAACCGGATTTGTATCCATCTCCTCTGGCTGCTGTCGGCTGGTTTCTTGCTCCTGACCGCCTGCGCGGCGGAGGAGGGAGAGACCATCTCGCCCTGGGATGACCACCAAGCTGGAGAGGACACGAGCGGGTCACCAGACGCTGGCTGGGACGCCGGGGGGTATCCGGATCTCACCGCCGATGTGGGCGATGTTGCCGAGAGCGAGGAGCGGTACCAGTTCCAGGCGCCGCGGGCCAGTCGCTCCTACGTGTTCATCACCAACACCACCCTCAACACGGTGGTCAAGATCGACAGCGTCTCGCTGGCGGTGACCCCCATCGAGGTCTGCTACGATCCGACCGAGGTGCGGGCCCTGCCGGTCAACGACCGGGCGGTGGTGTTATGCCGAGGGGACGACCTGGCCGCCGTGATCGAGGCCGGCCCGACCTCGGACGAGGTGAGCACCACCTGGGTCGCCCAGGATGCCAACCAGATCATTCTCTCTCCCCTGGGGGACTACGCATTGGCCTGGTATGACGAGCAGCTGGCCCGACCTGGCGAACGCCCGGGGAACCCGCACGACCTCACCCTGATCCGGTTGGGGGAGGTGGGAGACACCCCCCGTTCCTACCTGTTGTCAGTGGGGTTTGCCATCCGGTCCATCCAGTTCGATGCGGCGGGGGAGACCGCCTTCGTGACCACCGACGATGGTTTGAACGTGGTCGATCTGTCCGCCATCCGAAGGGACCAGTTTTTGCCGCTGCTGAGTCTGGGGGACGATCCGCTGGCGCGAGCCGCGGATCGGGAGGTGCTGGTCACCGACGACGGACGGTTGGCGTTTGTCCGCAGCGAGCAGTTTGCCGGTGTGAGGGTCCTGGAGATCGAGTCGGGTCGGTTGACCGATGTGGCCCTGCCGGCGGTGCCAACCGATCTGGACCTTTCCTCCGGTGGCCAGCTTGCCGTCGCGGTGCTGCGGGAGATCTCCACGGTAGCCGTTCTTCCGCTTCCGGACGCCTTGACCGATCCCGACCAGATCCTCCTGTTTCCCGTGGTCTCGGAGGTGATCGGCCTGGCGCAGCTGCTGGGGGGAGGCACCCAGGCGATGCTGTACTCGACCGCCTATCCATCGAGCCACGTCACCGTGATGGATCTGGAGGATGGCGAGTACCAGACCTATGAGATGCGCAAGACCGTCGACGGGGTGATCGTATCCCCCACCGAGGACCGGGCCATCGTCATGCACGAAGCGGAGCCCGGCCAGCCGGTACCGGGGGAGCCGGTCTCGGACTACATCGCCAAGAGCGACGGCTATAGCCTGTTCGACCTGACCTACCGCGTCATTCGCCTGGTGACCTCCGATACCGAGCCGGATGACGTGGTGTTCACCGAGGACGGCTCAATGGCCTTCGTCATGCTGGCGGACGCCGCCAGCGGGGTGAAGCAGGTCCAGTGGGTGCAGTTTTCCAGCATGCGGGTCGATACCCTCGAGCTGATGCGGTTGCCGGAGGCGATCGGGGTGGTGCCTGCCAGTGGCCGAGTGTTCGTCTCTCAGCTTGCCGACACCGGCCGCATCACCTTCATCGACACCGCGACGGGTCAACAGCACCATGTCACGGCCTACCAGCTGAATCGGAGAACCGAGTAGGAGGGACCATGAACAGCGGTCGAAGCGGAAAGATTCTCTCGGCCCTCAGCGGCCTGATGCTGGCCTGCCTGGTCCACTGCGGGGACATGGCCGAGTGGGACGAATCGGGTGCTGTCCCGGAGGGAGAGGACCGCACCCAGGATGCCGGCTACCAGGACACCGCGGGGAGCGACGTCGCCCCCTGGCAGGATGCCTCGGAGCCGTTCATCCCCGAGGAGGAGGAGTACAAGATGCAGGCGCCGGTCGCCAGCCGGTCCTACGTCTTCGTGGCCAATACCAGCCTCAATGCGGTGGCCAAGATCGATAGCCAGACCCTGCAGATCACCACCATCGACGTGGGGATGGAGCCCACCATCGTGTGCACCAGCCCTGCGGGCGATACGGTGGTGGTGCTCAACCAGGGCAGCCACGACCTGTCCATCATCCGGGCCGACCAGGGAGATGAGGTGACGTTCGTGGACATCCAGCGGGGCTCCAACAGCCTGTTGATGTCTCCTGACGGCTCCTACGTCCTGGCCTATTACAACCCTGCCATCGCAGAGCCGGGCGATGTGGCCGGAAGCCTGAGCGACGCCAGCCTGGTCCGCCTGGACCAGGAGCCGCTGGTCGCCTACAACCTGGTGGTCGGCTTTCACATCCGCGAGGTGGAGTTCAGCGCGTCGGGGGAGATCGCGTACTTCATCACCGATGATGGCGTTGCCGTGGTCCAGCCTCAGCAGATCAACCAGGATCGCTTCATCCCTCCGATCCATCTCAGCCTGGACCTGGTCAACGATCCCTTGGCGATCGACCGGGAGGTGGAGATCACCGGCAACGGCGCCTTTGCCCTGGTACGCAGCAGCCAGGCTCCCACCCTGCGGCTGGTGGATCTGACCACCCACCAGATCGCCGAGCTGGAGCTGGCCGGCATCCCTACCGACCTGGACCTGCTGCCCTCAGGGGAGGAGATCGTCGCGGTGCTGCGCGATGCCGGGGAGATCCTGGTGATCCCGGTGCCCTCGGGGTTCGAGGATCCCGTGGCGATCGGTCGGATCGACCTGGGAGAGGAGGTGGTCGGGCTGGTTCAGCTGATCCCGGGCACCCGCCTGGTGGTTGGCTACTCCACGGTGGGAGAGAACGACCACCTCTCGTTGATCGACCTGGACTCGGGCGACATCGAGACCTTCGCGCTGCGCAAGGGGATCCAGGCGGTCCATGTGTCGCCGGGCAGTAGCCGGCTCCTGGTCATCCACACCAAGCTGCCAGGAGAAGCGATTCCCGGCACCGAATCGTTCGTGGCTCAAAGCTACGCCTTCTCGGTGTTCAACCTCCAGTTCCAGGTGGCCCGCATGGTCTTTGTCGATGCCCCCCCCGGTGCCTTCACCTACAGCGCGGACGGCCAGATGGTCTTCATGCTGGTGGCCGACGAGGCGTTGGGGGTGCGGTCGGTGCAGTGGACCAACCTGGCAACCGGGCGGGACATGACCATCCCGCTGCGTCGAATGCCGGAGTCGATCGGCCTGATCCCCGCAACCGGCCTCATCTATGTCTCCGAGGAGCACGAGGTGGGGCGGATGGCCTTCATCGATCCCCAGAGCGGGAAGGTGAAAGAGGTTACCGGGTACCACCTCAACAGTCGAACGGAGTAGACCATGATTCGCACATCCCATGTCATTGCCGCCGTACTTCTTCTGGCCGGCTGTACCGAGGACCGACCGCAGGGGTACGAGCAGCCGCTCTCGGTGGTTGGCCCGGTGGAGACCGCCACGGGATTCGCCTTTCTCCACCGAACCTTCCAGGAGCTGATGCTGATCACCCCCTCCTATGTGGCGGGCGAGCTGGATTTCCAGACCGACCGGATCCCGGTCGGGCGGCAGCCTCTCTCGCTGGTGTTGACCCCCGACCTGGAGGTGGGACTGGTCATCAATGCCGGGGATCAGACCCTGAGCATCATCGACCTGGTCGGCCTGAAGGTGGTGGAGCAAGAGCTTCCCAGCGACTACGACAGCCTGACGGTCAGCCCGGACAGTCGGTTCGTGGTGGCTCACTACCGCGATGCCCAGAGTGGCGGCTCCGGTGAGTTCGTCTTTCGCAACCAGAACGAGATCACCGTGTTCGACTTGTACCCGGGGGGGCGGACCGAGGGAGAGCGGCTTTCGGAGATCGAGTCCCGGGTCCTTTCGCTGCGGAGCAGCCCGTTGGGGTTCGATTTCATACCCCCCTTCACCATCCAGGGCCAGACCCACCACTTGCTGGTGGTCCGCGCCGAGTCCGCGCTCACCCTGGTGGACATGACGGCCGAGTCGCCGGTCGACCTGCAGCGCCGGCTCTTTTTTGTCCCCGAGACCTCCGAGCGGACCCTGCTGCCGCTGCGCATCCTGTCCACTCAGGACGATCCCGCCGACGAGCTGGACATGCGGCTGTTCGTCTTGACCTCCGGCTCCCAGGATATCTTCGAGATCTCCATCCTGCCCCCGCTCGAAGGGGACGACCAAGCCCTGAACCTGTCCATCAACCAGTTTCCGGGCGGCCCCTCCCCGGTGGAGATGATCTCCTATATCGACCGCCGAGATGAGCAGAAGCTGCTGGTCCTCAACGGGGCCACCCGCGAGCTGGTGGTTGTGGATGTACAGACCGGCAATACCACCGATCTCGATATCGACTGGACCGTCACCCATGCGGTCCAGTACCTCCTTCCCGATCCTGACACCGGGGTGGAGCAGCAGTGGGCCCTCTTGTACACCCCCAGCACCTACACCGTCCTCTACGTGAACCTGTCTACCATCGAGGATCGCGGCAGCCGCGCCATCATCCCCCGCACGCTCTCCCGCCCGATCCAGTCCATTCACCTGGTTCCCGCTGGAGGCGCCACCAAGGCCATCGTGGTCCACTCCGGCTCGACGGCGCTCAGCGTGTTGGACCTGGCCCATCACTTCGACATCCCCCTGCCGGGATCGGCCACCCTGAGCAACATCGCCTTCTCGGCCTCGGGAGACTACCTGTTCACGACGGTCGCCGAGGTGGCGGTGTTGGTCCTCATCGAGCTGGAAAACGGGCACCCCACCCAGATCAACCTGCCCGAGGCCGGCGGACGGCTTGCGGTGCTCACCTATCCTCAGGTGATCCTGGTCGATCACATGGCCGAAGAAGGGAGGGTGACGCTCCTCAACGGGGTGGAGCCGGATGAGAACACCAGACTGACCATCAACGGGCTTTTCTTGGAAGAGCTGTTCGCGCAGGCCGGACGGGGCTTGTAGGAGAAACGACCATGACCACCAGGACCATCATCATCCCGACGTTATTGGCTGTCGTTTTATGCCTGCCGGCTCGATCCCAGGCCAACGACCTCAACTTCACCCTGCGAGGGCAGGTGACCTACCACACCGACTCCAGCTACGATCCGATCAGCATCGACGACCATGCCGGTTACGGGAACCTCTCGCTGGGGTACGAGGTGCTCCGAGGTCTGATGGTGTTTGGCGAGTACCAGTGGGGATCGGAGGTGGATCCCCTGTTCGGTTTCGACCGCTTCGATTTCACCATGCACGCGGCCGTGCTCAGCGTGCAGTACGCCTACCCCCTTTTCTCCTTCCTACGCCCCCACGCCCGGGTGGGTATGGGCTTCACCTGGGGGGACATCGACCTGGTTTCCGACCACCTGGAGTACGACGACACCGCCTTCGGCATCCGCCTGTTCGCCCTGGGGGGCTTCAGCGTGTTGTGGGAGATCGGCGATCCCCGTGCCGAGGACCGGGGTTTCTTCGACCACCTCACGGTGGGTCTCACGACCGATGCCGGCTGGTCCTTTGGCCCCTGGCTGCGTTTCGACGAGCTGACCGCCACCGGTGTGACGGCCCGTACCCCCGCCATCGACCTGGGCGAGACCACGCTGGGTGGTTTCACCTGGGACCTGGGGCTGACCATCCGCTGGGCGCTATGACGAGCCACTCCAAACGGGTGGAGCCGTGTCTGGTTGACGATGTGAGAAACAGGCCGAACCCGATCTAGCTCTGGAAGGTGAGGTTGCTGACCGCGGCCTGGAAGCCGGGAAAGAGCGCGTCGAACTCGTCGGCCTTGATGTACCCCACCACCAGGTAGGCGGTGGACTCGCGGGTGAACTGGAAGACGACGATCTTGAGCTGGACCCCGGCGTAAGCGAACAGGTAGTGGGTCAGCGTGCCGGTGTAGGCCCCGATCGTCTCGGAGGCGACGTTCTGCCGCTCGAAGTTCGATTGTTCCAGGGTTTCGTGGAAGGTGTCGTAGAAGACGTTGGCCACGTCGGTGGACATGAGCTGGGTGGCGATGATCTCGATCTGGCTCTGGCTTTCTTCGTGCTTGAAGTTGAAGATGGCCCGTTCGTTGCCTTCCACCTCGCTCCAGCCCTCGGGCAGGGTGATGCCGACGCCAAACTGGTCGTTGTTCAGGACAGGCTGCTGCGCGATGGCGAGATTGGCCAGCCACAGCAACGTGATGATCGTGGTCGCGTAGAAAATCCTGGTGTGCATCGTTCACTCCCCGGTTCAGTTGCTCCTCTTTATACTGGTCGCCAGGCCAGGATATCAAGGGGGTCGTGACCATCACGCCGGCAAGCGGCCCAGTGGGGGGTAGCCGGAGGATGCCGCCCCGCCAGGCGATTGTCAGCCCCGGCCCCTTTTGCCATAATCCTCTTTCCCGGACGGCCCCGACGGGGGGTATCAGAGCGAGGAAGCATGACCGAGTTGCCGATCACGCCGCAGGGTCTTGTCGCCCTGAAGGAAGAGCTGGAGCGGATGCAGCGGGTGGATATGCCCCAGATCGTCAAGGAGATCGAGGTGGCCCGCGAGAAGGGCGACCTGTCGGAGAACGCCGAGTACCATGCCGCCAAGGACCGGCAAGGTCAGATCCAGGGGAAGATCAAGTTCCTGCGGGAGCGCATCGGCCGGTCCCGGGTGATCGACCCTCGGACCCTGTCCGGCAGTCGGGTGGTGTTCGGGGCCATCGTCACCGTGGTCGACCTGGACACCGAGGTGGAGCAGACCTACCAGATCGTGGGGGAGGACGAGGCCGACTTCAAGGCGGGCAAGATCAGCGTCACCTCCCCCTTGGCCCGCGGTCTCTTGGGGGCGGAGGAGGGGGACGAGGTGAAGATCAAGACCCCCAAGGGGTTGCGGACGTTGGAGATCGGCTCGGTGGAGTTTCCCCGGGAGTGAGGCGGTCTATTCAGTTACGGACTCGTGTCACCTTGATGACGCCCGCCAGCCGGGCCACCCTGTCCAGGGCTCGGTCGAGCTGAGCCCGGTCGGTGACCATCAGGTCGAAGATGTTGACCGCTCCACCGGCCTTCTTGACCTCGCAGTGAGCCCCGTGAATGTTGATGCCGGCGGTGGAGAAGGCGGCGGTCATCTCGGCCAACAGCCCCCGTTCGTCCCGGGTGATGACCTCGACCCGGACCAGCCGGGTGATGTTCTGATCCTTGATGGAGCGCTCATCCCAGTGGACCTCGATCTGACGCTCGGACTCGAGGTAGTCGATGCGGGGGCAGTCGGCGCGATGGACCGTCAGCCCGCGTCCGCGGGTGATGAACCCGATGATCTCATCGCCGGGTATGGGGGCGCAGCAGCGGGCGTAGCGGACCATGAGGTCGTCGTCCACGCCATCGACGCGCACGCCGGTGCGGCGGGAGAAGATCTTTTTGACCCGCTGGGAGATCTGCCCCAGCGTGCTTTCGGGGGGAGGGGGTGCGCTCTCTTTTTTCTCCAGGTCGGGGATGAGCTTCTTGACGACGGTTCCCACGGACAGGGTGCCGTAGCCCAGCTTGATGAACATCTCTTCGGTCGTCTGGAGGCGGACGAGTTCCAGGACCTCCTTGAGCTGTCCCTTTTTCTGGACGGCCTTCAGGCTGGTTCCGTGCTTTCTCAGCTCGGTGTCGAGGTACTCCTGCCCCAGCTCGATGGCGCGCTCGCGGGCCTCGGTGAGCAGGTAGTGCTTGATCTTGGAGCGGGCGCGGCCGGTCTTGACGTGTTCCAGCCAATCCTTGTTGGGGTGCTGGTTGGGTCGGGTGAGGATCTCCACCATGTCGCCGCTTTTCAGCTCGTGGTGCAGCGGCACGATCTGGTTGTTGACCTTGGCTCCGGCACAGTGGTTGCCGACCTCGGTGTGTATGGCGTAGGCGAAATCGACGACGGTTGCGCCCACCGGCAAGGCCCGGATATCGCCCTTGGGGGTGAAGATGAAGACCTCCTCGGCGAACAGGTCGAGCTTGAGGCGTTCCAGGAAGTCTTTGGGGTCGCTGACCTCCTGGAAGTCCTCGATGAGCTGCCTGAGCCAGGTGAACTTGGAGACGTCCTGGACGGGGGAGGCTTTCCCTTCCTTGTAGACCCAGTGAGCGGCGACGCCCTCCTCGGCGATCTGGTGCATCTCCTGGGTGCGGATCTGGATCTCGATGGGCTGCATGTAGGGGCCGATGACGGAGGTATGCAGGGACTGGTAGCCATTGGGCTTGGGCATGGCGATGTAGTCCTTGAACCTCGCCGGCAGGGGGCGCCACAGGTTGTGCACGATGCCCAGGGCCTCGTAGCACTGGTTGGTTTCGTTGACCAGGATGCGGAAGGCGACGATGTCGTAGATCTCGTCGATCTCCACCTCGCGGGCCTGCATCTTGCGCCAGATGCTGTAGAAGTGCTTGGGCCGTCCCTGGACCTCGGCCGACAGGTGGCCATCCTCCGCCGCCTTTCTCAGGACGGCGATCACGTCTTTGACGTAGCGCTCGCGCTCCTTCTTTTTCTTGGCAACCTTGCGGGCCAGCTCGTAGTAGGCTTCTCGTTCCAGGGAGCGGAAGGCGCTGTCCTCCAGCTCGGTCTTGACCCAGTTGATGCCGAAGCGGTTGGCCAGCGGGGCGTAGATGTCCATGGTTTCCTGGGCGATCCGGCGCTGTCTGGAGGGCTCCAGGAAGTCCAGGGTCCGCATGTTGTGGAGTCGATCGGACAGCTTGACCAGCACGACCCGGAGATCACGGCTCATGGCCACGATCATCTTGCGGATGGTCTCGGCCTGTCGTTCTTCGGAGGTGTTGAAGCGGAGCTTGGACAGCTTGGTGACGCCGTCCACCAGGTAGGCGATCTCACTGTTGAAGTTGACGGTGAGGTCCTCCATGGTGAAGCTGGTGTCCTCCACCACGTCGTGGAGCAAGCCGGCGCACAGGCTGGCGATGTCCAGCTTGAGGTCGGCGATGATGTCGGCCACACCGATGGGATGGGTCAGGTACGGTTCGCCGGAGGACCGTTTCTGGCCCTGGTGAGCCCGGTCAGCGAACTCGTAGCTCTTGCGCAGCAGCTCGAGTTGCGGGTTCGGGTGGTAGGCCCGGACCTTCTTGACCAGGGTTTCGTACATGACCTCGATGCGAGGTTCGGCCATGGCTGCTCACATCACTTGCTCGGCGGCCCCTGGGCTGCGGGTGGCACACCCGCCGGGTCAGGGGGGGAAGCCTGCGGGTTCACCGGCGGTCTCCTCTCCGAGCATCTCCTGCAACAACGGGCGGTTGCGACTCATCTTCGACTGCTCGGCCCGGTAGATGGCGACCAGTCGATCGACCGCTTCTTCGATTGTATCGTTGACGACCAAGTATTTGAACAAGCGGTACTGGGATAGCTCATGACGCGCCTTGGCGAGTCGGATGGCGAGTTGCTCAGCGGAATCGGTGTGACGATCGCGCAACCGCTGCTGAAGGACCTCCAGGGAGGGCGGGGCGAGCAGGATCGACACGGCATCCGGATAATGGCTTTGTAGCTGGGCTACCCCCTGGTAGTCGATGTCCAGCAGGGCGTCATGACCGGCGGCCTCGATCCCCTCCAGGGTGGCCTTGGCTGTGCCGTAGCGGTGTGCGAACAGCTGGGCGTGCTCGGCAAAGCGGTCCTCCGCCACCAGGCGGGCGAAATGGTCAGGGCCGACGAAGTAGTACTCCACGCCGTTCTTCTCCTGGCCCCGCGGCGGGCGCGTGGTATGGCTGATGCTGAGCTTCAAGGTGGGACAGCGTTGCAGAAGGCCATTGGCCAAGGTCGTTTTTCCGACACCCGATGGTCCCGACAGCGCGACAATCATGATCTCACTCGATGTTCTGGACCTGCTCCCGCATCCGCTCCACCTCGACCTTCATCTCCAGGATGTCGGCCGTGAGATCCGCCGAGCTGCTCTTGGCCGCCATGGTGTTGAGCTCCCGGCTCAGCTCCTGGAGCAAGAAGTCGATCCCTTTGCCGGCAGTCGACATGGGGGTCAGGCTGCCCGCGATCTGTTTCCGCAGGGCCTCGACATGGCTCTGGCTACGAACGAGCTCCTCGGTGATGTCGGATCGTTCCAGCGTGAAGGCCATCTCCTGGTAGAGGCGGTCGTTTTCGATCGCCTGCTTGACCTCCAGCTCCCCGAGGAGCGTCTCGATGCGCTGCTTCACCCGCTTGGCTTGGCTTTCCCGCTCCACGATGCTCTTGGGTTCGATCTGCTCTAAAAGAGCCCGGGTCCGTTCCACCCGGTTGGCCAGCTCCTGGCACAGTGCCTGTCCCTCCCGCTCGCGCGCGGCCACCAGTCTGGCCAGCGCTTCCCCGGTCACCGAGGTCACCAGCTGTTCGACCTCGTCCGGCTGGAGCGAGACGGTGTTCAATCCGACCGGGCTGAGACCGGCGGTCAGCATGTCTCTCAGGGTGACCGGTCTGCCAAGGCGCAGGTGATCCCGGATGGTATCCAACAGGTCGTAAAGCTGTCTGACCTGAGAAAGGGCGGGGGGGGCCAGCTGGATGGGGCCGGTGCTGTCCAGGGCCAGGCGGCAGTCGATGCGGCCTCTGCGGCAGTGCCGTTTGACCAGCTCCCGAACGGTCATTTCGCAGGCCCAAAGGGAGGTGGGGGCGGTGATGTGGATGTCAAGCGACCGGTGGTTGACCGAGCGGCACTCGACGGTCAGCTGCCATCCATCCCGCGCACCCTGCGCGGCCCCATAACCCGTCATGCTGCGCAGCGCCATGATCCGCTCCGGGAGCACTACCCCGACGACGGTCGAGAGCGACCACGTCGATCATTGTAACGCGTTCTTCTTGCCGTTGTCTCGCCCGACGACCCGGGTGATCCATCGGGATTCTCACTGGACCACATCGACCGCCCTGCGAGCGGTCAGACCGATCCCAACCGGGCTCGCTGGAGCAGAACGGCGTCGGCCAGGACCAGGCAGATCATGGCTTCGGCCACGGCAACCAGGCGAGGCGCCAGGCAGGGATCATGGCGGCCGGAAAGCTGGATCTGCTTGGGCCTCCCCTGCCGATCGATGGTCTGCTGAGGCAAAGAGATGGTGGGGGTCGGCTTGACCGCGACCCGGACCACGATCGCCAGTCCGGTGGAGATCCCGCCCAGGATCCCGCCGGCGCGATTACTGGGGGGCAAACGATCCGTCTGCCTGCCCTCCATCGGCCGCAGCGGGTCGTTGGCGGCCGACCCTCTGAGCCTGGCCAGCGCGAATCCATCCCCGATCTCCACCCCCTTGACCGCACCGATGGAGAGCAAGGCCGCCCCGAGCCGAGCGTCCAGCTTGTCGAACACCGGCTCGCCCAGACCGCACGGCACCCCGGACGCCCGGATCTCGACAATGCCCCCCACCGAGTCCCCCTCCTGCTTCGCCTGCAGGATCGCCTCCTCCATGCGCAGGGCGGCGTCCGGGTCGGGACAGCGCAGCGGCAGATCCCGTGCGCCCTCCCAGTCCGGGAACTCCTCCAGCCTGGCCTGGATCCCGGCGATCTCCCGGACCGCTCCCACCACCTCGATCTCCGCCTGTGATAGCAGCCGGCGAGCCACCGCTCCGGCCGCCACCCGGCAGACCGTCTCCCGCCCGGAGGTTCGTCCCCCGCCTCGATGGTCGCGCAGCCCGAACTTCTTCTCCCAGGTGAGGTCGGCATGGCCGGGTCGGTAGAGGTCTTTGAGCTGGTCATACTCCTCCGGACGCGCGTCCCGGTTCTCGATGATCAAGCCCACCGGCGCACCGGTGGTCACCCCTTCGAAGATCCCCGAGAGCAGGCGCACACGGTCCGGCTCCTGCCGCTGGGAGTGGAGTGGGGTGGTGCCGGGGCGGCGGCGATCGAGGTCGTCCTGGATCATCGCCTCGGACAACGGCAGGCCTGGAGGCACCCCATCCAGGATGGCGCCCAGGGCCGGGCCGTGCGATTCACCGAAGGTGGTCACCCGAAAAAGCACGCCAAAGCTGTTCGAGCTCATCGCATATCTCCGCCAACGTCCGGTGGTCCGTCGAGACCGCGTGATGGGCCACCTCGCGGTACCAGGGCTCACGCAGCCGCGCGATCCGACGGGCCTCCTCGAGAGGAGGGAGGTGGGTCAACGGCGGCCGGTCCGAGCTCCCGGTCAGCCGAGCGATCGCCTGCTCGGGGGTCACCTGCAGCCAGACTACCATTCCGAGTCCACCCAGGATCTCTCGATTTTCGCCGCTTGTCACCACCCCGCCGCCTGTGGCCACCACCGAACGGGAAAGACGCTGTGCCTGGCGGAGCACCTCGCTCTCCAGGCGCCGGAAGGTTGCCTCCTGGCTGCCCCCAAAGATCTCCGCCACCGTCCGTCCAGCCAGCCGCTCCACCTCCCGGTCCAGGTCCACGAAGGTCAGCCCCAACCTGGTGGCCACCAGCTCCCCCACGGCGCTCTTCCCCGCCCCGCGCACCCCCACCAGCACCAAGTTGCTCACCGGAACCCCTCCAGCATGCTCCAGAAGTCGGGATAGGACTTGCTCACACACCCGCGGTCCAGGATCTCCACCTCTTCCACCCGCAGACTGACCAGTCCGAAGGCCATCGCCAGTCGGTGATCCCGGGCCGGGTCAAGCAGGGCCGGTCCCGACAGCGGGGCGGGTCGGACCAGGATCCCGTCCTCCAGCTCGGTGAGGTCCGCGCCCAGCTTGCGCAGCTCAAAGACCAACCCCGCGATCCGGTCGCTCTCCTTGATGCGCAGATGGGCCACCCGCGTGATGGCGGTGGATCCCTGCGCGAACAGGGCGCAGGCCACCAGGGTGGGAACCAGGTCGGGTTGATCGCCCAGCTCGAGCAGCCGCTGGCCGGGGTGGGAAAGCTGCGCCAAGAGATCGGGGAAGCGCCGATCCCCCTGGGGGGATCCCTCGTCCAGGTTGGCGATCCGGACCGGGCGTCCCGTCAGCCAAGCGGCCGCCAGTGGATAGCTGGCGCTGCTCCAGTCGCCCTCGACCGTGTACTCGTCGATTCCGAACGGCACCCCACCCACCAGCCACCGGTTGTCTCCCGTTCGCCTCACCGGCACCCCGAAGTCGGACAGGACCGCCTCGGTGACCGCCAGGTAGGGGCGGGAGGGGATCGGCCCTTCGACGGTGATGCGCAAGCCGCCGGGGAGGCCTGCGCCCAGCAGGAGCAGGGCGGAGATCTCCTGGCTGGACCCTTTGGCGTGGAGAAGAACCTCGCGTATACCCTCCGGGGCTTGTGCAAGGGTGCCGGTGGCCAGGTTCCCCTTCGCTTCCAGCCGCACAGGCGGGCAACCCGGTCTGTTCGGCGTCTCCACACGGACCCCCAGCGCAGCCAGGGCCTCCAGGAGCCCTGGCATCGGTCTTCTGCGCATCGCCTCGTCCCCGTCGACCAGGAACGGACCGGCCACCAGGGGGGAGAGGCCGGTCAGAAAACGGGCGGCGGTGCCGGCGTTGCCCACGAAGATCGCCTGCCGGGGGCCCACCAGCTGCTGGGGACCGCGAACCCGCCAACCTTCCGGCTGCTGTTCGATCGCCACCCCGAGCTGCCGCAGACCGGCCACCATGGCCCGAGAGTCATCGCAATCGAGCGGCTGCAGGATCCGGCAATGTCTCCGTGAGAGGGAGGCCAGGACCAGCGCCCGCTGGGTGACGCTCTTGCTGGATGGGACCCGGATTGCCAGGGTCATCGGTCTCGCTCCAGATCGGCGGCCGGCACCTCCATCGAGAGCCAGCGCGCCAGTTGAAGCCGGCCCTGCTCGGCCCACATGGCCCGCCCGTCGATGGCCAGGCCGCCGCTTGATCGGGTATCCCGCATGAGTCTCGTCTCTTTGGCCAGGACCACGTCGAGGACGATCTTGCCGGCCAGAAGGGCGGGGTTGTGCACCAGGCTCTCGCCGGGATCGTCGCTGCCCACCGGGGTGGCCTGCACCAGGAGGTCGAAGGGTACCTCCGGCAGATCGGACAGGCGTCCCGCTTCGGCCGCCAGCCGTTTCGCCAGGTCGTTGGCCTTCCGCTGGTTTCGACCCAGGATGGTCAGCTTCACGCCGACCGCCGCCAGGCTGTAGGCAATGGCCGTGGCGGTCGCCCCGTTTCCCAGGATGACCCCCCGTTTGGCGGAAAGCTGCGGACAGTGTCGGCGCAGAGCCGCCACGGCTCCCCGTCCATCGGTACAATCTCCCGACAGCATCCCTGTGGGCTCGACGGTGATGGTGTTGACCACACCGGCCATCCGAGCCTCTTCCGACAGGCTGTCCACCAGCAAGGCCGCCTTGCGCTTGTGCGGCATGGTGACGCTGGCCCCTTGGAGGCCGACAGAGACCAGGAGGTTGAGGGTTTCTTCCAACCGTTCGGTGATCACCGGAAGGTAGCAAGCCGGAATCTGCCGGCTGGCAAACAGGTCATTGTAGATCCGGGGACCGGGAGAGCCGAGCACCTGGCGCCCTCCCAGCAGGACGAAGAGCTGGCCACGCGGTCCCAAGGGCAAGCGGAATCGATGGGCCTGCTCCACGGTGAGCTGTCCTTCAGCCGTCGTCTGCTCTTCGCTTGCCGCGATATAGGTCCAGGGGGAGCCGAATCGGTCGTACAGCGCTCGGCTGATCAGTCCAGCCGGCCCCATTCCGATGAGCACCGCCGGCAGCTCCACCTTCTGGCTGGCGGTGTACAGCCCATCGAGCTCGGCGGCGTCGTTCACGGTCATGGCCAGCTTGACGGCCTGCCCCTGGGCTTTGGCCAGGTGAACCAGTGTTCGCTGGATCTGGGCGGCCGAGATCGGATGGGGTTCGTGGTGGGAAATCAAGAGGCGGGTCGAGTGGTGTCGCGCCAGGGCAGCCAGCTCAAACCGGTCGCTTTCCCGGGTGGAGCCCTCGATGTCCACCCAGCCCGCTCCGCCCTCGATGGCTCGCTTCAGCAGAGACAGGCGTTGTGTCTCCTCTCCCTCAAAGCCGCTTCCTTCCCATCTCGGTCTGCAGGCGAACAAGAGGCGCCGGGGATCGACGGGGAAGGAGTCCGGGGAAGGCGGCAGGCCGTCCAGCAGGTCCAGGCGCACCTCCTGCAGCTCGGCCGTCCGGTGACGCACCAGCCTGTCGAACAAGGCCTCTACGCTTCGATCGGCGCCGGTGATGCACAGCACGCAGCCACCTCCTGCAGCTCGGCCAGGACGATCGACCCCTCCACCGCCAGCAGGAAGCCTCCGTCGGGAGACCTGGCCATCTCGCCCAGCCGGCATGGCAGGACATAGCGCACATCACCCTGCCGGCTTTTCTTGTCCAGACGGGTGGCCTCCACCAGGTCGGAGAGAGGCAAGCGGGAAGGCGGCGCTGTCGGAAGAGCCAGCGCACCCAGGATCTCCCGCAGGTGATCGCGCTGATCCGCTTCCAGCAGCCCCAGGCGGGTCGCGATGCCCGCCTCCACCGACATGCCCGCGGCCACCGCTCGGCCGTGGGAGATCCGAAATCCGTCCACCTGCTCGATGGCATGGCCGATGGTATGGCCGAAGTTCAGGAGGGCTCGTCGCCCTGCCTCCCTGGGGTCATCGGCCACGATCTCCCCCTTGATCTGGATGGAGCGTTTCACCAGCTCCAGCGGGATGTTCCTGCCCTGGTAGAGCCTGTCGGCGGCTGCCAGCAGCGCCTCCAGGTAGCGGGCGTCGGCCACCACCCCGTGCTTGACCATCTCGGCGAGACCGTTTTCCACCTGGTCGGCCGGCAAGGTCCGGATGAGGTCCAGGTCGATCACCACCGCCAGGGGCTGATGGAAGGTTCCGACCAGGTTTTTCCCGGCCGGTGTGTTGACCCCTGTCTTGCCGCCGATCCCCGCATCGACGGCGGCCAGCAAGCTGGTTGGAATGGCGATCCAGGGCACCCCTCGCATGTAGGTGCTGGCCACGAAACCGGCCAGGTCGCAGGTCACTCCGCCGCCCAAGGCCACAACGGCGCAGTCGCGACCGAGACCTGCCGAAAGCATCGCATCCTCGATCTGCTCCTTGGTGGCCCTGCACTTGTGGATCTCACCCGCCGGAAAGGTGATCAGCCGGGCGGGGAACCGGGGCTCTACCTGGGAGAGGATCTCTTCCCCGTGCAGATGGGCCACGTTCTCGTCCGAGACCAGCGCCACGGCGGCGCAACCGCCGGGCAACAGCTCGGCAAGCTTGGTGCGGCTCTGGGCGCCGACAACCACCGGGCAGAACTGGCCGTCAGGCAGTCGGATGGTTACGGTCGTGAGCATGGCAGGGAGATGGTTGGTATAGGGTCATCGGTTGTCCGCGATCGGCGCCTGGCCATCGGCCGTGGACCGACAGCAGGCAGCGGGAAGCGACCAGCTTTCTGCTGTCAGCTCTCGATCTTGATGGTATCTTATCGGACAAGAACCTCGAACGGGTGATTTTTCTCTTGCCAGAAAGCAAGATTCGGGGAGTCTTTACGTCCAAGGGGTTATTGCGGTCAACCGGTACGAGGCACGAGGTGGCAAGACCGTTTTTTTAGGGGTTAGGACATGTTACCAAGATCGATCCTGAATGTCGTGTTTGGTCTCGCTATTTGTATGGTTCCGTTTCTGGCGCATGCCCAGAGCGGCACCGCCGTTTCGCTGGTGAGCAGCATCCAGACCGAGATGGCCATGCTCCATGGCAACCTCGAGGTGTCCACCGGTCCCAACATCGAGCAGATGCGCACCCGCTTGCGCACCGCCCGGGACCAGCTGGCACGACTTTCCGCCCTGGTCTCGGTGGACAATACCCAGAGCCAGGCGACTGCCGAGCTGGACGGGATGGACCGGGAGCTGCTGGTCCTGCAGGGGATGATCGAGGGCTCCTACATCAACGGCAGGGAGCTCATGCTGGCTCACATCCGGAGCGTGCAGGCCTACTCCTCGGGTCTGCGAGCGTTGCTGGGGGCTCCGGTTCAGCAGCCGATCGCCGGCCCACCCGTACACGGCCACCCGGTGGTGGTGCGGCCCCCCATCCATGAGCCAGAGCCCGAGCCCGAGCCCGAACCGGTGCTGCCCAACGCCATGGAGCCGGCCGCCTTCATGAGCCTGTGTTCGGCCGTGGATGCACAGGCCTTCTCGGATGGCAAGCTTTCGGTCATCCGCCAGGCCGTGGCCTCGGGAAACTACTTCACCTGTGCTCAGGTCGGGCAGCTGGTTCAGCTGCTGGACTTCAGTGATGACAAGATCAATGCGGTGATCACCACCTACCCGCAGATCATCGATCGGCAGAACCTGTTCTCCATCTATGGCCACTTCGATTTCGACTCTGATATCCAGGAGCTGCAGCAAAGGCTGGGCATCCAGTAGGAACCGAACGCCAAGAGAGCCGAGCTCGAGAGGGTTTTCCCCCTGGTCACAAGAGGCTGGGGTAGATAGCCGGAGCGCTTCATGGAGGAATCTTCGCTGACCGATCTGGAGCAGAGGATGCCCCGGCGACGCAGGCTTCTCAAGTGCATCCTGGTCTTTGTGGGCCTGCTGCTGGTTGTTGCCTTTGTGCTCAGGCTGCTGTTCGTCCGGTGGATCGAGTTCACCGACCAGTCGATGTATCCTTCCGTGACCCAGTTCAGCCGGATCCTGGCGTTGAGATCGGGGACTTGCAAGGTGGGGGACCTGGTGTGGTTTCACCAGGACGGGATGAAACTGGTCCGACGTGTCGTCGCCGGTCCCGGCTCGACCGTCCAGCAGACCGTCGATGGGTTGGTGGTGGATGGCGTGCTCCTGGAGCGCCGGCCGGTGGATGTGCACACCTACTACCTGCGGCATCTCTCCGGGGGCTCGTCGATGGCCCTCACCTGTGGCCAGGTGGTGGAACGGATCGGCGAAAAGAATGTCCGGTTGTGCGTCGACGGGCAGTCGGAGCGCGATCTGGATCCCATCCGGCTTTCGGACGAGGAGATCTACGTGCGGTGCGACAACCGGGCCTTCTGCTCCCGACGGCAGGAGAGCGAGGGTCGGTTGCGGTTGACAGAGGTACAGGCGATCGGCTACTGGCTGATGTCAACCCGGGACGACTCGGATCAACCGTTCTACAAACGATGGTTTGGCCGCTTCGAAAGACTTCCGTGAACCCCTTCCGCCCCGGGATAGGCCGGAGCTCGAGGGCCATTTCTCTGGCGCTGGTGCTGCTCTCCCCCAGGTTGTACGGCCAGGAGCCGGTCTTGGAGAACTCCTGGGAGGAGGAGGCCGACAGCCAGCCGGAATGGACCGACCAGATCTCCCCCGAGGAGTACAACGAGATGGAGGAGCTTCAGCAGCTGGAGGATCAGCTGCTGGAGGATCTCCAGGTCCATCAGCCTCGCCTCTGGTTTTCGACCGAGGCCTGTGCGGGGGTCTCGGAGCATCTGGTTCCCCTCGGCGCCACCACCTTCTACCGGGTTCCCGGAGTACAGGGCGGCCTGCATTCCATCGACTCTCCGCGCGACCCGCTCCACCCGGGGGAGCGGGAATCGGGGAGGACCAGCCTGGCAGGGCGGTTGCCGGGCCGATTCGACCTGTCCGGGTTACAGCCCCTCTTTGGCCTGGAGCACCTGGAGTACGACCAGATCCAGGTCTACCTGCATTTCTACACCACGCGAGGGAGGCGACACCTGGCAAACACCCTGGCCCGTGGCGGCCGCTATCGCCAGATGATCCGGCAGGAGCTGCGCAACGCCGGACTTCCCCAGGAGCTGTACTACCTGGCCCTCGTCGAGAGCGGCTTCAACCCGATCGCGCGATCGCGCGCCGGCGCCGTGGGCCTGTGGCAGTTCATGCCCGCCACCGGGCGGGGGGAGGGGCTCATCGTGAGTCGGACCTTCGATCAACGGCGCGATCCGGAGGCCTCCACCCAAGCCGCGGTGCAGCACCTGGCCTCCCTCTACGACCGGTTCGGAAGCTGGACGCTGGCCATGGCCGCCTACAATGCGGGCAGTGGACACGTGAGCAGCGAGATCCGCCGGTACAACGTCAACGACTTCTGGCGGATGGACGGCTATAGCGCCATCTATGACGATACGCGGCGCTACGTCTATCGGATCATCGCGGCCGCCCTCATCGGCGAGCACCCCGAGCTCTTCGGGTTCGATGGCATCGTCCTGGAACCGCCCCAACGGTACGATACCGTCGAGGTCCCCGGAAACACCAGGCTCTCCGTGTTCAGCCGGGCACTCGACATCAGCGTGGACCGGCTGATGGAGCTCAATCCCTCCCTTCTGGTTGCCCGCACACCCGACGTGGAGACCTTTGCGCTTGACATTCCGTTCGGCTCGGAAAGTCAGTTCGTCCAGCGTTATGACCGCTTCGATCCGTCCGAAGTGGGCCAGGGCCATCTCCACCGCCTTCGCTTTGGAGAAACCCTGGAGCACCTGTCCGAGATCTACGGGATCAACGGGCGCGTGATCCGGGTGGCCAATGGGTTGGCACGGCGGGAGGTCCTTCCCTACGGAAGCGAGGTGGTCATCCCCCTGGAGGAGTCGGACGCCCAGCGTCGACTCAGGGATCTTCCTTCCGGTGGGGGGTTGATGGGCCAGGAGATGCCGGTGGTGATCACTCCCGCGATCCAGTTCGATTATCCGGACCGCCAGCGGCTGTTTTACCAGGTCCAGGCCACCGACGAGATCCACCAGGTGGCCGACGCCTTCGGGGTGACCAGCTACGATCTGGCGTTGTGGAACGACGTGGATCCGGCCGCCGAGCTGCTGGCGGGGATGGTCCTCCAGGTATTCCCCTCGCCAGAGACCGATCTGAGCCAGGTGCGCTACCTCGCGGGCGACCAGGTGCGGATTTTGGCGCTGGGGAGCCCGGAGTTCGCGGCCTGGGACCAGGAGCAGCAGCAGCGGTCCCTCGGTCGTCGCCGCCACTACACGGTTCGGCGGGGAGATACGGTCAGCAGCATCGCACGTCGATTCGGCGTGCGTTCCAGCGACATCATCCGCTGGAACGACCTGGATGATCCCGACCATATCCGGGCCGGCCAACGGATCCGGGTGCGCTGAGCCTCCCACCCCTCCCCCTCCATCTTCACCGTCCACCTGAGCGTGAACCTGAGCGTGAGCCCGAGCCTGAGCGTGAGCCCGAGCGTGAGCCCGAGCATGAACCTGAGCATGAACTCGAGCGTGAGCGAGATCTGCACCGCCGGCCCCCTCCGACGCTGCGCGCCCAGGGAGATGTGCCGGCGCTCCGCGCCTCGCCTCGATTTTCATCCGACTACCCCCGGCAACGGCAACGGCGACGGCAACGGCGACGGCAAAAGCAACGGCGACGGCAACGGCGACGGCAACGGCAACGGCGACGGCAAAAGCAACGGCGACGGCAACGGCGACGGCAACGGCAACGGCAACGGCAACGGCAACGGCAACGGCAACGGCAACGGCGACGGCAAAAGCAACGGCGACGGCGACGGCGACGGCAACGGCAACGGCGACGGCAACGGCAACGGCGACGGCGACGGCAACGGCGACGGCAATGGCGACGGCAATGGCGACGGCGACGGCAATGGCGACGGCAACGGCAACGTCCTGGGTCGCCAGGACGTCCGCGCCGAAGGTTCTCGGGTCGCAGACTGCCTGGTCAACGCGCCAACCTGTACACAGCGCCTTACAGACGTACGCTGAGGCGCATCGCCGCAGATGGCCAATCGAGACCCCAGGCCATTCCAGCGATTGACAACCGGCAGCGCATCTCTATACTCACACCGCTCGGCGCTCTTCCCTTTGGAGGCCAATGGGAGAGCGGAGTTTTTCCGGCGGAATGGTGCTCATGAAGACCCGCCAGCACAATGATCAGCTGCGTGTGCTGATCCGCGAGATCCCACCCGAGGGCAAGCAGCTTGACATCGAGCTGGAGGATGGCGATCTGACCGAGATGATCGCCTCGCTTGCCGATGTCTACTTGCCGGTGGGCGGGGGGTTGACGGCAGCGATCCGGCTGACCCGACAAGGGGAGAACGTGTTTGTCCATGGCCGTATTCAGGCCGGGTTGGCCTCGGTTTGCCGCCGCTGCCTGACGGTCAATCCGGCCCCGCTCGATATGGCCATTCATTGGACCATTCTGCCCGTCGGGGCCGAGCGGGCCGAAGACAAGAACATCACGGAGAAGGAGCTCACCATCGAGGATCTCGATGTGAGCTTTCATGATGGAGTGACCATCGATCTCGGTCAGATCATCCAGGAGGCGGTTCTGCTGGAGCTGTCCCCCTATCCCACCTGTCCGGGGGATGGGTGCGATCTGACCGTACTGAACGCTGCCACGCCCGACCCCGGAACCCTGGCGTCGCAGCCCGACCAGCCGATCGACCCGCGCTGGATGCCGCTGGCCTCCCTGGCGAGCCGGCGAAAAGCCAATCCGACGAGGCGACGGAGGCGTTGAGGGCGGCAACCCCGTCCAACAGGAGGCACCCACATGCCAGTACCCAAGCGTAGACACAGCCATGCCCGCAGCCGCAAGCGACGGGCCAACCACGACAAGATGACCCCTCCCAACCTGTCCTGGTGCGACCACTGCGGTACCCCCAAGCTGCCCCATCGGGTATGCCAGGAGTGTGGTCGCTACCGGGGACGGCAGGTGCTCCGCATCGTGGAGTGAACCCGGTGGTGCCGAGATCGGGGTGTAGGCAGCGCCCGGCGCCGACCCGACACCGGCCGATCTTCGGCAACGCCTGACCTGGAGAACGCATCTTGTCCCCAGCCACCAGCGACGTTGTCATTGCCAACGATCACGCCGGGTTTCACCTGAAGAAGAGCCTGGTGGCCCACCTGGAAGGTTGCGGACTGACGGTCGTGGACCTGGGCGCCCATTCTGCCGACCCGGTTGACTACCCGGACTATGCCCAGCAGCTGGCGCAGTGGATCCTCGCCGGTCGGGCCTCGTGGGGTATCTTGATCTGCGGCAGTGGGATCGGCATGTCCATGGCCGCTAACCGGATCCCCGGCGTCCGGGCGGCGCGGGTCCAGGACCCCTACAGTGCCCGCATGGCCAGGGAGCACAACGACGCCAATGTGCTGGCACTGGGCGAGCGGATCGTCGGGGTGGACCTGGCCATCGCCTGTGTGGACGCCTTCCGGCACACCGAGTTCCAGCCCGGAGAGGATGGTCGCCACCTGCGTCGAGTGCGAAAAATGGAGGTTGGCCGAGACTGAGCCAGGCACCCGTCTTCCCGAGGATCCTGGAACAGCTTGCGACCCCGGGCCATGCCGAGGTAGATCATGCGCTGCCCGTTCTGTGAGCACACCGAGCTGCGGGTCATCGATTCCCGCGCCGTCCAGGATGGCAACTCCATCCGCCGCCGGCGAGAATGCGAACGGTGCGGGCGTCGCTTCACCACCTTCGAGCGGATCGAGGAAAACCTGCCGATGGTGGTCAAGAAGGACGGCCGGCGGGAGCCGTTCAACCGCGAGAAGCTGTTGAACGGCCTTCGACTCGCCTGCCGCAAGCGTCCAGTGAGCACCAGCCAGCTGGAGAGCTTCGTCGATTCCCTGGAGCGATCCCTCATCGCCGCCGGCCAGCGGGAGATCTCCAGCCGATCCATCGGAGAGAAGGTCATGGCGGGACTCCGCCACATCGACCAGGTCGCCTACATCCGGTTTGGCAGCGTCTACCACGCCGTCGAGGACGTGGAGGCCTTCGGACGGCTGGTCACCTTGCTCAACCACGACGGCACCGGCTCGGACCTCCAATCGAGCTCGGACGACCAGCCGAAATCGGATGAAGGCTCCTCGTGACCGCGCCGAACGACAACCGGTCCACCCCTGCGGCCCATGACCTGGAACGCGACGAGCGCTACATGCGACTCGCCATCGCGCAGGCCCGGCGCGGCCAGGGACGCACCCGCCCCAACCCCATGGTGGGGGTGGTGGTCGTGCGCGACGACCAGGTCGTTGCCACCGGCTACCACACCCGGGCCGGTGCGCCCCATGCCGAACGGATCGCGCTCAAGGAGGCCGGAGAGAACGCCCGGGGAGCCGAGATCTTCGTCAACCTGGAACCCTGCTGCCACCAGGGGCGAACCGGTCCCTGCACCGAGGTGCTGATCGAACACGCGGTGGCCCGCGTCGTCGCCGGGGTGAACGATCCCAACCCGTTGGTCTCCGGACGGGGTCTGGCTACCCTGAAAGCGGCCGGGATCGAGGTGCGGTGCGGGGTACTCCAGCAGGAATGCGAACGTCTCAACGCACCTTTCTTCAAGTACATCCAGACCCGCCTCCCCCTGGTGGTGGCCAAGTACGCCATGACGCTGGACGGCAAGATCGCCACCCACACCGGCGACAGCCGTTGGATCTCGAGCCGGCAGAGCCGCTTGCGCGCACACCGGCTGCGCGATGCCTGCGACGCCGTGCTGGTGGGGACCCGGACCTTGACCACAGACGACCCCTCGCTGACGACTCATGGCCTGGCAAACAGTCGGGATCCCATCCGGGTGGTGCTGGACCCCCGGGGCGAGATCTCCCCTTCGGCCAAGGTGTTGACTCTGCAGAGCGCGGCACCTACCTGGGTGGTCTGTGGCCCTGAGGGGGCCGGCCGGGTGCGGGGCTTGGTCAGCCCGCGGGACGAGGTGATCGCCATCGAGCTGGACGAGCGGGGATTCATCCCTCTGCCTGCTCTGTTGGCGGAGCTGGGGCGCAGGGAGATCATGAGCCTGCTGGTGGAGGGTGGCGCTCAACTCCTGGGGTCGTTCTTCGACGGCGACCTGGTGGACCAGGTGGTGGCGTTCATCGCTCCCCGGATCGCAGGGGGTGGTCAGGCACCCTCGCCGTTTGCCGGGCGGGGGGTGGAGCGGATGGCCGACAGTGTCCCGCTGCTGGATGTCGAGGTCGAGCGTATCGGCGACGACCTGCTGGTTCGTGGGGTCCTTCATCCCCCTATGAGCGTGGGATGCTAGTCTGCTGCCGGTTGTGGCCGGCGTTCGAGGAATCCAGAGCATGTTCACCGGCATCATCCAGGCCATCGGCACCGTGACCCAGGTCACCGTGCGACCGCGTTGGCGGCGCATCGGGATCGACAGCGGCTGGGACCGGCAAGAGGTGGCCATCGGAGAGTCGGTCGCGGTGGACGGTGTCTGCCTGACCGTGACCGACAAACAGGAGGGCTGCCTGGCGTTCGACGTCTCCCCCGAGTCGCTGGAGCGAACCACCATCGGCAATCTGAAGCGGGGTCATCGGGTGCACCTGGAGCGAGCCCTGCGCCTTGCCGATCGGCTTTCCGGGCACCTGGTGTTGGGCCACGTGGATGGCCTGGGGACGCTGGCCGCCAGCCGAAGGGAGGGGGAGTGCTGGCTGCTGGAGCTCCAGGCACCCGCCGAGCTGGTGGAGACCCTGATCCCCAAGGGCAGCATCGCGGTCAACGGGGTCAGCTTGACGGTGAATGGCTACACAACCGACTCCTTTTCCGTCATGATTGTCCCCCACACCGCCGAGCAGACCTTGCTGGTTTCCCTGCCGGCCGGCAGCCCGGTCAACCTGGAGACCGACGTGATCGGCAAGTACGTGGCTCGGCTCATCGGGAGGCAGCCGGAGGGCGAGTCGGACGATCGGTTGCGGCGTTTGCTGAAGGAGCAAGGTTTCCTGTGACCCGACGGTCACCTGATGGAGTGGGTAGCCCGATGTCCATGGCCCCGATCGAGGAAGCCCTGGAATCCATCCGCCAGGGCGAGATGGTGATCCTGGTGGACGACGAAGACCGGGAGAACGAGGGCGACCTGTGCATGGCCGCCGAGAAGGTCACCCCCCAGGCCATCAACTTCATGGCGCGATACGGCCGTGGGCTGATCTGCCTGAGCCTGACCGACCAGCGGCTAAAAGAGCTCGATCTCCCCTTGATGGTCAGCGACAACACCAGTCGGCTGGGCACCGCCTTCACCGTCAGCATCGAGGCCCGCGCAGGCGTCACCACCGGCATCTCGGCAGCCGACCGCGCCCACACCATCCAGGTCGCCATCGCCAACGACTCCCGCCCCTCCGATCTGGCCCGGCCTGGCCACGTGTTCCCCCTGCGGGCGGAGCCGGGTGGGGTCCTGGTGCGGACCGGCCAGACCGAGGGTTCGGTGGACCTCTGCCGCCTGGCCGGGCTCAAGCCAGCTGGCGTCATCTGCGAGATCATGCGCGACGACGGCCAGATGGCCCGCATGCCCGACCTGGAGCGGTTCACCCGGGAGCACGGCATCCCGATCGTGTCGGTCGCCGACCTGATCGAGTACCGGCTCCAGCAAGAGAGCATGGTGGAGCGGCTGGTTACGGCGCCGATGCCCTGTGACTTCGGCGACCAGTTCACCATCATGGTGTATCGCTCGCGCGTTCATGGCTGTCAGCACTTCGCGGTGGTGGCGGGCGATCCGGCCGACAGCGGACGCCCCATCCTGGTCCGGGTGCAACACCAGTGCCTCACCTCCGACGTGTTCCATTCCCGCTCCTGCGACTGCGGCTCGCAGCTCAGATACGCGCTTCGGCGGATCAGCCAGGAGGGCCGGGGGGTGGTGGTCTATCTCCAGAACCTGGATCACACCCGACTGGACAACGTCTTGACCCATGTGCTCAGGGATCCCGAGGCGGCCTCGCGGCTGAAGGCCCAGGATGAGCTGCGGCAGTGCCAGGATGTGAACCGGGTCAAGCCGGACCTGCGCACCTTCGGGATCGGTGCCCAGATCCTGCGCGACCTCGGGGTGCGCAAGATGCGCCTCATCACCAGCAGCACCAAGAAGATCGTGGGACTCTCCGGTTACGGACTGGAGGTCGTGGAGGAGATCGCACCCTGCCCGGCGGAGGAGGAACCCTCACCCGGCAAGGATTGAGCCCGAGCCCCCAAGAAGGGCAACACACGGGACGGGCTTGCCCCGCCCCACAACACGAGGCGATACGGTCATGCCCAGAGTCATCGAAGGAAACCTGCTCGGTACCGGCAAGCGGTTCGCCATCATCGCCGGGCGATTCAACCACTTCATCACCGACAGGCTGGTGGAAGGGGCGCTGGATACCCTGGTCCGCCACGGCGTGCAGGACCAGGATATCACCCTCATCCGGGTTCCCGGCAGCTTCGAGGTCCCCATGGCCGCCGATCGAGCGGCCAGATCGGGTCGCTACCAGGCGATCATCTGCCTGTCCACCCTGATTCGAGGGGATACTCCCCACTTCGAGTACATCGCCGCCGAAACCACCAAGGGGATCGCCAACAGCAGCCTGAGCACCGGGGTGCCGATCGCTTTTGGGGTGTTGACCACCGATACCATCGAGCAGGCCATCGAACGTGCCGGAACCAAGGCGGGAAACAAGGGGGCCCAGGCCGCTTCGGCCGCCCTGGAGATGGCGAACCTCTATGAGCAGCTCAATCAGCCCTAACCCCCGACCCCTCTCCGATCGAGAGCGGGATTGGGCGTTCCGCCTCCTGTTCGCCCAGGCGGTCACGGACCAGCCGACCGAGGCGGTCCTGTCCGATCTGGCCCGTTGCTTCACCTTCAGTGACCAGCAGTGGCAGCAGCTCCAACCCGCCAGCCCCTATCTCCAAGATCCCCGGGAAGGCGGAATTCCGCAGAGCCTCTGGGATCGGATCCGGCCACCGGTGGCCGAAACGCTGGCGGGTATCGCGATCCACCGGAGCAGGCTGCTCCAGGCCATCCAGGAGGCTTCTCCCCGCTGGCGGCTCGACCGCATGCCGCTGGTGGATCGGGCCCTTCTTATTTTGGGCTGCTACGAGCTTTTGGTCAGCCGGGCCAGGCCGGCCAGGCGGGTCATCAACCGCACCGTAGAGCTGGCCAAGCACTTCGGTGAGGCCGACTCCCCTCGGTTCGTCAACGGAATCCTCGATCAGATCCGAAAGAACCGGGGGATCGCCTCGGATTGAGACGGATTACTCCATGTCGCCCCTTGCGCGCTCTCTGTTCTGTGTCCTGCTTCTCCTGTCCAGCTCCATCTCCTGCTACCAGCCTCCCGAGCCCAGCCCACCCCGGTGGGCTCGACAGCGCGCCGGCTCGCACCTGATCCGGGTCCTGGGACAGACCGACCAGGACCTGCTGGCCACCTTGCGAGTGGAACGACGCAGCGCCACCCTCCAGGACAGCAGGGGTGTGCGCCTGGGACGGGCCAAGTCGGTTCAGGATCGGATCTTCGTGACCGATCGGCGAGCCCGGCCGGTGCTGATCTTCCGGCCCGACCAATCGGATTCGAGTCCAGAAGGTCGCCCAGTGCATAGCATCTGGATCGAGAACCCCGAGGGGCGGCCACTGGGCTGGTTGGAGCTGACGGGAGACGACCGCCTTTTGCTGTTCGAGGCCGATGGCGAGCAGATCGCGATGGTGAGCACGCCGGTCGGAACGGACTGGGGCGATGTGGCCGAGGTACGATGCCTGGAAGAGGGGGAGCCAGACTATCGGGTGACCCGGAGTCACAGAGGGATGCTGACCGTGGTCGGAGGGCCGCAGGAGGCCGTCATCCGCTGGTTGGGGTCGATTCTCAGAGCCTGGATTGTGGCGGCCGTCTATCTGCCGCAGCCCTCCGAGCTGGAGGAGGCCCAGGGTGACCTGTTCCAGCTGGGCCTCTTTTTTTCCCTCATGGAGTGCCGGCGTACGGGCAGCTGCCCTTGGGAATGAGCGGGCGCCATCCGTCGACTTGCCCACGGGCACGCCACCATTTTCCCTTGCAGGCTGCCCTTGGGAATGAGCGGGCGTCATCGGTTGGTTGACTCTTCGCGCTGTCAGGTAACGGCCAGAGGGGAGTCCCGTTGCAGAGTGCACCGGCGCCTTTTGCTGTCCACTTCAGCCGCCAGGTAATGGCCAGACGGCAGGCAGCTTGGCCGGGAAGCGTGCCGGCAGGGCTGTTGCCTATTCCAGCTGCAAGGCGGGGGCGGAGGGGGAGCTGTCCAGGCTGGCGCTGCGCGTGGGCGGCGTTGCTTCGGAGGTGCTACGAGAGGCCGCCTCGATGCTTCGCAGGATGGCGCGTCGCGCCCCGTGGGTGCCCCTGTTCATCTCCTCCTGCACCAGGGCCTCCATGCGGGGCTGGTCGCGGCGATACATGTCAGAAAGGAAGTGGGCTCTGCCCTCATCGTCCACCCGGACCACGTAGTACTCCACGTGAACGGGGAGCGGTCTCCGCAAGGTCACCCAGATCTCGGTTCCGGGGGCCCTCTCCTGGTCGATCCGCTCCCTGGACCAGCCCCGGTCGTTGCCCAGCAGGTACTCGGCGAGCTCCATCGGATGCTGGATGCGGATGCAGCCGTGGGAAAAGGCTCGAAAACTCCGGCGGAAGAGGGACTTCAGGGGGGTGTCGTGCATGTACACGTCGAACGGATTGGGGAACAGAAACTTCACCTCTCCCAGGGCGTTCTCCGGTCCCGGTAGCTGGCGCACCCACCGGGAGCCGTCGGGGTTGACGATCACCTCGTAGCCGTTGTTCTCGTACCAGAACGGATCGTCTCGCAGGTTGGGATCGTACTCGTTGATCATGATGTCCTGCGGGACGGTCCAGTAGGGGTTGAACACGATGTACCGCAGGTTGCGGTGCACCTCCGGGGTGGCGCGGTAGAAGACGCTGCTTCCGGTCTCTCGATCGAACCGGGTGTCGGTGGACCCCACGATCGATCGGAACCGCATGTCCCGGTTGCCGTTTCGCCACACCTCGACATGGAAGTCGGGGATGTTGACGAAGACATAGTAGCTGGCGTTGCCGATCTGGCTTTCTCTCCAGCGCTGCAGCGCCACGGCGATCTGCTGGGCCCGCCGAAGAGCGGATGCATTCAGGCTGCGCACCAGCGACTCGGTCATCCGCCCGTCGTCATCGAACTGGTGGGTTACCTGGTACTCGATGAGCGCACGCCGCAGCTCCCGGTCGTACTCGCGAGACTCCAGGTCGCCCTCGAAATACCCCTCGGCCGCCAGCCGCCTGCGGAGGGCCGGGATCATGTCGTACTCCCGGCCGGCCCGGATATCGACGAACTCCACCTCCTCCCATCCACCGGCGGCCGCCATCTCCCGATAACGCCGATGGGCCTCCAACAGGCGCCCATACTGCTGGTGGGGCGGGACCAGGCTCTCCAGCACAGCGGCGAACCCTTCGGCGCCGAGCCCGGTCAGAAAGGCATCCTTGAGCGCCTGTTTGACCAGACCCTCCAGCACCTCGGCAGGTTCCTCGTCGGGAACCTCGAACCAGGCGGGGTTGAAGTAGCGCATGTCGTAGGCATACCGGAGGAAACCGAGCGCCAAGGACAACTCCAGCTCCTCCTGGGTTTGCCGGAAGGATAGGTGAGTTCGTTCGATGCGGTCGATCTGCTCGGTGATCCCCGGAGCCAGGGGTTGGTCGTTCGATTGCGGTTCATTCACCGCTTCCAGCAGATGGCGATGTCGCTCGGTCTCCTCCAGCTCCAGTAGCCAGGGTCGGTCCTCGATATAGGCGACGAGCGCCTCCCTGTCCGTTCCGGTGATGGTCACCTCGGCGGGGAGCTCCACGGCAGGCCGCAGCTCCTGCAGGAGCGCGATGTCGTGACCGGCGCGGTCTACCCCGTAATGCAGCGGGTTGAGACCATGGAGCCAGGCCTCTTCGAGCAGGTGAAGCAGGGCGCGGCCAGGCTCGGTGATCTGGCCGTCTTCCACGAACACCGGAAGAAAGCCTCGTTCCTGGTAGATCTCGGCCAGGACCGTATGCAACCGCTCGTCGGCTTCATAGGTCAGCTCGTGAGACGCGATCGCGGTGGCCAGCGCTGGAGATCCCCCAACCTGGTCGATCCGGGCTGCCAGCTCTCCAGCCAACCGGACCGCAAAACGATCCACCTCCTGCACAGCCAGATCATGAGTGCTCGGCGCCTCGATCCGATGCTCGTTGAGCGCCCCGTTATTACAGCAAGAGAACACGACGACAAGGCCGGTCAGCGACAGGGAAACCGCCAAGGCCAGTGGAATCTTCAACATGAGCCGATCGATCCTTCCCATGGTGTCTGCAATCGTTGCAGAGGCCTCAGGAGAACCTAAGGCCTGAGTCCAGGCATGTCAAAAGAACATGTCGAACGGCTCTCTGGACCCGACAAACGGCTCGCACAGATCCTCGTCGGTCCTCCGCCGGGCGGAGGGCTTGACGGCACCGGGCGCCTGTGCGAGATGACCGGTGTGGCCGGGGTGGCGGAAGTGGTAGACGCAAGAGACTTAAAATCTCTCGGGTATTCTTACCCGTGCGGGTTCGAGTCCCGCCCTCGGCATGCATCGCGAAAAGCTCAACGACCGGGAAACTCGATCGGGAACCGGATGAATACCGGCGGACCGGTGGCGATCAGGTAGGGCATGGCCCTAAAGAGCTCGACCAGGCACGCCGCTGTCTGAAGGTGATCGCTCCGGACGAAGGCGCCGATGGCACTGCCCCCCGGTTCGACCATCAGCCCGACCTCGTTGCCAGTCGGTCTGTCGAGCTGTGGATCGCAGCGACCGACCTGGCTGGAGTTGGCGGTGATGACCTGGAGGACCATGCCGGGTGACAGCTCGGCCGGCGGCTCGGCACCGAAGCTGAACACCAGCGAGTCGTCGCTCAAGGAGAGATCCTGGGGGGAGGTGGTGGCCTGCGCCTGCTGGCCGGTGCCGGGAAGGCGAAACCAGGTGGCCTCGAACCAGGCTGGTGCCAAGGGAGAAAGCGATAACCCCTGCTCGAACCGACCGGACAGGCGAACGCGCACCATCCGATCGGGCCCGGCCAGCAAGGGGGCGATGGAATCGATCTCTCGCCCGGTCCGCGTCGAGATCCCCAGCGGTCCGATGTACTCCAACACAGCCAGGTTGCCCTCCAGTCCGGCGATCGCCTCCTCCAACCTCGCTCGATAGAAGGTGTCGAACCGCTCGAACCCTGCCCGGTTGACCCGCAACCGTACGTCGGGGATCAACAGCGTCAGACGGTCCGGCTGCACCGGCAAGGCATCCTCGGGTGCCACGAAGGAACCCCGCTGCAGCGCGTCGAACGGATCCATCCCGCCAAACCCGAGGTAGCGCTGCGCGCTGACCACCAGGGCGGTCAGCTCGGTACGGGTCTGAGTGGGGGCAGCATCGACAGCCATCCAAAAAGGAGCATCGCCTTCCAAGGGTGAGACACTGCTCCCCTCCGGGATACTGATGGGGAGATCCACAAAGGACACGAACGGGTGGCCCTCCTCGGAGATGACCAGGGGGATCTGGACCGGCGCCAGCCAGAAGAAGGGGTCGGAAGCCAAGGGGACCTCCTGGAGGGTCAAGGTGATCAGCGCCGCAGGAGAGGTGAGGCCGAGGGCGGTCTCGGCGGGAGAGGGGAGAAACTGGAGCTGGAAGGTCGAGTCCCTTTGAATCGCCTGCTCCCACTGCTGGTCCACCACGGCTTGCGGAGCCTCGGTGGGCTCAACTGGCTGCGGGGTGCCGAGCGTGGAGGGGGGGATCCAGGTGACGGCTCTGGGAGCGGTCTCGGACCAGAGGCGGTCGAAGCTGCTGTCCCAGGGGATGGCGGCGGGCTGGAGGTCCGACCGCTCCAGTCCGATGTGGACGGCCCTCAAACCGGGGGCGTTTTCAAAGCCGCAGCGGAGGATGGCAGACGGCTCGGGTCCATCGACAAATAGCAGGAGCTGTTCCACCACCACGGTCTGATCTTCGACAGGCTGGAGACCCTCGGCAAAGCAGAAGGCTCTGGCTGCCGACGGGAGGCAAACAGCCGCGATGAGGAAGCTCGCCAGCAGCGGGAGAAATGGTGTTCGAGATCGACCGGGTTCCATGAGACCTCCAGTGTCCAGTCGAAGTGGTCGTCCGGCGGCGCGCCGAAATGTACCCTCTTGCACGAGGGAGATCTGGTCTTCTGGCGGTAAGGTATACCTGCTCTGTTGGATGATCCAGCCGATCGGGGCGGGGGGGGTGAGCGTCGATTGGTATTAAGTTACATAAATATGTACA
The DNA here is from genome assembly GCA_016931535.1 of Bradymonadales bacterium. Classification (GTDB taxonomy): domain Bacteria; phylum Myxococcota_A; class Bradymonadia; order JAFGEP01; family JAFGEP01; genus JAFGEP01. The sequence goes on from JAFGEP010000094.1 coordinate 37,392, forward strand.
TAGGAACATAATACATTGCGAACGACCAGGCGCGTGGCAGAGTACGGCCTGCTACCGAAGGCAGGGGTACCAAGAGGCCCTGGGGGTGGAGGAAATGGGATCTAGCGGCTGCTGCCCATGAGGGTGGCGGCCAGCTGGTCGAGATGGAACAGGAAGGGGAGGCTATCGGAGGAGAACACCAGGTCTTCGGCGAAGTGGATGCGTTGGGCCGCCTCCAGGGCCACCAGTGCTCGGCCGCCGGAGCTGGACAGCAGCTCGTTGATGCGCCGATCGCGTTCGGCCTCGATCTCGGCGATGAGCTGGTCGGCTTGCGCCTGGTATCGGGCCTGCAGCGCGTTGGCGCGGCCCTCGATCTCGGCGACGGCCCGATTGGTATTGGCGTTGATCCCCTCGGTTCCCAGTTGATACAGCCCATCCTGGTAATGCTGCTGGATCTCCAGGGAGACCTGCTGTCGGTAGGCCTCCTGCTCGTCGAGGTCGGTGGTGGGGTCATCGGGGACGTCCGGTCGTCCGACCAAAGAGGTTTCCACCAGGGAGAGCAGGTCGGATTGCAGGAACCCCACGGAGTAGACCCGTTCGAGGATGGCCAGCTGTTGATCCCACCAGGCCGATCGGGAGTTTTCGAGGGCGGCGGTGTTCTGGTTGTAGCTGTCCAGCTCCTGCTGTTTGACCGCCACCTGTTGCTGGGCGTGGTCCAGCAGCGCCTCCTGTTGCAGCAGCTGGATGCGCTGGAGCTGGTTTTCGTACTCGTCGCGGTAGAAGACGGCTCGGACGTAGATCCGTTCGGCCTCCACGTGGAACTGGGCCAGGGCCTCGTTCAGGGCGGTCAGGGTTGTATCGGTGACCCGGAGCCTTTCCCTGGTGTTGAAGAAGTCGGGAGCGCGCATCTCGGCCAGGTGGGATCGGAGCACCCCGATCGAGGTGTTGCGGGTGCGGTCCTTGTAGGCATCGCCCACGTGCAGCCCGTCCTGGACCAGCTGGTGCCCCTCTCCCTCTCGGATGCGGAAGGGGATGGTCACATCCAGGGTGACCACGTTGTTATCTTGGGTTCGGATGCTCAACACGTCGTGTTCCAGGAAGTGCAGAAAGTCGTAGCGTTCGTCGAGGGTATAGAAGCGGTGGATGCCGACGATCCGCAGGTGGTATCCGGGGCCGAAGTCCCGTTCGGCGATCCCGGTTCCGAAGACGTTGTCCTGGCGCACCCCGATCTGACCCGGCTCGATGCGGAGGCAGAAAAGGCGGGTGGAGAGGGGGACGACAAGGACGATGGCCAGGGCGATGAGGAGCGGTTTCACGATCTTGCTCTGGCGGGACTGCAGAAACTGGAGAACCTGTTGAAGCGGGCTGTCATGTTTTCTCATCGCACACCTCCTGCCTGGTTTCCATCCAGGCGGATGGTTTCGGGGGTAGCGTCATGACGGTAGGGCAGGACCTGGATCCGAATCCCCTCCAGGCGTCGAGCGAGCTGGCGCATGACCGCTTCGGTGCTGTTGGTCTGAAGGGCGTTGATCTGGGCCTGGGTTCGGCCGATCTCGGCTTCCATCTGTTGGCGCAGCTCGTCGGCCCGGGCGGCGGTGTTGTTGTAGATGGCCTGGGCCTGTCCTTCCATCCGGGTCAGGTTGGCTTGGGCCTGTGCCAGGCGGCGCTCCTGGTCGGCCAGGAACTGGCGCAGGTTTCCTTCCTGCTCGGCGCGCCGTTGCTGGTAGGTGGCGTTTCGCGCCTGGTCGACCTGTGCCAGGCGGCGTTCCCGCTCGGTGCGGGCCCGCGTCAGCTCCTCTTCGATCACCCGGAGCTGGTTGTTGGCCTGGTTCCGCTGCTCGATGGTGGTCTCGTACTGGGGGTTGAAGCGAGGTTCGGGGGTGTCCACGTTCAGCACGCGGATACCGTGGGGGTTCAACACCGTGTTGAGCTGTGCCTGGGCCTCTGCGGTGGCATCGGTGTAGGTGGCGGGGTTGGAGACATCGCGGGTGCTCTGGCGGCCGAACTCGTCGCGCAGGACACTGCGGACCGCGGGAACCATCCATTCGCGAAAAGCGGTCCCCTCTCCCCGCTCGTGCAGCACCGTGATGGCCTGGTCGGTGATGACCTCGTACTGGATGGTGAGCCGCTCGAACCAGAAGTTACTCCCATCATTGGCTCGGACGGTGAGCCGGGGGATGACGGTGGTGTCGGGGCTGATGGTGGTGCCTTCCAGGCGAAGGGTCTGGGGGCTGGTGTCCACGATGTACAGGTCGTGGAACAGCGGGAGATCCACAACCAGCCCAGGCTTGTCGATGAGCTTCTCGTTGCCGGTCAGCCGGTTGACACGGATACCGGCCTCCCCCGGCTCGATCTGCCGGAACGACGAGAACAATAGGATCAACAGCACGATGGCCAGGGTGGCGATCAGGGTGAACCAGGGTTTCTTTCGAATGCGGGGGCTCGAATCGGGGATCGGGCTCATGTGGCGCTCCTTGGGTTGTGACTGGAAACGGCCGCCAGGATAGACAAATGCGCACCAAAGCGCAAAAGGGTCGTCGCCGGCCTTGACGAGCCCCAAGCCGGTCGATGGCCAGTCACGGTGGCATCCGTCGCTTGGCCCACAGGTCTACCTGGTCTGCCTGGATGGTCAGCTTGGGCTCGTCGCGCAGTGTAGTATCTACCGCTTGGCCGAGGGCGCAACCGGGCGGTCACCGCTCGTCATGGCTGGCGCTGAAGGCGTCGGTCCTGCCGTCTCGGCGAAGGCGATCGAAGTAGTCCGCCAGGTTGCGTTTGAGCTCCTCCTCGGAACCGCTGCGAAACAACGAGGTCCGCAGCCTGGCCCCCCAGGGAAGCCCCTTGGTCAAGAAGCCCAGGACCTTCTTGATCCGGCCTAACCGGACATCGACCCGGTCGAACCCCACAGCTCTCCGATCGAGGTAGGTCACGATCAGCTCGTGGCGAAGCTCGAGGGCCGGCTCGAACGGCTCTGTTCCCTCCAGGCTCTGTGCGATCTGCAGCAGCAGCCAGGGGTTGCGCAAGACCCCCCGCCCCGCCATGACTCCGGACGCCCCGGATGCTCTCAGCGCCCGGTGGGCGTCTGGTACGGTCAGGATATCCCCGTTGACCACCACCGGAATTCGGACCGCCTCGACCACCTCCCGCACCGCCTCCCACTGGGCACGTCCGCTATACATTGCCATCCGGGTGCGGGCATGCACCGTGACCATCCGGGCACCCGCCGACTCGGCAAGGTGGGCGATCTGTGGCGCATTGCGATGATCGTCGTCCCACCCCAGCCGCATCTTGACGGTGAAGGGAACGGTGACCGCGGCCGCCACCGCCTCGAAAATCCGCGCGGCCAGCTCCGGTTCGCGCATCAGGTAGGCGCCGCTCTTGCCCTGGTTGACCGACTTGGAAGGGCAACCCAGATTCAGATCCACGATGTCCGCTCCCATCTGCTGGCAGCGGACCGCGGACTCGGCCATGCGGGCGGGATCGCTTCCGTAGATCTGGACAGCCACGGGGTGCTCGTCCTGATCGATCTCGGCTGTCTCCTTCACCCGCCGGGCATCCCGAGTCAGCCCTTCGGAGCTCACAAACTCGGTGACGGTCAGACCGCAACCTCCCAAGGACCGGATCAGGCGGCGATAGTGGCGGTCGGTGATCCCTTCCATGGGGGCCAGGATGCAGGGGGGGACGATCGTCACCGATCCCACCGCCAGGGGAGAGCGCATATCCGGCGGGATTCGATCGGTAGGCCGTTTGCTCGCACTGGTGGCGGGGAGCCCATTGGAGGTCGTGTCCCGATCTGAGGGGTTTTGTGTCATCGGGTGTTGAGTCGCTTCGTCTACCCGGTTCATCATCTCGGAGATGGTAGCGATCTCGGGGTGTAGTGGAAAGGGGGGCTTACGAGGTACTCGCCAGGAGGTGGGTAGAGGTGCTGCGGCGGGTCGGAGCGTCCCCTTTTGCCCCTACTCCGTCTGGAAAACCGAGTCGAAAAGCTCCAGCTCCCAGGGGGGAAGCCCGGTGGAGATGGGGCTTTCGGTCACCTCGCTCAGATCCGACCGGCGGAAGACCCGCACTCCGGCTGCTGTCTGCGATCGATCGGCGACATAGATATAGGTGTCGTCCGCTTCGAGATCCTGGGAGGTCTGAAAACCGGAGAGGATTGGCGTGACCTGGCCGCTCTCCGGATCGACCGCCGCCAGGTGACCTGTGAAAGAGCTGTCCGTCCAGAGGAGGTAGATCGGATTGGTGGCGGTAAAGGGCCCCAGGTCGCCCCCCAGCGCCTCTTCGGTCACCAGCGGATCGAGGAAGGTGGCGGTGGCGGGATCGAAGGGCACGATGGCCCCGTCGTTTGCGCCATAGCTGCCAGCGCAGCCGATCCAGAGCTGGTCGTCGGCAACCCGCAGGAACATGGGGTTGGAGTAGGGGATCACCAGGTGATCGGTCTGGGTGGAGAGGGGCACCACCGCGTCGGTGGCGGTGTCGATGGCGACCAGGTAGCTCTGGCCGGTGGGGGCAAAGAAGTTGTTGCGATCGAGGCGCTGCAAGGTCAGGTAGACCCGATCCCCGATGATGCCAACGGCATTGGCTTCGGGCAGCCCATCGTCATCGGCAAAGCGGCCGAGGTCGATGGTGGTCCGCACGAACTGGTCGGCACCGGATGCCGAGGGGTTGACGACCAGCAGGGCTGCGCGGTCATAGAGGGGGACATAGCCCTTGGTTTCGTCCACCAGAGCCAGATCGTAGGGGTTGGAGCCGGCCTCGGTGGAGTACTGCCAGCGGGTGGCGAAGGTCTGTGGGTCGAGCCGCTGGATGTTGTCGGCTCCCATGCGGTTGATGACGAACAGACTGTCACCGAAAGCGCGCAGGATGTGGTCGCTGTGAATGGCGGTGACGTCGGGCATGGCGGTCAAGCGGTCGCTGTCCATCAGCCCCAGGGTGCCGGTCAGAAAGTCGAGCGAGATGTTGCCCACTACCAGGGTTGCCTGGAACTGGGAACCATCCGGATAGCCGGTCTGGTCGATCTCATCACCGCACCCGGGCAAAGGCGCTCCAGCCGCCAGAGCGAGGAGCGCCAGAAAGGGGGCAAGATGAAGGGTATGCCTGGGTGAGGTGCGCAATCCCGCGCGTTGCGGTAGCCGAAGAGTTCTCTGCCTTCTGTCAGGGTTCATGGTAGCTCCGTCTGGTTGGCTGTGATGGCCCGGGAATCCGCCATAGAGCGACGCTTGCTTCTTGCTGTCTGCATAGACGCTGCCGGGGCATTTCCACTTCTTGGTGGCCCGAGGCGAATGGCGGAGGGTTTTGGCTGTGGGCTGTCGGCTGCTGGCGTCGCCCGGGGATTTTCCTCCTCCTGGGTGCACTCTGCCACCCGGCGGCCGCTTTGAGGGAAGCGGCACGCCGGGTCCCGGCAGAGGTTGCACCGTCGTCGGAAAACCCCGTGCGCCGCTTTGGGCAGCCAAAGGAAGCTCGGGACATGTTTCGGCAATGGGCTGCTCGGTGTGGGGTGTGTGTTGTCGGCTGTCGGCTGCTGGGGTCGTCGGAAAACCCCGTGCGCCGCTCTGGGCAGCCGAAGAAAGATCGGGACACGTTTCGGCAATGGGCT
>JAFGEP010000095.1 GCA_016931535.1 Bradymonadales bacterium
ACCTCCCCCGGGCTCCGCCTCGGGGGAGGAAAGTTAGGCCAGGGGCTAGGATCGTCCCCTCCGCCCGCTACGCGGGCACCTCCCCCGACTCGGGGGAGGAGGCTCAGCGGTCTAGCACGGGAATCCCCAGCTCTCTCAGCATCGACACCAGGCTGAGCAGGGGAAGGCCGATGATGGCGGTGAAGTCCTCGGTCTCGATCGACTCGAACAGGGCGATGCCCAGGCGCTCGATCCGGTAGGAGCCGGCACAATCGAGCGGCCGATCCCGGTGGACATAGCTCCGGATCTCCTGGTCGCTCAGATCGCGCATCTTCAGCCTGGTGATATCCACCGCGGTTTCCACCCCTCCTTTCGGACCGGGTCGAACCAGCGCCAGGGCGGTGATCAACCGGTGGACGCGCCCGCGCATCCGCATCAGCTGTGCCACCGCGGCCTGCTCATCCCCCGGTTTCCCGAGGATCTCCCCATCCAGCTCGGCGACCTGGTCCGAACCGACGATAAGCGCCTCGGGGTAGCGCTCCTTCAGGCTCTCTGCCTTGAGGCGGGCCAGGGTGCTGGCCAGCAGGGGCAGGTCACTGCGGTCCATCTTGAGGGCTTCCTCGTCGCAGCGATGGGCCACCGCAGAAAACGGCAGACCCAGCCGGCGAAAGAGCTCGATGCGATAGGGAGAGCGGCTGGCCAGCACGATCGGCGGGGTGGGGACAATCAAGATGAATCCGTGAGCTATTCCACAATCTCGACGTCGGTGTTGGGCGCGAGGCTTCCCGACGGTTGTGGCCGGTCGGCGAAGATCTCGTGCAGGATGACGGTAGATGGCGTGTTGGGCAGGGTGTAGCCCCGTTCGGTCAGGGGATACTCCTCGGTGCCGGCCCAGCGTCCCTCGTCCGAGGGGGTACCGATGGTGTACTTCCAGTGGAGGAGGAGGCCGGGCCGGAAGGAGAAGGAGCGGGTCCAGATGCGGTCGTTGGCCACCCGGTCGGGGGAGACGCCGTCGTCTCTAAGGGTGATGGCGTTGGGGTACCACTGGCCCCACTGGTCCTGGTTCCCGGTGATGAAGACGATGCCGCTGCCGGAGGGCGGGGGCGGGGTGGTGATATTGGTATAGGTGTTGATCGGGATCTGGCTGCCGGACACGTCGCACTCGAAGATGACGGTGCACAGGTTGGTGATGTCGTCGAACACCACCTTGGACTCGAGCTGGGGGGCCTGGTCGATGGGCTGGTCTCCCTCCGAGGCGATGACCAGGAACTCGAAGGGGTCTCCGAAGGCCATGTCGAGTGCCGACCAGGGGATGCGCATCTCGAGGATGCGGCCGCCGGTCGGGGGGTTGGAGATGCAGATGGGGCCCTGGTTGCCGGCGCCGCAGGGTCCGCCGGAGGAGACGGGGGTCCAGCCGCCCGAGCCGTTGGCGCGCCCCAAAGACCAGGCGATCTGGGAGGCGTTGGAGAAGTCGATCTCGATCTGGTAGCCGGCGCCGCCGCCCACGAAGAGCAGGGGGATATCCTCCGGGCTGGTGGAGTTGAGGACCTGTGGGTCGGGCTGGTAGGTCCCCATGGTGGGGTCGAGGATGTGCTTGTAGTTGGTGTAGATGGAGACGCGGTAGTTGCTGCCCCGCTTGGCCGCGATGTCCTCGTTGAAGACGATGGCGAGGTAGACCGCCTCCTCGGCGGGGGACTCGGGGATGCGGTCGTAGCCGTAGTAGATCAGGGAGATGTCGTCGTTGCGACTGGCCGCCGTGCCGCTGGAGTCGTTGTCGTAGAAGCTGCCGGCGACGCTGCTCCACTCGGTTTCGTTGGGCTGGAAGATGCCGTTGCAGACGGGGGCCGTCTCGAACGGTCCTCGCAGGTAGTCGGCGCGCGGCTGGATGATGGGGGCAAAGTCCGGCGGGACGAGGAGATCGGGTGGATCCTCGGTGCAGCCGGCCGGCCGTTCCGCCACGGCGAAGGTGCCATCGCCGTTGGCGTCCCAGCCGTCGCAGTCGGAGAAGATGCGGTAGAAGCGTTCGGTCTGCCATTCCCGGATGTAGCGGTACATGCCGGTCAGGTGGCTGCGGAAGCCGCGGTCGAAGGGGGTGTCGTCGTTGGAGGCGGAGGTCTGATCCTCTCCGTACCACCAGAACCAGTCCGAGCCCTCGGCGGCGTAGATCTCCTGCCAGGCCAGGTAGGCCGCCAGCTGCTCCTCGTAGGAGGGGACGGTCGGGCTGGGGGTTCCCCCCGGCTCGGGCGGTCCCTCCAGTGGATTGGGACGGGGCACGCCGTGATTGGTGACACCACCGGCGTCCCGCCAGGGGGCCAGGTCGAGATCGGTGCGCGCCTGGAGCAGGTAGTTCCATCCCAGGTTCTCCTCGCTTTCCCCGATCCAGGTAGCGAAGGTGGCGCCGATCCAGCTTCCGCGCCAGAGCGGTTCCAGCTCGCGCTGGTCGGCGATGGGGTGGGAGGCCACCGAGCGGTCCAGGTTGCCGTGGAGGTACTCGGCGGGGGTGACGGTGACCAGCTCGCCCACCTCCTGGCTTTCCAGCAACATGCGGTAGAGCGCGTGGTGAAACCCCTTGCCGTCGTGCTCGTAGCGGTAGAGCTCCCAGGCGTTCTCCCCGTCCAGCACGACGGTCAGCAACCGGTCGGGCTGGCCGAAGCGGGGCGCCATGGTCAGCAAGTTGCGCAAGAAGTCGGCAGCGGCGTCCTCCCCCCGCCAGGTCTGGTAGGCGAAGCCGATGGCGTCGCTCAACTGGCTGTCTCGAAAGACGATGACCAGGGCGTCGTCATCGCTTCCCGCGTTGCCCGTAGCCGTGTCCCCGTCGATCTTGAAGGGGTAGTAGTGGGGTTGGCTCCCCGAGGTGCTCCGATTGAGCACCTCCTGGTCGGTGGCGATCCACTCGATGCCGTTTAGCGCCAGCATCCCCACGATCTCCTCGGCCACGGACCCCTCGCCTGGCCACATGCCGCGCAGGGGCTGCTCGAAGACCTCCTCGTAGTAGCGGCGGGCCATGGCCACCTGGGCATAGGCGTCGTCGGGAAAAGCGAAGGCGGGGCTGGGCAACAGGTCGGTCGGCTGGCCAAAACGGGCCAGATCGGAGTCGTAGAGCAGCGGCAGGATGGGATGGAAGAAGGGGGTGGTGATGACCTCGATCTGCCCCTCGTAGGTGATGGGGTCGTAGATCATGGAGCGGTGCAGCGGGATGACGTCGGCCATGATCTTGTAGTTCTCGGCGATCAGGCGGTTGGCCAGGACCTCGAGGCGGGCCACGCGTTCGGCGTCGCTGGAGGCGGCGGAGGTGTAGTCGGTGTTGAGGGTGAAGGTGCCGTTTTCCGAGTGGTAGTCCACCACGTCGGAGAGATCCACCACCCAGCCGTTGCTGAGCTGCACCGGGCCGTGCAGGAAGTCGGGGTCGAACCAGGCGACCTCGAACCAGACCTTGAGGTAGGCGAGCTCGAGCTGGTCGTAGCTGGTGCGGTCGCCGTCGCGCAGGGCCACGTACTCGGGGAAGCGCTGCATGATGGCGTCGGAGGTGGAGACGGTGGCCCAGGGACCGGCGTAGAAGAGATCGAGCTCCTCCTCGGTGGCGGTGGCCCGGGTGGGGGTGTCGCGCAGGGTGAGGTCGACGAAGGGGTCGGTGTGACCGGCCATCTCCGAGAAGTAGGCCTCCTCGTCCACGGTGTTGTTGATCGGATCCACGTAGGGGGCCAGCCGTTCCACGTAGAAGGCGTTCTGGATGAGCAGCACGCTGGTGAGGTTGACCGTCAGGTGGATGTCCTCGTACCCATCGAGTATGGCGGTCATGTCCCAGTAGTCCTTGGTGGCGTGCTTGCGGACCCAGGGGCCGATCATCTCGTCGCGGTTGGGGTCGAGGTAGAGCGGCTGGTGCTGGTGCCAGACGATGGCCAGGTACAGGGATCGATGCACGGTGACGCGGTTGTAGCGGCTGTCGATGACGTTGCCGGTCAGGTCCTGGGCGTTCGACACGATGACCTCGTAGGTGAGGTCCGGGTTGATGGTGGTGCTGGTGAGGTCGAGGGTCAAGAAGGCGAACCGTTCCTCCAGGGTGACCGACAGGACCGGGATGCTGGTGGCATCCGACCCTTCCACCCGGTAGTTGGCGGCCACGGTGGTGGTGGTGGGGTCCATCGCCTCGCTGAAGCGGACGACGATGTCGCTCCCGTCGCGGCTGAAGGCGTTTTCCACCCGGGGGGCCAGGTCCACCGGCTCTTCCATGTCGGCCAGGTCGTAAGGCACATCGGCCGGCCAGTCCGCCGGGATATCCACGGTCGAATCGGTGGGGGTGTCGGGCGCCGGGACATCTCGGCCGGTATCGCCGGCGTCGCGCACCGTGGCGTCGGGGATCTGGATGTCGTCGCCACAACCCCAGGTCGTCAGCGAGAGGGCGGCCCAGAGAACCACCAGGTTGAAGAGAAGTGTCGGTCTGTTCATCTTATCTCCCGTCATGGCAACGGTGTTGAGTCAGAACCGATGAGCCCGCCGGTCATCGCACCTCGAAGACCAGCACCTCGCTGACCTGCCACTTGGTCTCATCGGAGTAGGAGGGCTCGGGGGGCAGCGACTGGTTGCTGAGGAAGTCCCCGGTCTGGTTGACGATGCGCGCGAACAGGGCGATCTGCCGGCCGCCCTGGGGGACGCCTGCGCTGCCGTAGAGGATGGTCCAGGGGACGAAGGTCTCGATGACCCCCGGCTGGCCGTCGGCGCCATAGCTCCCCTCCACGCAGGTGGAGCTGGTGTGGGTGCAGGGGCTCTCGATGTCGAACCACCAGTTGTCTCCCGCGACCAGCTTGCGCCAGCCGGTGAGCTCGTTGATGAAGTGACCCACGTCGCCGGGGGCCAGCTCCATGGTGCCGAAGGCAAAATCGGCTCCGAAGCCGGTCACAGCGGAGGCGTCAACCCAGGAGGTGACGGCGCGGTCCAGGCGCCACCAGTCGGTGGGCTTGTCCGGGTCCTCGTCGGCGATGGCGTTCATCTGGGAGAAGCCGGAGGCGGCGCCGAAATCGGTATCCAGGTAGACCACGATGGTGTTTCCGCTGTGTTCCAGGTCGGCTTCGATCCCCAGGTAGAGCCCGTCCTCGTCGAAGGAGGCGTACAGGTTGTACAGGCTGTTGCCGGCCCAGTTGGTGGGGATGTCGGATGCTGCCTGTCTAAAGGGGGTCGGCCAGTCTTCTGCGGCGTTCTCGATGGTTCCGTCGAGGGTGGGGGTGTACAGGTACCCCACCAGGTAGGCGTTCTCGAGCAGCAGCTCGTAGTCAGAGTCGTCCAGCCTCAGGTCGAAGCGGTCGGGGGCCCGATAGTTGCCGGCAGTGGGGGCGGCAAAGGTCAACCGGAGCTGGCTGGAAGAATCGAAGAGGTAGGGCTGGGCGGCGAAGGTGGTGGTTCCGTTGGGACGAGTCTGGACCGTCATGCCGTCGGAGAAGTTGGTGCCGGACACGGCGATCTCCTGCGCCCCCAGGATGGAGATGGCTGGCGGTGAGAGATCGGTGACCCGCAAGCCGCTCGAATCGACCACCACGATGGTGCCGGCCTGGTCCACGGAGTAGCCGTTGCCGGAGCCGTCGCGGTCGGCATAAAGCCAGGTGCTGCCGGAGTCCATGGAGAACCGGACGGCCCAGTCATACTCGCCGACGGTATCCAGCGCTGGATCCAGCGTGTCGTCCTGGAAGACATACTCGTCGTCATTGCCGATATCGCCGTGGAAGTCCATGGGGAAAGAGACCCAGCCGTCATCGGAGAACTCCTCCTCGGGGTTGCTGCCATCCGGTCCGATGACGAGCTGAGCGGTGATGCCGGCACCCTGACCGGTGCCGTCGGTCACGCCCGGCTCGTAGACTCGGCCGAACAGGTCGGGCAGCGGTTCGCCCTCGAAGATGGTGACGGTGGTGAGCGGCCACTGAATGGTGGCCCAGTCGACCCCCTCCTGCTCGTAGGTGAAGCCGTTAGTGAGGGTGCCCGTCTGGCTGTCGGGGTTGCGGACCGTCACGCTGACCGTGCCGGGATTGCCGGCCGGGGTGGTGGCGGATAGAGCGTTCGCCGAGTTGAAGGTGACGGTGGCGGCCAGGTTCTCGCCGAAGAGGACGGTGGCGCCGCTGGCGAAGTTGGCACCGGTGATGGTCACCTGGGTGCCGCCCATCTCGCTTCCGCGGGGAGGGTCGATGCCGGTGATGCTGGGGGCGCTGGCGACGTCCACGTAGGTAAATCCGAGCTCGTGGGTGCTGCTTCTACTGTCGGGGTTTTCCACGCGGACCGGTACGGTGCCGGGGGTGGGGTGGGGCGGGGTGGTGCAGGTGATGAGCAGGTCGCTCTGGACGTTGCAGGTAGCGGCGTTCTGGTCGAACTTCACGGTGGCGCCCACGGCGAACCGCTGGCCTAAAAGCTCGACCGGTGTGCCGCCGGTGGTGGGGCCCCGGTTGGGCTCGATGAAGCGCAGGACCGGGTCTTCGGTTGGCTGGATCTGCTCGTCGGGACCGACCAGGACCGCGGTGTTCAGCGCCCGACCGGCGCTTTCGGGCAGGAGAAGCAGCTCTTCGGGCAAAAACACGCCAGGCTGCTCCGGATCCCAGGTGCTGTAGGCCGCCACGCCATCGGTGACGGCGTTGCCGCCCACCTTGTACTCGATGCCCTCGGCGCTGTAGAAGACGAAGACGAACTGCGCCTCCTGCTCCAGGTTCAGCAGGCCGTCGTGGTCACCCTCGTACTCCGACAGGGTCATCGTGAAGATGCCGTCGTCCGCCGTGGCGTCACCCCGCTCCCCGTTGTCCAAAAGCTGGACGGGACGCCAGGAGATCATCGACCCCTTGACGTACAGCGCGTCGTTGGCCGGATCGAAGTCGGCATAGCTGGCATGCAGCTCGGCGATGTTCAGGGTGACGCGCAGGTCGATGTCGCCGAAGGAGGTGAAGGTCATCCCGTCAGCCACGACCGTGCCGATCTCCCCCTGCTGCACCGTCACCTGTCCATTGGGGCCGACCCAGATCCAGTAGTCCAGCTCGTTGATCAGCCCGTACTCGAAGGTGGTGGTCTCCTCGGCCAGGAAGAACACCTCGACACTGAAGACATGGTCGCCGGCGGTCGCCCCCAGGGCCTCATGACCTCCCAGGTCGTAGGGGCCATCGTCGTAGAGGGGCGGGAAGGGGCCCTGTGTCGGCAGCCAGGAGGAGGAGAACAGGACGATGTTGGTGTCGGCGTCGTAGGTCAGGCTGGCGTTCCACTCCATCTGCCCGTCGGTGTAGGTCTGGTTGGCCGAGTCGTCCACGGTGAAGGTGAGGGAGGCGTAGCCATCCGGCTTGGTCCAGCGCGCCGTTCCCGACAGGTCGTCGAGATCAGCGTCACCTGTCAGATCGGGTCGGTGCTGGTCTACAACCAGGTCCGAGGCGTCCGATTGGTCCACCTCGTCGTCGCCACAGCCGGCACCCCATACGCACAAGCAGAAGATTGCCAACCATCCACGCGTTCTCATCGTGCAGCCTCTCTGGTCGCTGTCGCCTCGGGGGTCAAACCTGGCACTTCCGGCAGGTCGGACCCTGGCGGCCTGTTACGATCCGGTACGCCCGCACACCCCAGGCAACACCCGGATTTCCCTGCGTCATCGAATCGCCGAGCTGTTGCGATCCAGTCCCCACACTAGAGGGGTTCCCGGCCAAGATCAAGCGCGGTCAGAGGGTTCGGATGGCCGCAACCTGCGCGGTTGAGCCGAGACAACGGGACCGGCTCGGGGGAATCGCCGCAGGCCGTTTCGAGAGGGAAGGCATCTGTACCTGCTGGACAAGAGGGGCGTCAATGTATAGAAAGTGAACATTGCGGTCTACGCCGCGCCGACAGGAGGCGCCCCATGCCACATCTGCCTGGAGTGGAGCTTCAACAGCTGGAGAGCTCATTGGGGTCACCGCTTCGTCTGAGTCTGGTGGCCGATCTCCTGGAGCAGCCCGAGTACACCTCGACCCTGCAGGAGCTGGTCAGGCAGAGCGGTCGTCACTTCCAGGACGTATCGGCCTGTCTGAACCCCCTGATCCGTTGGGGTCTGCTGGAGGAGCTGGATGGGGGGCGTGTAGTGCGCCTTCATCGGGATCTGGACGGTTCCGTGCTGGAGCTGCTCCAGAGGGCGGTGGCCTCGGGAGCGGAGCTTCTTCACCGGGAGAGGCATGTCCGCCACACGCTGCTGGCGGGCATGATCGGGGTGGATCCCAAGATGCAGCTGGTGTTCGAGATGGTGCGCCAGGCCGCTCGGATCGATGTGGCGGTGATGATCACCGGCGAGACCGGTACCGGCAAGGAGCTGGTGGCCAGGGCGGTGCACGATCTGAGTCCCAGGCGGTCCGGCGTCTTCGGTGCGGTGAACTGCCCCACCTTGACCGAGAGCCTGTTCGAGTCGGAGGTGTTCGGCCATGCCCGGGGAGCGTTCACGGGGGCGGTGCGGGATCACGTCGGGCTGATCGAGCGGTGTCATCGGGGCACGTTTTTTCTGGACGAGATCGGCGATCTGAGCCTGGCCAACCAGGTGAAGCTGTTGCGGGTGCTCCAGGAAAAGACCTTCAGCCGGGTGGGAGACGGCCAGGAGCGGAGCGCGGACTTTCGCCTGATCACCGCCACCAACCGCGACCTGGTGCGCATGGTGGAAGGGGGAGAGTTCAGGGAAGAGCTGTACTACCGGATCAACGTCTTTCCCATCCGGCTGCCCTCTTTGCGGGAACGGCTTGCCGATCTGCCCTTTCTGATCGATGAGATCCTCCGCAACCAGGTCAAGCAGCTTCGCCCGGAGGGGGATACAGCCGCGCAGGAGGTGTCGACCGAGGTGACCAGCGAAGCGCTGGAGCGGTTGAGGGGGTACAACTGGCCGGGCAACATCCGAGAGCTGGAGAACGTGATCTTGCGCGCCGCCATCATGGCCGATGGCAAGTCGATCCGGGTAGAGCACTTGCCCCCGCTCGGGCTGGCTACCGAGCCATCCACCCCTCCGGCGGGTCCGAAGCCCGCTGCCATCGGGATGCCATCGGGATCCCAGCTGAAAAGCCTGGCGGAGGTGGAACGCGATCACATCCTGGCCGTGCTGGCGGCAACCCGGGCTAATATCCGCGCGGCCGCAGAGATACTGGGTATCTCCCGCACCACCCTCTACAAGAAGATCCAGGAGCATGACCTCACCGAGGTCCTTTCGTTGCGATCGGGGAAGCGAACGGTGGGTTGAGCAGCCGGTCGATCGGTCAAGGGCTGGGTTCGAACCGCTCGATACTGGGGTTGGCGACGTTGGGCCCCAACATGTTCCCGCCTGGGGTGGGCCAGGGTTCGAGGCTCTGGCCTTCTGGTTGCAGGCGGAAGACCAGGTACCGGTCGTTTGCCGGATGGTATGCCAGAAGAATGGTGGCATCGTAGTTGAAGTTGGCGATGTCACTGCTGTTATCGCTCCAGGCGGTCGACGCATCGACCAGAGGGCTGGCGCTGTTGCGGACCGCCGAGTAGACGAACAGGCTTCCTGCCTGAACGTAGAGCAGCTCTTCCTTGGCCTTCCAACCGGCCGTCGTGACCTGGGACGCGTCGAAGAGGACGGATCCACAAAGGTCATCCTGGGTGGTGTCGTTGGTTATCTTGCGCACCTGCATGTTCGCTCCCCCCTCGTCCTGGATGCCGGCCAGCAGGTAGAGCAGGCTGCGGTCCCGGTTGTAGGACGCCTGGAAGCGAAGCGGGGTCGCCGGTTCGGTCGAGGCCACCGCCAGGGGGCACATCGATTGGCGCGGCAACAGGCAGACAGGACCGTAAGGGCTGTACAACCATTGGCTGACCGAAAGGGAGCCCATTTCCAGCTCTTCCATCATCAGCAGGCGGTCCGAGCCGGAAAGCCAGCTGCCGTTTTGAACCTGGGGTTGATAGCCGGCAACTTCGACCGTCTCCACCTGGCAGAGGATCTGCGGAGGATCGGTCTGTAGCCCTGCGATCGCCACCTGTCCGCCGTCGGTCTGGCGGGTGTAGGCCAGCAAGCCTGCGTTGGTGGGATGCCAGGCCATCGAGAACCCCCCGCCCTGCAAGCAGGTCGGTTCCTGGTCGAGTGAGGAGATCCAGCAGAGCCGGTCGGAGTAGAGGTCGGTGTAGGCCAGACGGGCGCAGGTCGCTCCCCGGTCGGGAGGGGCACAGCCGAAATGGCAGATCTCGGTGCTCTCTGCCGCCACGCACTCATCGCGAAAGCAATCCCAGTGCCACCGGCTCAACAGGCCGCGAGAACAGGTGGGCGCCGGCAGATCACCCGTGCAATCCTCCACCGGATCGATGCAGACCGAAACGGCGTCCTCCTGGCTTTCTTCCCCCGTATCTCGGCCTCCCTCCGAGAAGACATCGGTTGCCGCATCGCCGACCGCATCTGGGAGTTGGCCGGCGTCCTGGTCCGGTCCGTCCCCCAGATCGTAGGCGGCATCCGCGCCCTGGTCCCCCGCGCAGACACAGCTCGAGAAACCGCTGCCGTCAGGAGCGCATCGCTGGAGGCCGCTGCTCCCGTCCTGGCAGGTGCATATCCGTAACGCATCCGGAGGACAAACCCCACCATTCTGGCCCTCCCCGTTCACGGTGCAGGAGGCGATTACAGCGGCCAGCCAGAGCCAACCTACGATGTCGATTGCTCGTCCCATACGCAACGATGGTGGTCGGGGTGAAGCTGTCACCCGGTAACATCCTCATGGTAGCACGTTCGCCATCGGCCTCCACAAAGATCACGAGGATCCAGGTAGATAGCGGGTGACCGATGGGGGGGCCGGACAGGAGAGCGGTTGGCGGTCCAGGTTCGATCCGGAGAAGGCTGGGCGCCTGGTTCCCGTCCCCGGAGGTTTTTAGGTATCCGGGCTGCCGTCCGTAGCTGTCCATATTGGGCTTTCCCCTCGCTCCTTTTCGTCTGAAAGCCGGTACGGGCCAGGTGACGGACCGAGAGCAGATGGGCTATCATGCCGCTCCGCCGTGGCTATGCCGGTACTGCCAGGTTGATCTCCAGGGTTGAGAGGGAACATGAAAGAGGCCGAGCCCAACGGGGAGCAGGACGCGCAGCAGCTCAGTGGGAACCAGAAGCGCTGGCGGGTGAACATCTTCGCGCTGACCTGGCTCTCCTACGCCGGTTACTACTTCTGCCGCAAGACCTTCTCCATCGTGAAGATCGACCTGCGGGAGCTGATGCAGCTCACCGATCACCAGATTGCCCATATCTGGACCGGGTTTCTGGTGACCTACATGCTGGGTCAGTTTCTGACCGCCTACCTGGGACGCAAAGTGACCTGCCGCCTGCTGTTGCTCTGGGGGATGGGCGCCAGCCTGTTGGTCAATGTGGGGTTCGGTTTTTTCACCCACCTGGGTCCCGCCGCCTTCTGGCCTTTCTTCACCTTCATGCTGATCAACGGTTTTGCCCAGGGGACCGGCTGGGGAGCCAACATCGGGGTGCTGGCCCACTGGTTTCGACGCAAGGAGCGGGGGACGGTCCTGGCCTTCTGGACGACCTGCTACATGCTGGGCAGCGTGATGGCCAAGGCCTTCGCCGCCTTCATGCTGGGCTGGCTGGGGCTGGCCTGGTCCTTCTGGGGAGCCAGCCTGGTCCTGTTGGCCATCACCGCCTTGTTCTACCTGTTCGGGAGGGACCGCCCGGAGGACTACGGACTACTGCCGATCGTATCGGAGGAGCTGGCGATCGATAAGAGCCCGCAGGAGGGAGGAGGTGAGGCGAAGGGGCTGGTCAGCCTGGGCTGGACCAGAGACGTGGTGGTCACCGTGGCGGTGATGGGGATCGCCTACTTCTGCTTCAAGTTCGTGCGCTATACGCTGGACAGCTGGTCACCCATGTTGATCGAGGAGGCCTTTGGCACCTCGACCGAGGGGGCCGGATACCGTTCCACCATCTTCGACCTGCTCGGCTTTTTTGGCGTCATCTTCGGCGGCTTCATCACCGACCGCTTCTTCAAGGGAAGCCGCACGCTGGTCACCTTCCTGATGACCATCGGGATGCTGGCCGGCGTGGCGTTCGTGTGGTGGGTGGGCATGGCGAGCATGGGCCTGTTCTTGGTGGGTCTGGGAGCCATCGGCTTCATGCTGGCCGGCCCCGACTCGCTGATCTCGGGGGTGGGCACCATCGACGTGGCCTCCAAGAGGGGGGCGGTGGTTGCTGCGGCCATCATCAACGGTGTCGGCTCTCTGGGATCGATCGCCCAGGAGCAGATTGTCGGCCTGATCAAGACCCACACCAGCCCACAGGAGGGTCCTGCCGCGGTGATGCTGCTGTTGGTCGGGGTGTCGATGGCGGGTGTACTGCTGACCATGGTGCTCCTCTTCCTGAAGCGATCGGGCCGCAGCAGGTTATGATGTGATCAGTGGCCGCCCCTTCCCTTGGGCTTGGCGTGCCAGATGCGGGTCAATAGATAGAAGCCGATCAGGCTGAAGGGTATCAGGAACAGCGGCAGGCAGATCCAGTTCTTGGTGGTCAAGAAGCCGAGCGACACCGCCTGCACAAAGGTCCCCAGGTAGACGAAGCCGTCGATGACTCCGACCGCGGTGCCCGCGCCGCGCCGTCCGCCGAAGTCCATGGTGGCGGTCCCGGACAAGAGGCCGTGGGCGCCGATCACGCAGACCGAAAGCAGGAAGGCGAGGAACCCCAGGAAGTAGGGGCTGATCGGGATCGCCGGCCCCGCGGCCAGACGCCGTTCGTCCCCCGCTGTCTGGGTCGGCCTGGGGTCACGGATCTCCAGGTCCATCGTCGTGCCGCCGCGCAGCACGGTGGTCTGTATCACGCCGGTGGAGACCACCAGGTCGTCGCGGGTCGCCTCCGGCCGGGTGGCGCACAGACACCGGGAGGTGTCCCAGGTGGATGCGCCCTCACAGGTGGCCGGGATGCACTGTACCGCGTGGACCACATCCTCCCAGTCTTCAAGCTCGGACACCCCGGCGATGGCGATGACGGTGTCCCCCGGCCATAGCCCGTCCTCCACCAGGTTGATGGTGGCCACCTCTCCCAAGGTGACAGCGGAGCCGTCCCCGCCGATGGGGAGCGTGGCCAGCGAATCCGGATCGGGTCTGTGCTCGGGGTCGAAGTGGCCCTTCCAGCCGTTGCGATTTCTCAGCGGTTCCAGGTTGGTGAAGAGATCTTGGGTGGTCTGGGGAGCATCAAGAGCCGCCAGCGCGCGATGGCTCATCTCGACCGCCTGCTCCATGGAGAGGTTGGCTGCCTCGAGCCGCTGGGGGTCGAAGGTGACCTGGACATTGGGGGTGTCGGACCAGGCGATCTGGGTGGTGGCCGGCTTGATGGCGAAGAACATCAAGACGACGCACAGGACCAGCAAGCCGTAAAGGCCTCCCGCTGCTGGAGCACGGCGGCTCTGGAAGAAGAGGTCGGACACCCAGCCGGCCACGTTGCCGCCGATGACCCCGGCCACGAAGAGCAAGCCGCCCCAACCGCCCTGGACGAAGGGCGCCAAGAACGCCAGCGCTCCGAAGATGTACAGCCAGGCCGCCCGGCGTCCCTTGGTCTTGCGGGCGATCACGAAGGAGACGATGGCCACCGCGAAGGCCAGCGCCACCAGCCAGGGCATGGTCCACTCCCCGTTGCGGAACATGTGGCTGCCTTTGAGCCCCCAGACCTCTTTCAGGTAGAACGGGATCCAGTGCATGACGCCGTTGCGCAGCACGCCGGTGCAGAACTCGATGAGCGCCACCGTGATGATGACGGGGTTGGTGAGGATCCGCTTGTACAGCTCGAAGACCGGCATCGGCTTGTCCTCTTCGCCGCTGGAGGCGTCCCCGGTGTCGAAGTCCTGGTAGCCGGCCTTGGAGGGGCTATCCTTGAGGAGAAAGATCTCGATCAAGAAGATGGTCAGCAGCAGCCCCGCCGGCACGAAGAAGACGAACCACTGCCCGTTCTCCGGCAGGAAGGAGAGCCCGAGCATCCAGCTGTTGACGGTGAAGGCCAGGAACAGACCAGAGGCGATCATGGTGCCGAAGATCCCGGAGAAACCGCCCCGTTCGTGGATGTGGAACCAGTGGGCGTTCACCTTGACGATGGAGACCGCCCCGAAGCTCTGGAAGTACATGTTGCCGCTGTAGAGCAGCATGAACACCAGGCGGATATGGGTGGGCGTCATCCCGGACGACAGGGCGCGATACAGGTACAGACCCATGGCCAGGTTCATCAGGCCGGCACCCAAGGTCGCGATCAGGATTCCCAGCCGGCCCCCGATCCGGTCCACCATGGGACCGTTCACAATGAAGGCCACGCCGTAGACCAGCGCGCCGATCCCGAAGATGACCCCGAAGTCCTCCTTGGTCATCAGCGAGCCCAGCTCGTTCTTGGCTACCGTCAAGTTGTAGCGTCCCATGTAGAGCAGGGCGTAGGCCAACCCCATGGGAAACCAGTTGAAGAACCGCCGTAGCTTGAATGCCTGGGAGTGTTGCACTGCGTTGGACATCGCGCTGCTCCAAGAGGGGGATGGATGCTGCGCGACAACTACTACAGGCGGTGGTGCCGGTCAACGCACTCGGCTGGTAGACAAGGAGGCGGGATGCTCCTTTTTGGGTCTAGTCCTGGTCGTCTTTCTCGTGCAGGCCGAACTCCTCTTCGATCTTTTCGTAGTAGTCGATGATCTGGCGGACGTAGTTGCGCTTGTTGCGGTAGGTGCCGGGGAAGAAGCTTCGCTTGAAGCCGTAGATGATGCTGTTGCGAAGCTGGGAGGGGGTGAGGTTGAAGTACTGGCAGGCCAGCTCGATCTCGCGGCTGACGGTGGTGGAGGAGACGGTGCGGTTGTCGGTGCAGAAGGTGGTGCTCAGGCGCAGGTTCTGGAAATCGCGGAAGGCGTGCTCGTTGAGGTTGCGAACCCGGGGGTTGGTCTGCAGGTTGCTGGTGAGGCAGACCTCGATGGTGATGCGCCGGTCGGCGATGTACTCGGCCAGGGCGCGCACGTACTCGTTTTTATTGGCGATCTCGTCCTCGATGAGCCAGGAGCTGAGCAGGTGGTAGCCGTGGCCGATGCGATCGGCGTGCAGGTCGGTGATGGCCTGGAAGATGCTTTCGGGGCCGTAGGCCTCTCCGGCGTGCACCGTTTTCTTGAGGAAGTTCTTGTGGGCGTAGCGGTAGGCCTCCAGGTGGTCCACCGCCGGATATCCTCGTTCCTGGCCGGCCAGATCGAACCCCACGATGGGCAGCCCGTACTCGTTGCGGATCGCCACCACCGCCTGGGCCAGCTCCAGGGAGGCCAGCCCATATACCTTGCGACGCTGCGAGTAGCGGTGGATCTGTAGGAACTTGTTGTAGTAGTCGGACATGTTCTCGGTGAACATGCGCATGGCGCACACGATCATGCCGTACTCGAAAGGAGGCTCCAGGTTCTGGCGCACCGGCGTGGAGTCGTTGAACAGGTCCTTGGCTTTCTTGAGCCCCCTGTGCACCGCCCACAAGACCTGGGTCATATCCAGGTTGGGGTTCACGTGGAGGTGGGGGGCGAAGCGCACCTCGATGTAGCGGACCCCTTCCGCCATGTTGTCCTCGGCCAGCTCATAGGCCGCCCGTTCGAGCGCCTCCTCGTCCTGGAGCACCGCGGTGGTGTACTGGAACCCTTGCAGGTACTCCTTGAGGCTGCCGTAGCGGTCCTTGAACACCAGGTCCACCAGCCCATCTTCTGTATAGGAGGGAAGCTCCACATTTCGCTCCTTGGCCAGCTCGATGAGCGTGCCTAGGCGGATGGAGCCGTCCAGGTGGACATGGAGGTCGGACTTGGGTGCCTTGCGGATGAACTCGGGGGGGATCACCGTGGGATGGTTGTTTGTTGCGGAGGTGGAGGAGGAGCCGGCAAGGGAGTCGGCTGTTGGTGCTTCTGTGGTCGGGGCCGATGTGTTTCGTTTCGCCATCGATGACTGGTCCTCGTTGTCGTTTGAACTGTTACATCACATCCTGCGGTCCATCTGCAGGGGCAGCGACCGGCTCCATCCGAGAAGGGTTGGGCTCTGCCTTGAGCGACTATCATAGTGTCCCATGCAATGGGGTCAACTGGCGCGGCGGGGCTCGCTGTCAGTTACGGCTTCTCAGGCGCAGCCGTTTGTACTCGCCGTAGCGCCAGTGGGGGAGGTCATTGGCGTAGTAGCGGCTGTAGGGTTTTTCGCTGGCTCCTCCGGGTAGATTGGTCCAGATCTCGTGAGAGCCCATGTCCGACACGAACCGGTAGCTGGGGGCGATGGAGAGTCGGATCCCCCCCTCCCGGTACTCGGTGAACTGGAGGATGGTGGAGTGGTGACCCCAGACGCCGAAAGGTCCTCGGTTGACCCGGAAGAAGAAGGGGAGCCGTCGCCCCAAAAGGAGGTTCTTGTGGATCAGCGGGTAGTACTCGGCCCAGGTCAGGCTGGGTTGAGCCAACCCTTCGCGAACGGCAGCCCTCATGCACTCGTCGTAGTCCCTCCCGGCGAACCAGGCCGAGCCGGGGTCGGTGAGAACCCGGAAGAACAGGTGGGATGTGCTCAGGGAAAAGGTGGTCTCGTCGATCAGGTGGGTCAGGACGTTGCGGCCGATCCCCCCGTCGCCAAAGACGACCAGCAAGGCCGCCCGACAGATATTCTCCAGCATCGCCGGCTGGCGGGCCTCGGCGGTGTAGGTGTACTGCCACCGCCCAAACTCCGCCTTGACCTCTTCCTCCTGGGGATCCAGGTACTTGAGGAAGAGCGGCAGGAGCCGCTTGGCCAGGGGGCTGACCACGTCGTACTGGATCTGCTGGACCTTGTCGATGTTCCAGTCACTCTGGCTGCCCAGCAGGTTGCAGATACGCTGGTATCGCCACCTGGGAAGGGCGGCGTTCATGATGACCGGGCCGTCGGGCGGATTCTGGGCCTGGTTGGCGGTCACCAGGAACCCTTCGGGTGGGTTGAGCGCCCAGGGGAGGTCGTCCACATCGACCAGCCCTTCCCAGTCATAGCGTTCGTCCCATCCAGGCGCGGGGTACAGACCGCTCCATCCCGGCCGGCGTCGGGGGAAGGCGCCGGTCACCTGGTAGCCGATGTCGCCGAAGGAGTCGGCGAAGAGCCAGGAGAGGGTGGGGAGCTGGATCGCCTTGACCGCCTCCATGGCCTCGGAGACGGTACGGGTATCCTGGAGCTTCATCCAGGCCTCCAGCGTGGGGCCGAACAGGCCTGGCTGTCCTACCCAGCGCATGGAGAGGTACTTTCCGGGAGAGTAGGGGTTGCCCTCCAGTACCCCGTGCTCGCTGGTATACACCGAGAAGCGGCGCACCTCCCCGGAGCGGATCTTCATCTCCTCCACCCGCTCCTTGAACGGCTCCCAGCCCTGGCCGACTCGCCGCTTTCCGTTGCGGCACTCCTCGACGTAGAAATCGACGATGTCTCCCGGTGCGTGGGCGATCCCCCAGCCGAGGTATCGATTGCGGCCGAAGATGACCGCCGGCAGCCCAGGGGCGGTGGCACCCGCCAGAGAGGTATCGGGGGCGTGCAGCTCCGCCTCGTACCACATGGCAGGGAGATGGCCCACATCCATGTGGGGGTCGTTGGCGATGATGGGGCTCTTGCTGGCGGTCCGGCTGCCGGAGACGACCCAGGCGTTTCCAGATACCAGCCCCGCCGCGTAGGAGAGGCGGAACTCTCCCCAGGTGGGCTCGTCCCGCAGCAGCTTGACCGACCGGAGCAGCTCGGCATCGACCCCTTCCAGATCGGATCCGAACAGCTCCTGCAAGAGCTCGACCGGGACACCCCGCCTGATCAGGTCGAACAGGCTTTTTTCCAGGCGGATCTGCATGGTGGTCAAGCCGAAGAAGACGACGGTCCTCAGAATCACCACCAGGTCCTCGGCACGCCATGGTTTCGGCCGATAGCGCAGCAGTCGAAACAAGGGAGGGCGCTGCTGCTTCCAGCCCAGGTTCACCCCGTCTACATAGGCATCCAGGAGCGCTCGGTAATGGCTGTCGATCAACTCCAGGTCCCGTTGAGGTTCCCGGTGCAAACCCAGGCGCCGCACGGTGGTATCGGCCCGGATCAGAAATGGGGTAGAAGCCAGGTACTCGGAGGCGCTGCCGTGCGCCATCAGGCGGTTGATCTCCATCTGCATGCCCCGGTCCCGCACGTGCATGTAGCCGAGGCCGCGTAGCAATTCCAGCCGGTTGGGAGCCACGATGGAAGGCACCCCATCGCGGTTCCGATGGATTTCGATCTCCTTGCCGAGACGGATGGAGCCCATGGTTCTCTTCCACCCCTGTTGGAAGCCAGCCCCTGGGCCAATAGCGCGCGAATCGTCGCCGGTCAAGGGAGTTCTCGCCCCAGCTTGTGAGGCGAACCCTGGGCGCCGCGGGGCAGATCGGCAGCGTTTTCTGTTGTCTGCCGGCCTTTTGGACCGTTGGTGCAGGTTCACGCCAACCTGCAGGTCCAGGTTCACGGTCAGGGAACTGAACGCCGATGGGGGTTTAGATGGGGGTCGCGTGAGGTTCCTTGACGTGATTCGCTGCGAGGGGGAGCGGTTATTTGTGGGAGAATGGAGGTGGGGGTACATTGAGGGCGCTGTGGTACCGGCTTTCCCCGTTGGCGGTGCCTGTGGACCGGTGGTTGCGAAGGGAGAATCCACAGGGTTTTTCATCCATGCCCGATCTCGACGACGCCATTGAGCAGTTCCTGGCGCACCTGCGGGTGGAGCGGGGATTGGCCCGCAACACCTTGCGAGCCTACGGGACCGATCTGGCCCAGTTCGCGGCGTTTCTGGTCGAACAGGGCAAGCGTCGTGCCGACGAGGCATCGCCGGAGCTGGTCAACCAGTTCATGCTGGATCGACTGGATCGGGGGGAGAGCACCAGGACGCTGGCCCGCAAGCTGGTCAGTATCCGCCGACTGTACCGCTTTTTGGCTCAGGAACGGATGGTCGTCGCCGATCCGACGGCCACCATCGACTCCCCCCCCATCCGCCGCACCTTGCCGGTGGTTTTGAGCGAATCCGAGGTGGAGCGCCTGCTTTCCGCGCCGGGCACCGACACGGCCGAAGGGTTACGGGACAGGACCATGCTCGAGGTGCTGTACGCCACCGGCCTGCGGGTCAGCGAGCTGGTCGGTCTGCGGCTGCGCAACCTGGACCTGACGGTCGGTCTGATCAGGACGATGGGCAAGGGCTCCAAGGAACGGCTCGTTCCACTGACCGATCCCGCCATTTCCCTGCTATCCACCTACCTTTCGCAGGTCAGGCCGAGCCTGTTGGCCAAGGCGGGCGGGCGAGGGGCCACCGATGCCCTGTTCGTGACTCGCCGGGGCCGGCCCATGACCCGTCAAGGGTTCTGGAAGAACCTCAAGCGCTACGCCCTGGTGGCGGGCATCCGGACGGAGGTGAGCCCCCACAAGCTGCGCCACTCCTTTGCCACCCACCTGTTGGAGCATGGCGCCGACCTCCGCTCGGTCCAGGAGCTCTTGGGGCATAGCGACATCAGCACGACCCAGATCTACACCCACGTGACCCGGGAGCGCCTGAAGCGGATCCACCGGACCTACCATCCTCGGGGGTAGCCAGACGGCTACCTGCCTGGCGCCTTGAGAGCCAGGACCTCGGTCTGGGTCAGCTCTCTGTATCCCCCCCTTTTCAGCCGGGCCAGGGTCAAGGGGCCGTATGCCACCCGGATCAGCCGGAGCACCTCGAGGCCCACCGCATCGCAGATCCTGCGGATCTCCCGGTTCTTGCCTTCGGCCAGGACCACCTCGATCCAGGCGTTCTTCTTGGTCTGGCCTGTCAACCGGACCGAGCGGATCTGCACCCGGGTGCCATTCGGCAGGGTCAACCCCTCCTGCAGGGCTAGCAGTCGGCTGTCGTCCGGTTGAAGGACCCCCTTGACCTTGACGGAGTAGACCCGTTGCACCCCAAACCGGGGGTGGGTCAGGCGGAAGGCGAGATCGCCGTCGTTGGTGAGCAACAGGAGGCCTTCCGAGTTCCAGTCCAGGCGTCCGACCGGGAAAAGTCTGCCGAACCGCTGGGGAACCAGGTCGGAGACCACCGGCCTTCCTTCGGGGTCGGACAACGTGCACAGGACTCCCGGCGGCTTGTGGAGCAAGAGGTACTTGTAGCTGGAGGTCATCTGGACTCTCCGTCCATCGACCCGAAGCGTGTCGTTGGGACTCACCTTGGTTCCTGCGGCGGTCACTAGGTGGCCGTTGACGCTCACCCTCCCTGCGGCGATCAGCGCCTCCGCCTGGCGGCGGGATGCGACCCCGGCCAGGCTCAAGGCTCGCTGGAGGCGGATCGGGCGGGCGGGGGGTGCCAGGTTGGCGGGAGTATCCGTGTGCTTGGGCATCAGGGTTTCCCTCAGGAATCGTTTTTATCGCCGGGGATCGGGAGTTCCCCTTGTTGTTTGCGATAGTCGGCCAGCAGCAACACTTGACCGTCCACCGGGTCTCCCAGCTCCACCGATTGGGGAAGGTCTTCGAGGGAGGCCAGACCGAACAGCCGGAGGAACTGCTGGGTGGTCCGGTACAGCAGGGGGCGACCCGGCTGCTTGGCTCGACCGGCGGGGAACAACAGCTCCCGCTGGATCAGGGTTCGGATGGCTGCCGAGGAGTCCACCGTCCGCAGGCGATCGACCAGGGCCTTGGTACAGGGCTGGCGGTAGGCGATGATGGCCAGGGTTTCCATGGCGGCCTGGGAAAGCCTGGCGGGACGTTGGCGGGTGAGCCTCAAGATATCCTGGTGGAACGATTCGCGGGTGCGAAACTCGTATCCGCCCGCCACCTCCACCAGGTGGAACCCCCCTTCGCGCTGCTCGTACTCCTCGATCAGGAGCCGTAGATTCTCTATCACCGCTGCCGAGCCACCTTCCAGTGGATCGCCCAGCGCGGCCAGCAAGGCGGACACCGAAAGCGGTTGATCGCTGGCAAATAGCAGCGCCTCGATCCGCGCCTTCAGAGTCGATTGCACCTCCACCGTCCTCTCCTTGTCACCCTTTGGCCCACTTGCGCCGGCCAGGCGTCGGTTCGATCAACCCGCCGGCCGTTCGACAGCCGGGGGTCGCCTGGCAAGCTGGCGCTTCTGCCTGTCATGCGTCGGATCGACCCGACAGCAGCTCGACAGCCCGGCGTACCGCTTCTTCCGGGCTATCGGCGGAGTGCACCCGGTCGCTTCGCCGCGAGTCGATTGTCTTGCCGGCCAGCGCCGCCGCCCATCCTCCAGTGGACGTCAGGGCCACGATCGGCTTTCCCAGTTGCCATGCGAACGCGACCTCGGACAGGGTGCCGCTCTCTCCGTCGATGGCGACAATGGCGTCGGCAGTCCGTACCACCAGCAGATTGCGCGCGATCCCCAGGCCGGTGGGGATGGCCAGATCCACGTACGGATTGGCGTTGTCGGCCTTGTCCCCTGGCAAGATCCCCAGGATGAAGCTGCCGGTCTGGTACTGGGTCCGTCCCTCGCGCACCCCTCTCGAAGCCGCCGCCATGACCCCTGAGAGTCCACCGCTGACCAGCCACAGGTCGAGCCGCGCGATCTCTCGGCCGACCTCGAAGGCCGCCTCGATGGCCTCAGGGGGTGGGCTGCTTCCTCCCACCACGCCGATGATCTTCGGTCTCCTCGGGTTCATTGGCTTCCCTTTGCATGTCGGGCGGGCGACGGCGCCGCCACACCCGATTGTAGCGCGGCAGAGGCCCGGGTTGGAAGGGAGGCGGTCGGCCAGAATCCACTACCGGCCCAGCGAGCGGCGCGGCACTCGGAAGCGCCGCTGGCGGTTTTCCACCTGAACCCATCGCCCCCCTGGCTCGATCCCTGACCTTCTGTGCGCTAGCTGCGCTGGTTTTCTGCGGGGGTGACATGGGAACGAGCCTGTTTCAGGCCAAGACGCAGCGTGACGCGCGACGTCCGTAGGGCAGGGAGAATGGCTTGCGATCGCAGGGGCGCAGCAGGCTCGCGATCGATCTACAGGCCGATGACCAGGTTGCCGCAGAAGGGGCAGGTGGCCTTGGTGCCAGGGGGCAGACGGTTGTTGCAGTAAGCGCAGGTAAAGGAGCCGTCGGGGTTGCGGATGGCCGGTCGGATCTCCATGGCCTGGGTGGCTCCGGCGGCTTCTTCCTCATCCTGTTCGGCCGGTGTGCCGTAGCCCATGGAGGCTGCGGTTCCGGCAGGCGTTGGACCTGCCGGGGGTGGAGGTCCCCAGCTGGGAGCCGGTGCGGGAGGAGGGGGTCCCCAGGCAGGTGGCGGTGCCACGGGAGGGGGTCCCCACTGAGGTTGGGCCTGCTGCTGGGGAGGCGGGTAACCTGGTGGTTGTCCATAGGGCGGCTGTGGGGGCGGCGGGGTCATGGCCGGCTGAGGCGGTGCCTGGGCGGCAGCCGGTTGTTGCTGCAGGGCGTGGAACTCCAGGCCGTGGAACTTCTCTTGGTAGGCCTCCATGACGAAGATCCAGGCCGCTGCCTGGCCGATGAAGGGGATGATATTGAGCAAGCCGCCGACGAAGAAGAAGAGGAGATACTTGACGTAGGCCGGTCCGGTCAGTTGCCGCCCTTCTTTCATGGCATCGCCGAAGGAGCGGCCCCGGTCTACCTGGAGGGGGGTATTGAACCCCCAGGCTGCCATCGAGAAGATCGAGCCGAACATGGCGACGATGCCGCCGACCAGCAGATCGATCGGCTTGCCGCTGGTGAAGGGCCAGAGCACATCCTTCCATTCGAGGCGCAACCCCCGTTTCGCCTTGAGATAGCAGTACTGGTAACCGCCCCAGAATCCCACACCCACCGCGGCCCAGCCAACCAGGCCGATCACGAGCCAGGTGACGGGGTCCTTCATGACCATGCCGTAGGTGGCGTTGAAGTAGCTCTTGAAGGCAAAGTCACCCCCCGGCGTCGCGGGGGGAGGACCCGGTGGATAAGGCCCCGGGGATGGAGGAGGTCCCTGTGGCGGCGGGTAGCCTCCCTGGGGTGGCGGGTAGCCCCCCTGGGGTGGCGGGTAGCCCCCCTGGGGTGGCGGGTAGCCTCCCTGGGGCGGGTAGCCTCCCTGGGGCGGGTAGCCTCCCTGGGGCGGGTAGCCTCCCTGGGGCGGGTAGCCTCCCTGGGGCGGGTAGCCCCCCCCTGGTGGCGGTGGCGGGTAGCCCCCGCCTGGTGGCGGTGGCGGGTAGCCCCCGCCTGGTGGTGGCGGCGGGTAACCCCCGCCGGGAGGGGGTTGCTGGGCGTGTCGGTGAGTATGGACTCCCACCGGTCGGGATGCGCAGTTCCCCCGACAGGATACAGTGCTGCCTGAGGACAGTTGTTGGCTCATCGTGCTTTCCTCACAGTTGGCAGACCCCAATTCGATCGCGGGTCGGTTTGGAGACGACGGGGAAAGATGATAGGGCGAGGCTCACACCGTTGTAAAGGTTCATCTAGTACCCTTGCCGCGAGCGAAGGGGTTGCGCCTGGATCTGGGCTACCGGACCGGTGATGGCCACGGCGCACTCGTACCCTTCACAGGCCTCTCGTAGCAGGCGGATGTTCCGGAGCAGGCCGTCCATCTCGTTGGTCAACATCCACTCCTCCTGTAACCGGAGCTGGAGGGTCATCCGAAGAAAGGACTGCCCAAAAGGGGTTCGCATCGTGAGGCGACCGCCGCTGGGCACGGTAACCTCCAGGTCTCCCCCCATCGCATCGAACCGATTGATGGTCAGCTCCGGGCCATCCAGGACGGCCTGGGCATGGATCTGGCCGAAGCGCGTGGGGGTGATCAGGGGGATGGAGACCGATCCCACATCGATGGGACCGGCCTGGCGCACCAGGTCGTCGATCTGGAGGAACTGGAGCTCGCCCTCATGAAGCCTGTTCTCGGCATTGTAGCTGAGGGTCAGGTGACCGGTCAGGGTGCCGGTGACCGCTGCCTGGGCCGCCTGGGAGATGAGGCCGAGGGCGTTGAGGGGGACCCCGTCGGCGCTGACCGACAGCTGATGCCCCTCGGTAATGGTGGGATGGCGTTTCCAGGAGCCGTACAGGAGCCCCTCTCCGATCTTGGCCTCGAAGGAGACCTCGGGATCGTTCCGCAGCAAAGAGAGCAATCCCACGGTGACCGTGGCGTGGTCGATACGGTTGGGAAAGACGAGGGGGGGAGGGTCGGTGCCGACGGGGGCGGCCGGCTCTCCGCTGCCCTCCCGATCGGCTTGTTGATGGTATGGAGCCGAGGTGGCGGACTCGGCTGTCTGGTCGGTCTGACGGATGGGGGTCAACCAGAAGTTGGTGAGCTTGATGCCGGTCAGTCCAGCCAGCGATACCTCGTCGAGACGGACCAGGTAGCGGTGGCCGACCCGTTGGTCGATCTGGGCGCGGATGATGAGCGCGAGGGTATCGGTGGGGAAGGTCCAGTAGATGCAGACCAGAAGGGAGAACAGACCCCACAGGATGTACACCAGCACTCTGACGATTCGGTTTTTCATCGGCTTTCCCTGCTATCCCGGTCTTCTCGGAAGGTGGACAGGGTCAAGCGGACCCGGTAGAGATCGGGTTGCCCCCGGGCGGGTTGGACCTCGATAGCCTTGAGGACCACCAGCTCGCCGGAGGTCGCGATCCCATGCAGCAGTCGACTGAGGGGGAGCGGATCGACCGCGGTGATGTCGGCGATGGTGGATATCTCGGTGATCCGGGCCTGGCCGGTCCTGGCATCCCGCAACGGCTGCGTGGTGTCGTTGTAGCTGGAGGGGGGTGGAACGCTGAAGTTGATGCACAGCCGCTCCAGGAAGCTATGGAGCTGGACCTCGTTTTCGCGCAGCTTTCTCTCGATGTCCTCCGCCTGGCGGATGCGCTGGGAAAACTCTCTCCCCTGGGTGCTCAACGCCTCGATGGCGGCTTCGAAGGAGGAGATCTCCTCTTCCAGCTTCGTCAAAGACCGTTGATACCGGATGAAGAAGGTTGCGACGATGAGCACAGCGAAGATGGTGGCCATCACCAGCAGCAGCGCCTTTTCGCGTGGATTGAGGCGGCCGATGAATCCGGCGGCTCCGCCGATCACCCGTCCTGCTCTTTGCATCCTGACCTCCTCCTAAGAACAGGAGTTGACCGCACGAAGCTCGAATTCGTAGTCGCCGGTGGTGCGGTTCTGCGTGGTACGTTCCTGGGTCACATCGGTGATACATTGGAGCCCGCCCAGCTCGGTTCTGATCTCGTCGATGGAGATGGCCGAGTCGGTGCTACCCCGGATGGTGATGACATCCCGCTGGATGTCGATGGTGATGCGTTCGATGGCGACGGGAACCCCCAGCTCCCTCAGGTCCACCAGGGCCTCGGAGATGTCCCGGAACAGCTCGTAGGCGCTGTACTCCGGCAGGATGATCCCGCTGGTGGTGGCTTCCTGCAGCCGGGAGATGACCTCGCGGGGGTTGCGGACCGCTTCGCCGAAGACCGGCTGACTGAGGGAGACCAGCGTCTCCTCGAAGGCGGACCGCCGGGCCACCAGGGCGCTGCGGCGGGTCAAGGTGGAGAACACCAGGGCGCCGACCAGCAGGAGGAAAAAGACCAGCAGATAGGGGATACGGCTCTGGAGGAACTCGAAGCTGCCGCGATAGGCCAGACTGCCACGCCTCAGGTTGAACTGGCTCGCCGGTCTGCGCCCCAGGGCTTTCACGATCGACCCCCACGATCCGACCGCTTTCACGCCCGCATCCGGCTGGGTGCTCTTGATCCCTCCGACGGCCAGCGGCTCGGTCGGAATACCCAAAGAGAGGGAGAGGTACTGCGTCAGCCCCTTCAGTAGCGACCCTCCCCCGCAACACAGCAGCCGCTCGACCGATTTCCCCTCGCGGGCCAGAAAGGCGTGGAAGGTTCGGCTGAGCTCCTCGGCCAGCGAGGAGGCCACCTTGCGGCACACCAATCCCACGGTGATCCGCTGTCCTTCGGCCGGTGCCGAGGTACCGATCTCCACGTGGCCTTCCCGGTGCTTGCCGGTCTCGGCCCGGTCCCACGGCATGTGGTACTGGTCGGCGAGGGCCTGCGTGAAATCCGCTCCTCCGAGGTTGATCCTTCTCAGGAGCTTGATCTGGTCGCCCTCCAGGATACACAGGTCACTGCCCGAATGGCCGATGTCGATCACCGCCACCGGCGCGGACCCGAGGGCAGGCACCAGGGTATGGCAAGCTGCCAGAAGGCGGGCCGGGCTGACCTCCACGGTGACGGGATCGACGCCTTGCTGCTCCAGGGCCGCCAAGAATCCCTGGATCCGTTCGAAGGGGGTGGAGACGACCATGACCTTGCGCAACCCTTCCTGGTCTATCTGGTCGGCGAGATGAAGGGAGGACTGCAGGGTGTCGGGGTCGACGGGGAAGTGGTCCTCGATCTGGATGGCCAGGACCTCTTCGACCTTGTCGCGTTTGAGAGTTGCGGGGAGATCCAGGTCGGTCTGCAGGCAGTGGGCCAAGCTGTAGTTGACGGCGATGGCGTCGCCTTCCAGCAAGCCCTGCTCCTTCAGCCGTTCGATGGCGACCAGTGCGGCCGGGGTCAGCGGTTGGCCTTGGTTGGCGTCTGCTGCTTGCTGGGATGGCGGATTGTCGTCGGATGGAGCGGCCGGCTTTCCCTCTTCGGGCGGAGCCGCCTGCAACGGTTCGGCGAGGGGCGCGATGGGCTCTTCCAGGTAGAAGCGGATCTTGGCACTGGAGGAGCCGAAGGAGCTTTCAGCCGCCAGCACCTTGACCGAATGGCTTCCGATGTCCAGGGCGATGGTACGATGCGCCACGTCAGAACTCCCTCCAGTACAGCAGCCGACCGTCCTGGGTGAAATCGATCACGACGGTGATGGTGCGGGTTGCGGAGCCGTACAGGCCCGTTGCGGAGACGGTATAGATCCTGGGGGTCGCCACGCTGATGGTTTGCTGGATGGCCGCCTCGTCGAAGCTGACCGCCAGGGCGGTGGGTTGGGCGGCCACGCCTCCCGTGGCCACAAAACCGAACAGCAGGGCTCGGTTGGGATCGGCCAGCATGGCGAACTGGGTGGCAGCGAGCGGGTCCTGCTGGAACCAGCGCAGCACCGTCAGGAAATCGCGCTCGGTGCGGAACCCGATCATCTGTCCGGCGGCGATGCCTTCGGTGATCCGCTCCTCGGCCTGACCGGTGGACGTGCCTAGGTAGTGGTCCAGCAGCAGGTAGGGATTGGAGAAGAAGGCGTTGTATCCTTCCAGCGCCAACGCGAGGAGGGCCATCTGGGCGGTGATGATCGGCTCGCGGCACATGTTGACGCTCCGATCGGCCCGCAAGATGTTGGAGCATAAAAATCCCAAAAAGCCCTGGGCGTCGGCCAGGTTGACGTAGAACTGGTTGGCCACGGCGTAGACGGTCCAGTTGTCCCGGAAGGTCTGGAACATCTCGTGGCTCACCCCGGCGACCAGCATGACCTCGTCCAGGGTCGTGAAGGGCTCGTTCTTGCTCTGGTAGTTGCGATCCTGGTAGCGCCTGTCCTCGGCGCCCGTCCCGGAGGGGACGATCTGGCAGTTCTCGTCCACCACCACCAGGTCGCTGTCGGCGTCCACGTAGTCGATGATGGAGCCGATGATCTCGCCTCGGGTGGGCAAGACGACATCGTCGATCTCGGTGGGGCCGAACAGGGAATCGTATTGGGGGGGAGAGAGCAAGGCGCAGAGCTGAAGCAGCTCGTCCTGGTTGATGACATTGCCGGAAAAGGCGTTGAGGTTGATCTTACCCTCCTCCGGGATGGGATCGTGGAAGACGATGTTTCCCTGGAGGTTGCCGAAGCCGATGGCACCGGTCTCTTCCAGGTCCAAAGACCCCAGCGGGCTGTCCAGCCGGGCGCTGACAAAGGTGGGCAACAGCAGGTTCAGGTACTGCCATAGCTGGAAGTTGGACTGGCTCACCGCTCGGCCGATGAAACCGGTATCGTCCTGCAGCTCGAACTGGAACTGCAGGGCCAGCCGCATCAGGTTGATCCCGCTCTTGGCGTTGTAGTAGGCCTTCACCTCGTCCCGGGCGTTGACCGCCAGGGCCAGATCGACCCGGGAAGCGTAGAGGAACTCCATCACCGAGGTGGTCAACAGGGCGAGGGTGATGATCACCATCATCAGCGCCACCCCCTGGCGGTTGGCGACCAGGTGGCCAGCCTTGCGGCCTTTCCTTGTTGCCCGCTCCGGTTTCACGGTGTTCTTCTCCGTTCGCTGGGGGGTGCTATGGTTCTGGGTTGGCCGGTGGGGGTTCGGGAGCCGGATGGGCGTCTGGAGGGAGGGGTCCTGTCACGGTCGATAGTGGGGCGGCTCCGGTCGGTTCTGCCGGTGGTGGCCTCGTTGTCGATGGGCAAGCCGGTGTTGGGGTCGATGGCGTTCCCCTGGTCGGCGACCACGGACGGGGTGGCGAAGCCGATCGGCTGGGTCAGGTGGATCTCCGACTGCACCGAGAAGGTCAAGGTGTCCCGGGGGAGGACCGGGTGGGGGATCTCGATGGTCACGCGGACCCGCGGGGGTAGCTCGGTGATCTCGTTGTCGCGGGTATCCCATTCCCACTCCCAGGCATCACCCGCGATCTCGCGGTCTGGTCGCCAGTACTCGAACTCGATGGCGTTCACGTCCTCCAGCATGGTGTAGACGACGCCTCCCTGCTCCGGGTCGTCGTCGATGGGCGCCTGCTCTCGCCGCATCAGGTCCTGGCGCAGACGGCCGTCGGGGCCGCGGTTCCGCCGCAGAAAGTAGGAGATCTCGGCTTGCTCGCAGGCGGCTTCGCCGACTCGGGTGCGGACATGGGCGAAGTTGGTGAAGTCGAGGCGGTCCGACTCCCCGATGAAGGCGGTGGTGTAGGTGACCTCTCCCTGCAAGTTGGTCGGCGTCTCCCCGATCTTGGTGACGAAGGCCATGGAGATCTCGCGCTGCATGCGCCGCATGGTGGCCTGGACGGTTCGCAACCGTTCGTACTTGGCGGTCGCCTGATCGCGCAGCCGGAAGGCGGAGCCGAAGGCGCCCCACATGATGGCCATCATGGTGGCCAGGATGGTCAAGCTGATGAGCACCTCGACCAGGGTGAAGCCGGCGCTTCCGGCGACTGCGGAGGGGCTGGACGGGCGCCGTTCCGAAACGGCCGGGCTTGCCGCCGAGGAGGCGGTCGCCACGGGCGTCTGGTGCCAACGGCCGTTCATTCGGTCTCCTGCAGCAGAGGGATCGGTTGGGTATCCTCCGGGTTCATGACGGTGAAGTACTGGGTGACCGTCAGATCCTGGGGTCCGAAGGGAGATTCCCAGCTCACGGTCAAGGTGATCTTGCGGGTTCGCTCGCCGACCTGGTTGATGAGCTGGGGGACATAGCCGATCAACATGGGCAAGAACTGGCTGACCGCAGCCGAGCCGGTGAGCGAGCCCGCACCGGTGGTGCCATCGCCGAACAGCTCTGCCTGGACGTTGGCCACGAACTGGTCGGAGGCGTCGTCGGTGATCTCCACCGGCTCGATCTCGACCAGCCACTCGTACTGATCGAAGCCGTCGTCCCGGAAGTCCCCGTGGCTGGTGGTGATCCCGGTGGAGAACCCTTCCTTTCGGAGCTCCTCCTCCACCCGCAGCATCTGGGAGTGGACCAGCAAGGAGGCGATGTGCATCTGGTTGGCCAGCTCCAGCGACCGGACGTTGGCGGCTTGCGAACCCAGCAAGATGGCCAGAGAGCTGGCCAAGACGGCCAGGGCGATGAGCATCTCGACCAGGGTGAAGCCGGCCTTGTCGGCCGGAGATCCGCGCCGGCCGGACATGGGGGGGGCAGCCAGAGGGTGACCAGGCCAAGCCAGGTGGGGAGTAGTGTTCACCGGTCCTCCTCCACCTGGTGGAAATCGTCGGGGACGTCTGCCAAGCCCGTCTCGATGGTCACCTGGCCGTTCATGGGGTTGATCGAGAGGGTGATGCCGGTCTCCCCGTCTTCTTCCCGCAGCCAGATCATCGACGGCTCGACAAATCCGTTGGAGAAGAAGGCGATGCTGGTCTGGCCTTCTTCAAACGGCTCGACCTGGTGGGCGGTCATCACCGAGTCGAACACGATGCCGGAGGGCAGGGTGCGGTGCTCGATGAGCGGTTCGCTGCAATCCTCGAAGCTTCGAGCCAGGTTCAGGCCAAAGGGGTCGGCTTCGGGGTCGTCGTCTTGGAAGCGCAAGTCGGCTCGTCCGGTTGCGTCCAGGGAGTTGGCGCTGACCAGCTCCTGGGGGAGGGCGATCTCCTGCTCGCTGCACTCGGCCCAGAAGGCGTTTTCATCCAGGTCGATGACCAGCTGGTAGCGCATCCCGTTGATGGCGGCCCGACCGTAGATGTAGGTGATGGTGCCGGAGAGGCGCAGCGCGGCACCCTTGAGCTCGGCGTTGGAGAGGTTGCGGATGGAGAGGGTGGCCACCCCCAGGGCGGATGCCATGATGAGGAGGACGATCAGGATCTCGATCAGGGTCATCCCCCCGCAAACCGGTGTGATGGGTTGGCGCCGCGGTTTCATCTGGGGTACCGGCCAGTAAGGTTCATCGCATGGGTCCTTCCCCCTCGGGGTAGATATCGTCATCGGTTCCGCTTTGGCCGTCAGGGCCCAGGCTGAAGACGGTGAAGCTCCAGCCGGAGGATTTGTCGTACTCGTAGGGGTTTTCCCAGGGGTCGTCGGGGAGGCGTTCGGTGATGCGGGCCATGCCTCTCTGGTCTTGTTCCAGGTCGGAAAGCTGGTCGGGCAAGGAGCCGTGGGTGCTCAGGTAGAGCTCGACCATCTGTTTGATGGTGGCCACCTCGGTCTGGGCCTCCTTGATCTTGGCGTTCTGCAGGTAGCCGACCACGCTGTAGGCGGCGAAGGCCATGATGCCGGCCATGATGGTCAGCACGATCATGATCTCCACCAGGGTCATGGCTGCCCGTTTGGCCGACAAGCCGAGAATCTGGCGGACGGTCTGGTGCTGGGTGTTGGGTTTCATGGGGAAAACTCCTGGCGTTCTGGCTTGGTTCATGTAAATCCCTGTCCGATGCGCATGATGGGGACCAGGATGGCGAACACGATGAAGGCCACGATGAGCCCCATCAGGACGATCATGAGCGGTTCGAGCAGCGAGGTCAGGGCCCGCATCCGATTGGCCACCTGGCGGTTGTAGGCGTCGGAGACACTCTCCAACATGGATTCGAGGCGTCCGGTCCGCTCTCCGATGGCGATCATGTGGACCACGATGGGGGGAAACTCCCCGGAGCGTTTCAGGGGTGCAGCGATGCTGTCTCCCTCGCGGACGTTGGTGCGCACCTGGTCAACGACCTCCACCAGTCGGCGGTTGGCCAGAATCTCCTTGACGATGTCCATGGCCGATAGCAGGGGCACCCCACTGGCGAGGAGTGTTCCCAGGGTGCCGGCGAAGCGAGCCACGGCCACCATGCGCAGGGTGGGGCCTGCGATGGGCATCTTGAGCAGTAACTTGTCCCAGCGGTAGTGACCCCGCTCGGTGCGTTTCCACTTGCGGAACAGGACGACGGCCAGGACGGCGAGTGCGACCAGGAGCAGGAAGTTGATCGGGTTGCTGATGAAGGTGGTGAAGCCGATCAGGATGCGGGTGAGCAGGGGCAAGGCCCGCTTTTGGTCCTGGAAGATGGCGGTCACCTTGGGGATGACGTAGATGAACAGGAAGGTCAAAACGCCCGTCCCCAGCACCAGCATGACGAGGGGGTAGTACAGGGCGCTCATGATCTTCCCGCGCAGGTCGGCCTGGCTGTCCAGGAACTCGGTCAGTTTTTCGAGCACCAGGTCGAGGTTTCCGGAGCTTTCTCCGGCGCGCACCATGTTGACATAGAGGTCGGAGAAGACCTTGGGATGCTCCTTGAGGGCGTTGCCGAAGGAGGAGCCTTCGTTGACCCGCCGCCGGATGTCGCTCAAGACCCTTTTTAGGCGGGGGTGATCCACCTGCTCCACGACGGCGGTGAGCGATTCCAGCAGGGGGACGCCTGCCCGCTGGAGGGTGGCCAGCTGCCGGGTGAGCATGGCCAGCTCCATGCTGGAGATCCGGCTGCGGAAAAGCTGTCCGAGGTCCACTTCGCGACGCAGGCCGGTCCCGCCGCCGATGCGGTCCTCCGATCCCTCGGCATGCTCCAACAGGAAGACTCCTCGGCTCTTGAGGATCTCCCGGAGCTTTCGGGGGTTCTCGGCATCCTGGGAGCCGCGAACCCGCTTGCCCGAGGGGGTCAGGCCCGTATAGTCGAAGACCGGCACCGCTATTCAACCTCCTCCTGGGTGACTCGGAGTACCTCCTCGATGCTGGTGGCTCCCTGGACCACCTTGTCCGCCCCGTCCATTCGGAGGGGTCGCATCCCCTGGGCCATCGCCGCTTTCTTGATGGTGTTGGCGTCGGCCCGCTGCATGACCAGCGAGCGGACGTCGTCGGTGACCTCCAACAGCTCGAAGATGCCCGATCGGCCTTTGTAACCGGTGTTGAGGCAGTCGTCGCAACCTCCGGGCCGGTAGATGATCCCCCCGCTGGCCCGCAGATCCTCCGGCTTGAGCCCGATTTCGGCCAGCTCGGCGACCGTGGGCCGATAGGGGACGCGACAGGAGGGGCAAAGGCGTCGCACCAGTCTCTGCGCGAGATTGGCCAGCAAGCTGGAGGCCACCAGGAACGGCTCCACCCCCATGTCGATCAGACGGGTGAAGGCACCTGCCGCGTCGTTGGTATGGATGGTGCTGAACACCAGGTGGCCCGTCAGAGAGGCCTGGATGGCGATCTCGGCGGTTTCGACGTCGCGGATCTCGCCCACCATGATGACATCGGGATCATGTCTCAGGAAGCTGCGCAAGCCAGAGGCGAAGGTGAGGTCGATCTTGGGGTTCACCGGCGTCTGGCTGATCCCTTTGAGCTGGTACTCGACCGGATCCTCGATGGTCAGGATGTTCTTGTCCGGGCTGTTGATGATGGAGAGACAGGCGTACAGGGTGGTGGTCTTTCCGGAGCCGGTGGGGCCGGTCACCAGCAGGATGCCGTGAGGCTTGCGGATGATGCGGTTCACCGCAATCATGGTGCGGGGGTCCAGTCCGAGCTGTTCCAGCCCCAGCAGGACGGAGGACTGGTCCAGAAGACGCAGGGTGATACGTTCCCCCTGCGTGGTGGGGGCGGTGGCCACCCGGATGTCGATGTCTCGGCCGGCGATCTTGAGGCGGATGCGGCCGTCCTGGGGAAGCCGTTTCTCGGCGATGTTGAGCCCCGACATGATCTTCACGCGGGCCGAGATGGACGACTGGAACCGCTTGGGAACCTGGATGACCTCCTTGAGCACGCCGTCCACCCGGAAGCGGACCGAAAGGTGGTTCTCGTAGGGCTCCAGGTGGATGTCGCTGGCCCGTTCCCGCACGGCCCGAACGAAGGTGGTGTTGACGAACTTGATGACCGGCGCCTCGTCGTCCTCCTCGTTGCCCAGCATATCCTGGATCTCTTCGAACCCGGTCTCCTCGATGCCCGGCACCCCGGCGCTTTCGCCGAGCACGCTGCCGTAGTCGCTGCGAGCCCGGTCGTGCAGGTCGAAGGCGGCGTTGATGGCTTCCATGACCACCTGCGGGGTCGCCACCACCGGTTCGATGCGGGCGGAGTAGAGGAAGGAGAGGTGGTCGATGGCATCCAGGTCCAGGGGGTCCTTGATCAGCACCCGGACGGTGGAGTCGACACGATTCAAGGGCAGCACGTACTTCTGCCGGGCGTAGGCGATGGGGAGTGGGCCCAGCAGGGAGAGGTCGAGGTGATCGACCTCCACCTTGTGGAGATAGGAGAGATGGTGCTGGACAGCCAGCGCCTCGGCGACCTGGGTGGGTTTGGCCAGATCCATCTCGACGAGGATCTCGCCCAGAAGCCCTTTGGCCTCGGTTTGTCGAGCGAGGGCCTTGGAGAGACCGGTCTCGTTCAATACCCCCCGTTGGATCAGGATTTCTCCCAGCAGAGGTCGGTTATACATGGTTCACTCGATCAACTTGAGCCGGCCATCGAACGGTCTAATCCGCGCTGTCCAGACCGCTGTTGCTGCCCGATCGCGGTTGGGGGCGGCCTTCCTCCCCACCCAGCGGTGCGGCATCCATACCCTGCAAGAGCTGAGGGCCTTCGAACTGGCCCTGGGCGCGGCGCCGCGCCTCCTCGTTCTGCACCGCCCGAAGGATGGTCTGGAACATGGACTGCAGGGGGCCATTTTTCCGCGT
The DNA here is from genome assembly GCA_016931535.1 of Bradymonadales bacterium. Classification (GTDB taxonomy): domain Bacteria; phylum Myxococcota_A; class Bradymonadia; order JAFGEP01; family JAFGEP01; genus JAFGEP01. The sequence goes on from JAFGEP010000095.1 coordinate 34,047, forward strand.
GTAGTCCACGTTGGCGACGTAATCGAGCTGTTCCCGGCCGAAGAACTCCAGAAACTCCTGCCGTTCCTGCATCTTGCGCCGGAAGATCTCGTGGAAGTCGGCGCTGTCCCGGATGATGTACGGGGTGAGCAACAAGAGGAGGTTGCGCTTCACGTTCCGGGTGGTGGTCGAGCGGAACAGGTATCCGATCACCGGGATGTCGCCCAAAAATGGGACCTTCTCCACCGTCTCCTGGATCTCGTCCTCGATCAGACCGCCGATGACTACCGTCTGCTGGTCCTCCACCACCACGACTGTACGGGCCTCCCGGTTGCTGGTGACGGGGGATCCGTAGCTCTCGCCGATGATCCCCTCCACCTGCTCTTCGATCTCCAGGCGGACGAAGTTGCTGGCGTTGATCTGCGGGCGAACCCTCAGGGTCAAGGAGACACTCTCTCGGGTGACGCTGTAGGAGGGGTAGTAGGAGCCGATGTTGGACAGGCTTGCCAGGGAGGCCAGGTCGCCCAGATTGCCGGTATCGAGGCCACCTGCCGAGCCCAACAGGGATCCGATGTTCCCGTACCCCCCGGTCACGAAGGGGACGTTCTGCCCCACGATGATCTCCGCCTCCTCGTTGTCGGTGGTCAGGATGTGGGGGGTGGAGAGCACGTTCACGTTGCGGTCGCTCTGCAAGGCGTTGAGGATGGCGCCGAAGCTGGGAAGGGTCACGCCCAACAGCCCCTGGGTTCCCGGCACGTCCGGTCCTCTCAGCCCCATGGCCAGCCCCATCAGGGCGGTGGGGTCCAGCACGATGCTGGACATGCCGCCTAAAGAGGTGGCGGCGTAGATGGGGATCTCGTCTCCGCGGATGGTGGGGAGTGCGCCCGCGTTCAGGGCGATGCCGAAGTCGCCGTCCGACTCGGCGGTGATCTCCATGATGACCGCCTCCACGTAGACCTGTTCGCGCCGGCGGTCGAGTTGGTCGATCACCCGTTGGAGGCTGAGGAAGTCGCGCAGGCTGGCCACCACGACCATGCTGTTGGTGGCCTCGTCGGCGGTGATGCTGACGTTGCTGCCGAAGGTGGCGCTGATCGCACCGGTTGTGGTGACCGCGGGGCTCTCTTCCTCGGCGGCGGCACGGGTGCGGCGCGTTCGACTGCTGCCGGTCTGCTCTTCCTGCGCCTGCTGGACGTTCTGGACCAGGCTCTGCAGGGTGCTGGCCAGGTCGGTGGCGTTGGCGTTTTCGAGGAAGACCACGTGGATCTGGCCCTCCCCGGCGATGGGGATGTCGAGGGCCTCGATCATCTCGCGGACCGCCTGGTAGCCGCGCGGGCTGGTCACGATGATCAGCTGGTTGGTGCGCTGATCGGCGATGATCTGGGAGACGGTCACCACGGTCTCGGTGGCGGCAGTGGCAGACGGGGTGGGCTCGGCCTCCTGCTCACGGGCTCGTCGGCGGCGCTCCCGGGCGGTGGTGGCGCGCTCGGTCTGGGTAGTGCGCTGCTGCTGCTGCTGCTCGCCGAAGATCTCCAGGAGGGTGCTGCGCAGCTGCTCCGCATCGGCGTAACGGACCTGGTAGAGGAAGCGGGTCTCTCCACCAGGGGTGTCCAGGTCGCCGATCAGCCCTAGCAACCGTCGCATGTTGGTGCCGGTCTCGGTCACGATCAGGGTGTTGGTGGGGGCGTAGACCTGGATCCGGCCGTTGGCCGAGGTGAAGTTGCCCAACAGCTCGCTCAGCTGGGCAGCGTCCACGAACCGCAGGGGAACCAGCTGGGTCACCATGCGGTCATCGGGGGGGGCCGTACCGGGGGCGGTGAAGGGCAACGCGTGGCGTTGCACGTCCTCTTCCCGGACGATCCGCAGGAAGCTACCGTAGGGAACGATGGTCAGGCCATTCATGTGGAGAGCGGCCAAGAAGGCCCGGTAGGCCTCTTCGATGGTCACCGGGGTGGGACCGATGATGGTGATGGTCCCCTCCACCCCTTCTGCGATGATGAAGTTCTGGCCCGTCAGCGCGCTCATCCACAGGACCACCTCGGATAGGGGTGCCTGGGGAAAGTCGATGGTGACCCGCAGGCCCCGGGGAGGATGGAAGGGGTCGAAGTTCTCTTCGAAGTGTCGGGGAACCTCTTCGTCCACATCCTGGACGAGGCGCCGCGGCTCGATCAGGGGGGGGCCTGCAACCTCCTGGGAGGAGGGGGGGGCCGCTTGGGCCGGCTGCTGGTTGCTGAAACCAGTGGAGGGGGGCGGCCCCTCTTCCTCTGCCTCTACCTGCTGGGTGGTCTGTTGGCCTTCTGTTTCCTCTTCGGCCTCGGCCTCGGTGGGGGTGGTCAGCCGGATGACACCGGGACGGGTGCCGCCCGGGGGGTTGGCCGCTTCCCCTGCGGCATCCTCGGAGCCGCCTTCTTCTTGGGCCACCGCCACGCTGGAAATCCACAGCAGAAGGGCGAGAGGTAACAGCCCCCCGCATCGCCGCCAGCCCGCTTCAATCGCCGCCATTCCTGCTCCTCGTTTGCCTGCATGGGCGTGTTGGACCCAGTCGCCCTCGGTCGGGAGTGGGTGCCGGAGGTTGGCACTCGCCGAAGAAAAACCAGAGCCAGAACCGTGCCAATCCCAATTTTGTTCCTTTTTTCCCGTAGAATCTGGCTTCTGCGGGTGGCGCCCTCGGCCCGTCCTTCAGGCCTGTGTCATTTTGTCACGCGCCGCCGAACAGAGACGAAAAGTCTGCCATTCTGTCAAGAGGGTGCTGCTCGCCACCCTGGCGGCTGCCCGCCGGTAGGGCGCGCCCGGACCATCCGACCTCCGCGCGCTGCTTATCAACCTGAGACATTTGTGACAGGTCACCCCGCCTCGCCACGAAGAGAGATGGCGCCGCCCCTTCAACGAATATCATAGACCAGTGTCCGGGGCCGACCCCGTCTCAGCACGGTGATCTCGATATGGCTTTCGTTCTGCATCGCCTGGTACAGGTCCATGGCTCGTTGCGGCGTGGTGATGGGGCTTCCGTTGACGCTGGTGAGGACATCGTTGGGACGCACGCCCAGGTCGGAGAAGATGGAGCCGGCCGGGATGCTGGTCAGCCGAAGACCATCCGGCCGGCGGCTGTCGTCGTAGCTCTGCTCGAATTCGGGGGCTTGCGACTGCAAGGCCCGCGGATCCTGGAGGGCGGTGTCGATGGCGGTGCGTTCGATCTCGTAGTTGGTGGGCGACACCCGCCGGACCCCTTCGCGCAGGTTGATCGTTCGATAGGACGACTGGCGTCCCGGTTCCTGGGCGGCAGTCTGCCTGGTCGTCGGGGTGGGGGTGCGGGTGGGGGTCCGGGTGGGGGTCCGGCTGGCGACCGGCCGACTGGTCGCCGGCGCTTCACCGGCCTTGAGACATTCCTCTCGACCCTCATTGATGAGGTAGACCCGGTTGCGTGCCACGCGGATCACCGTCGCTCCTGCGATCTCGTCGCCCGCCCGGACCATCACCGTGCGGTCCAGCGTCTGGTCCTGGACCAGGCCAAATGACCACTGCGAATAGTAGGAGGCCATGGTGCCTACCAGGGCGGCGGCGATATCCGAGGAGACGCAGTCCCCTCCGGCGAGCTCCATCGGGTCCTCTTCGGCGGGTGGGGGCTCCGAGCAGACCTGGTCGATGCAGACGAGCGGCGGTGTGCAGTCCTCGTCTGTGCTGCATCGATCGGTGGGTTCCTCTTCGACTTCGGCGGTAGCCCGTCGGTTCAACAGCTCTCTGATGATGGAGGAGCGGTCATCGTCTCCGGTCGCCGCCAGGCTGGCCACCGCCTCGTCGCTGGGGCGGGGGTGGATGATGGTGAAGGGGGCGAGCCGGGCCGAGATCAGGTGGCTGAGGCCCAGGGCGAAGAAGAGGGCGATCAAGAAGATGATGACGAGGTTCACGACCCAGAAGTGCTTTCTGAACAGGGTCTCTACGATGTGAACCAGTCTGGATCCCATAGGATGATCGCTATCTCGTGGCCGGATGCCCCAAAAAGCCTGGCAGCTTCTCAGAAGCTGTCACAGAACCGGCCTCAAAGTCAATGTCCTGCACCGGGTCGACGCAGCGGTGAACCGCCTCGCTTTTTGAAGCGCCATCGGTCCGGCGATTATTCCCGCCCGGAGACGGTCTGAATCAGAGCTTGCGGTAGATCGTGCGGGCTGCGATCCCCAGGATCTGGGCCGCAAGCCGCTTGTTGCCACCGGTAAAATGCAGCGTCTCCTCGATGATGCGTCGCTCGGCCTCCTTGAGGGTCACCCCCAGGGGGACCGAGATGGTGCGGGGTACCGACTCGGTGGTCGCGATCGGCTCGGGGAGGTCGTCCAGCCCGATGAGGTCGTCGGTGCTCAGCACGACCGCACGTTCCACCACATTGGCCAACTGGCGGACATTGCCGGGCCAGTGGTAGGCGCTCAGCGTCTGCAGGGCATCGGCGGTGAACCCCTGGATCTGTTTTCGGTTCCTCTGGTTGAAGCGGGCCAAGAAGTGCTGGGCCAGCAGCGGGATGTCGTCGCGCCGCTCCCGCAGTGGGGGGATGGGGATGGCCACCACGTTGAGCCGGTAGAACAGGTCCTCCCGGAAGCTGCCGGCCGCGATGGCCGCCTCCAGGTCTCGGTGGGAGGCCGCGACCACCCGGATGTCTACCTTGATGGGGGTGGTGGCAGCCAGGGGCAGTACCTCCGCCTCTTGGAGCACCCGGAGTAGCTTGGCCTGGATCTCGCTGTCCAGCTCCCCCACCTCGTCCAGAAAGAGGGTGCCTCCCTCGGCGGTGACCAGCCGGCCGATCTTGCGGCGATCGGCACCGGTGAAGGCGCCGCGCTCGTAGCCGAAGAGCTCGCTTTCCACGATGCTGTTGGGGAGAGCCGCGCAGTCGATGGCCACAAACGGGCCGTCGCGCCGGGGGGAGAGTAGATGCAGGGTGCGGGCGAACAGCTCTTTGCCGGTGCCCGACTCCCCCTGGAGGAGCACGGTGGCCGAGCTGGGAGCGGCCTGTCTGAGCAGGGTCTGGGCGCGCCGAAGACTGGGGGCGTTGCCGATGATCTGCTGCTCCAGGGAGAGGGCGGCGAGCTGGGCCTTCAGCGAGCGGTTCTCCGCCAACAGGGCCTGCTTCTCCAGGGCGCGGCGAGCGGCCTTGAGAATCTGGGCCCTTTTGATCGGCTTGGAGATGAAATCGTAGGCCCCGGCTCGCATGGCGTCCACCGCCAGCTCGATGGTGCCGAAGGCGGTCATCACGATCACCTCGGTCTCCGGACTCAAGGCGCGAACCGCCTTGAGCAGGTCGAGCCCGCTCATGCCGGGCATCATCAGATCGGCGATGATCAGGTCGTACTGCTTGGCCCCTACCATGCGCAACGCCTCCTCTCCGGAGTGGGCGCAGTCTGTGGCCAGGTTTTCGTGCGCAAAGACCCGGACCAGAGCTTCCAGGTGGGAGGTATCGTCTTCGACCAACAGGATCGTGGGCTGCATGAACTGACCACCATGGGGCGATAGTCGCGCCCATCCGTCGCGCCGCTCGCTGGACAGGCGTTTTATTTCAGGTACTCTACAGGAGCATCTCGCGGTATAAAATATCGCGTGTGTCTTTCGGGACACACTGGAAATTCGAGCTGTGTAGCAGTGGCCAAACTCATCTACACCGACGCCATGGGAAAACCGCACCGGCAAGTGCTCGGCGAACGGTTGACCATCGGCCGCCACCCGGCACAGGACATCCAACTGCTCGACCGGGTGGTGTCCAAGGAGCACGCCTGCATCGAGCGAACGGCGAACCAGTATATCATCACCGACCGGGACAGCCGCAACGGGACCTATGTCAACGGACACCGGATCGAGGCCCCTTGCAGGCTGAGTCACAATGATGAAGTCACCATCGGCTCCACCACCTTCTCATTCGATGACAGCGAGGTAGCCGACTCCCTCGTGGAGCGGGTTACCGTTCACCGCCCCCTGGACAGCGCCATCTTCACCCGGGTCAAGGGTGGCCGGGACATGGTGTTTCAACCGGAGAACACCGTCACCGATGTCGATACCCTGCGAGCCGACTACGAGAAGCTGCGGATCGCCAACGAGCTGAACCAGTCGCTGAGCATGGAGTTCGACCTGGACCGGCTGCTGAGCAAGATCCTCGATCGGGCTTTCGCCATCTTCCCCTGCGACCGGGGTGTGATCCTCATCCGGGACGAGCACAGCGGCGAGTTTTTGCCCAGGTCGGCCAAGCTGCGCACCGATCGAACCGATCAGCCGGAGATCCGGATCAGCGAGACCATTCTCAAGGAGGTCACCGAACGGCACGAGGCGATCCTCTCCGGGGACGCCATGGTGGACAAGCGGTTCTCCGGGAGCCACTCCATCATCCTGGAGGGCATTCGGGCCACCATGACCGTGCCCCTGCTGTACGTGGACAAGCTGTTGGGGATCATCCACCTGGACACCAAGATGGCGACCGGGGCCTTCTCGGAGAAGGATCTCCACCTTTTGAGCGGCTTTGCGAGACAGGCCGCCATCTCCCTGGAGCATTCCTACCTGGTCAAGCGCATGCACCAGGAGGCGATCAGCCGGGAAAAGCTGGGTCGCCTGCTGCCCCCCTACCTCGTGGACCAGGTGCTGGAGGGACGGATAGACATCAGCAAGGGGGGGAACCTCCAGCGGGCGACCATCCTGTTCGCCGATATCCGGGGGTTCACCTCCATGGCCGAGCGGATCACGGCCACCGAGCTGGTCACCATGCTCAACGAGTACTTCGAGATCATGGTGGAGGTCATCTTCGCCCACGGGGGCACCCTGGACAAGTTCATCGGAGACGAGATCATGGCCATCTGGGGGGCACCCTTTACCCGCCCTGACGATGCCCAACAGGCGGTGGCCACCGCCATCGAGATGCAGCGGGCGCTGGACGAGTTCAATGATACCCGGCGGCAGGACGGGTTGGTCCCCATCCACGTGGGCTGTGGACTGAACACCGGCGAGGTGGTCGCCGGATACATGGGCAGCAGCCGATCGATGAGCTACACGGTGGTCGGCGATGTGGTCAACACCGCTCGGAGGGTCTGCTCTGTGGCCGGACCGGGGGAGGTGATCATCAGCGCCGGGACCCTGGGCGACCTGCGCGGACTGGCCCAGGTCGAGCCCCTGCCTCCGACGATGGTCAAAGGCAAGCGGGAGCCGATCCAGCTCTATCGAGTCCTGGACTTCCAGGGGTGAGGTTGGCGGGGAGGACCGATGGGATCGGCATCGCCGAAGGTGGGTAGTGCCTTGGATCGGAGCCGCACAGCGCAGCAGATGACGCCTCGGGATGAACCCGGGGCGCGAAAGAGGGAGCCATGAGAGACGTACTGGTGATGATCCTGGCTGGGGGACAAGGATCCAGGCTGTACCCGCTGACAGCCGATCGCGCCAAGCCGGCGGTCCCCTTTGGAGGCAAGTATCGAATCATCGACTTCGTCCTCTCCAACTTTGTGAACAGCGGCTTTTTCAAGATCAAGGTGTTGACCCAGTACAAGAGTGAATCACTCAACCGCCACCTGGCCCGCGGCTGGCGCATGTCCAACATCGCCGACCAGTACGTGGAGTCGGTCCCCGCTCAGCAGCGGCTCGGCCCCCGCTGGTACTTGGGCAGCGCCGACGCCATCTACCAGAACATCAACCTGATCTACGACGAGAATCCCACCGATGTCTGCGTGTTCGGCGGCGACCATGTCTACAAGATGGACGTGTTCCACATGCTCCGCTTCCATCGGGACAACCAGGCCGACCTCACCGTGGCGGCCATCCCCTTTCCCGTCGAGCAGGCGAGCGCCTTCGGCGTGATCGAGGTGGATGAGCACAACCGCATGATCGGCTTCGAAGAAAAGCCGGCCAACCCCAAGCCCATGCCCAATGCGCCCAACATGGCGCTGGTCAGCATGGGGAACTACATGTTCACCCGAGAGGCGCTGATCGATGAGGTCCGGCTGGACGCCGAGCAAGAGAGCTCGGAGCACGACTTCGGGAAAAACATCATCACCCGCAGCTACAAGAAAGGGGTGGTGTACGTCTACGACTTCAACCAGAACCGGCTGCCCGGCCAGAACCCGCGCGAAATCGGCTACTGGCGCGATATCGGGACCATCGATGCCTACATGGCCGCCCATATGGACCTGGTCTCGGTCCATCCTATCTTCGACCTGTACAACCGGCGATGGCCCATCCACAGCCACCAGGTGCCCGCACCTCCCGCCAAGTTCGTGCACGAGACCGGAGATCGGGTGGGGACCGCCACCAACAGCATCGTCTCCCATGGCTGCATCATCTCCGGAGGTCGCATCCAGAACTCGGTGCTGTTCGGCTTCGTGCGTGTCAACAGCTACTCCCACATCGATCACGCCGTCATCCTCGAAGAGGTCAACGTGGGTCGCCACGCTCGGTTGAAGAACTGTATCGTGGACAAGGGGGTGGTCATCCCCGAGGGGCTGCAGGTGGGCTACGATCCCGATTTTGATCGGCGGCATTTCCACGTGAGCGATCAGGGGATGGTGGTGATCGGAAAGGGGCAGGACCTGAGTCACCTGGTATGAGCGCCAACCCACCTGCCGAGATCATCCTGCTGTGGCACTTTCACCAGCCGTTTTACGGGTTGCCGGGGTCCCACGATCTGGAGCTGCCCTGGGTTCGGCTGCACGCGGCCAAGTCCTACCTGGACATGGCGGCCATGTTGCTGGAGAACCCCAAGATCCGGGCGGTGGCCAACTTCAGCGGATCGCTGCTGGAACAGCTGCTGCACTACCGCCAACCGGGCTTTCGCGATCGGTTCTGGGAGCTGACCTTGCGGCCCGCCGGCGATCTGACCGAAGAGGAGCGACGTTTCATCCTGCGCTCCTTCTTCAGTCTGGACTGGCAGACGGTGCTGGCGCGATTTCCCCGCTACCTGGAGCTGTTGGACAAACGGGGGAGGCGGGATGACCAGGTGGCGTCGGCCCGCCTGACCGATGCCGAGATGACCGACCTCCAGCTCCTGTTCAACCTGGCCTGGTGCGGATTCACGCTGCGCCAGCACGACCAGCGGGTTCGAGAGCTGAGCTCCAAGGGCCGCGGCTTCAACCAGGCGGACAAGGAGGTCATCCTGGCGGTCCAGCTGGAGGCCATCGACCAGGTGTTTGGCCTGTGGCGCGAGCTGGTCGACCGGGAGCAGGTCGAGCTGACGGTCACCCCCCACTACCACCCCATCCTTCCGCTGCTGGTGGACAACCAGATCGCTCGCCGATCGCTGCCCGGCCACCCGCTCCCCAGCCGTTTCGCCTATCCGATGGACGCCCACAGCCAGGTGGCGATGGCTCTGGATCAGGCGGAGGCGGTCTTCGGGCGCCGGCCGGTGGGGATGTGGCCGTCGGAGGGGAGCGTCAGCCCCGAGATTCTCCCGCTGGTGGCCGAGCATGGCATCAGGTGGCTGGCCAGTGACGAGCACGTGCTGCTCCAGTCCAAGCTGGACGGTCCTGCGGATCGGGCCGAGATCTACCAGCCCTTCTGGTCGGGATCACCGCCGATTTCCCTGTTTTTTCGCGACCACGAGCTCTCCGACCTGATCGGCTTTTCCTACTCGCGCATCGAAGCCCAACAGGCGGTGCGCGATTTCACCAACCGGCTGGGGAGCATCGCCTCCGGTCGCTTCGCTGCGGGTCCGCCCTGCGTCACGGTCATCCTGGACGGGGAGAACGCCTGGGAGCATTACCCACAGGACGGACGCCAGTTTTTGGAGAGGCTGTACCAGCAGCTGGCCGCCATGCGGGGGCTCAAGACGACCACTCCCACAGATCGGCTTTCTCGACGACCTCCTGCGCGGCAGATCGTCAGCCTTCACTCCGGTTCCTGGATCTCGGCCAACTTTCGCATCTGGATCGGCCAGCGAGAGAAGAACCTGGCCTGGGAGCAGCTCCGGCGGGCGCGCAAGCTGTTCGCCGATCGGAGCGGCGGAGGCCGGGAAACGGACAGGTCGCCGCCGGAGCGGGAAGCCTATCGCTACCTGTTGCGTGCCGAAGGCTCGGACTGGATGTGGTGGTATGGGGACGACTTTGTCGCCGTGGACAAGCCGTTGTTCGACCGGATTTTCCGGGAGAACCTGGCGGCGGTCTACCATCGGCTGGGCACCTCCCCCCCCGAGGAGCTGGCCGAGCCGATCGTCACCCGGGCGGCCGCAGAGCTGGTCAAGCCTCCCAGAAGCCTGATCCGGCCGACCATCGATGGGCACGAGTACGGTTACTACGACTGGGTGGGCGCCGGATCCTGCTGTGCCACCGGCGCAGCGGGCGCCATGTACCAGAGCAGCTCGTATCTCGCGGAGCTGCGATACGGCTTCGACCTCGAACGGTTCTACCTGCGACTGCGGGTAGGCGAGCGACGACAGCCCGACGCCGGGGAACGGTTATCCATCGAGCTGGATCTCCACCAGGAGGCGGAAGGCCTGCGCCGACTGCTGGTCATCCCGTTCGAGGGCACAGGGCGCATGGCGTGCCGGCTGTTCCAGGGGGAGGAGGGTGACCAGGCGCCACTTTCTTGCGATCTGGCCGAAGCGTTTTTCCACGAATGCCTGGAGTGCGCCCTTCCTCTGGACCAACTCGGCCTACAGGCTGGTTCCCGCTGGACCATGTCGTTGCGCCTGGTGCAAAACGGGGTAGAATTGGACCGCCTTCCCCGGAGCGGTGAGCTGGCCTTCGAGGTGCCGGACGAGACCTTCTCCGAGAGGAACTGGATCGTGTAGAGCGAAAACGATGCGGTCGAGCAGCGCAGGACGGGAACCCTTGCAACGGGGCGGGTTGCGGGACCGGCTGGAAACGCCATGAGAACCATCGCGAATGTGACCCTGTGTCTGGCGGCCTGGCTTCTTCTGGCGGTCTTGCATACGCCGACCGCCTGGACTCAGGACACCAGCGTGTTCGACGAGCAGGGCAACCTGGTCCGGATGCCCTTTACCCCGGATATTCCGGTGGTCCGTTCAGCCACCCGCCACCAGGCCGGCCGGCCGAGCTTCTATAGCTATAGCTCGATGGCCTACCAGCGGGCGGTCGCCCACTACCAGGATCTCTACCAACGCCAGGTCGAGCTGGCTCCCGGTTGGCGTCTGTTCGGCTACGGGTACGAGGTGGCCACAGACGCCTATGTCTTCACCCTCGTGTACGCCGACCAGGTGTATCGTCTCGAGATCCACCCCGACCCGGAGAGCGGTGGCTGTATCCTGGTCGTCCGCTCGCGGGGGGGAGCGATGGGGCACCAGCCCCATTTCCACTCCATCATGCCCCTGCGCGCCTCCGACATCGGACCGATGTCGCGGGAATGAAGGCGTGGTGCTTCGTGGTTGGATCGCGGTGGCCTGGGTCCTGGCTGCAGGGCGTGGAGAACCGGTCAGGTAGCGCAAAAGATCCTGTCTGCCACGCGCAGCCGAAGAGGAAAACGACCCTGGAGCACAAACATCTGGGGAGTTGATGCCAGTTCGTGTACAACTGCGATCTGTCGCCCGAGCTCGAGGGGGGCGGATCCATGGAGACGCGAGGCGGACCCGAATCCACCGCCTGTGCGGCTTCCCTTGCCCCAGGATGTCGGTCTGGCTACCATGAAGCTGGACGACGCCCCGGCTGACGCGACACCGGATAGGATGACCCCTGGTGTAGTTGGAGGTGACCATGACCCTGGAGCAGTTTGAAGATCTCGATCAGACCGAAGAGCGATTGAAAAAAAACCTGGAGGCCGTCGTCGGGGATCTCCTGGTGGTCCTGCGAACCGATCTGAGCGGGTTCGTGACCAAAGAGGTCAAGAACCGCTTTATCGCCAATGCGGAATTTGGCGAGAGCCTGACCAACGAGCAGCTCCTCGAGATCAAGACCAAGGCCACTCAGATCGGCGAGGAGGTCTCCAAGGCCATCTGCGATGAGATGGAAGGGGAGTGGGATTTCTGGTTCGGTCCCGATGTGCCCCAGGGGGAGGGCAAGTCCTTTGACAACCATCTCCGGCTGATGGAGCGGCTGCAGCAGATCGCCCACGCCGCGGCGGAGCTGCTGGAGCAGTACAGCTTTCCCAAGGACGAGGGGGGGGTCTACCAGTTGAGCTACCATCCCCCGGCATACTTCGTGAATGGGAAATATGCGCCGGGACTTGCCGAGGCCTTCTGGAAGAACCTGAACCAGCTCCACGAGGTCCGGGAAGCTCGGCGGGAGCAGGAGCTCGGTCGGAGACGGGCGGTCCAGAGGCAACGATGGGACATGGTCGAGAAAAAGACCAAGAAGGAACCCTGAGCCCAAGGCCCTTAAAGCCCCTTCCCCTCCTCGGCGCTGTGCGCCGCCCGCTCCATCGAGACCGTCCAGATCCGTCTGTCTCATGCGCCCCGATTCCGCCCAGGTGCGGTCCAGGTGGTGCAAGGAGGTGCCCCACATGCGTATGACAAACCCCCTATTGCCGTCAGGGTGTGTTCTTCTGGCCACACTGTGTTCTGGATGCCTCTTGGTGGATGACCACTGCGACTACATCGAGACCGAGTGCTGGGATGTGGTCGATGTGTACTGCGACGCCTGGGGCTGCTGGGAGGAATGGCATACCGAGTGCGTGGACTACTGTGTCGATGTGGACGAGGCCTACACCTCGCCGGAGTGCCTGGAAGACTATCATTGCCCCACAGGTTACTGGTGTGACAGGGAGCGCTGTGTGCCCATCGGGGGCGGATCCTCCGGGTCGGGCCTTTGCGAGCCCTGCCAGACCAACGCCGACTGTGAGGAACCCGGCGCACTCTGCCTGGATCTGACCCCTGATGCCACCACCGGCTACTGCGGACGAAGCTGCACCGGAGGCTCGGACTGCCCCGCTGGCTACGAATGCCTGGCCATTGCCGGGGAGAGCGTTCACCAGTGCGTCCCCGAACGCCGCGACGGCGTCCGCTCCTGCGAGGAGGTGCGCCCCACTCCCGTCGAATGCAGCGGTCCCAACGACTGCCCCGATCCCCTGGTGTGCGAGCAAGGCCGCTGTGTCATGCCGATGACGTCACCCTGTGAGGACGAGGGGGACTGCCAACCGGGGGAAACCTGCGTCGACGACGTCTGCGTGCCCCAGCCCATCGAGTGCACTAGCCGAGCGCAGTGTGAGGCCGACGAGGAATGCGTGGATGGCACCTGCCGGACCCTGTGCGACACCCAGGAAGACTGCCCACCTGACCAACTCTGCCTGGGCGGACTGTGCTCACCGCCACCTCCACCCGAATGCAGCACGGGTGCCGACTGTGAGGGGGAAGGTCCGTTCTACTGCATCAACGGGAGCTGCCGCCCCGCCTGCCAGACCGACGAGGACTGCGATTTCGGCTATTACTGCCGAGGGTTCTACTGCGACATCGACCCCGCGGTGGAATGCCGCACGAACCTGGAGTGCGGCCGCGATGAACGGTGCGTGCAGGGTGAGTGCCTGGTCATGTGCAACACCGGCTGCGATTGCCCCACCGGGCTCAGCTGCGACCAGGACGGCTACTGCCGCGATCTTCCCTTGCCCGACTCCTGCCAAGACGAGTGCGACTGCCCGGGCGGCTACGACTGCGTCGAGTCGACCTGTGTGCCGCCCCAGAGCTAGTACCCCGGGTCACGTGTACTGACCCGTTTCGCTTTCCCACCACCCTCCGCCGGTCAATGACGACCCCGCCCTATACATGCCCGAACCACATGCCAAAACGTAGGGGCGCTGCTTGCTGCGCCCCGACTGCTGCCTGCCGTCAAGCCCGACACCCCTTTTTTCCAGAGCGCCCCCGGTGATAGTCAGGGGCCTGGGTCACCGCCATTCCGGTGAGTCGGAACCCTTCCAGGAAGTGCTTCAGGCCGGTGCGGATGATCTCGGGGGAGGCCGGCCCCACATCCGGATAGCCCCGACCGTCGGGGTCGGTCGCGACCTTGCCCCAGTTGGCGAACAGCCGCGCCCACTCGCTTTGCAGCACCTGGCTGATGTGCGGCCGGCCGTAGAGGGGGTACCACAAGAGATCGTGATAGACGACGGAGGCGATGTAGGACCAGGGCGCCAGCCAGGTTTTCAGGGACCATTCCAGAGGGCGTTTGAGTGGACCCCAGTAGATGCGATGCTGGTTGCGGGCGGCGAAGGTCATGTGCTTGAAGGGGCTTTCGAACTGCCAGTTTTCTGCTGCCGCCTCCTTGTCGCCGACAATCTCGATGTCGCGGACATCGCCGCAACCAAGACCCCGCTCGTGTGCCAGTCTGACATAGCGGAGGTCGGCCAGGGGATCGAATCCCATCAACTTGGCAGCCACGGCGTCGATGGCCACCTGGTCGGCCGAGGCCAGAAGAACATTCTTGACGTGGGGGGTCATGCAGCGCGGCCCAGGGCCGTCGCCCGCGAAAGTGCCGTCCATGACCGCGAACACCCCGGCGTGGATCTTCTGCTGGATCATCAGGAGATCGACCAGCGTCTCGTGGATCACCGGATGAGTCCAGTGTCTGTGCTCGTTGAGCAGACCACCGAAGGCGTTTTTCATGGCACCGGTGGTGGTGGTGAAGATGTGTGTCTTGACCGTGGGAAGGTGGATGATGTTCTCCCCAAGCAGGCGCTTGGGGATGCAAAAACCCTTGGGATAGACCTGGTTGAGCACCATGAAGCGGCTGGTCAGCTCTCCGACCGCCTCCCGGATATCGATCCACTCCTCGTTCTCGTACAAATGGATGTTCCGCAGACCATGGGCGCGAATGACGTCGATCTGCTTGTTCTCTCGCTCCCCCAGGTGGGCATCGACGACTACCGTGCGGTTGTGGCAGGCGTGGATCAGATCGGCGGAGTATCCATCCTTCAACATCGCCCGGATGACCCCATCCAGCTGCCAGGGTACGGTAGAGGCCGCAGGGTAGAAGAAATGCCAGGAGATGTTGATCTTGAGCGCGGTGTCCACGGATCGGTCCAGGACCTCTTGATAACCTGCCAGGTTCATCAGTCTGTGGTAGTCTTCCAGGACGGTAGCAGGGGAGGTTCGCACTACGGCCACGCGGGAGGTTGTCATCGGGTTCTTCCCTCATGAGGATGAACGATCGCCAAGGCCATTTGTACCACGAACGGCCCAAACGGTCCCAGTATGATGGTCTACCCGAGAAACCGCGTAGGATTTCCTTGAGAAGCGCCAGTCAAACAGGTAGTGTCGAGATCCTCCAGTTGAAATAGTGCGGCGGAACACCCGCTGGTCGGGTCCGAGGATTGTGCGTATCGGATCCGGAAGTCGCGAGAGGCATCCCATGACGAAGACGAGCTGGCAGGAAGAGCTGCGAAGACTCCGAAAAGAACCCCGAGAGGTTCGACGGTTCCACAAGATCGCAGACCGATACCTCGAGCGCAACCAATGGCGGGAACTGATCGACCACTACCGCGAAAACAGCGGCTTGAGCCAGAAAGTGCCCGGCTACTGGGAAGAGCTGGTAGACGCCCTGGAACGGCTGGGGGACAAGGCCGAAGAAAGCGAGGAAAAGGCACGACTGAAGCTGGCTGTCGGCCAGATCTACGACGAGCAGCTCCAGGATCAGCCCAGAGCGCTGGACGCTTACCAGGAGTCCATCCAACTGGGAAATAACCTGGAGGCCATCCGGCAAGCACGGGAGATCCACCGCGACCAGCGAGATTTCGAGGAGGTCCTCAGACTGTACCAGCTCGAACTGGAAGCGGTGCCAAACAGGGAGGACCAGCAGGTCATTCTGCGCGAGATCGGCCGCACTCTGCTCCAGGACATGCACAACCCCAAGGCTGCCGAGCTCCGACTCAAGCTGGCTGCGGACCTCGATGAAGAGGACGAGGTAGCACATATCTTGCTGGAGCAGGCTGTTGCCGAGCTGGAAGCCGAAAAACAGCAAGCAATACCGGCCTTCGACCTCCAGGCCGCTTCAACAGCCATGGAGAGGGCGGAAGGAACCCCCCAGGCCATGGAAATCCCGCCGGAACAGCTACCGGACCTGGTTCCGGAGATGGCAGGTGAACCCTCGATTCTGCCGGAGGTAACAGCGGAAGCGATCCCCGAGGAAGTCGCAGCGGTCCCCGAAGAGGCGGCAGCGGTCGCCCCAGAAGCGGAAGCGATCCCCGAGGAAGTCGCAGCGGTCGCGGCAGAAGCGGAGGAAGAGCCACCTGCTGCGGTGGCGGTTACGGAGCGGCTGGCTGCGGTGTCGGTCGAAGAGGCGGCAGCGGTCGCCCCAGAAGCGGAAGCGATCCCCGAGGAAGTCGCAGCGGTCGCCCCAGAAGCGGTCCCCGAAGAGGCGGCGGTCCCCGAAGAGGCGGCGGTCCCCGAAGAGGCGGCGGTCCCCGAAGAGGCGGCGGTCCCCGAAGAGGC
>JAFGEP010000096.1 GCA_016931535.1 Bradymonadales bacterium
CATCGCGCTGATCACCCCCATCGCGATGGAGGTGGGCGTGCACTTCGCCATCCGGGAGGGTGGACGAACGGTGGGCGCCGGCGTGGTGACGGCCATCAAGGAGTAGGGTCGAACGGAGCCGACGGAACGGCAAAGCCGCCGGATGCCGGCCGGAGGAGAGAGCCTCCGACGAGGTGAGGCGGGTCCAGGCCAGTAGCTCGAATGGTAGAGCGGCGGACTCCAAATCCGTAGGTTGGGGGTTCGAATCCCTCCTGGCCTGTTGCAGGCCGAAGCGGTCTGTCGAGGGAGAGGCGAGAGCGTGGATGAGGTAAAGAAGTACATCGATTTCAGTTACCTCATAGGGTTGGTCCTGGTGACCTGGGTCTGCATGAAGATCGTGGACGCCCTGTGGCATATCTACGATCGGATGCCCAACCCTCGGATCCTGGCGGATCTGTCTTTGAGCACCGTGATCGGAGTCCTGGTGGGCATCGGCTTGACCGCCTACTTGAGGTTGAACCCTCGGGTCTACCAGCTGGCGACTGAGTGTGGAGTGGAGCTGAAGAAGACCATCTGGCCAAGCTGGACCGAGACCAAGTCCAATACGGTGGTGGTCATCGTGCTGACCTTCATCGTGGGGTTCATCCTGTGGTTCTTCGATTTGATCTGGAAAAACGTAACTGGTTTACTGTACGGGTGATGTTTGGTGGCGTTCGCGATGAGTGAGGAATCAACCCCCCAAGCCCAATGGTACGCGGTCCATACCTACTCGGGGTATGAGAAGCGAGCCAAGGCCGCCCTTCTGGAACGGGCGCGCCTCAAGGGGGTGGAGCACCTCGTCCAGGAGGTCATGATTCCCGAGGAGAACGTCGTCGAGGTGAAGAAGGGGGAGCGACACACCTCGACGAGAAAGCTCTTTCCTGGCTACATCCTGGTCAAGATGATCCTGACGGATGAGACCTGGCACCTGATCAAGGATACCCCCAAGATCACCGGCTTCATCGGGGGAGAGGGGCGCAACCCCCCTCCACTGCCCGCCTCCGAGGTGGCCAAGGTGACCCATCAGATCGAGGAAGGAAAGAGGGCGCCCAAGCCGATCCAGCACTTCGAGGAAGGTGATACCGTCCGGGTGATCGACGGTCCGTTCATGAACTTCAGCGGCATTGTCGAGGAAGTGAACGCGGACAAGTGCAAACTACGCGTGTTGGTCAGCATCTTCGGGCGAGCCACCCCGATCGAGCTGGATTTCGTTCAGGTGGAGTCCACCGCCTAGAGGGTCTCTTTACACACCCTGTACCGTTCATCCCCAACCGCGCCGAGGTGTCAGAATGGGTAAGAAAGTTGCCGCGATCATCAAGCTGCAGGTAGAGGGCGGGAAAGCCAATCCCTCGCCGCCGGTGGGGCCTGCCTTGGGCCAACACGGGGTGAACATCATGGAGTTCTGCAAGCAGTTCAACGCCAGAACTCAGGAGTCGATGGGGATGGTGACCCCGGTGGTCATCACCGTGTTCACCGACCGCTCCTTCAAGTTCATCACCAAGACTCCGCCGGCTGCGGTACTGGTCAAGAAGGCGCTCGGTATCCAGAGCGGTTCGGGGGTGCCCAACCGGGTGAAGGTGGGGACCATCACCGCGGCCCAGATCCGGGAGATCGCCGAACTGAAGATGCCTGATCTCAACGCTGCCGATCTGGATGCAGCGATCCGGATCATCGAAGGAACCTGCCGCTCCATGGGGGTGACCGTCCAGGGCTGAGCGGCCCGGGCCGCCGAGCGGAACGCAGCGCGGTGGCACGAGAACGATCGTTGGTGAGGACACTATGCCGAAGCACGGGAAGAAATATCGACAAGCATTGTCTCTGGTCGATCGGGCCAGGCGCTATAGCCTCGATGAGGCGTTGGATCTGGTCAGGCGGGTCTCCTACAGCAAGTTCAGCGGGTCGGTGGATGTGGCCCTGCGGCTCGGCGTGGATCCGCGCAAGGCCGACCAGATGGTGCGTGGTTCCGTGGTGTTGCCGCACGGCACGGGGAAAGAGGTGTCGGTCCTGGTCTTTGCCAAGGGGGAGAAGGAGAAGGAAGCCCGGGAGGCAGGAGCCGATTTTGTCGGCGCAGAAGACCTGATCGAGAAGATCAAGGGGGGCTGGACCGGTTTCCAGAAGGCGATCGCCACCCCCGACATGATGGGGCTGGTGGGTCCCATCGGGCGGATACTCGGTCCACGCGGCTTGATGCCCAACCCCAAGGTAGGCACGGTCACCGCGGATGTGAGCCGGGCGGTACGGGAGATGAAGGCCGGCCGGGTGGAGTACCGGACGGAAAAGAAGGGGGCCTTGATCCACGCCATCATCGGTCGGGTCGACTTCGAACCGGAGAAGCTCCGGGAGAACTTCTTGGCCTTACTGGATGCCGTGATCAAGTCCAAACCGGCGGGGGCCAAGGGCACCTACCTGAGGACGGTCAGCCTCTCGGCAACCATGTCGCCGGGCATCAAGGTGGATCCGCTCTCCGCCCTGGCCTACTCCAAGGTGCAGGCCGGATGAGAACGAGCCGTCGTCGGGTGCCACCAGGGGACCCGACGGGCGGACGGTGATTTCAGACACCCGCAGGTCGGGTGATCCAGAAGGGGCAAGGAGACTCTTGCCCCATGCGGAACCTGAGAAGTCGGTAGCGGAAGCGTAAAGCCGGCGGAGGTGAACTGCAGTCGATCCGGGCGGTCGCGTGGCCCGGGCATCCCTCCAGACCGATCGAGCTCAGGTCCGCAACCGAAAGCGGGCGGCGGTGGAACCGTCAACTCCTCCTGTGGGGAGGGGGGGAGACCGCGGCGCTGTCGAGGGCCGTGGAAACCAAAGGGAGCCAGTCGATGCAAAGAACAGAGAAGGAAGCCCAGGTCGAGGCTTTTCGTGAGGATGTCAGCCAGGCGGAAGCGGTGGTGCTGGCCGAGTTTCACGGTCTGACGGTGCCGGAGGCCACCGAGTTGAGACAACGGCTGCGCCGATCGCAGGTGGCCTACAAGGTGTTCAAAAACACGCTGGCCAAGCGAGCCATCGCCGGGACGGAGATGGAGGCCATCGCCGATTCGCTGGTAGGGCCGACGGCCTGGATCTACTCCTCGGTCGATCCCATCCTGCCGGCCAAGCTGGTGTCCGATTACCTGGCAGAGACGAGCACCGACCACCTTCGGGTGAAGCGGGGCTACCTCCAGGGCAAAGCGTTGAGCCCCCAGGAGGTGATCGCGCTGGCCAAGCTGCCCGGGCAGCGGGAGCTCCGGGCGCAACTTTTAGGGCTGTTGACGGCGGTTCCTGCCAAGCTGTTGCGGGTTCTGCAGGCTCGACCGGTCGAGTTTCTCCGAGTGCTTGAGGCGAGGCGGCAGGAGCTGGAAGAACCATGAGGTCCGGCGAGGTGGCTGGATGGGGGGCCGGGTAGGCCAGGCCTCTGTTATCTGACGAAGAAGATCACTAATCCAAGGGAGAAGAGCGTACCATGTCCGATGTAACCCAAGAGCAAGTCATCGATTACCTGAGTGGTTTGAACGTGTTGCAGCTGGGCGAGCTGGTCAAGGTGTTGGAGGAGCAGTGGGGGGTGACCGCCGCAGCGGCCGCACCCATGGCCATGGCCATGCCGGCGGGTGGGGCGGCGCCTCAGGTCGAGGAGCAGACCGAGTTCAACGTGGTGTTGACCGGCTTTGGCGACAAGAAGATCCAGGTCATCAAGGAGATCCGTGCCATCACGGGATTGGGTCTGAAGGAGGCCAAGGATCTGGTCGAAGGCGTTCCCGGCACGGTCAAGGAAGGGGTGTCCAAGGACGAGGCCAAGCAGATCAAGGAGAAGATCGAGGCCGCCGGCGGGACTGTCGAGATCAAGTAGGGTCTGCAGGTGGGTCCCACCTGAGGGGGCCACCCCGAGGGACGGCGGGAGGACTCGGCGGTGAAATGCACAGCGTGGGGGGGGCCGGCTGTTGCGGGTCGCTTTTTGTGATCCGCGAGGAGAACGCCTTGACGTGTGCGCTTCCAGACACTAATATGCAAATCTCGCGCCGTTTAGACCGGTGACTGTGGGCGATTTCCTTACAACGAATGTGCAGGTAACCTGGGGACAGCCATGGTGGAACATGCAGCGTGGTGCACGCGCTCGTGCGAAGCCACCGTGACCCGGCGGGTTGCCGCGTTTCAGCCGATGGTGAACGCGGGGCTGTCCTACTGACCAGCTTAAAGCAGGGGCAAGCAACCTGCTCCCAGCAGCGGGCCAACCAGTCTTCATCTTCAAGAGCACCAGAGAGGTGAGCGAATGGCGTCTGTTGTACAGACCAACTTCCGCCTGCGTAAGAACTACGGGAAGACCGAACAAATCGTCTCCATACCCAACCTGATCGGGATCCAAAAGCGGTCTTACGAGCAGTTTCTGCAGTCCGAGGTCTCCCCCGAAGAGCGGGCGGACATCGGGCTGCAGGCGGTGTTCAAGAGCGTCTTTCCCATCAAGGACTTCAACGAGACCTCCTCGCTGGAGTTCGTGGAGTACCGGCTAGACAAGCCCAAGTACGACGTGGAGGAGTGCCTGCAACGGGGCATGACCTTCGCGGCTCCCATCAAGGTCGTCATTCGCCTGGTCGTCTGGGATGTGAACGAAGAGACGCAGCTCCGGAGCATCCGCGACGTCAAGGAGCAAGAGGTGTTCTTCGGCGAGATCCCGCTGATGACGGAGCACGGCACCTTCATCATCAACGGGACCGAACGGGTCGTCGTGAGCCAGCTCCATCGCTCTCCCGGCGCTTTCTTCGACCACGACAAAGGGAAGACCCATTCGAGCGGCAAGCTGCTCTACTCGGCCCGGGTGATCCCCTACCGAGGCTCCTGGCTGGATTTCGAGTTCGATGCCAAGGACATCCTGCACTGCCGCATCGACCGGCGGCGCAAGATGCCAGCCACCATCCTCTTGAGGGCGCTGGGATACAGCACTGAGCAGCTCTTGGAGTACTACTACGACAGCGAGATCATCTACCTGAGACGGGATGGAGACCAGGTCCTCTACGAGAAGGAGTTCGAACCCGCTACCCTGGCCGGTCAGATCGCCACGGTGCCTATCTGCCATCCCGAGACCGGCAAGGTCCTGGTCAAGCAGTACAAGAAGATCACCAAGGCGATGGCGGCCAAGCTGAAGCTGGCCAAGGTGGATCGGATCCCGGTGACCGAGGCCGACGTGGTCGGACGGGTCGCGGTTCGAGACATCTACGACCCGGAAACGGGTGAGATCCTGATCGAATGCAACGAGGAGATCTCGGAGGGCGCCCTCCAGGATCTCGTCCACCGGGGGATCGAGAGCATCGCGCTGGTGCTGGTCCATGGCTCCCCCTCCGGACCGTCCATCCGAGATACCCTGGCCTTGGACAAGATTACCTCCCCGGACGAGGCGATCCTGGAGATCTACCAGCGGTTGCGGCCCGGGGATCCGCCGACGCTGGATCAGGCCACTCAGCTCTTCAACAACCTGTTCTTCAACCCGGAGCGGTACGATCTCTCCAAGGTGGGACGACTCAAGCTGAACCACAAGTTCGCGCTGAACCTGCCCCTGGATGAAGCGGTCCTCACCCGGGCCGACATCATGGAGACGGTGCGCTACCTGGTGGAGCTGCGCACCCGCAACGGTCCCATCGACGACATCGACCACCTGGGCAATCGACGGGTGCGGGCGGTGGGAGAGCTCTTGGAGAACCAGTACCGCATCGGCCTGGTGCGCATGGAGCGGGCCATCAAGGAACGGATGAGCATGGCCCAGGATCTGGAACGCCAGATGCCCCACGACCTGATCAACGCCAAGCCGGTGACGGCCGTGGTGCGCGAGTACTTCGGATCGAGCCAGCTCAGCCAGTTCATGGACCAGACCAACCCGCTCAGTGAGATTACCCACAAGCGGCGGCTGAGCGCACTGGGACCCGGCGGGCTGACGCGGGAACGGGCCGGATTCGAGGTTCGCGACGTCCATCCGACACACTACGGGCGGATCTGCCCCATCGAGACCCCTGAGGGTCCCAACATCGGCCTGATCGCCAGCCTGGCGACCTTCGCTCGGGTCAACGAGTACGGGTTCATCGAGAGCCCCTACCGGGTGGTCAAGGACGGGAAGGTGACGGGGGATGTCTCCTTTTTCTCGGCGCTGGAGGAGGAGGGGCACGTCATCGCCCAGGCCAATACCCGCTACGATCGCAAGAACGGCAAGATCCTCGAGGAGATGGTGATCTGCCGCAAGGGGGGAGAGCCGGCCATGCTGTCGGGCAAGGAGTGCACCCTGATGGATGTCTCCCCCAACCAGCTGGTCAGCGTGGCGGCCTCGTTGATTCCCTTCCTGGAGAACGACGATGCCAACCGGGCGCTGATGGGATCCAACATGCAGCGCCAGGCGGTCCCGCTGCTGCGGACCTGCGCTCCGTTGGTGGGTACGGGGGTGGAGCGGATCGTGGCCCGCGATTCGGGGGTCACGGTGGTGTCCAACCGCGCCGGCGTGGTGGAGAGCGTGGATGCCAGCCGCATCGTCATCCGGTGCGAGGGCGAGGGCGAGGAGATCACGGCCAAGCCGGACATCTACAACCTGATCAAGTACCAGCGATCCAACCAGAACACCTGTATCAACCAGAAACCGATCGTATCGGTCGGGGAGCAGGTCAACAGGGGTGATGTCATCGCCGACGGGCCGGCCACCGATCGGGGCGAGCTGGCTCTAGGACAGAACCTGTTGGTGGCCTTCATGCCCTGGCACGGCTACAACTTCGAGGACTCCATCCTGATCTCGGAGCGGGTGGTCCGGGATGACACCTTCACCTCGATCCACATCGAGGAGTTCGAGTGCATCGCCCGGGACACCAAGTTGGGACCGGAGGAGATCACGCGGGACATCCCCAATGTGGGGGAGGAGGCGCTGGCCAACCTGGACGAGTCGGGGATCATCCGGATCGGCGCCGAGGTCAATCCGGGGGATATCCTGGTGGGCAAGATCACGCCCAAGGGGGAGACCCAGTTCAGCCCGGAGGAGAACCTGCTTCGGGCCATCTTCGGCGAGAAGGCGGGCGATGTGCGCGACAGCTCGCTGCGGGTGCCGCCCGGGGTGTCCGGGACGGTGATCAACGCCAAGGTGTTCAGCCGGAAGGGGACGGAGAAGGACGAGCGCACCCGCCAGATCGAGCAGGAAGAGGAGGCCCGCCTGCTCAAGGATCAAAACGACCAGATCAAGATCATCCGGGATGTGGTCTACCGGCAGATCGGGCGGCTGTTGGTGGGCCAGGAGCTGGCCACCAGCCTGGTTGACCAGCGCAAGAACGTGCTGGTGGCCAAGGGGGTGGTGCTGACCGACGAGCTCTTGGAGCAGATCCCGAGACGCCACTGGAAAGACCTGGCCCTGGAAGGGGCGGCCGAGATCGAGGCCAAGATCCGGGATAGCCTCTCCTACCTGGACGACCAGATCCAGGGGATCCGTCTGGCGACCAGCGAGCGGATCAGCAAGATCCAGAAGGGGGACGAGCTGCCTCCGGGGGTCATCAAGATGGTCAAGGTGTACGTGGCCATCAAGCGCAAGCTGCAGGTGGGGGACAAGATGGCAGGCCGCCACGGGAACAAGGGGGTGCTCTCCATCATCTTGCCGGAGCAGGACATGCCCTACCTGGAGGATGGCACACCGGTGGACATCGTGCTGAACCCCCTGGGGGTGCCCAGCCGGATGAACGTGGGGCAGGTCTTGGAGACCCACCTGGGCGGGGCGGCCTACCAGCTCGGGTTGGCGGTCTACGGGCTGATCCAGGTGGGGAAGCGGCAGGAAGCCCGGGCCTTGTTGAAGAAGGTGTTCGACAAGCCGGAGTTCTCCTCGCAGCTGGACATGTTGGACGACGAGGACGTGGAGCGGATGGTGGCCACCATGAAAGGCGGCATCTACGTGGCCTCCCCGGTGTTCGATGGGGCCAAGGAGGAGGAGATCCGCGATCTGCTGAAGTTGGCAGGGCTTCCCCTGGACGGCAAGGTCACCCTGTACGACGGCCGCACGGGACAGCCGTTCGAGAACCGAGTGACGGTGGGGCTGATGTACATGCTCAAGCTCCATCACCTGGTGGACGACAAGATCCACGCCCGCTCCATCGGCCCCTACAGCCTGGTGACCCAGCAGCCGCTAGGTGGGAAGGCCCAGTTTGGAGGACAGCGGCTGGGTGAGATGGAGGTGTGGGCCATGGAGGCCTACGGAGCGGCCTACGCCCTCCAGGAGTTTCTCACCGTGAAGTCGGACGACGTGTCGGGGCGCACCCGGATCTACGAGAGCATCGTGAAGGGGGACTACCAGTTGGATGCAGGTCTGCCAGAGAGCTTCAACGTGCTGATCAAGGAGATGCACAGTCTGGGGTTGAATGTAGAGCTGATGGAGGAAGCCGGATAACCGGTCGGGACGGCCAGAAAGCCGGAGCAACCGGGGCGCACATCCGGCGTCTCGACCCAGGCATCCGGTCATCTTCACAGGGAGAAGACCTTGAAAGACATATTCAGCTTTTTTGAAAAGCCCAAAGATCCTCTGAGCTTTAACGCCCTCCGCATCTCACTCGCCTCTCCCGAGCGGATCCGGGAGTGGTCCCACGGGGAGGTGAAGAAGCCGGAGACCATCAACTATCGGACCTTCAAGCCGGAGCGGGACGGTCTTTTTTGCGCCCGCATCTTCGGGCCGGTCAAGGACTACGAGTGCAACTGCGGCAAGTACAAGCGGATGAAGCACCGGGGGATCGTCTGCGAGAAGTGCGGCGTGGAGGTGATCCAGAGCAAGGTGCGCCGGGAGCGGATGGGTCACATCACCCTGGCCACCCCGGTGGCCCACATCTGGTTTCTAAAGAGCCTGCCCAGCCGAATCGGCAACCTGTTGGACATCCCGTTGAAGGACCTGGAAAAGGTACTGTACTGCGTGAGCTACGTGATCCTGGACCCCGGCGTCACGCCGCTGCGCAAGCACGAGATCCTGAGCGAGTCCAAGTGCGCCGCCTATTCCCAGGAGTTCGGCGAAGGCTCCTTCGAGGCCGGGATGGGGGCGGAAGCGATCCGGCGGCTGCTCAAGGAGGTTGATGTCCAGTCGCTGGCCATCGAGCTGAGGGCCGAGATGAAAGAGGCCACCAGCGACGCCAAGCGCAAGAAGATCGCCAAGCGGCTCAAGGTGGTGGAGGCGTTTCGGGAATCGGGCAACCGGCCCGAGTGGATGATCCTGGAGGTGATCCCGGTCATCCCCCCCGACCTGCGCCCGCTGGTTCCCCTGGATGGCGGCCGATTCGCCACCAGCGATCTGAACGACCTGTATCGGCGGGTCATCAATCGGAACAATCGCCTCAAGCGGCTGATCGAGCTGAAGGCGCCGGAGATCATCGTCCGCAACGAGAAGCGGATGCTCCAGGAGGCGGTCGATGCCCTCTTTGACAACGGCCGTCGCGGCAAGACCATCACCGGTCCCAACAAGCGCCCGCTGAAGTCGCTGTCGGACATGCTCAAGGGCAAGCAGGGGCGGTTTAGGCAGAACCTGTTGGGCAAGCGGGTGGACTACTCGGGCCGCAGCGTGATCGTCGTCGGGCCGGAGCTCAAGCTGCACCAGTGCGGGCTGCCCAAGAAGATGGCCCTCGAGCTGTTCAAGCCCTTCATCTACAACCGACTGGAGGCCCGGGGCTATGTCTCCACCATCAAGTCGGCCAAGCGGATGGTGGAGAAGGAGAGCCCAGAAGTCTGGGACATCCTGGAGGAGGTCACCCGCGAGCACCCGGTGATGCTGAACCGCGCTCCCACCTTGCACCGCCTGGGGATCCAGGCCTTCGAGCCGGTGCTGATCGAGGGCAAGGCGATCCAGATCCATCCCCTGGTGTGCACCGCCTTCAACGCCGACTTTGACGGCGACCAGATGGCCGTCCACGTGCCGCTGTCCATCGAGGCCCAGATGGAGGCGCGGGTCTTGATGATGTCCACCAACAACATCCTCAAGCCGGCCAACGGGAAGCCGATCATCGGTCCCAACCAGGACATCGTGCTGGGCTGCTACTACATGACCCGGGAGCGAGCTTTCGCCAAGGGAGAAGGCAAGAACTTTCGAGACATGGACGAGGTGCGGGCGGCCTACGACCACGATGCGGTCCACCTACAGGCTGCCATCCAGGTCCGCTACCAGGGTGAAATGGTGCGCACCACGGTGGGACGGGTTCTGCTGTTCGAGATCGTCCCCGAGGGGATCCCGTTTCACCTGGTCAACCAAGTGATGGACAAGAAAGCGCTGGACCAGCTGATCGACTTCACCTACCGCAAGGTGGGGGACAAGTCGACGGTTCTTCTGGCCGACAACTTGCGCACCATCGGCTACACCTACGCCACCAAGGCCGGGATCAGCATCAGCATCGACGACATGGTGGTTCCCGCCAACAAGTGGAAGATCCTGGCCAAGGCCGAGGCCGAGGCGCGGGAGATCGAGCGTCAGCGGCAGGAGGGGGCGATCACCGACGGGGAGCGTTACAACAAGGTGGTCGATGTGTGGGCCACCGCGACGGAGAACGTGGCCCGGGAGATGATGGCCAGCATCGAGCGGCAGGAGGTAGTCGGCCCGACGGGTGAGACCCGGCTGGTCCCCAGCTTCAACCCCATCTTCATCATGGCCGACTCGGGAGCCCGGGGCAGTGCCCAGCAAATGCGGCAGCTGGCCGGCATGCGCGGGTTGATGGCCAAGCCTTCGGGGGAGATCCTGGAGACGCCGATCACGGCCAACTTTCGGGAAGGCCTGACCGTCCTGCAGTACTTCATCTCGACCCACGGCGCCCGAAAGGGACTGGCCGACACCGCCCTGAAGACGGCCAACTCCGGCTATCTGACCCGGCGCCTGGTGGACGTGGCCCAGGACTCGATCATCACCGAGGTCGATTGCGGTACCCTGGACGGCATCGATGTGACCGCCCTGGTGGAAGGAGGGGAGATCATCGAGCCGTTGAGCGAACGTATCCTGGGTCGAGTCGCCCTGGAGCCGATCTACCATCCCTACACCGACGAGCTGATCGTGGACGCCAACCAGGAGATCGACGAGAAGTTGGCGACCGCCATCGTGGATGCCGGCCTGGAGACGGTCCGGATCCGCTCGGCGTTGACCTGCCTGGCCAGGAAAGGGGTCTGCATCCTGTGCTACGGGCGAGACCTGGCCCGCGGCCGAATGGTGAACATCGGCGAGGCGGTGGGGGTCATCGCCGCCCAGTCCATCGGCGAGCCGGGCACCCAGCTGACCATGAGGACCTTTCACTTCGGAGGCGTGGGTACGCTGGATGTCCAGGAATCGAGCCTGGAGACGCGGGCCGGCGGCAAGATCTACTACGAGAACCTGAAGGCGGTCAGCCAGGAGAGCGGTCGGATGGTGGTCATGAACCGCAACAGCGGGCTGATCGTGCGCGACCTGGAGGGACGCCAGCGAGAGCGGTATTCGCTGGTGTACGGCGCTTCCCTGCTCTACAAGGAGGGGGATGTGGTGTCCCCAGGGACCATCCTGGCCGAATGGGACCCCTTCTCCAATCCCATCCTGGCAGGTCAGGAAGGCCGGGTGCAGTTTGTCGACATCATCGAGGGGGTCACCATGGAGGAGACGGTCGACAAGGTGACCTATCTCTCCAAGATGACCATCGTGGAGTCCAAGGATACGGAGGCCAAGCCGCGCATCGTCATCCGCTCGAAGGAAGGCAAGGGACAGCTCGCCAGTTACACCCTGCCCATGGGGGCGGTCTTGTCGGTCAGCAAGGACATGGAGGTCAAACCGGGCGACGTGTTGGCCAAGATCCCGCGGGAGACGCAGAAGACCAAGGACATCACCGGAGGTCTGCCGCGGGTCGCCGAGCTGTTCGAGGCGCGCAAGCCGAAGGAGCAGGCGGTGATCACCGAGATCGACGGGAGGGTGACCTTCGGCAAGGAGACCAAGGGCAAAACCAAGGTGATCATCACGCCGGAGATCGGAGACGCCAAGGAGTACCTGATACCCAAGGGCAAACACATCACCGTCCAGGAAGGCGATCACGTCCGAGCGGGCGAGCCGTTGATGGAAGGTTCCGAGAATCCGCACGACATCTTGCGGGTGAAGGGACGAAAGGACCTGGCCAAGCACTTGGTGGACGAGACCCAGCAGGTGTACCGGCTGCAGGGGGTCAAGATCCACGACAAGCACATCGAGATCATCGTGCGCCAGATGCTGCGGCGCGTGCGGATCATCGACGTGGGGGACTCGGACTTCCTCATCGACGAGCAGGTTTCCCGGCAGGAGTTCGACGAGGCCAACCACAAGGTGATCGAGGCGGAGGGTCGTCCCGCGGTGGCGGAGGACCTCCTGTTGGGGATCACCAAGGCATCCTTGAGCACGGAGAGCTTCATCGCCGCCTCCAGCTTCCAGGAGACCACCAAGGTCCTGACCGAAGCGGCCATCCAGGGCAAGTTGGATCGGCTGGAGGGGTTGAAGGAGAACGTCATCATGGGACGACTCATTCCGGCCGGCACAGGGGTCAAGAACTACCAGTACCTGGATATCGTCATCGAGCCGGAGGCGGCAGAGGACGCATTCACCGAGGCGTTGAACCTGGATTGAAGTCTTGAGTTACCCTGGTGCACCCTGGTGGATGTTCCTGCAACACACCGGATCTCCGCGAGTGAAGCGCTCCTGGCTCGCCTTGACAGCCGGGAGAGGGGCGCTACACTCATACATTTGTGACGTCGGTCAGGCCCGGGCGCATGTCCGATCTGTATCCTGAAAGCGCGGTTGAAGAGGTACTGGCACGCACCGATATCCTCAGCGTGATCGAGCCCTATGTCCACCTGGTGCGCAAGGGGGGGCGGTACTTCGGCCTCTGCCCCTTTCACCAGGAGAAGAGCCCCTCGTTCAGCGTCAGCGCCGAACGGGGTCTTTTCTACTGCTTTGGCTGCGGCGCGGGAGGGTCGGTTCTGCAGTTTTTGATGCGCATGGAGGGCTGGAGCTTTGGCGAGGCCCTGGAGGAGCTGGCTCGGCGAGCCGGGGTGAGGCTGGCGCGCCCCAACCCCGAGGAGCAAAGGCGACGGGACAGGCGGCGGTCGGAGCAGGAGGCCTACTTCGGCCTCACCGAGATGGCCACCACCTTTTTCCAGCAGCAGCTGCAAGGCGGCCATTCCCCCCAAGCCAACCGATACCTGGCCGAACGAGGGGTCGATGAAGAGACCGCCCGCCTTTTCCGCCTGGGATACGCACCCGATGGCTGGGATCACCTGCTGCGATTTCTACGCCGGAATAACCTCTCGGAGCGGGCCGTTGAAGCAGCGGGTCTGGCCATTCCCCGGCGTAGCGGGGGGTACTACGACCGCTTCCGGGATCGCATCGTCTTCCCGGTCATCGACACCTTGGGGCGGGTCGTCGGATTCTCCGCAAGGGCCCTGGGGCAAGTGGAGGAGCAGAAGTACATCAACTCGCCCGATCTGCCCTTTTTCAAGAAGGGGGAGCAGCTGTTCGGAATCCACGCGGCCAAGGAGCACTTCCGGAAAGAGGGGGAAGCGGTCCTGGTCGAGGGGAACTTCGACGTGGTCACCCTGCACGCGGCCGGAGTGAGGACCGCCGTGGCCCCATTGGGAACCGCGCTGACGGCCGAACAGACCCGGCTCTTGAGCCGGCTGGTGGACAGCGCCGTGGTGGTGTTCGATGGAGACGAGGCGGGTAGACGGGCCATGATGCGATGCCTGGAACCCTGCTACCGTTCTGGCCTGGCTGTCCGAGCAGCACTGCTGCCGGCCGATACCGACCCGGACAGCTTGGTCAAACAGCAGGGGGTGGAGCCGTTTCGTGCCTTGCTGCAGTACGCGCGACCCCTGGCCGAGGTGGTCCTGGACCGGGCGATAACCGAGGCGGTGGGCGGTTCACTGGAAGAACGGATGCAGGCGGGGCGGGCAGCGGCCGAGCTGCTCGGTCTGCTCCCCGAGGGCGGGTTGCGGCGCGGGTATACGGAGGAGGTGGCCCGTCGGCTGGACCTGCCGATCGAAGAGGTGGCAGCCGGGATCAAGCCGGTGAAAGCACAGCCGGCGGCGCAATCCGGTCCGGTCCAACCGTTGTCGGACAATGACCGGCTGTGGATCCAGTTGGTAGTGGAGCTGCCTGCTCTGGCCGAGCGGCTGGTGGAGGACCAGCCCTTCTGGCGCCTGCTTCACCCTGCCGTGCATCAGTTGGCCCAGCTGCTGGTAGAACAGGGGCTTGCCAAGCAGGGGGAGATGCGGATCGACCGCCTGGTCGAAAGGCTGGACGAGACGACGAGGAGCCAGATCCTGCAGGCCATCGCGTCACCCCAGCTGCATTCCGAAGGACAGGCGGAGATCGCCTTCGAAAAACAGATGAGAAAGCTCAAGCTGGACTACCTCCACCAGTCCAAGAAAAAGCTGGCCGAACAGATGCGGGCAGCCGAGAAGGCGGGAGACGAGCGGCGGTTTGCCGAACTTGTCGAGAGGGATCGAGACCTGACTCAGGAGTTGCAGGCGGTAAAGAGGCATCAGCCCTACCTGTGAGGCCCGTGGACCTCAACCGGTTCGCACCGGGGCGACGCCTGCCCAGTCCGGAGGAGATGAATGACCTATCGCGCCAACCAGAGAGAGATCGAACAACTGGTCACCTTGGGCAAGGAGCGCGGATACCTGACCTACGAGGAGGTCAACGACGCCCTGCCATCCGATGTGCTCTCCGCCGATCAGATCGATGACATGATGAACGTGCTCAAGGATCTGAACATCGAGGTGGTGGAGTCGGCCGACAAGGTGAAGTCCTTCCGGGCGAGGGACCATGAGCACAAGACGATCCGGATCGAGGAGTTCGAGGAGTCCGAGGACCTGACCTTCACCCGGACCAATGACCCGGTCCGGATGTACCTGAGAAAGATGGGCAGCGTCTCCCTCTTGACGCGTGAGGGCGAGGTGGAGATCGCCAAGCGGATCGAGGAAGGGGAGCGGATGATCCAGTCGGTGGTCATGACCAGCCCGCTAGGTGTGCGGACCATGGTCCAGCTGTTTGCGCGGCTGGAATCCGGCAAGCTGCGGTTGCGGGACATTCTCAAGGAGCCCACCCCCATCGAGGGGGTAGAGCCGGAACCGGAGGAATCGAGGCGAAGCCGACTCACCGGCGCCATGCAGCGGATCCGGGCGGCGGACCTGGAAAACCGCCGATTCTCCAGGCAGATGATCTTCTCCAAGAACCTCTCCGAGTCCAGAAGAGCCAGGATCCGGCAGCAGATCAAGGTCAACAAGCGGACCATCTTCGAGGCCATGCGGGAGCTGGAGCCCATCCGCAAGCACGTGGACCGGATGGTGGTTCGCCTCCGCTCCCTGATGGACCGCGCTGTCCGCTCCCAGCAAGAGCTGGAATCGATCGAGCGGCGAGAACGGATCGGCTACACAACCGTCCGGCGACTATACCGCAAGGTGCGGACCAACGGCGGGCAGAGCGGAAGCATCCTGGCCGGGAGCGGCCTCACGCGGAACACCTTGGACCGGATCTACGGAGATATGCGATCGGTGGACCGCCAGATCAAGAAGGTCGAGATCGAGAGCGGTCAGAGCCTCGATTCGCTGGCGGTGACCTACCAGGCTCTCAAGGCGGGCCAAAAGCTGGCGGAGAAGGCCAAGAGCGAGCTGGTAGAGGCCAACCTCCGCCTGGTGGTGAGCATCGCCAAGAAGTACACCAACCGGGGGTTGCAGTTTTTGGACCTCATCCAAGAGGGGAATATCGGCCTGATGAAGGCGGTGGACAAGTTCGAGTACAAACGGGGGTACAAGTTCTCCACCTACGCCACCTGGTGGATCCGGCAGGCGATCACCCGAGCCATTGCAGACCAGGCCCGGACCATCCGCATCCCGGTCCACATGATCGAGACCATCAACAAGCTCATCCGCACCTCGCGCTACCTGGTCCAGGAGCTGGGCCGCGAACCGACCCCCGAGGAGATCGCCGAGAAGATGGAGATGCCGGTGGAGAAGGTGCGCAAGGTGCTCAAGATCGCCAAGGAGCCGATCAGCCTGGAAACCCCCATCGGAGAGGAAGAGGACAGCCATATCGGCGATTTCATCGAGGACAAGAACACCGAGAACCCGACCGACTCGGTCATCAACCACAACCTGGCCTCCAAGACCCGTTCCGTGCTCTCCACCCTGACCCCCCGGGAGGAAAAGGTGTTGCGGATGCGGTTCGGCATCGGGGAGAAGTCGGACCACACCTTGGAGGAGGTGGGCCAGGATTTCGACGTGACCCGGGAACGGATCCGGCAGATCGAGGCCAAAGCGCTCCGGAAGCTGCGGCATCCCAGCCGTTCCAAGCAGCTCAAGAGTTTCATCGAAACCTAGGGCCGGCTCTGCTTTTCCAGCCAGAAACCTTGATCTTCCGGATCGGATTCGCTATAGACCCTCGCAGCGCGGCCAAGCAAGGAAGGTCGCCCCATGGCCATCGGGCCTATAGCTCAGTTGGCAGAGCCGCCGGCTCATAACCGGCTGGTCCCTGGTTCGAGTCCAGGTGGGCCCATCGGTTGGCTATTGTTCAAATGTGGCTGGGGTGAATTTGGCTTTTTTTCCGAACAAGCACTTTGCCATGGTGGCGCCGGGTAAGCTGACGAACAGGTCGGCAGCCCAGCCCCATCCGGCGGGAACCACCCCTAAACCAGAAAGACAGCTCCTGTGTGGGCTGTCTTTTTTTTTGAGGTGTTCTTTTGAGAGACCAATTGCAGATGCTCCTCGAGCTCCAGAAGCTGGACCTGGAGGTTGACGAGATTCGCAGTTCCAAAGAGAGCATCAAAGAGCGTGTGGAAGAAGCGAACCAGGTGCTGTTCCAGCTTCAGGAAGACCTGGAAGAGCATGCCCGCCAGCTCAATGCGACCGTGGAGCTCCAACAAGAAAAAGACCGGGAACGGCAGGAGCTGGAAGAGCGTTACAAGAAATCCAAAGGACGCCTGACCAAGGTCACCAACGCCAAAGAGTACAGCGCCATCGAGCTGGAGATCGAAAACACCAAACGGCTGACCACCCAGATCGAGGAGGACCTGGTCCAGCTGATGGAGGTGATCGATACCGCTCAGCTCCAGATCTCCGACAAGCAACAGAAAATCGAGGGATTGCGGGAACAGATCGATGCCGAGGGCCAAAAGGCCAACCAACACATCGGGGAGATCGAAGGCAGACTGGCGGCGATCCTGAGTAATCGAGACACACTGGCGGTCAATATCCGCAAGGAGATCATCCGCCGGTACTCCTTCATCCGCAGCCGCCGGGACGGAGTGGCCATCGTGGCCGCCCGGGACGGGTATTGCCAGGGATGCTATATGCAGCTGCCCCCCCAGCTCTACATCGAGCTTCAGCGCTGCAGTGCCCTGCAGTTCTGCCCCAGCTGCCAGCGGATCTTGTTCTTCGAGGGGAGGGAGACATCCACCGAACCCCAGGCCAGCTGACCGCTGTTCATCCCGGTCAGGCTGGCTCGAACCCCTGTTCCTCTCTCGGGATGAGGCGGATAAACGGTCAGGGACAGGCGCTCGTTCGACACCGAATCGAGCATCGAGGCAGCTCGATACGATGTGTGAAGGCCACTACCGAGCAAGACACTTTACCTACATGAGGTCAGCATGAAGCGCATTTCGACAACCTTGGCGGTGATTGTCTGGATGGCCTGGTTTCCACTGGCGGCCACTCAGCCGGAGGGCGACGAGCCTGTTTCATCCGTTGGCGAGGAGGAAACGGGCGGACCGATCGCTGACCTCCCCCCGGAATCGTCCGGGGTGGAAAACGAGCTCTTGGCCTGGGATGTCCAGTGGTTCGGTTACATCCGGGCGGCGTTCGAGTGGGTGCAGGACGACCCCAACTACCATTTTGTGGGGGACAACAACGGATTCGTGCTGCACAACGCCCGCTTTGGGCTGTGTGGGATGAACCCCGAGTTGAACTTCGGATTTCAGATCAGCGTAGATGGTGCGGCCGACCTGCGAGAATCCTATAACACCCCGCTGGGGATGCTGGATGTGCGCCTGCGGGACGCCTTTTTGCGCTGGGATCCCATTCCATACGTCGGTTTCCAGGTCGGCCAGTTCAAGGTACCGTTCAGTGCCGAGGAGCTGTGGTCCACGGGTGACCTTTCGTTTGTTTCCCGTGCGGTGGGGCTGGAAGGGGTTCCGGTGGGCCGGGGCTTCGAGCAGCCGGGCCTGGTGTTCGGACGGCAGCTGGGCGCCATGCTCTCCCCACAACAGCCGGTCTATTTTGGGGGCTTCGGTTTCACCTACTACGCTGCCCTGCTCAACGGCAACGGGACCAACGAGATCCTCAACGACAACTCGGATCTGGCCATCGCCGGGAGATTGGCGCTCTTCTGGTCCGACCTGGTGCAACTGGGAGGATCGATCTGGGTGAATGATCGGACCGTGGGCGAGTTGCCCAACCTCTACCAGGAAAAGGACCTGGCGTTTGCCGTCGACCTGCTGGTGCGATGGCAAGGCCTGGAGCTGTTTGGCCAGTTCATCACCATGACCACCGAGTACCCGACCATCGGTTCCCCCGACAGGGAGCAGCTCGCCTACCACGCTCAGATCCTGTACCGCTTCGAGCTGTTCACGGTTCCCTTCGCTCCCGCCTATCGGTTCGCCTACTTTCATCCCTGGGCTCAAGGCGGTGGCGCGGCGGAGGGAGATCTGGACGCCTTCCAGTTGACCTACCACACCGCCGGTCTGACCATCTGGTCGCCCTGGTTCCCGGCCTGTCTCATCATCAACTACACCATCACTCAGGAAGAGGCGCCCCGGGAGCTGGAGAACAACCGGCTGGATCTCATGGTGGAGGTCAACTTCTGATGGAGGGACGGCTTGGAGCGCCGAACGATCCGGCGAGGAGGAAGTTCGGGTGGCCGCGCATCGGGAAGATGCTGTGAAGGTGGTGAGGAACGGCGGACCGAGCGGGGAGCCGAGGTCGCTTTTTTCCAGGGTAGACTCTTGTTACGCTGGAGTCGATCGGAAAGACGAACGACAGGATGCCCAAAGCCGACCCGGCAGCGCGGATCGGCCCGACAGACGAGGGTTGCCATGATGTGTTCCCAGATGGTGTCTGGCCGAGGCTCTCGGCGGCTTGCGGCCTTTCTCCTGATCTCCGCCTCGGCTTCCCTGCTGGCATTGGGCTGTGTCGAGGAGGCGCCCCCCTGGGCTTCGGCGCGGCAGATCACCCAGCGATCCGAGCTGATCGGGGGCACCCGGGCGCTGGGAGAGATCGGCGATTTCCTCATGGAAAACGACCAGATCCGGGTCATCATCCAGGGGCCCGGTTTCTCCCGCGGCTTTGGTGTGTTCGGCGGCAGCCTGATCGACGCCGACCTGCGCAGACCGACGGAGGAAGGCTCCTCCCAGGGCGGTGTGGGGCAAGACTCCTTCGCCGAGCTCTTTCCCGCCTTTTTTCTTCAGGCCACGGCGGTGGGCACGGTGGAGATCCTGTCCGACGGCTCGGACGGAGGGGCTGCCCGCATCCGGGCCACCGGCCAGGTCGACGACTTCATGACCATGGCCAGCTTCCTCAACCGGGCCGCCATCGGCTCCCATACCGACTACACCGATCCCGACTCTCGACAGCGCGTCCGCTACGAGACCATCTACGAGCTGATGCCGGGGCGGCGCTATGTGACCATCCGTTACCGGGTGACCAATATCTCCGCCACGCCCCTGTTTTTCCCGTCCAGCGACGTCGCTCTGCTCTTGCGGTTGGCCGGCCTGACCACCGAGGGGTTCACCCTGCCTGTGGCCGATGTTGCCCTGTTCGGGGCGAGCGCCAGCGTCTTCATGCCGGGCGTGGGCTTTGATACCCGCTTTTCCCTGGTGGACGCCTATAACCGAGGAGCGCAATGGCCGGCCTTCCCGGGGGTAGTGACCGATTTCATCGCCAGCAGCAGCCCCTACGGGGTGAGCTACGGCCTCATCGCCGAGGCCTCGGACCGCAATTTCGTCTACAACAAGCGACAGTTCTATGACACCGGCGAATACGAGATCAACCGGTCCTCTCTGTTGATCCCGTTTCTGGCCAGCAGCTTTCTCGGCGTCTTCTACGTCGATGCCCCACCCACCCTGGAGTCCGGCGAGTCGTTCGAGGTCACCAAGTACTTCGTGCTGGGCTCGGGGGATGTGGGCAGCGTCCTGGATACCATCAACCAGATCCAGGGGGTGGCCACCGGTTGGCTGGGAGGCCGGGTGATCGACCAGGTGAGCGGCCAGGCTCCCGAGGACGCCTACGTCATCGTCTACCAGCGGACGCCCAGTGGAAACCGCCGCATCTTCAGCCAGTACAACCTGCACGGAGAAGGGTTCTTCGGAGGCAACCTGCCCCCTGGCGAGTACAGCGCCCGGGTCTTTGGGAGGGGGCGGCCGGCCAGTGATCCGGTCGATTTTTCCATCGATCGCGATCGCTCCACCAGCCTGGTGCTGATCGCCAACTCGCCAGGGCGGATCGTGGCCACTGTGGTGGACTCTTCTGGACGGCGGCTGCCGGCCAAGGTCAGCGTCGTGGGCAGCTATGACGCCGACCGATCCGAGCAACAGACCCGCACCTTCTTGTTCGATCTGGCCGCCGGCGAGACCTACCGCTACTCCGACATGGTGCCGGACGACCCGGACGATCCCGATACCCGGCGCTACGTGGAAACCACAGAGCCAACAAACGACGGGATGGCGCAGCTTTTGGTGCGACCTGGGAGCTATGATGTCTACATCAGCCGGGGCCCGGAGTACAACGTGAGCCGATCCAAAGTGGTCGTGGGTCCGGGGGAGACCGTGTCTGTGGCCGCAACCCTGAGCCGGGTGGTAGACACTACCGGCTGGATAGCGGCCGATACCCATCTCCACACCATCAACAGCATCGACGCCAGCACCTCTTTGGACCGCCGAGTCCGGATGCTGGCGGCCGAAGGGGTGGAGTGGGCGGTCGCTACCGACCACAACTACATCACCGACTACAGCCCGGCCATCGCCCGCAACAACTTGCAGCAGTGGCTGACCAGCAGCATTGGCATCGAGCTGACCACGCTGGAGTCCGGCCACTTCAACGGCTACCCGCTGCGGTACCAGGTGGGGCCGATCACCCACGGCGCTTTCCAGTGGTCCCAACGTACTCCCGGCGAGCTGTTTGCCGAGCTGCGGGCCCTGGGGCGATACGGTCCGGAGAACACCATCGTCCAGGTGAACCACCCGCGAGATACCATCCTGGGTTATCTCAACCAGTACCGCCGGGATGGGTTGACCGGAGAGTACACCGAGCCGGGGTTGATGGAGCAGTTCATCAGCCCGGAGGGCCAGGCCTTCTTCGACGAGGAGGGCCAGACCACCTGGTCCTGGGATTTCGATGCCTTCGAAATTCTCAACGGCAAACGTTTCGACTTGATTCATCACTACCGAGTTCCCGAGAACCTGCCCGAGGGCGAGCTGCCGGATGCCATCCCACCAGCGGGGACGATCCTGATCGACGAGGATGGACAGGTCTCCTACCCCGGGGCCCTCGACGATTGGTACAACCTCATCAACCTCGGCTATCGGTACGTGGCGGTGGGGGTCAGCGATAGCCACGAGGATCTCCAGGAGCCGGGTTACGCCCGGACGATGATCCACACCGGATTGGACGATCCAATGAAGGTAGAAGAGATGGACATGGTCCGCGGCCTGCGGAGCCGGCGTGTCTTCGTCACCAACGGGCCGATGGTCGACCTCTACATCAACCACCCGGAGCAAGGCGCCATCGGTCAGACCCTGGTCGATTCCGATGGCACCATCTCCTTGACCTTCCGGGTGACCGCCGCCCCCTGGATCAGCGTCGGCAGGGTGAACCTGATCCGCAACGGGTTGGTGGTCCACGTGATCTCGGTGGACCAGGAGCGCGATCTGGCGGCCCGTCCGCTCGAGCAGACCGTGGAGCTGAGCCTGGATACCGACGAGGAGGGCCAGTTCGTCGACAGCTGGTTTGCGGTGGAGCTCATCGGCTACCAGAGCTTCTTTCCCATCGTGAGACCCGAAGAGATCCCGCCGCTGGAGCTGAGCGATGCCATCGGCAACATCGCGGGGTCTTTTGGGGTGGGCAGCTCGGAGTACGGGGATCTCCGTCCTGCGAGGAACACGGCGGTGACCGCATTTGCTCACACCAACCCGGTATGGGTCACGCTGGACGAAGGGCCTTTTGACCCACCTGGTCCCACGCCGCTTGTCATCCGGGATGACCCTTCCCATGACCCGGGATGGGACTCCAACCCCTTCGGCAGGAGCTTTGTCCCCGGACCGTTTCCGGAATCGACCCGTTATCGACCCGTGGGCTCGGCATCTCCACTCACCACGGACCAGCCCGGCCTGTTTGATCGTAATCCGGGCGACCTGATCGACGTGAGAGCGATCTTCGATGCCTTCTCAAACGGCCAGTGATCCGGAGTCGATCCAGGAGGGGGCGTATGTCCAGACAGTTCGGTGGGAACCGCGGGCGGTTCGGCTTCTGGCTCGTTTCTGGCTTGCTGGTGGCGGTGACCGGATCGACTTTGGCGCTGGCTCACATCCTGCCGGAAACCCGCCAGCTGGTGTTGTCGGTCGAGCCCACCCGATGCCAGCTCCTGGTGACTTACGAGCTGCCGGCCGGCCAGATGGCGAGGGATTATCGCCTCATGGTGGATATGAACCATGACGGCCAGGTTTCGGGGGGGGTAGAGCGCTGGGCGGTGGCCATGGCGCTACTCCCCCGAATGCAGGCGGGTTTGAGCCTGTTGATAGACGGTCAGGCGGTCCCCCTGGAGCTGGAAAACGTCTCCTTCCAGGATGGGGCAGGCAGCGGCCATCGGCGCGGGTTTGCAGGGATGGCCCTGCTGGTGGCCAACTTTGCGGAGCCGCTGACAGGTCCCACCGAGATCCGGCTGCGCCTCTCCTCGGGAAGCTCTCACGTGCATGTCCAGGCCCAGGTCGCCGAAGGCCTGACCCTGTCGGATTCATCCCAACCCGTTCAGCCCGACGCGCCGGTCATCGGCCCGACCCACCTGGATCCGGGGATCGACCTGGTCCTCACGGTTCAGCCGGCCGAGCCGGTCCAGCCGGCCGAGTCGGATGGGTGAACGAGCGGAAACCGATCCTCTGACTTTCCCAAGTTCACAGGGCGTCATCCCCAGTCTTTGCCAAGGGCAAGGAGGTCGTGGCGATCGGCTTGTCCGGTCGCTGGGAGTTTGACGACGAGATTGTGGTCTGCCCGGGTCTTGTCCCCGCACACCAGGAGCCATCGCGTCAGCGTCGGTCCTCACCCGGTGAACAAAGTCTTGCCCCCGCACGCCAGGAGCCATCATTTGGCGGAACCTGCAACCGCCGTTCCGTTCCGTCGATAACGCCTCGGACTGTTGGCGAGGTTGGGTGTCATGGGGGCCCATAGGCAACAACCGGCAAGCTACGGGATGCCTCGCTGGCCCTACAGCGTGCATCTGGCGCTGGGGACGGTGGCGGGCATTCGGCTGGCTTCCTGGCTTCCTGGCATCTGCCAGGTCGGGGTGGCGGTCTTGGGCCTGGGGCTGGTGTTGCTGGCCACCCTCATGCTGGCATGGTCGAAAGGTGCCAGGGGTCTGGTTTGCTGGTTTCTGTTCGGCATGGGGGCAGGGGGGATGCGTCTGGCCTTCACCGACCCGCGATTTCTGGCGGACGAGGAGATCACCTGGCAGCTGCCCGAGTGGCCTGCCCGGGTGGAGATGGAGCTGATCGCCCGCGCGGTGTCGGGTGCTCGGCGCACCGACAGTGGATGGCAGGCGGTGGTGGAGGTCCGGGAGATCAGGGCGCGAGGCTCGCAATGGGAACCAGCCTGCGGACGCCTCCGGCTGATCTGGAGATCCACGAGAGGGGAGGTCCTGACGGGGGACATCCTACAGATCAAGGGGCATGGCGGACGGGCTCCACCTCGCCAGCACCCCTTCGACCGCGACCGGCGGCATCGAGAGCGAAGAGAGGGGGTGGCGGGCACCGTCACGATGGGCGGCGGCCTGCACCCTTTGCTGATCGGGCGATCGAGCTCCCCTGTTCACCGGTTTTTTGCAGGGGTGGACCGCCTTCGCCTGACCATGGAGCAGGCCCTGATCGACTGTGCGGATCCCCGTGTCACTTCCTGGATATTGGCTGTAGGGGTGGGTACCCGCGCCGATTTCGATCCGTCTGATCGCGAGCTGGTGATCCGCTCCGGGATCGCCCACCTGCTGGCGGTGTCCGGGCTGCACCTGGGGATCTTCGTGCTCACGGTGCGACGGGTGGTTCAGTGGGTGGCAGGTCTCCTGGTCTGGCCGCTCACCATTCGCCATCGCCGTTTCCATGGGGCGCTGGTCACCCTTCCATTGTGCTGGCTGTATACCCTGCTTACCGGGGTCGCCACTGCGACGACCCGGGCCGCGCTCTTTGTGAGCTTCTATTCGCTGGCGGAGCTGCTGGGGCGCCGCTCCAGCGGAGCAGGCGCCGTTGGCATCTCCTGTGCGGTCATTCTGCTCTATAATCCGCACGAGCTCTTCTCGCCCTCCTTCCAGCTCTCGGTGATGGCGGTGATCGGGCTGTTGCTGGGTGGAAGCGCCGGCAGGCGGCGCACGTTAGCCGGTGGGGTCGAACTGTGGCGGCGCCTGCTCTGGCGCTTCGCCGACCGCGTCAGAGGCCTCGCGCTGCTCTCCCTGGGCGCCTGGATGGGGACCGCGCCGGTGCTGGCTTATCACTTCGGACAGATCTCGATCAGCGGTATTCTGGCCAACATCCTCGTCGTCCCTCTGCTGTCGGTGGCGCTGGTGGCCGGTTCGGGGGCAGCCCTGGCGATGGCTCCCCTGTGGCCCGGTGTGGCCGCCATCGTGGCTGGGGGCTGCCAGGTGGCAATCGACACGGCGTTCTGTTTTTTGGAGCCTGCATCCAACTGGGTGGGCGACCCGCTGACCATCGGCCGGCCCTGGGTGCCCGAGCTGGTCGCCTGGTATCTCTTGGCTCTGTCGGGGGTAGCGGGCTCGGCTCGACGGGTCCATCTTTGGCCTGCACTCCGGTTGGGTTGTGGCTCTCTGGTGGTCATGGCGGTCTGTTGCTGTCTGCGTCTGTCGCCACCGCCTGTAATGGAGGTCTGGTTTCTCCCGGTTGGCCAGGGCGATGCCACGCTGGTACGGCTCCCGTCGGGCCACCACCTCTTGGTGGATGCGGGTGGGCAACGAGTTGGGGCGGATCCCGGTCGATCGGTGATCGTGCCCATCCTGAGAGGTCTGGGGGTGCAACGGCTGGATCTCCTGGTGCTGAGCCATGGGGATTTCGACCACATCGGAGGGGTGGCCGGGGTGATCGGGGCCTATCCGCCCAGGGAGCTGTGGCTGACGCGATCGGTTCTCGATCAGTTGGAGGATCTGGAGATTGCGCCCTACCTGCGGGAGGGAGGGACGGTTATCCGGGTGATGGAGGGAAGCGGAGCGGTCTATCCTCTGGGCGGAGCGAGGCTGGAGGTGTTTCAGGCGGGGGTGATGGGCAGCGGCGCGTCGGCGGTGGGGATGTCGGGCAACAACCGGTCGCTTTGTTTGAAGATCAGCTGGGAGGATCGCCGAGTGCTGCTGCCCGGCGACGTCGAGGAGGCGGCGGAGGCGTTGCTCGTGGGTCAGCACGGCCTGGATCTGGAGTCGGATCTGCTCAA
This sequence comes from Bradymonadales bacterium, assembly GCA_016931535.1. Classification (GTDB taxonomy): domain Bacteria; phylum Myxococcota_A; class Bradymonadia; order JAFGEP01; family JAFGEP01; genus JAFGEP01. The sequence goes on from JAFGEP010000096.1 coordinate 25,627, forward strand.
GGTCCCGCATCATGGGAGCCGCTCCTCCAGCTCCATGCGGTTTCTGGCCCATGTGCTGCCCCGGTTTGCCGTTTTCAGTCTCGGTGCCGGAAACCGATTTGGATTTCCCCATGGTGAGGTCACCAGGCGATACGAGCGTTTGGGCGTACGGAGTTGGCGCACGGATCGGGAAGGGTTGGTTCGTTTCCGGCTATCTCGGTTCCGCATCGCGGTCAGGGCGGGTAACTGGTAAGTCTGGACACCTATCGGGGAATCTGGTTGAGTACCGTCCACTCCGGCGGCGAAGGGGGGCAACGGCTGGGAGGTCCCGTCCGCACGGCAGTCGGCTCGAACGAGACGGGTGTTTTGTGCGAAGGGAAGCGGTCTGCATGGGTGTATCCCCCTGGGTGGTTGCCGCGGGTCGATCAGCAAGAGCGTACGACACACCCCGGAGCGATGGGTCAGCATGGACCAAGGTGGACGGAAACCAGCCAGGGCCATCGGGCTGCGGCATCTGCTCGGACTGGTGGTCATCCTGGGAGCGGCCCTGTACATCGTGACCTCCTCGTTGAGCCACGCGGTGTATTACTACGAGGTGGACGAGGTGGTGGGCCAGACCCAGCATCTCGGAGAGCGGATGCGGGTGCGCGGGGAGGTGGTGGACCAGTCGCACCGGCTTCGGCGGGGCAGCCTGGACGAGCACCTTTTCCTGCTGCGTCAGGATGGGGCGACGCTGACGGTGGTCTACCAGGGGGTGCTTCCCGAGCGGTTCGGCCCAGGCGTGGGATTGGTCGCCACCGGCGTGCTGGTCGAGGGGGATCTGCTCCAGGCGGATCAGCTGAGCACTCAATGTCCCTCGCGCTACCAGAGCCTGGCGCCCACCTCCCTACGGGCGTCGGGTGAGCTACAGCCGGAAGGACCCGGGCAGTGAGCGGCGCGGTAGGATATGTCGCCCTCGTGATCGCGCTCTGGGCCGCAATCGCGTCATTCTGGGCGGCGATCGCGTCGGTGGGGAGGGGGAGGTGGCGGTACCGGCTGGTAGCCCGGCAAGGGGTCTACCTGGTGTTCGGGGGGGTGGCGGTGGCCTCGGCCGCGCTGCTTCACGCCTTTGTGACTCACGATTTCAGTCTGAAGGTCGTCTTTCAGTACAGCGACAGGGCCATGCCGGGGCTCTACCTGGTGGCGGCCTTGTGGGGCGGCCAACAGGGAAGCCTGCTGCTGTGGGCGTTGGCGCTGACCGGATTCTCGGCGGCGGTGGTGGCTGGTTTCCGCTCGGAGGAAGACGAGCTGGCGCCCTGGATCATGGCGGTGCTGATGGCCATCGCCGCCTTTTTTCTGCTCTTGCTGCTGTTCGTTTCCAATCCTTTCGAGCGGTTCTATGCCTTGCGGGTGCCCCGGGATGGACAGGGGTTGAACCCACTGCTCCAGAACCTGTGGATGGCGTTCCATCCCCCCGTGCTGCTGGTGGGGTTCGCCAGTTTCGCCATCCCGTTCGCCCATGGCATCGCGGCCCTGATCACCGGGCGGTTGGATGGATCATGGCTGAGGCGGTGCGAGGGGTGGACGCTGTTGTCCTGGGCGTTGATGGGGCTGGGCAGCCTGTTGGGGGCTCGATGGGCATACCAGGAGCTGGGTTGGGGGGGATATTGGTCCTGGGATCCGGTGGAGAACGCTGCGCTGTTGCCGTGGCTCACGGCGACCGGTGTTCTCCACGCTGGGGTCGGCTGGAAGCGGAGGGGGTGGTTGGGACGCTGGACGCTGGTCTTGCTGGTGGTCACGTTCTGGCTGACCATTTTCGGCACCTTTTTGACCCGTTCGGGGTTTGTCAGCTCGGTGCATGCCTTCGCTCGTTCACCGATCGGGCTGTACTTCCTGGTCTTTTTACTCCTGTTGCTGGCGCTTTTTGGGCTCTTGCTTGGGTGGCGTTGGAAGGACCTCCGGGCCGCTGGGCAAAGCTCGCCGGCGGTTCCGTATGGTCACTGGTCCATCTGGCTTTTGGTCGGGCTGTTGGTGGCGCGCCAGGCCGGTTGGGGCCTGGGATTGGCGATCGGGGGGGGCGGGCTGTTGCTCTCCTACTGGCTGATGCACCGGAAGACGGCAGGCAGCGGTTCGCCGGTCGCCACCCGGGGCGGTGATGCGGGCAGCGCCCGCCTTCTGTTCTGGCTGACGATGCTGATATTGGCCGGGTTCACCTTTGGGGTGCTGTGGGGCACGATCTCTCCCACGCTGTTCCAGCTGATTGCCGGCACCTCCCGCCAGATCGGGGTGGGCTGGTTCTCCCAGCTGGCGGTGGATGCCGGGTTGTGCCTGCTGCTTGTCTTGTGGGCCTGCAATGTTACTCGCGGAGCCGGTTCGGAAGGCCGCCGCTCGATCCGATTTCTGGCGGTGATCGTGATGCTGTCGGCAATCCTGGCGGCAGTGCTGGGGGGGACGTTCTATCTCGCCAGACTCCAGTATCGGCGAGAGGAGCTGGAGATGCTCTGGGTCGTAGAGGCGGGGCTGGCGCTGTTTTTGTGCATGTTGAACGGGGTGACCATCCTGGTCGGGCTGCGGGACGGGTTGAGGGCCGGACAAAGAACAGCGGGGGGGTCGGTCTGGCGGGGGTTGCGAACGGTCCTGACCACTCGACGACGATGGGTTGGAGCCCAGATCGCCCACCTCGGGCTGGTGGCGCTCCTCTTCTCCATGATCGGGAACGGGTTCGAGGTCCAGCACCAGATCGAGATCGACCAGGGACGCTCGGCATCGGTGGGTGGGTACCGGGTGACCTACGGAGGGATCGAGGCCAGGCAGTTTCCCACCCACCTGGGGGTGTTTGCCCGTCTGTCCGTACAGTGGTGTGGGGGGGCTGCCCTCCCGGTGGATCGGTCCGCCTGCTCGACCCCTCGCGAGCTCCAGCCGGCTCGGTTCGACTACAACGCGCATCGGCCCGGAGAGACCGGGGATCCGAACCAGGTGACCAACGAGATCGCCTTTCTCTCCGGTCCCCTGGAGGATTTCTATGTGACTCTGGGCGGTTTCAGTCCAGACGGGCAAACCGCCTTTTTCGAGGTACATATCAATCCCCTGATGTTCTGGCTATGGTGGGGAGGAGCCCTGCTGTTCGGGGGGGTCCTGCTCGGCCTTTGGCCGGTGCGACCGAGAGTCCCCGCCGGTGCTACCGCCAACTCGATGGAATCCCGATGACGCTGCTGCTGCTGATCGCAACGGGAGCCTTTTTTCTGTGGACCGCCTTTCAGACGGTAAAAGCCCTGGCTGGTCGTCTGCCCCAAGGAGAAACGGTCGAGGGACCGCTGCTCTCGGAGATCTCCCGGCTGCGACGGTCGGCAGAGGCGATCCGCAAGGAGGCCGCTCGCCTGGATCGGGACGGTCACCTGCTGCCCGAGGAGGAGCGGGTGGCTGCCCAAGCGGCGCTGGCTGGACGAGTGGCCTGGTTGCAGGAGAAGCTGGATGCGATGCGGGCCGGGGTGCACCATGGGCAGGCGATCGAGCGCGACCTCGAGAGCATGCGGGGCCAGCACACCGGCGCAGGGCATCCGGGCCAGGGGACGAAAACCGGCCTGGTCGGTCTGCTGCTCCTGTCCGCATGGTTGGGCGGCGGCCCGGCGACCGCCCGGGCCGGCGAGCAGGGGGAACCCGGTGCGGCCGGCTGCCCGGAACCCGAGGAGATCAGCGCTCAGCGCCTGGTCACCATCCTCGATCTGTACGAGTCCTATCTGGTCGTGGAGCAGTCCTGGTGGTTCGGCCGTCAGGGAGGGTGCGGGACCGACCTGCCCGAATCTGGGCGGGAGGAGCTGGTCCTTGTCCTTCCTGAGGGGGCCCAGGGCATCCACCTGCTGCTCCCCGACGAGTCCCAGGCGCTGGCGGGTGACGGACGGGTTCTGTACTACGGGCCGATCGGGCCGTCCGGAGATCCCGACGAGCGGATGCCCTCGGTCGTCTACCGCTTCAGTCTTGCCAACCGATCGAGAGAGCACGCCTACCGGCAACCGATGCCGATGGCGGTATCCGAGGCGGTCGTGGTCGTGCCACAGATGGCGGAGCATACCCGTTTTGAACGGCTCGACGTGGAGCTGTGGGTTCCTCAGTGCGGCCGGGGAGGAGACGGGGCCGAAGTGGTCTGTTTTCCCTCTCCGACAGGCACCGCTGCCGCCGGTGAACCGCTGGCCTGGATGGAACGCCGGGCTGCCCGATCGGGAGCCGGCCTTGCGGGGAGTCTTTTGACCTTCGAGACGAGAGGTTGGCCGGTTCCACCCCGTGCTGGGCACTGGGTCGCGCTGGCGGGATCGTTACTACTGATGGTGGGCGGTGCCTGGCTGGTGGCGGGTTCGAGGTGGGAGCGACGTCGACAGGCAGCCCCTTTTCTGGATTCACCGCCATCCCTGGAGCAAAGGCGAAAGGAGCTGCTGAGCCGGTTGCTGGCTCTTCAGCGGGTGGAGAGCCGGGGAGAACCAGCTATCCTGCTCCTTCGGCTGGAAAGACTGGCCATCATCGGACAACTGGATGTGATCTACAGCCACATCGAGGCGGGTTCGGGGTCGGGCGATGCACCAACAGCGCCCCAGCCGAGAGGGGTTGCCGGATCATGAGGGAGATCCCTTTCATCGAGACTGTGGATCTGACCCGTTCCTTCGGCCGGACGCTCGCGCTGCATCGAGTCAGCACCTGTTTGTGGTCCGGCGAAGTGAGCCTGGTGATGGGGCCCAACGGGGCGGGCAAGAGCACCTTGCTGGCCATTTTGGCCACGCTCGACCGTCCGACCAGCGGAAGGGTCCGCTACGGAGGAGAGGTGGATGAAGGTTGGATGATGCGGCAGGGCCGGGGTCTCATCGGATGGATGGGGCACGAGAGCATGCTGTATGGCGATCTCACCGGGTGGGAGAACCTGGTGTTTTTTGCGCGGCTTTACGGGATCGGTGAGGTGGAGCGTTGTGTCGGTCGCTGTCTGGAGGAGGTGGGTCTCGACCGGGAGGAGCACTCCCGGCGGCCTGTGTACAGCTACAGCCGCGGCATGCGACAGCGATTGTCGTTGGCTCGCGCCGTGGTCCACGATCCTTCAGTCCTGATTTTGGATGAGCCGTTCACCGGGCTGGACCTCGCGGGATGCCAGCTCGTGGTAGGGATGATGGAGAAGGTCAAGAAGCGAGGGGGGTTGGTCGTGCTGGCCACCCATTACCTGGATCTACCAGAAGGGTTGGTGGATCGGGTCCTGGTACTGCGCGGGGGGCGGTTGCTGTACCAGGGGGAGGTCAAGCGGCCTCTGGGGGAGATGGTTCGTCGGGCGCAGGATGGTGGGGAGCTGTAGCATGGGGGGGATTCGGGGGGAGCTGGGAGCGACCTGGGTGATCTTGACCAAGGAGATCCGGGTGGAGTGGCGCAGTCGAGAGGTGTGGTTTACGGGGGTCTTTTTCTCCTTGTTGTTGGCGGTGTTGTTCCTGTTCGGTCTGGCCACGGATGCACAAGGCTCTCGGGGAGTGGGGCCGGGGGTGCTGTGGATCGGGGTGGTGTTTCTAGCCAGCATCGCCTTTGGTCGGAGCTTCGTGCGGGAGCATGAGACGCGGTGTTTGGATGCGCTCAGGTTGGTGCCTTCGGTGTGTGGGCCGCTTTTCTGGGGGAAGTGCCTGGGAAACGGGCTGGTGCTGTTCTCGATGGAGCTGGTGCTGGTCTGGCTGGTGGCGGCCATCTTCCCGCTACCGGGGTGGTCGTTGTGGCCGGCTCTGCTGTGGGTTCTGCTGTTGGGCACGCTGGGGCTATGCTCACTGGGGACGGTGATCTCGGCAGCCCTGGCCAGATTTCGGCTGCGGGAGGTCCTGCTGCCGTTGGTGCTATATCCGCTGATCATCCCGTTGCTCATCGGGGGGGTGAAGGCGACCGGAGCGCTGGTGGAAGGGGAGATGAGCGCATACTGGGATTGGGCCAACCTGGTGGTGGCCTTTGACGCGGTTTTTCTGGTGCTGTCCCGTTGGTTGTTCGGCAAGGTAATCGAGGCGGTGGAATGAAGGTGTCGGGTCGCGGGTCTGGCCGCCTGCAACAGAGGGATGAACGCATGGGGAGTCGAGCAGAGGGCGAGAGGGCGGCTGTCGGAGGGGAGGGAGGCCGGGCCTCTTCGCGCGCTTTTCTGCTCCTGGTGGGGGGGGCGGGACTGGCCTTAGTCGTGGCCGTCGTGGTGATCTTCCATTGTACTCCGCAGGATGCCGAACTGGGGTTCGTACAGAAGATCTTCTACTTTCACTTGCCTTCCGCCCTGTACGGTTACCTGGGGTTCACCATCTGCTGCGTGGCCAGCATCGGTTACCTGGTTCGGCCCCGGGTGATCTGGGATGTCGTGGCCCAGAGCGGTGCTTTCTGTGGAGTCTTGTTCTGCGGGATGGTACTGCTGTCGGGGCCGCTGTGGGCCAGAAAGAGCTGGGAACCGTGGTGGACGGGGGAGCCGCGGCTGGTGCTCACCCTGGTGTTGTTCCTGCTGTTTGTTTCCTACTTGCTGGTGAGATCCTTCGGTGGGCGGGGAGAATTGACTCGGCAGATCGGGGCGGTGCTGGCGGTATTCGGGTTTGCCGACATCCCGCTGGTGCACCTGGCGGTGAAGAGATGGGGAGGGCATCATCCGCGAGTCATCCATCAGGGGGGGATCTCGGGCGAGATGTGGCTTGCGCTGGGCGTCTCGATGGTTGCGCTGGGGCTGCTGTTTGTGGTTCTGTTCTGGCTCCGGTTGCGGGTAGGGCTCCTGGAGGAGGAGGTGGAGGATCTTCACCGGGACATCGCGGATCGGTCAGGGCTGGTGGAGGATCGACAGTGAGAGCAGCTGCGGATCGGATGGTGATCGGCTTGGTGGCGATGCTGCTGGTCGGATGGCCGGTGGCACCTGGGGCCCAGGAGCGATCGGAAGAGGGGGTGGGCTACTCGACGGGGGTAGACCTGGAGCAGTACCAACCCGTGGTGGTGTCGCGGACCGAACGGGAGGTCTCGGCGCCCTTGATGGTGAGCCTGGCCTATGGGTTGATGTGGTTGGCGGTCCTGGTCTTCGTTTGGCTGATCTGGCGGCGTGGGCAGCGCCTGAGCGATGAGCTACTCCAAGCCAGGTCCCGGCTTTTGCGGTTGGAAAGGCGGGTGCTGGGGGAGGGGGATCCTCCGGGTATCAAGGGGGGATGAGGACACCCGCGTGCCCCGAGTGATCTCCCCCTCGGGATCCTCCGGGCATCCAGGGGTCTTGAGGGCGGCGGTTGTGGGAATCGAGACGGCGGTTGGAGGAGTTCATGGAAGCGATGCGCGTGGTGCTGTGTACGATCACCCCGGCGGCGGCCCGTGATCTCGCAAGGTTGTTGGTGGAGGAGAAGCTGGCGGCCTGTGTCAACATCCTGCCGGGGCTGACCAGTGTGTATCGCTGGGAAGGGGCGGTGTGCGAGGATGGGGAGTCGCTGTTGATCATCAAGACGACAGCCGCCCGGATGGAGCAGGTGACCTCGACGATCCTCGGGTCGCACGGGTATGAGGTGCCGGAAGTGATCTCGCTGGCGATCGAGGCAGGGGAAGGGAATCGGCGATACCTGGATTGGCTTGTGGCCAGCGTGGGGGTGTCGTGATCTGCGGGGTGGGCAGCGGGCGCCTGGGGCGGAAAGGGCAGTTTTTTTCGGAGAGAATGAGGGTTAACCGCATTGACAACCGCTGAATCAGGGCATTACTATGCCCTCCGCACCGACGTACGGAATTTGGGGTGGATAACAAGGTACCCCCATGTGGTCATTGGGGCCAGTTGAAAGTCCAGACCAGCTCGCTCGGGATTTGAATGGCTCAGCACGAAATCGTCAAAGACATCGGCTTGACCCTAAAGAAGCTCCTGGAAGACAACTTCGCGGCAGAGGGGTACCGGGACGTCGAGATCTACACCACGCTGCCAACGGAAGAGAACATCAAGAAGCTTCCGGCGATCAACCTGTTTCTGGTGGCGGTGACGGTGGATTCTCGGCACCGGGAGCGTTCTCCGGTGTTGGTGAGCTCCACCGAGAAGGACGGTCGGGTGCGGGAGTACATGACCTCGCCACCGACGGTCATGTGGCTGTACTATATGCTATCGGCCTGGGGCAAGTCGGCGCAGGAGGAGCATGTGCTGCTGGCGCTGGCGATGAAGATCCTGATGGAGAACCCGAGCATCCAGGAAGAGGGGTTCGAGGGGGCCAGCCTGAGGTCTGGTGAGCGGTTGCCGATCCTGGTGGTAGAGGAGAGCGAGTTCGGTTACGAAGAGACGATGGCCTTCTGGCGGTCGATCGGGGAACCTGTGCGGCCCGGTGTCCAGTATCGGGTGGGGGCCAGGTTGTTCGGGGATAAGCCGGCCAGCGAGATTCGGCGGGCCATCGATTTACAGCTGGGGATGCAGCGGACCGAGCGGAGCCGGCCCCCGGGGCGCCGGCGGTAGTCTAGGGAACATCGCGGCTAAGGCCGCAACAGTGTTGGAAGTAAGTCCAGTTCGAGACACATTGTGAGGTTGGCCCACAGGGCCGGAACTACAGTCGAGGGAGGTCACATGGCGACTTCGTATCTTTCTCCGGGTGTGTATGTCGAAGAGGTGCCCAGCGGCAACAAGCCGATCGAGGCGGTGGGAACCAGCACGGCGGGTTTCATTGGCGAGTGCAATGTCGGGCCGGTGAATGAGCCGATCCTGTGCACCAACTGGAGCACATACACCAAGCATTTCGGTGATTTCAGCAACAGCCAGTACCTGGCCCATGGAGTCTACGGTTTCTTCAACAACGGCGGGACGATCGCCTTTGTGTGCAACGTGGGGACCATGGAGCAGGCCGAGAAGGACGGGAAGAAGCTGGCAAGCAAGGCCGCCCTGTACATCGGCGAGGACAACGGCCCCGGCACCCGGACCGGCCTGAAGGCCCTGGAAGAGGTGGACGAGATCGCGTTGGTGATCGCTCCGGGTCAGACCGATCCGGCCATCCAGGATGCTATCCTGTCCCACTGCGAGAACATGAAGTATCGGTTTGCCGTGCTCGATAGCCCCGAGGCGATCGAGAAGGGCGGCGTGGACAAGCTGCCCAAGCCGCGCGACTCCAAGTACGGCGCCTACTACTTCCCCTGGATCGAGGTCTACGATCCAGAGAAGGGGAACATCTTCATGCCGCCGTCGGGTCACGTGGCTGGCGTGTATGCCCGCGTGGACGCCGAGCGTGGTGTGCACAAGGCACCCGCCAACGAGCTGATCCGGGGCGCCTTGGGGCTGCGCTACAGCATCACCAAGGGCGAGCAGGACATCCTGAACCCCAAGGGGATCAACTGCATCCGTGAGTTCAAGGGCCGTGGCATCCGGATCTGGGGCGCTCGCACCATCTCAAGCGATCCGGAATGGCGTTACATCAACGTCCGCCGTCTGTTCAACATGGTGGAGGCTTCCATCGAGGGCGGCACGCAGTGGGTGGTGTTCGAGCCCAACGACCAGTCGCTGTGGAAGACCGTCACGCGCAACATCAAGTCCTTCCTGTCCCGGATCTACATGTCTGGCGCGCTCTTCGGGGATAGCCCGGACAAGGCGTTCTATGTCAAGTGCGATTCCGAGACCAATCCGCCCGAGGTGATCGACGCGGGCCAGTTGATCTGCGAGATCGGAATGTGTCCGGTGAAGCCGGCCGAGTTCGTGATCTTCCGGATCGGCCAGATGCCGACCGGCGGGGATGTGAGCGAGTAGTCCCAGCCTGCAACCCACTTGCCGGCGCCTCCGGTCTGGGATCGACGGATTTCCAGACCGGGGCGCTTGCAGATGGCATAAGGCCACCTTTCATTGAAGAGGGTTGATCTTGGCATTTCAAACTGAATTCAAGTTTGTACTTCCCAAGGGGTATGTGGACAAGGACGGTAACGTACACCGCGAGGGTGTCATGCGGTTGGCGACGGCGCGGGACGAGATCCTGCCGCTGCAGGACTACCGCGTGCAGAGCAACCGGGCCTACCTGGTGATCATCCTGTTGTCGCGGGTGGTCACCAAGCTGGGTACGTTGAACGCCATCACCTCCAACGTCATCGAGGCGTTGTTCTCGGCAGACCTCGCTTACCTGCAGGAGTTCTACCGCAAGGTGAACGAGGAGGGCACCAGCATGGTGAAGGTCACCTGCCCATCCTGTGGACACAACCACGAGATCGACTTGGGGATTGCCCTGGGGGAATCGTAAGCTACCCCCTGGAACGAATCTACCAGGAGGTAGCTTACATCGCGTATCACTGTCATTGGTCGTACAACGACCTCCTGGAGATGGAACACCGGGAACGGCAGATTTGGATCCGGGAGATCTCTGAGATCAATCGTGAAATCAACGCGACGAGATCCGGGTAGAGAAAGACCGTCTTCGGACGATCTCTCTCTACCACTCGGTCCGATCTGATCCGACCGGGTAACCCTGAGGATCTGGCGGTATGGTAGGACGGAATGTACGCATACCCGGTGTTTATTTCGAACGCCGAGAGAGAAGAGAACGAGCGCTTGCGCTGGGCGAAAGCGGCATACCGGTTCTGATGGGGTTGGCCAGCCGAGGCCCTCTGGACGTTCCCGTCAAGGTATTCAGCTACGACGAGTACCACAAGCTGTTCGGCGCACCCGTCCCAGGGACCTTCCTGAACGACGCCGTATACGGCTTTTTCAAGAACGGCGGCCGCTTCTGCTACATCATCCGGGTGGCACACAAGCGGGGGGGAGCAACCGAAGAGGTGGCGGCCCGAGCCTCCTACCAGGTGCTCGACAGCCAAGGCCGACCCACCATGCTGATCGAGGCTGCCAACGAAGGGGTCTGGGGCAACCAGATCCAGATCGAGGTCCGAGACCCCCAGGACAAGCCCAAGACCTACATCACCTTCGACCTGGAGGCCAACCAGACCAAGATGACGGTCAAGAGCGCCCGCGGGTTCGAGCGGGGCTCCATGGTCCGCCTGTTCAACCGCAAGCAGGAGCACTACGGGGTCCTGGCCGAAGTCCAGAGCAAGATGCTGCGACTCAGAGATAGCGATGTCGTGCGCGAGACCTTCAAGTCCTCCGATCTGACCTACATCGAGCCGGTGGAGTTCGAGATCTTCGTCAAGGAAGGGGCCAAGCTGGAGCACTACCAGGCGTTGTCCATGGCGGTGGGGAGCGAGAACTACCCGGAGCGGGTGATCAACGACGCCAGCCAGTTGATCCGGGTCCAGATCCTGGACAACGAAGGCACGCTAGCGGAACGGATTCCCAAACCGGTGGGACCGGTCAGCCTGGAAGGGGGGCTGGATGGCCTCCAGGTCATTACCCCCGAGGACTTCATCGGCATCAACGAGGGACCGGATCAACGCTTTGGATTGCGGGCTCTGGAAGCGAACGAGGAGATCGACCTGATCGCTTTACCAGACCTGATGGCCTGCCACATGTTGGGTCTGGGCTTTCAAAACCGCCGCGACATCGAGGCGGTGCAAGAGGCGGTGTGCAACCACTGCGAGCTGCTGAAAGATCGGTTCGCGATTCTCGACATTCCGCCCGGGATGAACGCGGAGCAAGCGCTGTCCTGGCGTTTGCAGTTCGATTCGGACTTTGCCGCCTTCTACTACCCCTGGATCGGGATCCCCTCGGCCGAGGGGTATCGCATCATTCCACCCTGCGGACATATTGCGGGGGTGTACTCCCGCTGCGATCGCGAAGGCGGTCCTCATCGGGCGGCCGCCAACGAGGTCATCCAAGGGGCGGTGGCACTGGACGTCATGCTGGAGGAGGAGGAGATCGGGTACATGAACTCCCAGGGGGTCAATGGGTTGCGGCTGTTGCCGCAGCGCGGGATCCGGATCTGGGGGGCGCGGACCGTCTCCAGTCGGAAGGAGTGGCGCTACGTTCCGGTGCGCCGTTCCTTCAACATGATCCGGCGGGCCATCTTCCAGGGAAGCCAGTGGGTGGTCTTCGAGAACAACGAGCCGGAGCTGTGGCAGAAGCTGGAGCGCCAGATCAAGTACTTTCTGAACGGACTGTTCGAGCGCGGTTTTTTCGCGGGAGAAGCCCCCGACCAGGCGTTCTACGTGCGGTGCAACTCGGAGACCAATCCGGCCGAACGACGCGAAGCCGGTGAGCTGGTGGCCGAGATCGGGATCGCACCGGTACGGCCGGCCGAATTCTTGACCTTTGTGCTGGAGCAGCAGCTGTCCGCAGAATGACGAGGGTAGCCGGTCGAGTACGACCGCTTGTCCGCGCAAGGGCCCGCATCGAAAACGAGTGGGAGACGGGTAGACGACCAGCGTGATGCCACCCCACCCGATAAATCAAAAAGAAATCGGGGACACGTCTTGTCTAACGGCACAGACGTCTTATCCTTTGACAGGATGGATGCACGACTGGATAGGCAGACACAACACCACACCAGCGGCTTGGTAGAGATATGAGTCCGAAGCAAGTCCCTCAGAAGCAGATTGGCAATCGGTGGTTTTTCGACCCCCATGCGGCCAACCAGTTCTTCGTGGAGATCGCAGGGGTAACCTCCGGTCGGTTCATGGAGTGTTCGGGACTCTCGATGACAAACGAGATCAACGAGATCAAGGAGGGGGGTCTCAACTCCTCGACCCACAAGTTCATCAACCGGAGCTCGGCCGGGGAGATCACGCTGAAACGGGGCTTCTGGAGCAACCCGCTGCTGTTCTCCTGGTTCGAGCAAGCCGCGCTCGACTCCTGGACGCCGCGCAAGAACGGAACGATAGTCGTCCTGGCGGGGATCACGTCCAATGTGAAGGACAGCACGACCCTGCCGGTGGCCCGCTGGGACTTCTACCGCGCATTTCCACTCAAGTGGGATGGGCCCCAGTTCAACGCCACCAGCAATAGCCTGGCTATGGAGTCAGTGACTCTGGCCTGCGAGTGGATTGAGCTGCGAGTGAAGTTCGAACTCGATGGGGGAGACTGGTTCTAAATGGCCGACTCGGAAATCAAAAACCAAGTCGCATCACCTGCATCTCCTGACCTGGCGCAGAGGATTCAGGCGCACGCGACCTTCTGTGAACGGTTGGGTGGGAGCCGCGTCGCATCCTTCGTCGACTCCTGGCTGGAACGGACGGGTCAGGGGCGTACCCGGCCCCTGGCAAACCTGGCGCTCAGCTCTCGGGAGCTGGCCGTGGAGGTGGGGCTGAAGTACCTGCCTCTGGGGGTGGATCTCCACTTCCTCCCCTGGCTGGACCGAATGGGGGGGGATCTCTACCCCGTGCCCTGGCGCAAGTGGTTCTACGGCGAGATCCTCAGCCTGTTCGCCGAAGAGGAAGAAGCGCTGGTGGCTTCGGCCTGGTCTTCCCTGCCGGCTTCCCGAGCGATGCGCCCCCTCCGCACAGAGGCGGCACGGCCGGCTCGGCGGATTGCCACCCGGACTGCGGCCGTGGAGCGATCGGCTCGGCGGGTCTCCCGCCTGGTCGAGCGGCTGGAACGGTCGGCTTCGGGCCTGGGGATGCACCTGCACCAGACCGCCGGCCAGCGGGTTTTGAGCCAGGTTCCCGGTCCCGTCGCCGAGCTGGTCCGATCGGCCGCCGAGTCCCAACCCGGTATCCAGAGAGCGGTCGAGAGTCTGCGGAAAACCGCACCTCGGGCAACCCTGGCCGGTCCAGGTGGGGTCGACAGGCCGATGCCCATCGAGGCCCGTTCCGATTCCACTCGAGGAATTTGGCCGGCCCGAATCCTCTCCAGCGAGGTGGAGCCACAGCCGGCACTTCCGGGCCGCCTGCAGCGGCGGCTGGAGTCCAGCGCCCGCTCCCCCTATCCACCTGCCATGGGGCCGGTGAGCTCCTTCTCCCGCATGATCTCGGCGCGACCCGCTCCCTCGTATGCCATGCAGCGGCTTGTGGAGCAGGTGGCGTCTGGCCAGCCCGAGGCGCATCGCTTCCTGGCGGAGCTTGTCGGGATCGCTCGAAGGGCTCCCGAACGCACCGTCCAGCGAGAGGCCGCAGGCGAGTGGCAGCCTGGGTCTGCCATCGGGCGGGAGGGGGTGCCGACAGGCGGTACGATCCCTGGTCGTCCCCTGTTTCTGGACGACATCTCCATCGAACCCGACACCCTGCGCAGCCTGACCGTCGGCCTTCGAACGCTGGCGGAGCAATCGCGCAAGGTCGCCGACCGGCTGGCCCTGGTCATGCCGGCAGGTGGGGAGCAGGCCCGGTTGGTGAGCCGGATCGGCCGGCGATTCAGCGGGGAGCTGCTCAAGCGCCGGCCGGCGGGTAGAGCCGCCGATCCGATCCTGGCCGACCCGTTGGGCGGGGAGATGTTCCTCCCGGCCCAAGGCGAGGATCTCGGCTTGGGGACGGGAGGTTCTGCCGAGCCCGCTTCCTGGGAGCAGCTGATCGCGCAGAGCGCATTCCACCCGATCGGCCTGCCGGAGGGTTTCCGGCTGGACGACCAGATGGCGAGTCGGCTGGAACCGGAGCTGGCCGCCGCACTGCGAGAGCCGAGGCAGATGCGGGTGGCGCCGTTGATGAGCGTGCTGTTGGCGGGTCTGAACGACTTCGAGGAACAGCCCGCCGCTGCGGCCAGCAAGACCCGGTTGGCCCTGGCCGCACGCGAGGTGCAGCGACGCGTTGCAGGAGCCGGGCCAGTACAGGCCGCCGAATCGTTCACTTTGCAGCAGATCATCTCGGGGCGGCCGATCGATTCGACCACCGGCAAGGTGGCACCCACGGGTGCCCCGGCGGCGGCCCGGACCTGGCAACTGTTCTCTCCGGCCAAGGCGTTGTCCCTCTCCTTGCTGCTGGGCGGCTCTCCTGCAGATGTCGCCCGGACGGAGGCGATCGGGCAAGCTCAACGGACCGAGGAAAGGGCCGCTCAGCTCGCCCAGGTCCTCACCGAGGGCCGACACGCCCTGAGAGACTGGGAACGATCGCTTCCCGTGCGGCAACCCGCCGAGGCGGCCACGACCCCCTTCGGCCGGGTGGTCATGGAGCGCGCCATCGACGGCACCCGGGCGATGCGGGTTCCCTACCTCGCTACCGACTCGCTGGTTCAACTGGTCGCCGAGGCCGACAAGCAAGCGATCTCGACGGAGGAGGCTCGCTGGCGCGCAACCACACCGGCTGTGGCCCGAGCGATCCAGAGTCGAACCGCTCCGCTGCGGTCTGTGCCGGCGGCATCGACCACCGGCATCACCAGGGCGATCCGGCCGGCCGGAATCGCCACCATCCACGGGGCGATCCAGGAGAGGGCCGGGGCGGTTCGAACGCCGATGGACCTCTTGGTCTCGACTCATCGGCCCGCGGTGTCGCCGATCCCGAGCCGGGCGATGCAGCCGGCGGCAGAGCCGTTGTTGCTGAGACAAGAAGCACTGGATGCCCTGCGGCAGGCGGTTGGAACCGAGGCAAAAGGGTCCAGGAGACTGACGGCCATCGGGATCTTGCAGTCCGAGCCGACGGTGACGCAACGCGCCGGTCGTTTCCAGCTGGCAACGCAGGGGGAACGGGTGCTGGTTCTCCCGGTGCCCGAGGCGGCAGGCCGAGCGGGCGCCAAGCGGGAAGAGACCCGGCCGGCCAGGCCGGGGTTGACCTGGCTTGGCAGTCGGATCATCCCGACGGTGGGTGAGGCCCTCCGGCCAGCAGCTCTGGGAGATTCCGTCGTTCAGGCTTACCGCCCGGAGATCACAGCCGGTGCTCGGCCTGATCTCACCGTCATGGCCTCCGCTTTCCGGTTGACCAGCCAAGGCACCCCACTGGAGCCACGAGCGCTCCGTGCCGGCTGGCGCGGTGTGGCGGAGCGGGCTGAACAGCAGGTCGAGAAGCGGTTTGTCGGCCCGGAGCCCCAAGAACGTCCCGCAATGCGGGCCGGTGCCTTCTTCCCGGTAATGGTATCCCTGGCAGACGAATGGGCCGCCACCATCCCGGTGCAGACCCAGGTCGCCCGGGAGGTGCTGTCACCAGCGGCAGCCCAGGCGGTCGAAGCGGCGCCGGCCGTACCATCCAGGGCGTTGACCTTGGCGCGGCTGATGCAGGCGTCGAGGTCTTCGGTGCTGGGGGCTGCGGCGGCTCCACTGGCACGCTTGCTGGGATACGGAGCAAGGGCCAAAGAGGCGCGAGCCGTGGCCGGAGAGGAGCTGCCTGGCGAAATGCCGCGGCGTTCCGGCCGGGCGATGCCGCTTCTGGCCGGCGTGGCGATCGGGCAGGTTCCGATGGCCGGGCTGCAGGAGCCGGCAGGACGGGGTGAGGCCCTGTCCTCGTGGGTTCAGCAGCGGTTGGGTGAGACGGCCCGTCCCCTGCGGATGGGTGGTTGGACGGCACCGTTCAGCCCGGCGGAGATCTTCCAGCTCGTTTCTCTCGTCGATCAGGCTGCCTCTCCGGAGCAGGTGAGCGAGAAGCTCCCCCTGCAGGAGCGGATCGAGCGGATCGACCGAGCGGCTCAGACTCTGGTCTCGGCGGAGCCTTCCGGGCCCTCCTTGCGGGGGGCATCCCGGCCAGCCATGGCGCGGGTGGCGGAGGCGGAGCGGCCAGCACTTCGGGCTTATCGGGCGGCAGGCTTTCCCGACTGGAAGCTGCTCGACCTGTCTGATACCAAAGTGCAGCCGTTCGTGGGGGGCGATGCGCTCCACGTGGAAGCGCCGCGCGGGATGGCTGGCATGGCCGTGGAACGGCGCGCCATCCAACCGGTAGCGGAGCGGAGCGAGCTGGCTCGGCGTTGGGGCCGGCCGTTTGCCGCCTTGTCACCCATGCCCTGGACCGGTCCCGAGCGAGCCGTGGTCCGTCTGGTCGCTCCGGCTCCAGGCGTTCCGAAGGCTCGGTTCGATGCCTCGGGGGCGCCGGCTGTCGAGCGCCCGACCACACCCATCCGGGAGATCGGCTTGGCACCGATGCCGCGGGCTGCGCGGATCGCGCTGCCCGAGTCGGCCGAGCGGGGTGGCACCTGGGCCGGTCCGATGCGGGTGCTTCAGTTTGCCGCCCCGGTTCGTCCGATCCGCGCGGCAGAGCGAAGAGAAGCGGTCAAACGGGTATTTGGGGCCGAGCCGTTCTGGGTTCCCGAGGTGACAAGGCTGCGTCGGGCGGCGCCGGTGACCGGTTTCACGGCGGATCAGGTGACGCGAGAGCTGGCCCGGGAAGGTCTGACGACCGAGGCGATCGGGCGTGCGGTGACGCAGGCTTCGGCACCTGTCCAGCATTGGGTGGAGCAGGGGGCGGGTTTCCCCGCTCTGCCCGGAGCCCCTCGCCAGCTGACCATTCCAGCGGTTCAGCGGGCGTTGGCCGGGCTCGCGCCACGGCTGATGGCACCGGGGATGCCGGCCTTCACGCTGGCTGGCCTGGATCTGGCGCAGCTGGCGGGCAGCGGCCGGCCGGTGGGCGGAGAGCCGGGTGTGGTCCGCAGTCGGACAGAACCGATCGAGACCTCCATCTTGCGGCGCTTCGACCGCGCCGGCATGCTGGACAGAGAGGCGCCTGGCGCCCGTGCCGGCATGCGATTCGCCCCGATCGAACGGGAGATGGTGGCTGCCGCCATGGCCCGCCAGCAGCTTCGTCAGGGAGCAGGAGTTTCCGGACGAGCCGGTGTGGGACGAGCGGCAACGGGAGCGATGGGGGCGCCGGCCGATTTCCACCGGGAGGCGGCCAGCCACTGGGGCTGGGCCGGTCTGGGGGATCTCAGCTGGCTGTCGGCCAGGATGCCCGAGGGAAGGGCTCCACAGGGGCGGGAAGGCCGGGCCAGAACTCCGGATCTGGGCTGGTTGCGGCGCGAGCTGGCCAGCATCGTCCGTTTTGGAAGCACGCTGCCCCTGGCAAGGCAGCTGGGGGAGACCCCCCTACCCAGAGGACTGGCGGCAGCGCGAAGTCTCCTGGATCTGATCGACATGCGGCAAGCAGAGCCCCAGCAGGGCGAGGCTTCCGCTCCGGCACCGCAGTTTACCCAAGTGGCGGGTCCGTTGGTTCATCCTGCTCGCCGGGCTTCGGTACGGCCAGCGCGGAGTCGGCTGGGTCAAGCCCCGGTCCCACCGCGCAGCTTGGAAGCCGGCCGGGTTCAAGGTCAACCGATGGCGGCGGAGCGGTCCCTGGTGGCTCCAGCACCGGGTCCAGCGCGACCGCCGGATATCAGCATCCAACCGCTGGCTGCCAGAACGGCTCCCGCCAGTGGTGGCAGGGGGCCGGAGCGCGCGGGCATCGAGTCGGAGAACGACACCCCCAAGGGGGAAGAGTTGGAAACCATGGCAGAAACGATTCTCTCCCATATCCGTCACCGGATCGCGTGGGAACGCAATCGTTGGGGAGGATAACGAGCAATGGGCGAAGAGAAAATCGAGATCACGACGGGACGCGGAATACTGCTCCAGAAGGCCTACTTTTACGACACGGTGAGCAAGGAGACGATCGGGGTCCTGTACAACCCGACAGAGGTCTCCGTCAACAAGGCGGTCGGATGGAACTTCCAGGCCAAGCCGAAGAAGGGACAGGGGTTCTACCAGTTTACGGCCTCACAGCCTCGATCCCTCTCCCTGAAGCTGGAGTACGACACCTCCGGCTTGGAGAATCCCGACCCCACAAAAGAGGCGAACTGGAGTGCCCAGGATGTGCGGTGGGCCATCGATCCGCTCTACGCGATGACCAACAACTCGAAGAAGAAACAACCGCCGGAGGTGATCTTCGGGTGGGGGAACGGACTGCGGTTCAACTGCGTCATCAAGTCGATGAACGTCACCTTCACCAAGTTCAACCCGGACGGCGTCCCCATTCGAGCCAACGTGGCGGTCGAGCTGCTGGAGAAGATCGATCCCGCCGCCGGGAATACCGGGGCCGGCAGTGGAGGAGAGGCCGAATCGGGAACCCTGGCGACCATGGATGCCAGCAGTACCGCCTCCCACGTGTCGGGGCGGACCTCCCAGGAGCAGCAGGACAAGTGGCGGGAGACGATGGAGAAGAACCCGGATGCGTTCAAGGATGGAAACCCGCGCCAGGGGAACCCGGGTCAACCGACCCTGACATAAGTCAACCAGGAAGGGTGGGGAACGGGTAGTCGAATCAACAGAGATGCCTTGGTGGGTTTGCCCCGTTCAACTGGGGGGAACAGGGGCTGGAAACCTGGGCTAACCGAATCCGGCGGTAGCTGGATCTGAGCGGTGGCAAGGCCTATGGCAGAAGATACCCAAAAGTTTGAATCCTACGAGATCTTGGTGAGCGGATCCGCTCTGGACGAGACCCTCTCCAACCTGGTTCGGGGTATCCGGGTGGACATGGTGAACGACGGCCCAGACTACTTCGAGCTCGCCCTGTTCAACGACGAAGAGAGCGGCGAGGGGACGATCGCCTTCCCAGGTGCCGACAAGTTCAAGATCGGGAACCCGGTCGAGATCAAGCTGGGCTACGATGAAACGATGGTCAGCTTGTTCAAGGGGGAGATCTGCAGCGCGGAGGCGGTGTTCCACGAGAGCGATCCGATCAAGTACATCGTCGGAGGCTTTGACAAGCTCCATCGGCTGACCCGAGGCCGCAAGACCGAGCACTGGCTGGACATGAAGTACAGCGACGTGGCCAGCGATATCGCCTCCAAGGGCGGTCTGAGCGGAGATGCGCAAGGTACCTCGGTGACCCACAAGTATATCTCGATGAACAACCAGACCTACCTGTCCTTCCTGATCGACATGGCGCGTCGGGTGAACTACGAGGTGAACGTGGACGACGCCAAGCTGTTGTTCAAGAAGGAGCGGACCAGTGAGGCCAGCGTGGCGACCTATACCTTCGGCGGCGAACCACCGGTCTTGAAGAGGGCCCGCTTCAACGTGCAGACGGCCGGCCAGGTGACCAAGGTGCGGGTGTTCTCCTACGACCAGCAGCAGAAGAAACAGATCATCGGAGAATCTGCCGCCCTGACGCGCAATGCGCTGGGGGGATCGAGTGAAGGACCGGCCCTGGTCATGGAGAAGTTCGGCGACGCCGAGTACTGGATCAGCGCCTATCCGGCGTATACCCAGGCCGAGGTCGACGAGGTGGCCAAGGCGATCTTCGACGAGATGGCCTACAAGTTTGTCCAGGTGGAAGGCGAGATCGAAGGTGACCCGAACATCGTACCGGGAACCGTGATCACGCTGGAAGGGGTCACCGACCAGTTCTCGGGGGACTACTATGTGATCCGGGCGATCCACTCCTATGTGAACAAGCCCGGTGCCGGTGGTGGATACAACACCAAGATCTTCTGTAGCCGACCTTCCTGGAACGGCTAGGGCGCATTCTGCCCCTTCCTTTTCCTTCGCTTCGAAACATGACGCCAACGGCGTGTCAATGCTGTCAGCGCCGCTGAGGTGTGGTAGCCTACAGGCCACCATCGACTCCTCGCACCGGTCGGTGCAAGGGGTAGGGTGACCCGAAAAGGGTCGGAACGGTGCTGCGTGGGCGTTGCAAAATGGCGGTTCATCGGATAGAAACGGAAGGCCATGAATGATAACGATGAGGCTCAGCTGACCTACTGGCTCGATGTGCTGGATGAGGTCGTGAATGGCCGGCGGGACGGTCTTTCCTGCCCCTTTTGCGGGAGCGGCGTACTCAAGGTCGAGGTGGCGGGGGTGCGGGTGAGTGTGAAGTGCCCCTCCTGCGGCAAGTACTTTGAAGGCCGGCTCCCCTGAGTTCGATTGAGGACCCGTCCTAAGCACATCCGTCAAGCCAGGCAGACCGTGTCAAGCGCAGCTCTGGCCAACGGTCGTCGTGGGCCATCGAGGAACACGGAGGGGTAGGCAGTTGGAACGTTTCAAGAGGTTCTTGGGCTGCGGCTGGAACTTTCCCGTGGGGACGGACCAGCAGGGCGGTATCGCGATGAGCTGGCACGAGGAGAACATCGCCCAGAACATCGAGATCATCCTGGGTACGGCGCCGGGAGAACGGCAGATGCGGCCCGAATTCGGCTGTAATATCCACGACCTGGTGTTCAAACCCAACAACCGCATCACCGCCAACCTGGCAGAACACTTCGCCCGTGTGGCCATCATCAAGTGGGAACCACGCGTGGATAACGTGGAAGTCAAGGCCGATCCGGATCCCTACGAGGAGAACAAGCTGAGGCTCGAGATCTCCTACACCATCCGGACCACCAACACCACCCGCAACCTGGTGTATCCCTTCTATCTGGAAGAACGGGAGGAGGAGGCATGATCCCCATTCCCAATCTCGATGATCGGCGCTACCGGGACATCGTGAATGAGGCCATCAGCCTGATTCCCAAGTACTGTCCCGACTGGACCAACCACAATCCGTCGGACCCCGGGATCACCCTGATCGAGCTGTTCGCCTGGATGACCGAGATGATCATCTATCGGCTCAACCGGGTGGGCGAAAAGAACTACCTGGCCTTTCTGAACCTGGTCGGGATCCGCATGCGTCCCCCCCAGCCGGCCGTTGCTCTGGTCACCTTCACCCCGGTGGAGGGGGCCGAGCTGCAGATCGTCCCGGAGGGCACCACCGTGGCCACCGCCCGGTTGGGTGACGAAGAGCCGGTGGTCTACGAGACGGTGGAAGAGCTGGCGGTCCTGCCGACCAAGCTAGTTCGCTGCTACAGCCGCGACGACGAGGATTTCACCGACAACGGGGCCTTCATCACCACCGACCGGATCGTGATGGAGCGGACCGGAGGGTTCGATGCCTTCCGGGGCCGGCGGCGGATCGACCGGATCCTGTACCTGGGCGACGAACGGTTGGAGAACATCCAGGAGGGGTCCACCCTGGCGGTCATCATCAAGGATGCCCACAACAACATGTCTGCCCTGGTCAACCTGGTGGAGTGGGAGTACTGGAACGGCCGCCGCTGGCGGGAGCTACACCCCAGCCCCTTCGAGCTGGAGCGGGGGGTGGTCTCCTTCGAGGGGATCGAGGGGGCCGAAGCCACCACCCTGGACGGCAAGCTGCCCGAGCTGCCCTGGATCCGGGCGCGGCTGGTGGAGGTGCCCGGTACGCCCGAGGACACCGAGATCGATTTCGTCACCGCGCGGGTGGAGGTCCTGGGGGACGGGATCAAGCCGAGTGACATGTTTGTCAACGTGGAGTCCAACACCTACCTGACACTGGACACCAGCCGCAGCTTCTACCCCTTCGACCGCACCCCGGAGGTGGAGACCGCGCTGTACGTGGCGCATGACGAGCTGCTCTCGATCGAGGACGCCCACATCCGCATCGACATCATGCTGGCAGACCCCACCATCGTCGATCCTCCCAGCCCCAGCCCCGATCTGACCCTGGAATGGGAGTACTGGACGGGCAAGCGTTGGGCCATGATGGCTCGGGTGAAGCCGGAGGGGGTGGAAGAGCCGATGGAGGGGAGCGAGTTCGCCGACACCACCAAGGCGTTCACCCAGACCGGCAACATCAGCTTCCGGCGACCCAAGGGGATGAAGGCGGTCGATATCAACGGCGTCGAGAAGCAGTGGATCCGGGTCCGGATCGTGAAGGGGGACTACGGTCAGCAGGGACGCTACGAGCTGGAAGGGGACACCTGGGTGTGGAAGCATGAGCGGCCGCTGAAGCCACCCGCCCTGAAGGACCTGACCCTCAAGTTCGTGGAGGATGACAAGCCGTTCCGGAAGGTGTTCACCTACAACGACTTCAAGTACAGCGACGTGACCGATCTGGCCAAGGCCGAAGGCAAACGGTTCCAGGCGTTCGAGCCGATCGCCGACGAGAACCCGGCGCTGTTTCTGGGCTTCATGGGAGAGGAGGTCGGTCCCTTCCCCAACCGCTCGGTGAGCATCCATTTCGAGGTGTTGGAGCAGGAGGAGGACTATCACGACGAAGAGTACGAAACCTACCTGGCCAAGAGGTCGGAGAAGTTCGGGCCAGATTTCACCAAGGAGCAGCGGATCGTCTGGGAATACACCGACGGCAAGAAATGGATCCCGCTGCCGGTCACCGATCACACCGCCAACTTCACCCGGCCCGGTCGGGTCGAGTTCATCGGTCCCAAGAAATTCGCCTTTCGGCTGTCCAAGCGCTTTGGGGAGGAGCTGTTCTGGATGCGCGCCCGCCTCGAGATGGGGGGGTATGACCGCATGCCTCGGATCTCCCGCGTCCTGCTCAACTCGGTGAAGGTGGTCAACCGGCAGACGGTCCGAAACGAGCTGGTGGGCTCCAGCCGGGGAACACCCAACCAGCGGTTCGAGCTGGCCCGGAAACCGTTGCTGGAGGGGGAGGAGATCTACATCCGGGAAAGCGAGATGCCCACCAAGGAGCAGCTGGACGAGCTGGTCGATCTGTTCGGAGACAAGGCTGTCGAGGAGATCAGCGGGCCGGAGCGGGGATACTGGGTCCGCTGGCGCCGGGTGGACACCTTCTACGGCCATCACCGGGACAGCCGGGTCTATGTGATCGATCCCCACGCCGGAGCCATCCTCTTCGGCGACGGGATCCGGGGAATGATGCCGCCCGAAGGGGCCAACAACATCGTCGCCCGATCCTACTACGTGGGCGGAGGAGCCCGGGGGAACGTGGGCTCCTACAGCATCAACATCCTGCGCAACCCGATCCCCTACATCGACTCGGTGACCAACCACTTTCCCGCACGAGGCGGAGCCGACGCCGAGACGGTGGAGGAGGTCAAACAACGCGGTCCCCACGTCATCAAGAGCAAGGATCGAGCCGTCACCTCCAGCGACTTCGAATGGCTGGCCCGGGAGGCCTCGGCTGGCGTCGCCCGAGCCAAGACGGTGGCCGGAGGGGAGCGGGAAGGTCAGGTCACGGTGCTGATCTTGCCCAAGTTCGAGGTCGGGGAGCGGATCAGCTCGACCGATCTGCGGGAGAAGCTGCTCCCCTCCAACGAGCTGTTGCGCCGAGTCAAGGCCTACCTGGACGAGCGTCGGCTGGTCAGCTGCCTGGTGAACGTGGAGAAACCCCGCTACGTGGAGGTCTCCTTGACCGTCGAGCTGGTGCGGGACCCCAGCGGAAGCAGCGAAGATATCAAGAGCCAGACCGAGTTCGCCCTGCGCAAGTACCTGCACCCCATCGTCGGTGGGCGCAACGGGCGAGGCTGGCCCTTCGGGCGGGTGCTGCACAAGGTGGACCTGTACAACGTGGTCGAGGAGATCAACGGCGTGGAGTTCGTCGATCGGATCGAGATCCTGGACGAAGACCGCAGCCAGAAGGTGGAATCGGTCAAGTTAGGGCCCAAGGAGTTGCCCCACGTCATCGAGGTGGTCGTGATCGAGAAATCACGCGAAGCGATACGGCGGTAACATGGCAACGGACGAACGCCTGGAACGGATGGAGCGGCTGCGCCGCAGGAAGCAAAAGCTTCCCAACGTGGTCGGTCTGAAGGAGAAGGATGCTCGGCTGGTGCTCCGGCACCGCGGCTTCTACAACCGCAACCTGGTCGGGACCCCTCAAGAAGGGGATCCCTACGTGGATGTCCGCTACGTCAAGAGCTTTGCGCCATACGGCACCGTAGTGGGGCAGAATCCCAGCAAGGGGCAGATCGTCGACACCGACGAGCGGATCGAGCTGGTCGTCTCCATGGAGTGCCTGCTCGACTACCTGCCAGGGATCTACCAGCGGCGACAGGTCGGCGGAACCAACTACCTGCGGGAGTTTCTCTGGATCTTCCAGCACATCTTCTACTCCATCGAATCCAAGATCGATGTCCTGCACACCTACTTCGAGGTGTTCGAGACCCCCGGGGAGTTTCTGCCCTGGCTGTCCAGCTGGGTGGCCTTCACCCTGGACGGCGAGTGGGACGAGACCAAGCGTCGGTTGTTCCTGAAAAGGGCGGTGGAGCTCTATCGCATCCGGGGAACGGTCAAAGGGCTGGAGACCTTCATCGACATGTACATCGGGGTCAAGCCCAAGATCATCGAGAACGCCTGGCCTCTCAACGGGTTCCAGATCGGGGTCTACTCTACCATCGGGGTGGAGTCGGCCATCCTTCCCCCGACGAACCGGGCTTACTGCTTCATCGTGGAGATCCCCCTGGATCCGAACACCATCACCGACGACCAGATCATCAAGATCCACCAGATCATCAGCCAGGAGAAACCGGCCCATACCACCTACTACCTCAAGTTCACCGGCGTGCCCGAGGCCAAGAAACGCTGGGTCGGCCCGGTGATCGGGGCTTACCGGGTTGCCAGCACCCGGGATGATTCGGCGCAGGCGGGACTCCCCGAAGGGGGTCAGGAGCCGGAAGCTAAGGCTCCGGCACCCCAAGAGGTGAGCGAATCTTCCCTGGAGGAACGGCTGGCCGAGAAGCGACGGCTCTTGGCCGAGCGGAGGAAGCGCCGTTTTGGCGGCGAGGAGGGCGAGGCCGAAAGCCCGGCTGCAACCCCCAAAGAAGAAGAGAAGGAGGAGGCCAAAGAGATCTCTGACGACGAGCGACTGGCCAGACGCAGGCGGCTGCGTACCGTGGTCGAGCCGGAGGCGGAGGGAGAGACGACCGCTGCGGATATCCTGGCCCGTCGCAGACGGGCCAGAGGTGCAACCAGTGACGAGGCCGACCAGCCGACACAGGTGCTGGATGTGTCCACTCTCGGTGCCCGCCTCAAGCCGACGCCAGAAGGTCCACCAGAAGGCGAAGGCGCTCCGCCGGCCGGTGAGACGACCCTCTCTCGACTGCGCAGACAACGGGAAACCGCCGGAGACGGAGAAACACCCAGCGCAGAGACCACCCTGTCCCGCCTGAGGCGCCTGCGGGAAACCACCAGCGAGGGGGAGAAGACCACGGAAGGCCCGAAGCGCACAGCAGATAAGGAGTCACCGACGGCGCGCCGACGCCGAGGTCCGGCAAAACCGGAGGAAGAGAAGTAGGTCAACACCATCACGGAGGTCACGCAACGGTCATACCTCCACAGGCGTAAGGGGAGACGATGCTAGAGCTAAAGAAAGGATTCAAGCGCCTGAACTTCTTCGAAGGGTTCGTGACCACGCCCGACGATTGGAATCAGGGGGATCTGTACCACGTCAACAAACACCGGCTACACAACCGGTCCTTCCACGGAGTCGGCATCGTGCCCGGCCAATTGAGGGACTTCAAGGTCACCTCGCGCGGCAAGGGGGAGATGGCGGTGGAGATCCACCCGGGCTACTGCGTCGACGGCCGGGGCAACGACATCATCCTGTGGGAGACGGAGATCCGGCAGTTCGTGAAGTCGGACTACAAGCTGCCCCAGACGGTCTACCTGGTGGCCAAGTACGTGGAGGAGCTGTCCGACTTCGTGGCCTACAAGGAAAACCTGAACTACAAGGGCCACACCCGAGTCAGCGAGGTCTGCAAGGTGGATTGGTCCATCACACCACCCGACACCGAGATGGAGATCGAGCTGGCCCGCATCCACGTGACGCCCGATTGCAAACGGTTCATGGATGCCCGTAACCCCAACGGCCCCGAGCCGAACGAGATCGACCTCAGGTTTCGACCGGTGGCCGGTGTGGCGGGAGGGTTCATGAGCGCCGAAATGGCGCAGACCTTCCGAGAGCTGATGCGCCGGAACCGGGAGTATTACGCCAGCCTGGCCTACAACCGGGGCATCCACACCGCCAACAACGTGGTGCTGGCCCTGACCATGATGGAGATGATGCTGTCCGCTTCCGGCGTCGGGCCGAGTACCTTCCTCGACCTGATGGGGTTGGTCCTGGAGATGCAAAAACGGGTGGTGTCTGAAGTCGAGAAGGACCACCCAGGACTGTCGAGCCGCAAGCGGTTCAGGGACCACAAGTCCGAGCTCGACCTGGTGGAGCGCCTGGTGGGCGATCGGCGGGAGGCCATCACCGTCCTGGACGACATGCTCAAGCACCAGGCCGCCGCCGTGGACCACCTGGAGATGACCACCCGGGAGGTGGCCGGTCCCACCGAGGCAGCGCCCAAAGCGGCTGCAAAGCCTACCGAGGGCGGGTTCTCCTGGGATACGATCAAGGAGTTCTCCGGCGATCCCCCCAAGCACATCAAGATCGAGGGGATCGACTGGGAGCTGGTAGACCAGATCAACATCACCGACCCCTCCTCGGAACGGGAGCACAACTTCCGGATCCACGGGGAGAAGGACTCCTGGCACACCCGCCAGCGACTCAAGTATCCCGACGGCACGACCGTGGACGACGCCGGTGTGGCCCACGTGGATGGCTACGCCGAGTTCGAGATCCGCAACCTCAAGCCACAGCTTGACCTGCTGATCTTGCGGCGGATGGACTTCGTCCATGGCGACCACGAGGCCGATATCGAGATCAACGGGGTCAAGGCAGGCAAGCTGATCTGCCAGGGCTCCGACAAACGTTTTCGCTGGAGAAACTGGCCGGTCGTGGTCAAGGGCAAGTACGTTCGGAGCAATACGGTGACCATGCGTCAGGTCGCCACATCGGCCGAGCGGGATATCAACATCTTCCGGCTCTGGTTCTACCAGGCCGTCTAGGCCGGGAGAATGGCGGTCACCCCGAGCTCTGTGGGACCATCGGGCAAAGGGTGTCCGCCAACGAGCCTTGACCATCGCGCGCCATCGTTGCTGAGGGGGCTTCCATGGTACGGACATCCAGAACTGGTAAACCGATCCTGCTGGCAGGGGTGCTCCTGTTGGCGGTCCTGTCCGCCGGTACGGCGCATGCCGACCTGCTGAAGCTCCGGCGGCTCCTGACCGACGAAGAGGGGATCTTCACCGTCCTGTTCTCCCTGGTCGACAACAACCGGGATCCGATCAGCGATCCCCAACGCATTCCGCTGGAGGGCATCGGCATGGTGGCGGGGGAAGACGCCGCCACCCTGGAGCCGCTGTCCATCAAGAACCCCTCGATCATGCACCTGAGGGACTACGCCAACCCCTTTCGGGTGTACATCCTGATCCCCAACAACGACCTCTTCAACGGAACCGAAGACGATACCCGGCGCCCCGATGCCTCCGGCCTCCGCAACGCTCTCGTTCACGCGCTGCAGTTGGCCCCACCTCGCGATGATGTCTTCATCCGGATCGGGGTCTACAACGAGACCGTCTCCTGGCTGCCGGAGTTCACCTCGGCACAGGTGGCCGAGCTATCCACGGAGCTGATGCGGCCCCGCTGGATCGCCGATCCCGGGACCCGCGCCGAAAACCCATTCAACGCCATCACCCTGGCCCAACGCACCTACCTGCGGCGAGGCAGCCGAGAAAGCGGCGCCTTCGTCTACTTCTTCATCGTGGTGACCAGTACCCTGACCACGGTCGAATCCGAGGAGTTCAGCAACGAGGTCAGCCGGATCCGAGAGCTGCTGAGCGGAGATGACATGGCCGACGTGATCACCCAGGTGATCGTCTATCGGCCCTACACCAACTACGATACCCTCAACGAACCGGGCGGCGATCCGGTCCGATTCGCCACCGGTGTGGCGCCGCCCAGCGGTACGTACCGCCTGGCTGGCAGCGCCACCGACGTCCAGACCGCCTTCGAGCAGACCCTGGACGAGATCTGGTCCTCCTTTGTGCTGCGCTTCACCAACAAGGCGCTCGAGCCGGACATCAACTACTACTTCAAGATGTCGATGACCCCCTCGGGGGGCAGCCTTTTGGACTCCAACACCATCCGGGCCCATGTGACCGCCCGCAAGTTCAACCTCTGGGGTCTGATCATCCTGATCGGCTCCATCCTGATCGGGCTGGTCATCATCGCCATCGTGGTGCTCTTCCTCATCAAACGGCCCAAGAAAGAGGTCGAGAAAGAACCGGAACCGGTCTTCGAGGCACCCAAGCTATGCGTCCAGTGCGGCAGGCAGCTACGCGATGACCTGCAATACTGCCATCACTGCGCAGCTGAACCGAACTATGGCCTGCTCAAGGTGATCGAGGGACCCAAGTCCGGATGGACCTTCTTCTTGCGCGATATCGTCACCGAGGTCGGCAAGAGCGTGGGCAACAACATCATCCTCAATGATCCGGGCATCTCGGGGAACCACTTCAAGGTCTCCTTCCAGGAAGGGGGACGCTATCTCATCGAGGATGTCGGCTCCACCAACGGTACCTACATCGAAGGCCAACGGGTTCAACGCCAGTTCCTGAAAAACGGCGATGTCATCAATGTGGGGACCTCGACCAAGTTGAAATTCACCATCAGCTGACGCCCCTTCCTTTTTTCTGGTACACTGAGAACATGGTGAGGAGGGGCGAAATTCAGCAGCCGGGACGCACGATACCATGAGCTTCATTGTACTCGACATCTTCGACAAGCTTTTCGGTAGAATGGTCGGCACCGTGAGCCGAGCCGCTGAAGCAAAGGCCAAGCGGGAAACCGTGGGCAAGGCGGAAGCCAAGGTGACCGGCGCCCAGGCCAAGATGCAGGAAAAAGCGCTCCATTCGATGGACCATGCCGGGCCTGGTATGTTGAAAAAGGACGACAAGGGCGTCGACAGCCGAGCTCCCGCTCCGGTGAGCCATGGGTACCAGCCGCCAGCGTGGGAACAGCCAGCGGCTGCACCACCGGTTCCACCACCTGCGGGCGCTCCGCAGGTCCAAGCAGGGGGAGCACCTCAAATGGGTAAGGCACAGCTGACCTGTCCAAATGGCCATCCGATCGATCCCTCCTGGGATGTGTGCCCCTATTGCCGAGCCGCCGTCCAAAAAGGGGTGTCGGCCGTCCAGGTTCAACCCGCCGCCGGCGGTGGCGCACCCGCCAAGACCGTCGCCATCGACCCATCGGCGCTGCTGGGAACCGCCCACGTCGCCAAGAACGTCGTGGGCTGGATCGTCGCCATGAACGGCCAACAAAAGGGGCAGGATTTCCGCCTCTTCGATGGCCGCAACGTGCTGGGAACGGCAGCCGACTGCGACCTGGTGGTCTTCGATCCCTACCTCTCGGCACGACACGCCGTCTTCCTGATCGAATCCTCCAAGAGCAACTATATCTTGCAGGATCTCGACTCCCGCAACGGCACCTACGTGAACCGACAGCGGATCATCAAGAGCGAGCTGGTCGACAATGACGAGATCCGCTTCGGCCAGACGGACTTCCGCTTCAAGTGCCTGTATTGACGGCTTGTGGTGCCGTTCCTGAAGAACGGCTGCCCCCTTTTGCCCGCTGATTCCGCTTCGACCCGTACCCCAGAGGTCATTCCCGATCGCCTCTCGTTGTCTGAGTCGGTGGGCTCGACCGGTTGCTGGTTGGGCCGATCGACCCTGGAAACGGCCGTCAGAGCCCCGCAAGAGAGCGGGTAGGTTTTTTGCTCATATTTCCCTACAACTTTTTTACAGCCAACCCGGACATGGTTAGAGTAGCGGCGAGGTCTATCGTCAGGGAGGAGGATGACCGATGCTGACGCTTACTCGGAAGGTAGGGGAGTCGATCCGGATCGGGGATGATATCCAGATCGTGGTGAAAGAGATCCGCCGGAACCATGTGCGTATCGGCATCCTGGCTCCCAAGGAGGTCAAGATCTACCGGGAGGAGGTGTATCAGAATATCCAGGGCAAGGAGGAGGGAGAGCGCGGGGAGGAGGATCTGGACTGAGTGGTTCAAGACGCCTTCGACCAGAGGCCTACCAGATCCAGACCCGAAAAGATGCCCCACCGCTCTTGCCTTGCATGCACAAACGATCGGTCGATCTCCCCGTTTTCCACCATGTCGAGCAAGCGATGGACCGTCTCCAGGTGGTCCTGAATGCGGGAGACGGCATATTCCACCGCGGTGCCGGTATTCAGGATGAAGCTCCAGTCTGAGCCTTGAGCCAGAAGCAGCTCTCTGATGGCCTGAGCCAGGGCCTCGTTTTTCTCCTGGGAGGTAGAGACCGCTACCCGGTGAAAGCTGGCCCACAGCCGATCCTCGGCATGGTGGAGATATCGGTACAACCAGGCGTTTCGATCCGGATTGAGCCAGGCCTCGAAGAAGCCGTTGTACCCCCAGCTGGAGGTGCCGGGGGAAGCGACCGGGAGAGCCGATTGGGCCTCCAGGTAATCTCCAGGGGTGACCAGGTCGAGCGGAGAGGCGGCCACTTGTCGAAAAAGCTGTTCTAGAAAGGCCGGCCCCTCAAACCACCAGTGTCCAAACAGCTCGGCATCGAAAGCGGCCAGAACCAGCGGGCGGCAGGGCAGCGTTTGCGGGGCCGATTGGAGCTGCTCCATCCGGCTGGCGATGAAATGGGCAGCATGCTCGGCGACCTTCTGCTGGGCCAGGTCTGGCTCATAGGGCAGCTTGGGCTCGCCGGCCTGGGTGATCCGATAGTACTTCAGGCCGGTCTGGGTGCGGATTCCATCAGGCGCCAAAAACGATCCGAGGTGGATCGCTTCCAGGTCGAAACCGATATCCCGGTAGAACTCGCGGTAGTCGGGATCGCCAGGATATCCCGTGGTGGCACTCCAGACCTGGGCAGAGGCGGCCTGATCCCTGGTAAAGAAGGCGAGCCCGTTATCGCTGGCAGCCGGACAGAAGCGATGGTTGTGGCCGCCGGTCGAGTTGGCGGGCAGCGCATGGCATTCCAGGATAGTGTAGCGGATGTCCCGTTGCTCCAGCAGTCGTTCCAGTCCGGGCTGGTAGCCGCACTCGGGAAGCCAGAGCCCCGTGGGGTAGAAGCCGAAGCGGGCGTGGAACTGCTCTACGGCCAGGTCGATGTGGGCGCGGCGTGTGGTTTCCTGGTGGAGCAAGGGTAACACGGCGTGGGTACCGGCGCAGGTGATCAGCTCCAGGCGACCGTTCTGGTGGTGGGTGGCCAGAGCGGAGGCGACATCGCGCTGGTAGGTTTTCTGGAACTCCTCCAGGGTATCCTCGAACAGTCCCAAGTACCAGCCGGCCAGGCGGTGGAAGGTCGGCAGATCCCGGGTGCGTTCGAACTCACTGCGGGCCAGGGCGATGCGGCGCTCGAGGTACTCCTCGAATCGATCGCGCAGCAGCTCGTCGTCCAACATGGAGAGCAAGGTCGGGGACAAAGACAAGGTAAGGCGCCCCGGGATCTGGTCGCGGTTCAGCCGGTCGAGCATGCTCAGGATCGGAAGATAACAATCCGCCATGGCCTCGAAGTACCAGTGCTCTTCCAGGTGATGGGGGTTCTCCGGATGACGCACCAGGGGGAGGTGGGCGTGGAGCACAAGACAAAGAGCACCGCGGTCCAGCGTCATCACTCCCCTCCGAAAAGCTGAGGTGAGGGAACGAGGGGGCTGCGGCACAGAGGAGAAAACGTCTCCCCCTCCCCTTTGAACCCCAGGACAGCCTGGTGAAAGGTGCCGGGTCGTCCGAGCAACACCAGTCGGCCACCCAACCACTGGTCCACTTCGTACTCGGCAAACTCGGCCTTGCTTCGGCCCGCCTTGTTGTCCCGCTCGAAGGAGTAGATGCGCAGGACCATGGGACAGCCGGTACCGGCGTTGCTCAGGCGGCTCTTGCTTCGGGTCACCCCTTCGGCGGTCGCTTCCCAGAAGACATAGGCCCAATCCGGGTCGCGGACCAGCAAGGTGACATAGTCTCGATCGGTGGAGGGATCGAGGATGAAGGGATCGGCTTTCATGGGTTTTCCTGTCAAGGCCATTCGTCCCTTGTGGTCGGCATGTTATTCTAAAACCAAGGCGGGAACAACGCCTCCATCGAGGCGAACCAACCCGGGGGACGGAGAGTACAGGTGTTGTCCTCAGTGCACCAGGCCAGCCGCTCCATCGAGATCGGGGTAGATGCTGGCACCCTGATGGAGGTGCTCTGTGACTTCGAGCAATATCCCCGTTTCCTTTCCAGTGTGATGGCGGTGGAGCTGAAGGAGCAAGAAGCCGATCGGTGGAGGGTCTGGTTCGAGGTGGTCCTTTTCCGCCGCAACCTGCAGTACACGCTGGATCTGACCCGAAATGACAACCGCAAGTTGAGCTGGGTGCTCGTTGCGGGTGACTGGATGACCCGCAATACCGGCAGCTGGACCTTGACCCCACTGGAACCTTCGTTGACCCGTGCCGCGTACTCCATCCAGGTGACCATCGAGGGAAACCTGCCGCCGATGGTGACCTCTCTCCTGGTGGATGCCTCCATCCCCAGACTGCTGCGGGAGTTCAAGCGATGGGCCGAGCACTCCGCGCAGGGCAATCCTCCCCCTAGGCGGAGCCCGGGGGAGGTGCCCGCGTAGCGGGCGGAGGGGGCGACTCTAGCCTCTGGCCTAACTTTCCTCCCCCGAGGCGGAGCCCGGGGGAGGTGGACTTTTTCCCAGAAAACAGACAGGACTCCGCCCGCTCAGGGAGTTTCCCGAGGAAACTCGGCCGGGCTCTCGGACCGGTTGACCAGCTCAAAGCTGGTTCCACTCCACCGGTAGTGCAGGCTGATGTGGGTGCCGGCGGGCAGTTCGACATCCATGCGGGAGCGCCGTCGCTCGGAGGTGGGTTCGGTCGGGGGAGGTGTATAGGAGAGGGTCAGCGCGTACGTGCCGGCCGGAACGGTGACCGACTCGACCGCGTCGGAGCCGATCTCGTTGGGGCCCAGGTAGATGCGGGTGCCCGGCATGTCTGGGGCATCGACGACCAGCGAGAGCTGGGCTTGTGGCCGGGGGAGGGGTTCGAGCACCGGACCGAGACGGATATGGCCGGGGGAGGGGTAGAAGATCCGCTTCCAGGGTTGGTATTCGTCTGCCTGCATCTCTACCGCTAGTAGGGAGTCGATGGGTTTGGCGATGTTCAGCGGTGTCCGTCCGATCCGCTCGCCGTTCAGATAGACCCGTGCACCGCGGGGGGCGCTGGTCAACTCCAGGTAGGTGTACAACCGGGAACCCTGCGGTACCGGAGTGAGTTCGAGCTGCAGGTACTTGGTGTCGATGTGGTGTTCCCAGGGTGGCGCCTGGACATAGGCAACCGTGTCGAGGTGGTCCGGGAGCTGGGCGGTGATGTGCTGCTCCTCTCCGGCCGGGACATCGAACTCGCAGGGGGTTTGCTGGCAGACCACCCCTCCGTTGCGCAGGATTGTGGCTCCAGAGGGGCGGGAGGTCACGTTCAGTCGGCCTCGGGCGAAAGGCCATACCGTGGGCTGCGTTCCTTCCGCTGCGCCGGGCGGCCTCTGTGGATCCGGGGGAAGCAGAGGCATGGGGGTAAGCTCGGCAGTGAGGCCTTCCTCGGGGTGGGTGGTGGAGAGATCGAGGTCGTAAAAGAGGGTACGATAGCCGTCCAGAAAGAGGCCGACATTGTTTGTCGCCTGGGGTACCAGGGGGACGGAGGTGGGTGTACGCTGAGGCGCGATGATCCCGTTGGCGGTTACCGCCGCACCGGGCGGCGTGGTGGTCACCTGGACGGGGATGGTCTCCGGCATCTGGCGGGGCGCCAGCGGTTCCACCGGACCTGGTGGTTCTACCGGTCGACCGAGCAACCCTTCCCAGGGCCAGTGATAGAAGAACAGGTAGTAGGCAAAGATGGCCACGGCCACGCCGGCTATGGTGATGCCCAACACCCAGGCAACCTGGCTGGAACGCTGCGCGGTTTTCTCGAACTCGTCGGGGTGGTCCTTGCGCAAGGTATGCAGGACCGACTTCGCCGGAGTTCGCAGGGGTTGCGGGATCGGCGGGGGGGGCGGCGGCGGGGGGGCAGACAGCTCGGCTTCGGGTGGAACGGCTGGAAGCCCGTCCACGGGGGTGCGAGAGGGAAGGGGGGCCAAGGCGGGAAACTGCGATGGAGATCGCGGTTCCGGCCTGGCCGGCTTGGTGGTCTCGATCGGCGTGATCCGTTCCTCGCGATGAGCCTTGAAGGGAGCCCAGGGGAGGGCCTGGACCTGCTCCAGATCGGGACCGCGGTACTCGTTTCCCAACAGGGTGGCAATCTCGGCCATCTTGTCCGGGAGGATACTCTGCACATATTCGGCCAGCTGGTCGTGCGAGGGGTGATCCAGTTTGTGGACCAACAGGTCGTTGAGCTCCTGGTGCATCTCGGCGGCAGTCTGGAACCGCTGGTCGGGATTGCGGGCCAATGCCTTGAGGACCAATCGTTCCAGCTCGGGCGGGTAACCGGGCTGGATCTCGGCGGGGGGGGGTACCTGGGCCTCCATCACCAGCTTTTCTATCTGGGCGGCGCCGACCCCCTTGAACAGCCGCTTGCAGGTGGTGAACTCCCAGAGCAGGATGCCCAGGGAGAAGAGGTCGGAGCGGGCGTCCACCGTGGCCCCCTCCAGCAGTTCTGGGCTGGCATAGGCCAGCTTGCCTTCCAGGGGTCCCCGCCGGATCCCCTTCCAGGTTTTGAGTGTGGATAGCGGAACGCCGAAGTCCAGGATCTTCGGGTGCCCATCGAAGCCGACCAGGATGTTGGAGGGGGAGAGATCGGCGCCGAAGAGCGAGGGCGCTTGCCGTGGGCCTTCGGCGTGTTCATGGCAGTAGCGGAGTGCCTGAGCGATATCCGAAGCGATCAGGACCGCCAGGGGGAGGGGAAGAAACCGGCCTGCGGTGTTTCCGCGTTCGGCGATCCGCCAGAGATCCTCGCCCCAGACGTACTCCATACAGAGGTGGCAGGAGGAGCTTGCCACCTGGTAGTACTCGAACACGGCCGCGATGTGGGGGTGTTGCAGAGAGGCGGCTTGTTGTGCGGCGTTCTGGAAGTGTTCCTGTTTTTCCTTCTGGTGGGCCAGCTCGGGGAGCAGCCGCTTGATGACAAACTCTCTGCCGCTACCTTCGTCGCGAAACCTTCGTGCCAGGAAGGTATCGGTGTGACTGCCGGCAGCGATTCGCTTCAGGAGAGAATACTGGGCGTATCGCTTGGGAAAGTCCATTCTGACCTCTCTTTCCGCCCGGCGTAAGCGGCGGCACAGGCCGCTGGGACCGGAGGGAAGCGCATCAGCGCTCGTTGAGTGCTGCCATGGTCGCAAAGTCTAAACAAGGAATGAACGGGGCTCAAGAGATTCCGTGTGGGGGATCGGTTACTTGTTTCCGGGGCTATCCAGGGTGCCATTGGCCGAAGAGACGGTTGGGGAAGGGTTGCGATCGCATCGGACCGTCTTGCCGATGCGGCTCGATTGGAGTCGATCGAGATCTTCGGGGAGTTGTTTTACGCGGGAGAGGAGGTTTTCCAGCGCTTCTCCCTCGACCACCTCGGTGGAGAGCAGGCACTGGGCCAGGTTCTCCAGGATCTGCTGGTTTTGCTGGAGGATCTGGACCACTTTGTCCAGGACCGCCTCGATCAGGGCCTGGACCTCCTGGTCAATCCGTTGGGCGGTTTGGTCGCTATACTCTCGGTTGGAGCGCAAGGCGCCCAGAAAGCCCGGAAGCTGGTTGGTTTCCCCCAGGTAGACCGGCCCCAGCTGCTGGCTCATGCCGTACTCGGTGATCATGCGTTTGACCAGGTCGGTGGCCTTGAGCAGATCGTTCTGGGCTCCGGTGGAGACATCGCCAAAGGTGACGATCTCGGCTGCGCGTCCTCCCAAGAGCGAGCCGATCTTGTCGAGCAGCTCCTCTCGGGTCATGAGGTAGCGATCCTCGAGGGGAAGCTGGAGGGTGTATCCCAGCGCTCCGATGCCTCGGGGGATGATACTGACCTTGTGCACGGGGTCGGCGAAGGGGAGGGCTGTCGAGGAGATGGCGTGTCCGGCCTCATGGAAGGCCACGATCCACTTTTCGCGTTCGTTCATGCGGCGGTTCTTTTTCTCCAGTCCGGCGATCACCCGTTCGATGGCGTCCTGGAAATCCGCCTGGGTGATGAGCTTGCGGCGCCGACGGGCGGCTAGCAGGGCGGCTTCGTTGACCACGTTGGCCAGGTCGGCCCCGACAAAGCCAGGGGTCTGTGCCGCGATCCGCTCCAGGTTGATGTCATCGCCCAGCAGCAGCTTCTTGGTGTGGACCTTCAGGATCTCTTCTCGGCCTTTGATGTCCGGGCGATCCACCAGGATCTGGCGGTCGAAGCGGCCGGGTCTGAGCAGGGCGGGGTCGAGAATCTCGGGTCGGTTGGTGGCGGCCAGGATGATGACGCTTTGCTTGGGGGAGAAGCCGTCCATCTCGACGAGCAGGGCGTTCAAGGTCTGCTCCCGTTCCTCGTTTCCCCCCATCTGTCCGGCGGCGCCCCGCGCACGGCCCACGGCGTCCAGCTCATCGATGAAGATGATGCAGGGGGCCATACGGGTCGCCTGCTCGAACAGGTCTCGCACGCGGGCGGCGCCTACCCCCACGAACATCTCAACGAAGTCGGAGCCGCTGATGTTGAAGAAGGGGACGGACGCCTCGCCTGCCACGGCCCGGGCCAACAAGGTCTTGCCGGTTCCAGGGGGTCCCACCAGAAGCACCCCCTTGGGGATCCGACCGCCCAGACGGATGAACCGCTCCGGTTCCTTGAGGAACTCGACCACCTCCTGGAGCTCCTCCTTGACCTCGTCGATACCGGCCACGTCCTTGAAACCGACCCCGGTTCCCTCCTCCAGGAACAGCTTGAACTTGGCCTTGCCGAATGTGAGCGCCTGTGCCCCTGCCCCACCACCGATGCGCCGAAACATGGCACCCCAGAACACCAGCAGCAGGAGAAGAGGCAGCACCCAGAACCAGAAGAGACCGCCTTGGCAGCTGTGGTCCTCCCTTCCGGACAGCTTGATGCCGCGGGACTCGATCAGCCCGACCAGATCCTCGTCCTCCGGAACACGCACGGCTCTCCAGCGGCGGACGCTGTCCGACAGCTCTTCGTTCTCTTGCCGGGCGATCTCGCTGGGGATGGCCTCGATCCGGTTGGCGGTGATCACGACCTCCTCCACGTGGCCAATGCGGATGTACTCCTTGAGCTCGCTGTAGGCGACGATCTGCACGCCACGGTCGGAGAAGGTGGTGAACAGCAGGGCGAAGGCCAGCGCAAACAGGATGATCAGAGCCCAGTTACGTCTCCGGACGGCGGGATCCGGAGAGGAAGGGCCGGGTCGGCCGGTTCTTCGGTCGACACGTCGTTGGGGGTCGGACATGGGGACTCCAATACCTACCTCACGCTTGGACAGCCACCCGTGGATGTCCGATGCGGGTGCGCCAGTGTCTCAGATTTTTCGGCTGGAGCAAAGCGCTGGAGGCAGGTTGTTGGAGCGAGGGATGGAAAAGAATGCCCTATGCGCCTTGGCGTATCGGAGGGGGCGATGGCGTTCTCCAGGTGCTTGGCGACGACAGGTGCGAGACCGATGGTAGCAGATCTGGCCTGCCCCACACCAGTCTTGGCAATCCTCGGAAATGATGGCAGGTTAGGTTCATCCAAAGGGAGGAGGTTCATGTATATCGATATCGGAATTGCGGTAGTAGTGGCGTTATTTGCGCTTTTCGGCTTGTTGAGCGGATTCTGGGGGCAGATCCTGCGGCTGGCGGCGCTGGTTTCCTTGTTCTTCCTGGCTCCACCGGTGGCTCGGGCCATCCAGGGGCCGGTGGCGGATGTTCTGGGAACCGACACCTCTCCGCAGATGGTCTGGGGGACATCCCTCATCGTGGCGGCAGTGCTTCTGTACATCGGGATGAGTCTGGTCATCGCCATCATTCTCCATTCGGCCAAGGCCTATAAGGATATGAGCGGCGCCAGCCGTGTGGCGGGGTTCTTTCTGGGGCTGCTCAAGGGGGCGGTGGCGACCTACCTGTTGGCCTGCGGCTTCGCCATGGTCGGGCAGGCAGGCCACCTGTCGGGCGCCGTCGAGCAGCAGTCCGCCGAGTCGCACGTGGTCACCCTGGTGGCCAAGTACAACCTGGTCGAGAAGATGGGGTACAGCCTCGAGGAGATCGTCGCCGAATTCACCCACCCCCAGGTAGAAGGGTCTGGACAGCAAGCTGTACCACCCCAGCAGCCGCAGGTTCCAACCACGATGCAACCGCCGGCACAACCATCCACGATGCAACTGCCGGCACAACCGCCCTCGCTGCAGCCTCCGGTACAGCCGACGGCGGTTCCGTCTGCCCCGGTGCAGCCGACCCTGCAGCCTCCGGTACAGCCGACGACGGTGCAACCGCAGGTGCCCGGCTCCGTACCCAAGGACCCGCCGCCCGGTGTCCAGTAAGCGGCGCGCGACGGTTGGCCCATCATCATCCTGATCGCTCGCCGCCACAGACCCGAGGCGCCGTGCGGTGGTTTCAGCCCGCGAACACGATCCGGTAGCTGCCAGCGCAGTGTGTGACGACCAGGTCGGCCAACTCGATGGCCAATTCGCGGAGCGCCTGAACGGAAGTCAACGAGTTGCCCTGAATACACATGGCGCAGTGGGTGGTCGCGGTGGTCACGGCAGCGGCCTCGGCCTGCTTGGTCACGATCTTGGTGACCACCATGTTGCTGTCATCCTTGAGGACCCACTCCCCAGGCCGGATCGGCTCCCGATCCTCCCCCTTGACGGGGATGAAGTGCTCCTGGCCATCGGCCACGGCATAGATGAGCCTTCCCTGGATGGTGCGGCGCTCATAGGCGCCCATGACGGTGGCCTCCTTGAGGGAGAACAGGTTGTAGATGTCGACCAGCGCGTTGATGTTGGGGATCTTGCCCTCCCGGCGGACGATGTCGATCAGGTTCTGCACGGAGACGGTGCGGCCGCCCAGGTCGCGGTCAACCAGCACCTCCTGGTAGGCTTTCAGGCGAGGGCTGGATTCGAGGAGTTCGAGATCCAGTGTCTCGAGGATGGACTCCTTCCATCGTTCCAGGGCGTTGATCCGCCGGCGGTTATGGAGATTGGAGAACTCCAGGATGACACAGGGCCAGCTGATGCCCGATTCCTTGACGAACACCAGCGGCTCGACCCTGGGTTCGGCCGTTTGCCCGCGATATCGATCGAGCCACTCCTCGACGCGCTCCTCCTCGATCGGCGCAAACAGCAGGCTGGGGGTCGGCACCTTGAGCCCGGGCTCCAACTGACCCGAGAGCTTGGACCCCATCATCTCCAGGATCCGCTGGCAACGCTCGGGCATGATGGGCCAGGTCCATCGTGCCAGGTCGTGCAGGATCCGAGCGGTCAGAAAGAGACTGGTGCCGCAGGCCGTCGGATCGTTCTTGAAGCTCTTCCAGGGTTCGGAAACCTGGAAGTAGCCATTGGCGATGTCGGATAGCTCCAGGATGGAGCGCACCGCGGTGCGAAACTCGAAGGTGGCGTAACTGCTGTCGATCTCGGCGATCTTGGCTTCTGCCGCCTTCAGGGTCTCCTGTTCCCGTTGACCCAGCTCGCCGGGCCGAGGGATCTCTCCGTAGCGCTTGGAGAGGAAGGTGAGCAGGCGATTGGCGAGGTTTCCGATGTTGCCCACCAGGTCGGCATTGACCAGGTTCTGAAAGGTCTCGAAGGAAAAATCGGTGTCCTTCTTTTCGGGGCGAAAGGCCATCAGGTAGAAGCGCATGGCATCGGCCGGAAACCCCATGCCACAAACGTCATCGGAGAACACCCCCCGCTGGCGGCTCTTGGAGAAGGCTCCCCCCTCGTAGTTCAGGTAGGAGTTGGCGGCGATGTAGTCGGGAAGGTTGTAGCCGTTGTCGGCCGCGATCAGGCTGCCGGGCCACATCAGGGTATGGAAGGGGACGTTGTCCTTGCCGAGAAAGTGGATGAGCCGGGCACGTCCCCCCTTCCACCAGTCGTCGAGCGACTGCTGCGCGCCAGAGGCCCATTCGGCGGTGCTGGCGATATAGCCGATGGGTGCGTCGAACCAGACGTAGAAGACCTTGTCTTGGTAGCCTTTCTTGGGGACCGGAATCCCCCACTTCAGATCCCGGGTGATGGCTCTCGGTTTCAGCCCTTCGGCGATCCATCCCAGGGGCATGTTCTTGATCAGCCCGTCCCAGTCGGTCTTGCTCTCCAGCCAGCGGGTGAGCAGGGGGCTCAGGCGATCCAGGTCCAGAAAGAGATGGCGCGTGCTGTGGATGACCGGGGGGTTGCCGCAGGTCTTGCAGCGGGGGGACAACAGCTCCAGCGGGTCGAGGAAGCGGCCGCACACGTCGCATTGGTCCCCCTTGGCACCGGGGGTGTTGCAGAAGGGGCAGGTTCCCTCCACGTAGGTGTCGGGGAGGTAGCGCCTGTCATGCTCGCAGTAGAGCTGGCGAATCTCCTGCTCGGAGACGAAACCGTTGGCGTCCGCCTTGCGGAAGATATCCTGGGTGATCTGGTGGTTTTCGGGGCAGCTGGTACGGCCAAAATGGGTAAAATCGACGTGGAACCATCGGAAGATCTCCAGCATCCGGTCATGCAGGCGGCGGCAGTAGGTCTCTTCGTCCAGCCCTGCCCGGGCTGCCTCGATCTCGGTGCGGGTGCCGTGCTCGTCGGTGGCACAGATGTAGATCGACCGAATGCCTTTGAGCTGTAGGTAGCGGTGGTACACATCCGCCGAGAGGATAGGAACCATGTTCCCCAGGTGGGGCACATTGTTGACATAGGGAAGCGCACAGGTGACCAGGATGCGGTCCGTCCGGTCATCGAAGCGATAGAGATCGAGCAGCGCCATGAGTGTACACCTTGGTTTGGGGTCCTGCCGGACCGGTGTCGATGCGTTGCCGTTATAAAGGGAAAAACCGACCAGGAGAAGAGGGGGTGCCCCAAGGGGGTCCGTGGCTCTCAAGGAATGGACCTGGTCTCCGTTTCCAACTACCATCTCCACCTGGAACACCTGCGCGAGGATAGCCGATGAAGTCGGTCATGTCCGCTTCCTGGGTCGTGGGAGCGATCGGCGCCCTCTTGCTGATCTGGCAAGCGGCATGGGCGGGGCCACCCGAGTCAGCACAAGACGGGGAAGCGGCCCAGGAGCCGCGTTCTACCCGCCAGCTCCACTTCGAGGCCATTACCGTGATCACGCACGTGGACACCCCCTGGCACATGCTGGACGACGGCTTCGACGTGACAGCTCGACAGCCGACCGGCCATCTGGACCTGGTGCGGATGGCGGAAGGGGGGGTGGACGCGGCCTTCTTCGTGGTCTGGGTCGACCCTGCCCGCTACCAGGAAGAGGCCGCCTTTGACCGGGCCTTCGACCTGTTCCTGGCGATCCACGACCTGGACTGGCGATCCGACCTGGTGGCGGTCGCCGACCAGGTGGGCGAGATCCGAAACGCGATCCACGGCGGCCAGGCGGCGCTACTGATCGGGGTGGAGGGCGGGCAAGCTCTGGGGACGGACAATGAAGATCTGGCTCTCCACAGGATCCGCCTGTTTCGCGCGTTAGGCGCGCGATACCTGTCCATCGCCTGGTCGGTGGATAACCCCTTGGGTCACTCCAGTACCGGGCGTCATCCCGAACGGGGGCTGACACCGCTGGGAAGGCAAGTCGTCCGGGAGATGGAGCGGATCGGGCTGGTGGTGGACGTCAGTCACGCGAGCGACCAGACCTTCGACGATATCCTGGAGACGGTCTCCCTCCCGGTGATGGCCTCCCATTCCGGCGTTCGGGCCTTGGCGGACCATCCCCGCAACTTGAGCGACGAGATGATCCGGCGGATCGCCGAGGGCGGGGGGATCGTCTGCGTCAACTTCTTTCCGGACCACCTTGACGCCAGCTACGCCAACCGGCTGCGGCGGGTGCGCCGGGAGCATCGAGCGGCTTTCTCGGACAGCGACCGGGAACACTCGGGGTACACCGAACAGGGGCAGGCTCGCCAGGAGCTGGCGCGGGAATTGGAACCTGGCCTGTCGGTTCCGGACATCGGTGATGTGGCCGACCAGATCATGCACATCGTTTCGCTGGTTGGGGCGGATGCGGTCTGTCTCGGCACCGACTACGACGGGATACCGCAGACCCCTCTGGGGTTGGCCGACGTCTCCTACCTGCCGGATCTGAGCGAAGAGCTGCATCGCCGCGGGTTGCCCGATCACCACCTGGTCAAGATCCTGGGGGGCAACGTCCTGCGGGTTCTTTCGGCCTGGGAGTGACAGACGGTCGCCATCTTGGAGGTTCACCAGTCTTCCGGCAAACGGTTTCCGGCAACCATGCTTCTCCCGCGGTGACTGTTGTTCAGTCGGGAGGTGACCGGGTAGCCCTGTTTCTGGGGCAGGATGTCGGTTCCCAGAACAACATGATCTCGGGTGATTTTGGTGGTGACCCATTACCCGCCAGTCGGGCGAGTTCGCCCTGCGATGCTCATCCAGAGCCCGGCTGGACCGCAATGGCGAGACAGTCCGTCAGTTCCAGCTCCGCCTGCTGCATGGCAAAGGGCAATACCAGGGACTCACCCCCGCGGAAGACGGGGTCGGCTGCCGCCCCGAGGTATCGGACCTCCCCCTGAACCACCACGATGGCCGCCAGCGAATTGATCTCCAGTGAGACCGGGCCGGTTCCCCGGATCTCCTCTACCTGGTAATGTCGGTTTTTGACCAGTCTTCGCCTTCGCAGGGAAAAGGTCGATCCCAGGTCGACTGGATAGCGGCGGACCTGGCTGATGAACCGCTCCCCGCGGGGCTGATCGAAACGGATCGCCTGTAGCGACTGCTGAAGGTGCAAGGCGCGCGGCTCCCCGTTGGGATCGATCTCCCCCTCCTCGTTGTAGCGGCGGTTCCAGTCCCAGAGGCGATAGGTTACCCCTTCCTTCCCTGGGATCACCCGCTGGGGCTCCACCAAGGTGACCCCAGCTCCGATGGCGTGGATCGTCCCCGCCTCGATCTCGAAGCAATCGCCCGGTTGAACCGGAACCCGGTTGAGGAGGCAAGAAAGGTCGTCTTCTCGTCTCAAGGCGGCCTGAAGCGCCGCGCGATCGATCCCCTCCTTCAGCCCCAGGTAGATCGCGCCGTCGACTGCCCGATCGACGATGTACCAGCACTCCGGTTTGCCCGATTGGTGCGCGTCCAGGTTGGGATCCCCATCGTCCGGGTGGACCTGAACCGACAGCGGGATGGCCGAATCCAGCAGCTTGATCAGGAGAGGGGAGCCCCCAAATCGCCTGGCCAACACAGGCCCCAGGGCCGCCGAGGGATCGCGCGCGATCACCTCGGATAGCAGCGGAGCATCTGGGAGATTGACGACCCTGCTGGGGAAGCTGGGCTCC
Organism: Bradymonadales bacterium; assembly: GCA_016931535.1. Taxonomy (GTDB): domain Bacteria; phylum Myxococcota_A; class Bradymonadia; order JAFGEP01; family JAFGEP01; genus JAFGEP01. Next base: position 69,318 of record JAFGEP010000096.1, read on the forward strand.
ACCGAGACCTCCCAGGACTCTCCCACCACCGGATATCGGGCTGCTACCGGGTCGAGAACCAATCCCCGCTTGATCCGATCGAGGATGACCCGGCCGCCCCAGGGGGTGCGTGTCGGAGGGGTGAAGTTGTCGGGATTCATTCGTAGCGGTTGGTCGAAGGCCATCCGGAACACCTCCTGTCGGCGCGGGGTTGAGCCTTTCACTCGGCGAGGCCACCGGTCTTTCGCCAGAGGGCCCGGACCAGCTAGCGGCGGCCCAGCGTCAGTCGATAGTGATACTGCTCCTCCGATCGCACGGTGGGGTTGTACAGCTCTCGCGGCAACGCGGTGACCACCAGGGTCAGCTCGAGACGATCCGCGAAGTTTAGTCTTGAGCCGATGACCGCCACTCCGTCGCTGCTGCCGGTCGGGTCGGGCATGACCTGGAGTACCCAGTGGATGGCCGGGTCTCCCTCGAAGTCGATGGTTGGCCGAGCATTACCGGAAGGGCTGCGCACCAACCGGAAGTAATCGCTTCCTGTCGCCATCAGGGACGAGTCAATCGTCGGGGTGGTGTCGACCCGCAGATCGCGACGGAGAATCTGGGCAGAAGCGGGGAAAAGCACCGCCTCGCTCAGGTGGTCTGCGTCGGCGCGGTCGGACGTATAGTAGCGCCAGCGCGCGAACTCGATCAGGGTCGCGTTGAAGGAGATGCCCTCCGGTAGCTGGTCGCTCAGCGCGCCCACCCAGTTTGGAGCGGTCGTCCTGCCCTCCGGCACGGCGAAGATGGACCGGTCGGTTGGCTCCTGCTCGAGGCCTTTCCATATCCGGGCCAGAAAAGGGGGGTCGGAGGGGAAGTGGCGCTCGCGAAGGTACAACAGGTACAGGCAGGCGCCATGAGCGTAGAAGGAGGCGAACCGATCGTCGTAGCCAATTGCCCAGCCAGGACGTGCCTGGAAGTCGGGCAAGGTTACGAGATAGCGGTTGCTCTCATCGTAGACCGCATCCTGGGCATAGGTGGCGCTGGCTGCCCGAAAGGCAGGACTTGCCCAGGGGCTGTACCCCAAGGTCACGGCCTGGTGAAACTCGTGAACCAGGGTATCTGCCAACGCCTCACCGCCCCCCGGACCATCGGGATCCACGATCAGGTAGGTCTCAAACGCTTCATGGGACTTCTGGACGTCACGCTGGCCCGGCAACGCCAGGATGGCACCGAACCCCCTCCAGATGAACGCGGTGAAGCGTCCGGATCCATCTGGAGCATAGGCCAGTGGAGGTCTGAAGCCCAGATCCTCTCGGTGCGCTCGCCAGGCCACCTCCAGGTGGCGAAGCACCGCCAGGGCTTGGACCCCCTGGCCCGGCTCCTGGAATCGGACCGCCAGAGGGTAGAGACGGGACTCGACGACCTCCGGCCAAAGACCGAGAAACACAAACGGGGCCGGTCTGACCTCGTCTTCGACCAGGAGAAATCCAGGCGGCAGGCTGTTACGATCAGGTAGCTCAGAAGGTCCCCGCTGGGGTCCTCGCGTTGGCGTGGTGCACCCGGCCAGCAACAGCCCAAGAACAACGATCAGGACAAGCGGCCCGCAACAGGGGGGACATACTTTCGGGCGACACCTACCCATGGGGTGTTTCACGCGTGACGATCGGGACCTGCGGCTCCAATACCCGATCGGTCGGGCCATCACAATCCCTTTGGAGGCGGTTTGGCCATGTGCCGGATCCCATCCCGTAAACGGGGAGGTTCGCACCGCAGGATCGTTGGATCAGTCGCCAATCAGGGGGCCCAACTGGAACGGCGCCCCCAGAACCTTCCAGGACGGCGGTTCCCCTTGCTCTGGAAAAGTGACCGAAAGGAGGGCTAGCCGGATCGAGATCGGATCTTCTCCCAGGCCGAGTACCTGCCACTCCATGGCATCGACATGCCTGGCCCCTTTCCATCCCACCCAGTGGAGGCGGAGGGGCAGTTCAAGATCAGACCGGCGGGTCCAGCGCGGTTCTTCCCCTCGTGGCCAGCGGAAGTAGCGCAGGCGGGAAACCGGCTCTCCGTCCCGGCAAAGGTGCTCGGCGACCATCTCGAGACGCCCGTCCTCGTTGAAGAACAAAGATCGCCAATGGGACCGGCTGCCCGCCTCCTGGATGGGGTCAACCAGCTCGAACCAGCGCTCCATCCAGCCCGGCCCCAGCGTCACTTGCCATTCCACCAGTGCACCTGGACCGAGACCGATTGGACAGTGTGCGGCGGCCGAGCAGGAGGTGGCGGCCCCCCATATCAGGCCCAGAAGGGCAAGCAGCAATCGATGGTGGTTCTCTCGTTTGCCTTGGATGTTCATTCTTCTCCCCCGAGGACTTGGCGACGATCCGGGCTTTTTTTGTGCGGTTGTGACCCCCATCGAGGTGGTTATCGGCAGAGGCGGGGTTCCTTTGTCGTAACAGTGTGGATGCAATCGACCGAGGAGAGATTCTGCTTCGAGTGCCGTCCTGGGATTTCGGGCGAGCCGGCTCATGCGAGCTTGACACGTTGGATGGCGCTCTGTTACCAAGCTGGTATCAAAGAAGCGCGAGGTCATCGATGTCAGGTCGTACTGATCACTTGAGGGGCTGGAGCTGGAAATGCCTCGGTGTGTTTCTGCTTGTCATCCTGTGGAGCATTCCCGCTCTTTCCGGGGGGAATGACCTGGTTCTCTCCCGTCTCGGTGATTGCACCTACCAGGAGGTCAACGGACGCCAGACCTGCGTCAGCGTGACCCCCAATGTGGAGGCATTCCGCGCACTGACGCGGGACCTGGGGTTGGTCATGAGCCCCAAGGGGTTTTCTACCGCCGAGACCATCGGGGAGGTCGGTTTCGAGTACGCCTTCGAGATGTTGTTCAATGTCATCGACTCTTCTCAGGTCGGGTGGCAAGAAACGGTGCTGGACCGGGACCCCAGCGATCTTCTGCTGACCAGCCAGTTTCACCTCCGCAAGGGGCTTCCTTTCAGCTTCCAGCTGGGGGCCGTGCTCACCCACCTGTTCGACAGCGACATGTGGGGGCTGGGGGCCGAGCTGAACTGGTCGCTGCACGAGGACTACCTGAACCCCGTTCCCGATCTGGGTGTGCGAGGTTTCGTCAACCACACCGTGGGCAACACCGATCTGAACCTGACCACGGCCGGCTTCGACGCCATGCTGGGCCTGCCGGTCGGGGTGGGGGGCATGGTCAACCTGACTCCATACCTGGGGTACAACCTGACCGCGGTGGTCTCCTCGTCCAGGCTGCTGGACGCAAGCCCCGGCGACCCCTACCCTCCCATGGAGGCCGGCGCCAGTACCCCTGCCATCAAGCCGGAATTCGTGTTCGATAACGAGACCAACATCTACCACCGCTTTCTGGCTGGTATCAGGGTCCGTTTCACGGTGCTGAACTTCACCTCGGAGCTTCTGGCTTCGACCGATGTGATCACCGTGGGTCTGAAGCTCGGCCTCGATATTTGAATCGTCCATTCTCATCCTCTTCCAGGAGGGGATCTCCGTGCGAAGGATTGCACTGCCTCTTTCTCTGTTTCTGTTTTGCATTTCCCCGACGGCGTCGGCACAGACCGCCGACGAAGATGGCCCAGGCAATGCCAGGGCCATCCTCGCCAACCCGGTGCGACCTACGTTTACCGACAACGCCTACTTCATCCGTTCGGGTGAGCTCCAGCTGGACACAGGGTACCTGGCCTCCCTCTTCGAGGGGGATGTGCCGACGTTGCACGCGGTCGAGCTGGGGGTGATCGTGGGGGTCGGAGACCTCATCGAAGCTCGGCTTCGATGGAACCTGTTTGATTCTTGGGGGGACGATACCGGTATCGGCGATCTGGGTGTGGGGATCAAAGGGGGGTTCTTCGGCGGATTGGGGGAGCATACGGCACTGGCCGGGCTTTTCGAGCTACAGCTTCCCACGGGGACCGATCCCTTTGGCATCGACAAGGGGATCGCCATGCACGGTGCCCTGGTGGCGACCCAGCCCTGGGCTCCCTGGCGGTTCGATCTCCAGGCGGGGGTGTACGCCCACCTGTTCAACGAGGATCCGGCGGTCCACCTGCCGCTGGCGTTTTGCGTCACCTGGTCCCCTCTCGATCCGTTGCGGGTTCTGGCTGAAGTGGTGGAACGGCTGGACCTGGCCGATCTGAGTGACTCGACGACCTCGGTGTTGGCGGGTGTGGGCTACGCGATCACCCCGGTTCTCGTGCTGGATGGATCGGCCCGGGTAGGGTTGAGCCAGAGTTTGCCGGACCTACAACTGGGCGTCGGGGTTACCTGGCTGGTGGCCCAGCTCTTTTGACAGGCAGCGAAGCGGCCCGTCTGTCATCTCCTCTCCCGCCGTCGTTGCTCGATTCGTCGAAAGGTCTCCTCGGGAGCGCCCAGGGCTCTGAGGCGCTCGAGGATCTGTTCTGCCTGTCGGCTCTGCCCGGAGGCGAAGGCGGCGAGAGCGGACCACTCCAACAGCACCAGGGAGTCGGGGTAGCGCTCGATGCACTGGGAAAACCGCCTCATGGCTCGTTCGGGCTGAGGCGGGGAGAGGCCGACCAGGGTCAGCACCTCCTGCTCGCACATCTGCTGGCTGTCCATGGGGTATCGGTCGATGATGGCGAGCGCCTGCGGATATCGTCCCAGGTGGTTGAAGGCCATGACCAGCGCCAGGACATGAGCTGGATCGCGACCCCGCGAGATGGCGATGGCCCATTTCAGGTCGCCGATGGCCTCCAAGGTCCGATCCAGCAACAGTCGCGTCCGACCTCTCCAGTAGTACAGCCGACTATCTCCTGGGTAGAGGGGAAGGATCTCCGTCGCTTCCTGCTCGGCCACCTCCGGTTGTCCCACCAATACGTTGCACATCACCCGGGCGATGGCTGCTTCTCTTCGCATCACGGCACTGCGTTCCGGCGAGGAGAGGAGCGCGTCGAGGTGCACCAGGGCCTGGTCGCACTCCCCTCTCTCGGCGTGGTTCACCCCCAGGTAGAACCGAACGCGCGTGTTTTTCGGGGCCGACTGGAAGGCAGCCTGGTAGAAGGCCTGCTCGTTCTGCCAGTCATAGGACCGCAAATGGGTTCGACCGGCCAGGAGAAGCGCCAGCAACAGCAGCAACAGGATTCCTGGCCGGCGCAGAGGAGCGTGGCTCCGATTGATCCCCTCGACGACGGGGAGAAGTGCCAGCATCACCCCGATCAGGGGCAGGTAGAGGTAGTGCTCGGCGAACAGCTCATGATGGGGGAACAAGTGCAGAACGGGGAGCAGGGTGACCAAGAACCAGGTGATCCCCAGTGCGCTCGCCGTCCACCCCCGACGAAGGAAGAGGGCAACAAGACCGAGTAAAACAGCCGACAAGAGGATGCCAACCACCGTCCGCCAGTCGGAGAATCCCTGGGCCAACGCGATGGTCTCCGGGTGATAGTCGCCGATGAGAGTGACGGGCCAGAACACGAGTTTGACGTATTGTGCCAACAGCGTGAAAGAGGTGGCGAAGTTGCTGGCGGCCGATCCCCCCCACCATCGCCCCGCCATGGCCGAGTGGGTTGCCAGCCAGCCCCGATACAGCGTGAAGCCCAGGGCCGCTCCAAGTCCCAGCACCAGCACCGGCCAGTGCCTGCGCAGAAGCCAGGACATCCGGTCCGCTCTGCCCCATCCAGTGGCCACCAGGTACCCGACCCAGACCACCGGCAGGGTCACCGCCATCTCCTTGGCCCCCAATGCCACCAGGAAGAACAACAACGCTCCCAGGTAGTGCCCGATCCGTGGGGGTTTCCCCTCGGGCCGGATCAGCATCAACAGAGCCAGGACGAAGAACAGGGTGGTCAAGATATCCCGGCGACCGGAGATGTAAGCCACGGCGTCGCTCAGGACCGGGTGCAATGACCAGAAGCCGGCTGTCCACGCCGCGGGCAGCGGGCCGGCAAAGCGCCGAAAGAGGCGGTACACCGCCAGGACAGTCAGCAGGTGGTAGAAAAAGCCGCTCAGGTGCAGCAAGAACGGGTTTATACCACCGATGGCGTGATCCAGGGCGTAGCTGACCCAGCGCACGGGCCGGTAGGTGCAGGGGTTGCCCTCGTCGAAGGAGAACATGGCGGGGATGCGATCGATACCACGCCAGCAATCCTGGTAGACCAGTAGGGGGATGTCGTCGAAGAGCAGCTCGCCCGAGAAGGCCGGCCAGTAGGCTGCCATGGTCAAGGCAATCAGCGACAGGAGAAGTGCGAAAGCCCAGGTCCGTTCGGAAAGACGGCTGGCGAGTGGAGCCGGCACCCCGATCACCGTAGTCCGAAGAAACGCGCGATGTGATGCACCACGTACTCCTGCGCCTCGACGCTCAGACCGGGGTAGATGGGGATCGCCAGGATCTCGGCGGAAGCCTGCTCGGCGACGGGGAATTGGCCCCATCGGTTGCCGAGCGAGGCGAAGCATGGCTGGTGGGGAAGGGGGGTCGGGTAGTAGACGGCGGTGCCGATGTGATGCTCTTCCAAAGCGGCTCGCAGCGCGTCGCGCCGCCCGCCAGGCACCCGCAGGTTGAAGCTGTTGTAAGTATGGAAGAACCTTCCGTCGCCATCGTCCGGCGGTAGTTGTACCTGAGAAAGCAAGCCGGCCTGGTCGAACAGCAACCGGTAGCGGGCAGCGTTCTGTCGGCGTTGGGCGATCCAGTCGTCCAGGTGGGCCAGGCGGGTTCTCAAGATGGCGGCTTGAAGCGCATCCAGCCTGCCGTTGATGCCGATCCGGGTATTGTAGTAGCGGTCTTTGCCCCCGTGAGTTCTCAGGATACGCACCCGCTCGGCCAGCGACGGATCGGGGGTGGCCACCAGCCCCCCGTCTCCGAACCCGCCCAGGTTCTTGGATGGGAAAAAGGAGAAGCACCCGAATTCCGAGAGCGTGCCCAGCCTCCGACCGGACAGGCTGGCCCCCAGTGCCTGGGCCGCATCTTCGATGATGGCGATGTCCTCCCGCCCGCTGGAGTCCAGGACATTGCGGAGCGCCTCCATGTCGGCCGGGCGTCCGAAGAGGTGCACCGGGATGATCGCTCTCGTCTTCTCAGTCAGTTGTTCGGCCACCTGCTCACAGTCGAGGTTGAGGCTGTCCGGAGTGACGTCCACGAAGACCGGCCGGGCACCGCACAGTCTCACGGTGCTGGCGGTGGCGATGAAGGAGTAGGCGGGTACGATGACCTCGTCGTTCGGACCGACATCCAGCGCCATCAGGCTCAGGAGCAGGGAGCAAGTGCCGCTTGAGGTGCCCATGCAGGCGACGCTTGCCGTGGTGGCTTCACCGGCCTGGCTGCCAGCAGACTCCGTGGGGCTCAGGTAGGCGGCCATCTCCCGCTCGAAAGCCAGGACCTCGGGTCCCATGATGAAGCGCTGGCTGTCGAGGACGCGGGCCAGGGCATCGTGGATCTCGTCGCGGTGCTCCAGGTACAGGGGGGTGAGATCGACGAAGGGGATATTCACGACATCGGACTCCTGTGCCGTTTGTTGCCGCCGTTCACTCGCCTACCGTGTACCGTTTCGCGAAGGAACGCACGATCTCGGCGTGGGCCGAATGGCCCAGGCGATCGTAGTTGGCGGCGATGTCGTTCCAGGTGCGAGCATATAGTGAGTATGCCATCCTTCCCCAGATGTTCCAGCGGTTAGGGGGGGGGCTTATCAAGCTCATTCGGGCAAAAAGGGCCCGATTGATCTGCTCCACCTGCGGGAGCAGGGGAAGGGTCTCTTCTGGAGAGAGCAGGGCCAGCAGCGGCCCCTGAGGGTACAGTGGAAACCGCTGCCGAACGCTTGTGGGGACAGATTCTCCCGCCAGGTACACCGGATGGCTCTCGAGCAGCGCCTGCACGATCTCCAAGACCGGCGTGTGATTCTGGTCGAAAGGCAGGTCACAGCGTGGAAGCTGGGCCTGGATCCTCTGGTGGTACCACCGGTTGCGGATGAGGTTGAGGTCCAGGTAAGTGACGTCGGTGCGGTGGTGATAGACCTGCTGGACCGCCAAAAAACCGAAAAGAGTGAGATCGCCCGTCCCGATCACCACCCCCCCCGGGCGCACGACATCCAGGGCATTGAACAGGTACTCTTCTACCGTCCTGTCCTCTGACCAGTCGGCCGCCGGGATGTTGCTCAGTGCCAGACCGCATAGCACTCCGATCGCCACCTCCTTCAGGTAGATCGCGAGACGGGGCTGAGCGGTGAGCAGCCGGTCCAATCCCAAGGCGCATGGCAGGACGAACAGGAGGTCGGGCTGGATATGGAAGCGCTCCAGGACGAAGTTGGCTTCCCCAGGGTCCAGGTTGAACCGTGACGGCAGGAGGAGAGCAGCCAAAAAAAAGGAAAGCAGGAAGGCGATCGCATCCAGGCCGGCTTGGGTGGCCTGCCGGAGATGGCGCAGCGACCGCACCAACCCGTAGAGCCCGAGGAGACCGAACGGCAACAACAGGTTGAACGACCTGGGTAGGTGCGCCAGGTAGGCCAGTGGATTGTCCAGCGGGCCGACCTGTTGGCCCGCTGGTCCCAGGCTGAAGGTCCCGTACTCCTTTCTTACGAAATGGTCCACCAGGGCTTGGAGGTCAAGGCTTCCTCCCCAGCTCCAGCCGCTGCCGCTATCATGGCCCAAAAGAGTCAGGTAAGGGGATAGCCCGATCGCCAGACACAACAGGAACAGGATCGGGACCAACCACGATCGGCGGGAGGCTTCCCTGTGGGCCCGAAACAGCCCGAGGACTACCACCGGCAGGAGCATGAGGATGGTGTGATGGTTGGAAAGACCCAGGCCCAACACCCATCCCAAGAGCCCAGACCGCGCCAGGCCTCGAGGCCCCGCTTCCCGCCCCGCCAACCACAACAAGGCGGCCGCCAGCGCCGCTGCCAGGGAAAATACCTCGGCCACGCCGGCATAACGCCAGAAGATCGGGGTCAACCCGAAGAAGGCGGCGCATATCCAGGAGACGTGAAGGCTGCACCCCCAGCGGCGAAGGGCCAAAAACAACAGCACCACCGCCGCTACCCCGCACAGGGCTGACAGCACGGAAACCGACGTGGCGGGGTTGCCCAAAGGCAGCCAGGCGATCGCCCGACCGAGTAGACCGTACAAGGGATATCCCGGGGGGTGGGCGACGCTCCCCCGATGGGCGACCACGAGGAACTCTCCGCTGTCCCCTCCTTGCAGGCTTCGGGAGAGGGTCATCAGGTAGAACAGGCTATATGCGAGAGCCAGCAGGAGGATCGCTTTGGTGGAACCACCCCGTCCTTCGACCGTTGGGTATTGCCAGGTGGCCATCTGCTTGTCAGACAAGGGTCAACCCCACGATCCAGAGTATCAGCGCCGCTGCTGACGAGACTGCCAGGATAGCCGTCCGACGCCGTTTCCAGGCACCTTTTGCAGCGGAGGCCTGCCGGACAGCCAGCCAGGTACAGGCGATCCACAGGAGGAAAGCGATCGACGTCACCGTGGCCCAGAAGGGGTCGGGGGCGCGCTGTCGAGAGGCTTTCAGAAGACCGAGCTGCCGGTTCTGCTCGGCAGCCAGTGCCTCTGGGTCGTCCCCCGACAGATCCTCCGCCCTGATCTGGGCGATTCGGGCTTCGATCGGCTCCAGGACCTCCCGATGCGGTGTGTAGAAGCTGCGTGTGACGAGAATTCCGGTCCGCAGGCTCTCTGCCGCCAGGAGGACCAGATGGCGATCGGCATCGGTGTGGATCTCGGCCATGGCGAGCTGGTACAGCTCCTGAACTGCCCGCCGATTGAACGGATTGCCAGGGGCATACCACTCGACGGCATGACGGTAGTGGCGGATCGCCTCTGCCACGTCGGTCTCCACCAGGTCGCGCGCACCTTGCAGCTCACTGTGGGATTCCAGTAAAGCCCTGGTGTAGACGATGGCCAGCAGGGCGAAAAGCACGAGCGCAATCCAGACCCACTGTGCGGATCGCCTGGCTGCTTTGCGCTCTGGCGTTTCGGCCACAATCCCCTCCACGGTCCATCAGGTGAAGTCGCGCCGGGAGAATATCACGGAGCCGAGGAAAAGGAGGATGGCCGCGTAACACAGACCGTATGCGGCGGCCTGGAGCAGGAAAGTGGTGGGGATAGGCAGGTTGTAGGTGACCTCGGTGGAGACGTCGAAGATGTACAGGGCCGGCAGCAGACGGTCCGCCAGGTCGAGCAGGAACCGAAGCCCCTCCGACTCCACCCGGCTGGCCAGCTGCTGGATCATGTAGGAAGATCTCCCGGCGACATAAGTCCCGATGGTGAGAAACCCGCTGAGATAGGGGGTGGAAAAGGAGGAGAAAAACAGCGCGATGGTGGTCACCAGGCAGACCTCGACACAGATCAGCACAAAGGCGGGCAGCAATACCCAAGGCAGGGCCCCGAGCCACAGCCACAGCACCGCTAACAGGGCGATCAGCATCAGCACCAATTGCACCAGCAAGGTGGCCACAATGCCGAAGAACTTGCCGATGAAGTACTGCCAACGGTGGATCGGCTTGGAGACGATGTTGTAGATCGACTTCCTCTCGATCTCCTTGTAGACGAAGCTGGCCCCCAGAAAGACCGCCATCAGGGCGCCAAAGGTGGACAGGGCGAACAGTCCGATGTCCTTGATGATCCGCTCGTTCTGGTAAAGCGAGACCTCGCCCATCACCGCCGAGAAGAGGATCAGAAACAGGGCGAAAAACAGGATGCTATACAGGATCTTGCTGCGGGCCGCCTCCCGGTAGGTGTTGAAGGCGATCGACCCCAAGGGCACCAGCTGGCGGAAGGCGGCGGCGATCACGTCTTGGGCCCCTCCTCGGCCTGTATCTCTCGCACAAAGAGATCTTCCAGGCTTTCGGTGTGCGAGATCACCTTGTGGATGCAGGCCCCCGCTGCGACCAAACGCGCCACGGCAGTGGAGGCATCGAGAGAGCCATCGAAGGTGAGCAAAAGCCGATCCTCCTGAGATGCAGTCCGCAGGGGAGGTTGGTCGAGGATCTCCTCCAACGGCACGGGAAGATCGGAGACCTCCAGCTGCCACTGCAGCACCTTGGGGTTGGCCTTGGTCAGGGGGCTGTCGAACGGGAGGAACCGGCCTCGATGCAGAAAGGCGATCTCATCGGCCAGGTCCTCCACGTCGGGCAAGATGTGGCTGGAGAAAAGAACCGTCCGCCCCCGAGATTTCAACCCCAAGATCATCTCCTTGACCTCCTTGCGTCCCAGAGGGTCGAGGCCGGACTGCGGCTCGTCCAAGATCACGATGTGGGGGTCGTGGACCAGGGCCTGGGCGATACCCAACCGCTGGATCATCCCCTTGGAGAACTTGCGGATGGGCTTGCCGGCGTGCTCCCCGAGCCCTACGTAGTCCAGCAACCTGTCGGCCTGCGAGGCGCATTGCCTGCGTGACATTCCAAACAGGCGGCCCACGAAAGCCAGGTACTCCCGAGCTTGCAAGTGGTCGTAAAAGCTGGGGTTTTCCGGCAGGTAGCCCACCCGCGCACGGGATCGGGTCGAGGGAACCCGCTGGCCACCCAGGGTAGCCGAGCCGGAGGTGGCCTTGATCAGGCCCAACAGGATCTTGATGGTGGTGGTCTTGCCAGCGCCGTTGGGGCCTACCAGGCCGAAGATGCAGCCTTCGGGCACCGAGAAGGAGACCTCGGTGAGCGCCGGGATCGATCGGCGCAGAAAACCGGAACGAAAGGTCTTGGAGAGACGGTCCACCTGGATGGCCGATCGGTCGGTCGAGCGGGGGGGGAGGGCCTTGCCACCAGGGGGCGTGGCCTTTGGAGGCTGAGTGGACTCAGAGGATCTCATCGAGCACCTCCACGACCCGCCGGGCATCCGACTCGTTCATCTGCTCGTGCATCGGCAGCGCCACCACCTTCTCGTGAGCCCAGCGGGACACCGGGTACGCGTCGGGGGAGAACCGGTAGCGGGCGGCATAGTAGGGCTGCAGGTGGATCGCATAGGTGCCTACCTGGGCCTGGACCCCTTTTTCCGACAGGCGTTGCAGCAGTTCCCTCCGACTCACGGTCTCGTCCAGGATGATCGTGAAGCTCTGGTAGACATGGCCAGGATCGGACAGCCCGACCGGTAGAACAATATGCGGCATGGAGACCAGGAGGTGCAAATAGGTGGCGGCGATGAGCCGGCGGGTGGCCATGGCCCGCTCGAACCGCGCGAGCTGGCCCAGCCCAAGGGCTGCCGACAGCTCGTTCATCCGGTAGTTCAGGCCGGGGAGCACGAAAACAGGCCCCTGGTCGCCAACCGACAGGCCGTGGTTTCGCAGCAGCCTGAGCTGTTCCAGGTCGGCCTCATCCCGCGCCGTGATCAGCCCTCCTTCCCCGGTGGTCAAACCCTTGCGGGCATGCAGGCTGAAGCAGCCGATGCGGCCCCAGGTCCCCGCCTTGCGGCCGTGCCGATCACTGGCCCCGAAGGCACAGGCGGCGTCCTCCACGACGAGCCGGGGGTCCACGCGGTCTGTCACCTGGCGGTGGTCGAGCGGCAACCCGAACAGGTGTACCGGCACCACGGCGCGGCAGCGGGGGGTAACAGCCGAGGGAAGCAGGGAGCAGTCGAGGTTCAGGGTATCGGGACAGATATCGACCAGGCGCACCTCCGCCCCCAGCTGCTCGGCGATGTTGGCCGCCGAGGGCCAGGTGAAGGAGGGCAACACGACGTCGGTCTCGGGGCCGACCCCCAACAGCTTCAGGGCGAGGTGAAGTGCGGCCGTGCCGGAAGAGACGGCGACCAAACCGGCGACCTCCAGGTAGGAGGCACAGCCCTCCTCAAAGGTCTTGACCGTATCGCCCTGGACCAGCATGCCCGACTCGAGAATCGGCCAGAGCCGTTCCCAGTCTTCTCGGGTAAAAAGAGGGTGGGAAAGGCGGATCATGGCCGTGTGGGTTCCAACCGGCGATGCCGGTACCAGTGGATGGTTCTCAGCAGCCCCTCTTCCAGGTCCACCTTGGGCTCGAAGCCCAGCAGAGCGCGGGCCTTGTCAATATTGGGAAGGCGAAGCTCGACATCCGGGTAGTCCCATTTCTGGTAGGTGATGGGGGATGACGAGCTGGAAAGGCGGACGATCTGCTGGGCCAGGTTGTGGATGGTCACCGTGCTGCGGGGGTTTCCCAGGTTGAAGGTGTGGCCCACCGCCTCGGGGCGGGCCAGGGCCAAAAGCACGCCGGAGACGATGTCGTCGATGTAGCACCAGCTCCGGATCTGGGATCCGTCGTTGTGAATGACGAGCGGCTCGTTGGCCAGTGCACGCTCCACGAAGTGGTGGATGGCCCCCTCCCCGATCTGGCCGGGCCCGTAGATATTGAAGGGGCGGATGCAGCAGGTCGGCAGGGACAGCTGCTTGTGGTAGTTGAAGGCCAGATGCTCGGTGGCCAGCTTGCTGACGGCATAGGTCCAGCGGGCCTCGCCCACCGCTCCCAGACTGGTGACGTCGCCCTCGGTCACGTTGTAGGCGTACCGGCCGAAGACCTCGCTGGTGGAGAAATCGATCACCCGTTCGATGGTGGGCACCCGGGTGGCCGCCTCCAGCACGTTCATGCTGCCGACAAGGGAGACCTGCATGGTCAGCACGGGGTTGGTGATGACGGTATCGACGCCGGCGATGCTGGCCAGATGCACCACGTGGTGGCAGCCTTCCATGGCTTGTTCCACCACCGCTTTCTCGCGGACATCTCCCTTCAGCAGGGTGACCCCCTTGGCACGGTCCAGACCCGCCTCGGCCAGGGCGTTTCGGCGCAGCAGGTCGAGGACCACCACCTCGTTTTCTGGCAGCAAGCGCCGGGTCAGTGCGGTTCCGATAAAGCCGGCGCCACCGGTCAACAGGATGCGTTTATTGGCGATCATGGTGCTCCATCCAGGCTTCCACGGTAGGGTAGAAGATCGGGTCCACAGGGGTCCGATCGATCCGCCCGACGCGGAGGAAGGGCTCCCCTCGGGCAAGGGTGGCCAAAAAGGGTTCGAGGTAGCCGCTGGGGCTGTCCAGGTCGGCATACAGGAGGCGGCGGTAGGCGAACAGCCGGGCCCATTCCAGGCCGTCCAGCCGCTGCTTCAGCCGTTGGCCACTGGCTACCAGCAGGTTCTGGCCCAGACGAGGATCCTGCAGGTAGGTCGGAAAAAGGCGGTGAAGCTGCATCTCGGCCGCCAAGGTGGCTGAAAGCGCCCCCCGATGGGTGAGGAAGTACTGGCGATCCAGCGCGATGCCCTCCTGGGTGGCCCCGTACTCCTCCAGGTTTCGGGAGGCGTTCAGCACCAACCAGGGAGGGGCCCCCGGAAGCTGAGCAGCGCGGCTGAGATAGGTCGCTCCCATCAGCCGCCATTGGCGCGCCTCCTCCTCACTGGTGGGCGTCAGCTCGTAGCGGTAGTTGACCCCCAGCATGAAGTTGAACAACCAATCGTCCGGATACCGCTGGCGGCCCTGCTCCAAAAACCGGATGCTGTTTTGCACCGCCTGGTTGTCGATGCGTTGCCCCCCATACATGGTGACCACCCCGGCCCAGTGGTAGACCATGCGAAAGTCGGGGTCGAGCTCCACCATGGTCTCGATGTAGCGGTCCAGCCAGCGGAAGTCTCGATCGAGATAGAAATGGGAGGCGAAGTAAGCCAGCGCCTTGAGCCAGACCAGGTCGGCCATCAGCTCGTCGTGACCCAGCCCCAGCGCCTTCAGGGTGGTCGATGAGGGGAGCAGGTAGCCCTCGCGGTAAGCGAGGCGGGGCTGAGCCTCCCGGGTCAAGGTCGCTCCCTGGCGGAAGGTGGCGGCCATGATAGCCAGCAAAGCCAGCAGGAAGAGCCCCAGGACGAGTCGGATCGGGGTTGAGAGAATCGACGGCGGGCTTGCGGGCACCGGAGTGTTCACTCCAGCTCCCGCATGCGGTAGATGCCGGCATACCCGCGGATCTCACCCCCACGGACGGTGCCTCCCCGCACGAAGGTGGAGTAGATCTCGTCCCCGTCCAGGTCGCCAAAGGCTGCCCCTCGAAACCTGCTCCTGGCGCTGACGTTGTGGCTCTCGAACAGGTAGCAGTAGTAGTGGGGGTCGGCCACGGCGAAGGTGAGGGCCTGCCAGGTGGGTTGGGTCCAGTCTTCGGGATTGGGCTCCGCCTTTCTTCCCCGTGGGATCTGGGCCGGTGTCAGGGACACGCTGGCCGGAAACTGCTCGGGGAGCACCACCCCGGAGGAGGACATGTGGGGAAAGCCGTAGTAGGCGACGGCGCCGTCGTAGATCCGCCTGAGCGCGATCAGCGCCTCGGTGGTCCGGCTGCGCCGGATGGTCTTCTGGAAGGAGGGGATGGCGATGGCCGCCAACACGCCGATGATGGCGACCACGATCATCAGCTCGACCAAGGTCATGCCCAGGGTTCGCCGAGCACCGAGCAGTGTGGAACTGTGCCTCTGCAACATGACGCGCACCTGGCTGAAGGGAGATGCCCTGCCCGCATGGTCTTCATCTTGCCGGGTTCTCCCTCCGGTTGGCAAGCCCCTTTTGGGGGATGGCGGGCGGCGTGTCCAGGTCATAGAAAAACAGCAGAGACGCAAGGGCGGCTCTGCTGTTTTTTGGGACTCGTCAGGCCGTCAGACCCGTATGTTTGCTCGGGTCTCTGGGGCCTCGGGCGCTACTCGAGCTCGTTGGCCTGGTACAAGCCGGCGCCGCCCTTGATCTCGTTGCCCGCATCCACCGTGCCGACACGGACGAAGGTGGAGTACGTGTCGTCGTCATCCAGGTCTCCGAAGGCGGAGGCGGTGAAGGACCTGCCCGCCGAAATCAATGCATGGTTGATACTATCATACTGGTAGGCGTAGTAGTGAGGGTCGGCCAGGGCGAAGTTGAGCGCCTGCCAGGTGGGGTTTTCCCAATCGCTCTGAACGGGGTCAAGCTTGGTGGAGCCGATGCCGGCAAGTGCGGGTGTCGGCCCGGCAGTCGACGGAAACTGGGCGTGAAGGATGGATCCATCAGGTGTGGTGTGGTCGGTGTCATAGTAGCTGACCGAGCTGTCGTACAGCCGCCGCAGGTTCATGGCGGCCTCGGTGGTCTTGGACCGCTTGATGTACTTGAGGAACGCGGGGATGGCCACAGCAGCCAGGATGCCGATGATGGCCACCACGATCATCAGCTCGACGAGCGTAAAGCCTTTGCGGGATTTCATGATCTTCCTCCTTCAATGCGCTTGAGTGGGTTACCTGAACCTCGAACCTCGGACATTGGCCGAGTCTGCATCTTCCATGCCACCGACCGGGGACACTTTACCCGCTAACTCGGGCCTGTGAAAAAATCCGGTGTTCTGGTTTTTTCCTCAGCACCTCCTGTGTTTTCGAGGCATTGGATGCTGGTTGGCCGGCTGGCCTCTCCTTCCTTCAGCCAACCGGAGAGACAAAGAACGTCACCCGGGGTGACAAAAAACGGCAGGGGGGTCCGGAAGGAAAGTCGGCGGGGTCCTCCAGCGGGCGGGTAAAGCTGAACTCGCAAGAGGGCCCTCACCCCCGGCCCCTCTACTGCTTGTGCAGGCGGGGGGAGCCGTTGCGGCAAGGTGACAAAAAATGTCACTCCAGCTCGATCCCCTCGATGGACCAGTGGGTGTCGGTCATGGTGGAGGAGCTTCCGAAGGCCGACATGAAGCCGTCGCCATCCTGATCGGCTCGGCCCACCACGTAGTACCAGAAGGTCCCGTTGGCGATCGAGCTGCAGGCCGGCACCTGGACGGCCGACTTGCCGTCTCGGGCCACATCCGGCGGGTTGAGGCAGTTGTTCTGGGGGGTGCCGGCGGTCATGACATACTGGAACCAGGTGTTGCTCGGCAGGCGGATGCCGCAGTGCTGCCAGAGGGGATCGGGGTTGGACCAGGCGGTGGCGCCGGCGCGGATGGCGGTTTTGGGCGGGTCGTAGTCGTTCTCCTGTGGGGGCAGTGGGGCCTGGCTGCAGTACTGGCCGTAGGTGCTGTAATAGGCCGTCTGGGCGCCGGCCACGGCGGCAAAGAAGGTGACCGCCTGGTTGATGCGGCTTCTCCGGACGATTCGACCGTAGGCATAGGCGCCAATGGTGGTGAGCACAGCCACGATGGTGACCGCGATCATCAGCTCGACCAGGGTGAAGCCGAATCGCCGCCCCGTGGTATGGAACGCAGCGTCCTTGGCTACCATGGCGTTGGACCGGGGCGATGGGATGGAGCAAGTGGGGTCGGTGTTTCTCATGACCATATTCTACTCTTCGGAGGAGTCGGGGTCGATGTCGTGTTTGTCGAGGCGATAGCGCAGGGAACGAAAGGAGATTCCCAAAAGCTCGGCGGCCTTCTTCCGTACCCCGCTGCTCTGTTTCAGGGCCTCGACGAGGTACTGTTTCTCGATGTGGTCCAGGATCCGGTCGAGATCGACGCCGCCATCGTCCAGGACGGCAGGCGGAGGTCCGATTCCAGCCTGGCCGGCTTGCAGGTAGGGGGGCAGCAGATCCAGGTCGATCATATCGGAGGTAGCCAGGGCGATGGCACGCTGGATGATGTTCTCCAGCTCGCGGATGTTGCCGTCGAAGCGGTGGTCCATGAGGCGTTGCATGGCGGCCTTGGTGACCCCACGAACGGGCTGGACGCTGTCCTGTCGGTACTTGCGCAGGAAGTGCTCGACCAAGGGAGGGATATCCTCAGCCCGCTGGCGGAGGGGCGGTACGTGGATCTGGACCACGTTGAGCCGGTAGTAGAGGTCCTCGCGGAAGGTCCCCTGGGCCACGGCAGCGAAGAGATCCTTGTTGCTGGCCGCCATGACCCGGCAGTACAGCTCTTTTTCCTGAGTCGAGCCGATGCGTTTCACCTTGCGTTCCTGGAGGACCCGAAGCAGCTTCACCTGCATCTCGAGGCCCAACTCGCCGACCTCGTCCAGAAACAGGGTGCCTTTCCCGGCTGCCTCGAACAGCCCGGTGCGGTCCGAGGTCGCACCGGTAAAGGAGCCCCTGAGATGGCCGAACAGCTCGCTCTCCAGCAAGGGGGTCGGGATGGCCGCACAGCTTACAGGCATGAACGGCTCTCTGGCGAACTCGCTCTTCTGGTGGACCGCACGGGCTACCAGCTCCTTGCCGGTGCCCGACTCTCCGGTGATGAGCACGGTGGTTCGCGTGCGGGCCAGGCGGATGATGAGGTCGTAGATCCGCTGCATGGCCAGGCTCTGGCCTACTAGCTGGGCCAACCCCTCCCGCTGGTGAAGCGCCTCTTTGAGATACAGGTTCTCTCGCTGAAGCTCTCGTAGCTGCAGCGCCTTGTTGATCTGGACCTTGAGCTCGTTGACCTTGAACGGCTTGGTGATGTAGTCGGCCGCTCCCTCTTTCATCGCCTGGACCGCTGTCTCGGTGCTTCCAAAGGCGGTCATGACGATCACCTGGATGGAAGGGTCTTGACGCTTGGCAGCCTGCAGTACCTCCATCCCCGACACCAGCCCCATCTTGAGGTCGGTCAACACCAGGTCGGGAGGGAGATCCGGCAGCTTGGCCAGGGCGCTCTCGCCATCTGGGCGAAGATCGACCTCGTGCCCCTCCTTGGTCAGCACGATGGCCAAGAACTCGCGCATGCTGCGCTCATCGTCCACTACCAGTATTCGCGCCATCAGCGATCCTCTTGGGGTGGTTCCAAGGTACGACATCGAGCCGACCGCCAAGTCGCAGGGCCTGCGTTGATCGTCATCTTTCCCCTTCCTCTTCCTTCTCTTCCATCGGCAGGGTCCCCGTGTGGGAGGAGACCGGCAGCAGGATGCGGAATCGCACTCCTGTCGCATCCTCCCTGTTCTCCGCGGTGATCATGCCACCATGGGCCTCGACGATGCGATGAACGATGGCCAGCCCCAGGCCGGTTCCCCCGGTCTTGGTCGTGAAAAAGGGCTCGAACAGGTGAGCTCGGGCCTGTTCGCTCAATCCGACGCCGTTGTCGCAGAGGATCACCTCCAACCAGGGCGAAAGGACCTCTCCGATCTGTTGCCTTCTGGCGACCACCGAGATGATACCGAGAGCGGAGGCCACATCTGGCTGGTGGCCAGGGAGGGGGCCGGTCGTTGCCGTCAGCGCGCCGGTCGCGTTGCTCGGTGTGGCGGTCACGGGTGGGAGTGGTTCCCCTTCGCTCCGCTCCGTCGATTCGCAGGGTTGTGGCACCTCGAGGCTGGTGGCTATGCCGGTCGCGCTTTCGGCAGTACCGGTCGCTTCCAGGGAGGGTTCGGCATTCGGGTTGGACGATCTTTCCCCGATGGACTGGGCGGCGTTGCGCAGGAGGTTCCAGAGCAGCTGGCGGAGACCGTCGGGGTCACCGTTGATGGCCAACGGTCCGGGTTCGATGTCGAGGGTGACCTCTACCCCTGGGTCGACCGAGGGGTCCTGGCGAAAGAGCGACACGGTGTTGGCCAGCAGCGGTCCCAGATCCAGGGGCACCAGGTTGGTCCGCGAAGGACGGGCATAGACGAGGAAGTCCTCGATCAGGCAATTGAGCCGTTCGATCTCTCGCAGTGCGATCTCCATCAGCAGGCTTTCCGGTCCCGCACCTTCGACAGACTCCTTGAGCACCTGGAGCGAGCCGCTGATGGAGGCCAGAGGATTGCGGATCTCGTGGGCGATGCCGGCCGAAAGCTGGCCGATGATCGCCAGGCGTTCCTGCCGTTCGATCGCCTCCTGGAGGTGGCGGATCTCGGTCAAGTCGGTGAAATGCAGGATATGGCCGTCTACCAGCCCGGCAGCGTCACGCAGGGGGATGACTGAACACCCCAGGATCAACGGGCTCTGGTCTCCTCGCCGCTGGAACGGCAGGTCGACCTGTTGCCGATCGGACAAGTCTCCTCGGCGGAAGCGGTCAAGCTGCAGGGCCAGCTCTGGCAGCACCTGGCTGCAAGGTTGAGCCAGGACCTGGTCGATGGTCAGGCCGGTGGTCCGCTCTGCTCCTCGGTTGAACGCGATGATGCGATCCGAAAGGTCGAGGGTGCACAATCCATCGGCGATGGAGTTGACGATGTGGAGGTTGAGCGCTTTGAGCTCGCGGATGTCGGTCCAGCGCAGCTCCAGCTCGGTGCCGAAGCGGCCCAGGGTCTCTGCCAGGTGACCGGCCAGAACAGCCACGGCATAGAAGGCGGCCATGTGGACCAGAACGGAGTAGGCGGCGGCGTCGGGTCTGCTTCCCAGAAGCAGGCTCAGTCGGCTGAAGAAGGGGACAAAGCCGTTCTGTGAGAGGATGACCAGGGTGTACACCAGGCTGCAGATGGCGGCCGAGTAGAGGGCTCCCCGGCGCAGCCGCAGGGTGGCGGCGGGGATGATGGCCAGAAAGAAGAGGAAGATGAAGATGGAATCGGACCCGCCGGTGACGAAGACCAGCCCTCCCGCCAGCAAGGAGTCCCCCGTGATCTGGGTATAGGCCAGGGCGGAGAGGTTGCCCCCCAGGCGGATCCAGAGGGCGTAGACCACAGTGGCCAGGTAGGTGGCGATGATCAGGCCCCAGATGGTGAGATAGCTGGGGGCGTAGAAGCTGTCCACGTCGTTGATGTTGACGGCGATGGCGCTCCCCAACAGCACGGAGATGATGAGCACCCTGGCGAAGGTGAACTTGACCAGCCGATCTCGGAAACCGGCATAGGATCTATGGGTGCTGAGGGGGGAGGACATGGGGGCGAGTCACGTCGCCTGGATCGAGTCTGCGATGGTGAAGACGGGCAGGTACATGGAGATCAGCAGAAGACCCACGATGCCGCCGATGAACACCATCATCAGCGGCTCCAACATGCTGACCAGCGACTCCACCGCGATGTCCACCTCCTCCTCGTAGAAGTCGGCGATCTTGTTGAGCATGGTGTCCATGGCGCCGGTGGACTCGCCCACCCCGATCATCTGCACCACCATGGAAGGGAAGATCTTGGTTTCGGCCATCGGTTCGGCCATGTTGCGGCCCTCGGAGATGCGGTCCCGCACGTACAGGATCCCCTTCTCGATGGTCTTGTTGCCCGCCGCTCGGCTCACGATCTCCAGCCCATCCAGGATGGGCACGCCGGAGGAGACCATGGTACCCAGCGTCCGGGTGAACTTGGCCACGGCGTTCTTGCGCACCAGGTTTCCGAAGAGCGGTGTCTTGAGAATGAGGGAGTCGTAGTGCCTCCGCCCGGTCTCGGAGCGCAGGGTGTAGACGACCAGGAGGATGAGGCCGATCAGGCCACCGATAATGAAGTACCAGTTTTGCTGGAACCCTTCGGAGAGGTTGATGACGAACTGAGTCGGGCCGGGGAGTCGGGATTCTGTCCCCATGTCTTTGAACATGTTCTGGAAGGTGGGGATGATCTTCCAGAGCATGACGATGACGAGCAGGATGGCCATGCAGAGAATCGTGACGGGATAGGTGAAGGCTCCCTTGACCTTCCGGCGCAGCTTCTCGGCCTTTTCAATGTAGGCTGCCAGGCGGTTCATGATGGTGTCGAGGATCCCGCCCACTTCTCCGGCAGACACCAGGTTGACGAACAGGGAGTCGAACACCTTGGGGTGCTTGGCCAGCGCATCGGCGAAGGTACTCCCTGACTCGACGCTGGTCTTGATCTCGTAGAGGATCTTCTGGAAGCTCTTGTTGGGCTCCTGGTTGGCCAGGATGTCCAGGCACTGAACCAGCGGGAGTCCGGCGTCGATCATGGTGGCCAGCTGTCGGGTAAAGAGCACCAGACTGCGCGTGGTGACGCGGCCACTGCCCGGCAGCTTGAACTGGACCTGAGTCCCCTTTTTCTTGACCTTCAGGGCAGTGACCTGCTGCTGGCGCAGGCGGTCCGTCACCTCCGCCGAGCTCTTGGCCGTGATCTCGCCGCGTCGAATCTCTCCGGTGCGGCTTCGCCCTTCCCAAATATATACCGGCATGGTGTCCTCGCCGCCGCTACCAGCATTCCCTGCTGTTTACTTACCCCTTGGAGCCGGTCGCCATCATGCCCCTGAACTCCTCCGGATCGGGTGACCTTCCCAAGGCATCTTCCAGCGTGATTATTCGGCGTGCGTACAGGTCGAACAGCGACTGGTTCATGGTCTGCATCCCGTACTTGGTCTGTCCAACCTGCATCACGCTGTACATCTGATGCAATTTGTCTTCGCGAATCAAGTTTCGGATGGCCGGAGTGGCGACCATGAGCTCCAGCGCCAGGGCACGGCCATTTCCATCGGCACGGGGAATGAGCTGCTGGCTGATGACCGACTCCAGCACGAAAGACAGCTGAGCGCGGATCTGGCCCTGGTGATGGGGGGGGAAGACATCCAGG
This sequence comes from Bradymonadales bacterium, assembly GCA_016931535.1. GTDB lineage: Bacteria > Myxococcota_A > Bradymonadia > JAFGEP01 > JAFGEP01 > JAFGEP01. The sequence continues at coordinate 91,503 of JAFGEP010000096.1, forward strand.
ATGCGGTTGATGCTCTGGATGGCACTGTTGGTGTGCAAGGTGGTCAGGCAAAGGTGGCCGGTCTCGCTGATGTTCAGGGCGGCCTCGAAGGTCTCCCGGTCGCGCATCTCGCCGATCAGCACCACGTCCGGATCCTGCCGCAAGATGTGGCGCAAGGCCCGGTGGAAAGCCTGGGTGTCCCCTCCCACCTCGCGCTGGTTGATCAGGCTTTTCTTGTGGACATGGAGGTACTCGATGGGGTCCTCCACGGTGATGATGTGCTTGCGGTGGGTGCTGTTGATGCGATCGATGATGGCCGCCAGGGTGGTGGACTTGCCGGAGCCGGTCGGGCCGGTGATGAGTACCAGCCCCTGAGGCCGACTGGCCAGCTCCTCGACGAGCGACGGAAGGCCGAGCTCCTGGAAGCCCTTGACGTGAAACGGGATCTGCCGGAACACCCCCGCCACCGCCCCTCTCTGGTAGAAGAGGTTGGCCCGAAAACGGCTCAGGTCCTTGACCCCGAAGCTCATGTCCAGCTCCCGCCCCTCCTCCAAGGTCTGCTTCTGGTTGTCGGTGAGCACGCTGTAGCAAAGCTGCCTGGTCTCGGTACCGGACAAGGGGGGTAGCTGCAACCCGACAAGGCGGCCATCGATCCGGAGCACGGGAGGCGAGCCGGCGGTGATGTGGAGGTCACTGGCCCCCTTCTCAACCATCATGCTGAGCAGCTGATGCAGATTGGGCATGTCCCTGGCTCATGTGTTCAAACAGAGCCACACTACCACCGGACCGCCCGATCGACAAGTTTGGCCCCAGTAAGGAGCGATCAGGAGCGATTGCGCGGGGGATGGCCCATTCCTCGACTCCTTCGGCTTTGGAGCCCCTGGTGGGGTTCGGGCTCGGCAGGGTTGCGGCAACCCGGGTGGAGGGAGGATCAATCGGGTGCGGTGTTGCGGGCCACCTCGTCGATGGTGGTCACCCCTTCGAGGATTTTCTGGATGCCGGTCTGGCGCAAGGTCTTCATCCCTGCGCGGATGGCCTCATGCTTCAGCTCGGCGGTGGAGTAGCCTTGCAGGATGTAATCCTTGAGCTCGTCGGTGAGCTGCATGACCTCGAACAGGGCCACGCGCCCCTTGTAGCCGGTCCCGTCGCAGTACTTGCATCCCTCGCCCTGCATCACCGTGATCTCCGGGACCAGGTCCTCCGGCACCTGCAGGTCCAAAAGGACCTGCTCCGCCACCCGGTGGGGGCGAGCGCAGTGGCTACAGACCCGACGGGACAGTCGCTGGGCTACCACCAGGTTGACCGAGGCGGTGACCAGAAAGGGCTCGATCCCCATGTTCAGCATGCGGCTGATGGTGCTCGGGGCATCGTTGGTATGGAGGGTGGAGAGTACCAGGTGGCCGGTGAGGGCGGCCTTGACCGCGATCTCGGCCGTCTCGAAGTCGCGGATCTCGCCCACCATGATGATGTCGGGGTCCTGGCGCAAGAAGGAACGCAGGGCGGTGGCGAAGTTCAGCCCGATGGCATCGTTCATCTGCACCTGGTTGATGCCCATCAGGTTGAACTCCACCGGGTCCTCGGCGGTGGAGATGTTCTCGGTGGTCTTGTTGAGCTCGGCCAGGGCGGAGTAGAGGGTCGTGGTCTTGCCCGAGCCGGTGGGGCCGGTGACCAAAACCATGCCAAAGGGCCGATGAATGGCCTCCTTGAACCTCTTGAGCGGCTCCGCTTCGAAGCCCAGCTTGGTCATGTCCAGCTGAAGTTGGGATTTGTCCAGCAACCGCAGGACGATCTTCTCACCGAACAGGGTCGGCATGACCGAGACCCGGAAGTCCATCTCCCGACCGCGTCCGATGCGCAGCTTGATGCGGCCGTCCTGCGGCAGACGGCGCTCGGCAATGTCCAGCGAGGACATGATCTTCAAGCGGGAGATGATGGCGGTGGCCAGCGAGAGGGGGGGGTTCATCACCTCGAACAGCACCCCGTCGATGCGGAACCGAACCCGGAGCACCTTTTCGTAGGGCTCCACGTGGATGTCCGAGGCCTGCCGCTTGATGGCGTCCAGCAGGATCAGGTTGACCAGGCGGACAACAGGCGCCTCCTCGCTGGAACGGGCCAGCTCCTCCAGGTCCATGGCCTGGCTCGAGCCGGTCTCGAAGGCCACCTCGTCCAAGTCCATGTCGCTGATGATGTCGTCGTAGCTGACCTTCTTGGCATAGTACCGCTCGATCGCTTCCTGCACGGCGGCTTCTGCCGCCACGACGACCTCGATGGAGTAGTTGGTCAAAAACTTGAGGTCGTCGATGGCTCCCAGGTCGGAGGGGTCGGCCATGGCAACCACCATGGTGCTGCCGGTACGCTTGACCGGGATCACCTGGTGCCGCTCCGCCACGTGACGGGGGATGAGCTGGATGACCTTGGGGTCGATCTCGAAGTCCTTGAGGTTGATGCTGGGAACACCGTATTGCCGGCTGAGAAAGGAGGTCAGCTCGCCCTCGTCCACCAGGCCGAGCTTGGTGAGGGTGTAGCCGATCCGCCGACCGGCGGCACGCGCCTCTTCCTGCGCGTGCTGAAGCTGGGCCGCCGAGATCATGTTCTCGCGGACCAGCAGCTCTCCAAGACGGTTTGAATTAGCCATGTTCGGTGTCTGACCGTTGCCCTGTAGTTATAGATCGTTCGCGGTCACCCAAAAGGTAAATTCCACTTGCACGATATCAAGGCGGATTTTCCCCTGTCAAAGCTTCCGTCGAGGGGATCGTCGGCGGCCTTCCATGCGCTTTTGCGGGGGACTTGATCGAAATACTGAACATTTGTATCCTATAATAGAACTGAACGGATGTTCTCCTATGGGTACATTGGCCGCCATATCGTCACGGGAAAATCTTCGGCAGCAGCTGTCTCGGTTCCAGGTGGAGCGGGGGGGGGCGGATCGGCTTGGCATCGTATCGACGGGGGAGACGCGCTTGGATCGGCTGCTGCCGCGGGGGGGGCTGGTCCGGGGGCAAATGACCGAGATGGTGGGGGAGCGGGGGAGCGGTCGCACCACGTTGTTGGTGGGTGCCATGATGCGGTTGGCGCGTCAGGGGGAACGATCCGCGGTGGTGGACCTGGACGGTGATCTGGATCCGGCCTCGTTTGCAGAGGCGGGTCTGTCACCCGGATGGGTGTGGGTGATCCGGGCGGGCGAGTTGAAGGAGGGGCTGTGGGCGACGGATGTGCTGGTTCGCTCCGGTCATTTCGGGTTGGTGGTGCTGGATGGGGTGTCTGGGGATATTCCGGCCTCTTGGCTGAGGCGGTTGCAGGTCGAGGCGCGTCAGGGTGGCGTGGCGCTGGTGGTGGGGAGCCGGGTCCAGCCGGTGTCGGCGCCGGGTAGTCTCAAGATCCGGTTTCGTCCCTTGGGATTGGAGTGGGAGGTGGGGTTGGGCGGTCCCGTCCGGCCCAGGCGGGTGCGGTTCGGGGTGCAGCTTTACGGGCAGGGGCGGGAGGTCTCGTGCGAGGTTGCCTGCCGGACGCAAGGGCTCTTGGGGCGGCACCTCGAGGTAGGGGATCGCAAGGAGGCGAGATGGACCGAGGGGGGAGTGTGGCTGGGGGATCCTGTGTGATCGCGGGGTGAGAGGTCTTGTGCTGGGGTGATCGGACGGGCTGGCCGGGGGCGGTGATGTGGGCGCGGCTTGGGTTGGTTGTTTCACCGGGTGGGAGGGGGGATCTCGAGAAAGAAAAAAGTGGAGCGGCTGGGGGAAGTGCCATGAGGGTGGCCTTTGTGCTGGTACCGCAGTTTCTCTACTTCTCCCACCTGGTGGAGGGTGGGGGGGTAAGCCGTCTCGATCCGGCGCAGCAGGAGCGGGTGGTGCTCGTCGAGCGGGAAGGGGGGCGTAGGCGGGTGGTGGCGGCCTCTCCCCGGCTTCGTGGGTTGGGGATTATGCCCGGGATGACGGTTTCGGCGGTGCGCTCCCGGGTGGGGGAGGTATGGGCGGTCCCGTTCGATGCCGTTCGGGCGGAGCGGGAGTGTTTGCGGCTGGCAGGGTTGCTGTTGACGGCCGGCCCGCATCTGGGGGTGGTGGGTCGGGGTGCCTACTGGCTCGGGGCGGACGGCTGGCGTCTCTTGGGGGGGGAGCCGGCTCTGATGGCGCGGGCCGGGGAGGCGGTGCGACAAGGGGGATATCCGCATGTCCGGGTCGGTGTGGCGGACACGCTGATCGCGGCCCGATCGGCTGCCGTGTTGGGGTGGGGCAGCGTGCCGCCGGGGGGGGACGGCTCTTTCCTGGCGTCTTTGCCGCTGACCGTCCTGCCCCTGGAGCCCTCGGTGCAAGAGTCGTTGGCGGTGCTCGACATTCGCACGGTGGGCGCATTTGCCGCCCTTCCCGCCGGGCAGATCGCCGATCGCTTCGGCCGTGAGACGGCCCGAGTCCATCGATTGGCCCGGGGGGAGGAATCTCGCTCTTTTGAGGAGTATCGCCCCCCAGAGGAGCAACGGCTGGAGGTGGAGTTCCAAACCCCCTTCGAGGTGATGGAGCCGGTGCTCTTCGTACTGCAGGGGGGGCTGCCAGCGCTGATCGCCCCCCATGCGGCCCGGGGGTTTGGCGTCCAGCGCCTCGAGATCGAGCTGGATCTGGTCCAGGGTCGTTTCCAGCGGGAGATCCAGGCGGCCGATGCGCTGACGGAGCCCGGCCGCCTGCTGGAGCTGTGTCGAGCGGCCCTGGGTGACGTCGAGCTGGCCTCGCCGATCGTCGGCGTGCGGGTTTCGGTGACCCAGGTGGCGCCGGCCGTGGCCTGCCAAGAGCATCTCTGGGATCATTCGCGACGGCAGGGCATCGCTCTCGAGGTGACCCTGACCCGCCTGCAGAGCCGGCTGGGCACGGGCGCCGTGCGCACCCCCGGGGCGGTGCGGGACAGCCACCTTCCCGAGTCGACCGGCTGCTGGTTCCCGGTGGAGGCCGGCGCGGATCCCTTACCCCTTTCTCCTCTCCCGCTGTTGCGGGCCAACGAGCGCGTTCCTGGAGAGGCAGCGCCCTTCGAGGGAGATCGCCCCCTCCACCGCTTGGGCGTATCGCCTGTCCAGGGGCCAGGATCGCCCCCTCCGGCGCTGCGCGCCACCTCCCCCGGGCTCCACCTCGGGGGAGGATCGCTCCCTCCGGAGGCTTCGTCGCCACCGCCCCCGGGCTCTGTCGCGGAGGAGGGGACCACGGCGGCCTGGCGTTTGTTCAACCCCCCCGCCGCCCTGATGGTGGAGCTGATCGCCGGGATCCCCGGGCGGGTTCGATACCAGGGGCGATGGCGAGCAGTCCGCCGCCTGGGGGGCGGCCAGTGCATCGAGACCGGGTGGTGGGATCGATCGGTCTGCCGGGAGTACTGGTGTGCCGAGCTGGATGGAGGGCTGGCCGTGTCCCTGTATCGCGATCTGGAGGACCGGGGATGGTACCTGCAGGCGGTGCTGGACTGAGGGGGGTAGCGGGTGGTTGCCTGATGTATGCCGAGCTCCATACAAGGTCGGCGCTTTCCTTGCTGGGGGGGGCTTCCCGGCCGGAGGACCTGGTCGAGCGGGCTGCCGAGCTGGGGTACTCGGCGGTGGCCCTGACCGACGTGATGGACATGGGGGGGGTGGTCCGCTTCGCCGAGCGGGCCCGGGAGCTCGGGGTGCAGGGGATCTTGGGAGCCCAGATCCTGGTCGCTGATGGGGAGAGGGATCTGGGGACGCTGGTGCTGCTGGCGGAGAGGGAAGAGGGGTATCGCCGCCTCTGTCGTCTCATCACCCGGGCGCGCATGCAAGGGCCGCGCGATCGGCCTCGGGTTCAGACCTCCTGGTTGGAGGAGGGGCTGGAGGGGCTGATGGTGCTGGATGGCGGTTTTGACGGGCCGGTCAGCCGATGCCTGCGGGCCGGCGATGATCATAGGGCCCTTCGAACGGCGTGCTGGCTTGGCCGTCTGGTTGTTGGCGGGCACCTGGCGTTGGAGGTCTACGATCACCTGACCCACGAGGAGCGCAGGTTGTCGGCGCAGATCGACGCCCTGGGGGAGCAGCTCGGCATCCCGCGGGTAGTGACGGGAGATGTTCGTTTTGCCCGGAGGGAGGAGAAACCGCTGTACGATCTGCTGACCTCCGTGCGGCATCGGATTCCTCTGGCCGAGATGGGGAGCCGCTTGTTGCCCAGCGGCGAGTGGTGTCTCCAGCCACTCGAGGTGCTTGGGGAGCGATGGCAGGCTCGGCCCGACCTGCTAGAGCGGTCGGCGCGGCTTGCCGAGCGGCTGGTGTTTCGTTTCGAGAGCTTGCGTCCCAAGTTGCCCCATTTCCCCATTCCCGATCGCTTCAGGGAGGACGACCAGTTTCTGGCGCACCTGGTCTGGGAAGGGGCGCATCGGCGCTATCCTGAGCTGAGCGAGCGGCATCGGCGGCAGATCGAGCACGAGCTCCAGGTCATCCGGTCGAAAGGGATGGCCGGCTACTTTTTGATCAGCTGGGATATCAACCTGTTCTGCCGGCAGCGCGGCATCTTGGCCCAGGGGCGAGGATCGGCGGCCAACAGCGCGGTATGCTACTGCCTCGGCATCACGGCGGTGGATCCCATCGCCATGGAGCTGCTGTTCGAGCGGTTTCTGTCGGAGGAGCGGGAGGGGTACCCCGACATCGACATCGACATCGCCCACGAGTGGCGGGAGGAGGTGATCCAGTACGTCTACCGGCGCTACGGGCGGGAGCACGCCGCGCTGGTCTGCGAGCAGATCTGCTATCGGCCTCGCTCGGCGGTCCGGGATGCCGCCTGGGCGCTGGGGTTCGAGCCCGAGCAGGCGGATCGGCTGGCCCGCCAGATGGGTCATCTCCCGCGCCAGGAGATCGAGAGCTGGATGAGGCAGGAGGGATGCCGGGCCGCGGGGGTGGTGGCAGACGATCCCCGGATGGTGCTGCTGGCCCGCCTGGTCGAAGGGCTGCAAGGGTTGCCCAGGCACCGCTCGATCCACGTGGGGGGGATGATCCTGACCGCCGATCCGCTGTGCGAGATCGTGCCGATCGAGCCGGCCTCCATGCCGGATCGCACGGTGGTCCAGTGGGAGAAGGATGATCTGCCCTACAGCGGTTTGGCCAAGTTCGATCTGTTGGGGTTGGGGATGCTGTCGGTGCTCCAGAAGGCGCTGGGCACCCTGGGCCGCCAGCGGGGGGAGGCGATGGATCTGGCCTCGATCCCTCCGGAGGATCCGGCGGTCTACGAGGCCTTGTGCCGGGCGGATTCGGTGGGGGTCTTTCAGATCGAGTCCAGCGCGCAGCGGACGACTCTGCCCCGCATGAAGCCGCGCCGGTTCTACGACCTGGTGGTGGAGATCGCCCTGATCCGGCCCGGGCCACTGCAGGGAAACATGGTTCATCCCTACCTGCGCCGTCGCAACGGGGAGGAGCCGGTCACCTATCTGCACCCCGACCTGGAGCCGATTCTCAAGCGGACCCTGGGCATCCCCATGTTCCAGGAGCAGGTGATGAAGATCGCCATCGAGCTGGGGGGGTTCACGCCGGCCCAATCGGACGAGCTGCGTCGAGCCATGGGGTTTCGCCGGTACAGCCCGCGGATCGAGACCTTGCGGGAGGCGCTGGTGGAGGGGATGAGCGCTCGTGGCATCGATGGCCCCTCCCAGGAGAAGATCATCCGATTTTTGTTGGCGTTCAGCAACTACGGTTTTCCCGAGTCCCACTCGGCCTCCTTCGCCTTGCTTTGCTATGCGTCGGCCTGGCTGAAGGTCCACCAGGCTCCGCTTTTCACCGCCTGTCTGATCAACTCCCAACCCATGGGTTTCTACAGCAACGCCACCCTCATCCAGGATGCGCGCCTTCACGGGGTGGAGTGCCGGCCGCCCGATCTGCGCCACAGCGCCTGGGATTGTACCTTGGAGACCGCCATGCCGGGGGGGCGGTGGCCCCGGGCGCTGCGTATCGGCCTGCGATGCATCGAGGGGCTAGGAAACAAGGCCCGGCAGAAGCTGGAGCAGGCCCGGCAGGAGGGTCCTTTCCAGACCCTCCGCGAGGTGGTGGTCCGCACCGGGCTGACCGCTCCCCAGCTGGCCAGGTTGGCTCGTGCCGGCGCGTTTGACGGGTTTCTGGGCCAAACCAGCGAGTGCGAGCGACGGAGACAAGCGTTGTGGGCCGTCCTCAAGGAGGGGCGAGTTCCGGCCGACAGTCTGGATCGCTTCAGCATGCCGGAACTGCCGGTTGCCTTCGAGCCCATGAGCCGCCAGGAGCAGATCGTCTGTGACTACCTGTTCGCCGGTTTGTGCACCCATGGTCACGCCATGGAGCCGCTGCGACCTCGCCTCGATGGTCGCCGGGTGCTCTCGGCGGTTCAACTCAAGAGGGTGAAAAACGGCAGCGCGGTGCGCACGGCGGGCATGATCATCGCCAGGCAGCGGCCTCGGACCGCCAAGGGGTTCGCCTTCTTGACGCTGGAGGACGAGACCGGGTTGACCCACATCATTCTCACCCCCCCGGTCTTCGAGCGCAACCGGGCCCAGATCTTGAGCGCCACCTTCTGTGAGATCCACGGCACGGCCCAGGTTCAGGGAAACCTGGTCCAGATCAAGGCCCGGCGATTCTACCCGCTGGATGCCGGCGGGGTGCCGGTGGTCTCCCACGATTTCCACTAGGTCATCCACCTTGTCGGCATCGCCGATGGGATCCGGCTGCCTTGCGCGGGGCATGGCTCGAGCCTTCGCCCCCCATCCTTGACGGGTTCGCACTCGGATGGGAGCACGCCTCGCTCCACACCCAGGGGGACCGTCTTTCTTTCCCCGGTGTCTAGTCACAGCCGGCCTTGTGTGACCTCCCGACAATGGGCATAACACACCGAGTGGGTTGAGGAGATGCACCGATGAACGGGGCAGGCGAGCAAGAACGGTCGGGGAAGCGGCCGGTCGGCGGTGGGGTCAAGCGGTCCGATCGAGGCTTCACGTTGAGCTGGGCTGTTGCCGTATTGATTGCGGTCGCCGCCGCCCTGGTGGCTATCTGGTGGCCTCCCTACACACCGGGCCAGGACACGCCCCATCACCTGTTCTTTGCCCAGGTGGTGGCGACACCGGAGCGTTTCGCCGCCGACTATCGCGTGGTTTTTGCACCGACTTCCCAGGGGTTCGTCTACCTGGCCGCCTTGTTTCAGCCGCTCGGCCTGGTCGTGGCTGGCAAGCTGGTGCGGACTGTGGGGCTTGCCCTGCTTCTGGTCGCCTACTGGGTGTTGGGCCGCGCAGCAGGCGAGGGTCGTTCACCCGGCCTGCTTTTTGGGGCCGCCGTTTCTTGCAGCTTTTTTCACGGGATGGGGTTCGAGAACTTCGCCTTGGCGTTGCCACTGGGGCTGCTGGCAGTCGGATTGACCGGTTCGGCAGCGCGCGTGGGAGGGGCGATCCGCTGGGTCCTGGTTGGGCTGGTCATGGCCCTGGTCGCTGTGGGCCACGCGGTGTTGGCGGGGATGGTCGGGGTGGAGCTCTTGTTGGTCGTATTACTGGTGGCTCCTGGCAGTCTTCGCTGGCGGCGGTTGGGAGGGCTGCTGGCGGCCGGAGCGCCAGCTGCCTTGTACTCGGCGCTCTGTGTGTGGATTTCGGCCAGTGCTCAGGTCGACCGGGGGATCACCGAGGGGCTCGGCAGGCAGCGTCTCCCGCTGGGGGAACAGCTGGCGAACGTGGTGCAGTGCAGCTTTGGAGGATACTCCGGTTTCGGAGGCCTGGTCGTGTGTGCTGCCCTTGCCTTGGCTCTGGCCCAGTGGGTCGGCAGAAAATCGGCCCTTTCTAGCCGCCATCGCCTGGCACGGCGGGTCGCGTTGGCAACGGTGGTTTTATGGGGTCTCATCTACCTGGTGACGCCCTTTCACGGGGCGGGGTGGGCCTATGCTCAGCCTCGTGTGTTGGCGCTGGCGATCTTCGCCCCGCTGGGGCTGATCGGGTGGGGGCGGTGGCGGTTCGGCATGCTGGCCTTGACTGCGGTGTCGGTGCTGTTGTTCCTGGCCACATCGGCGATCTCGCAGCGCGAGGCGGGTGAGGCGATCGCAGCGCAGGTGTCGCGATTCGGTGATGGGCCGGTCGGCAATGCCATGGCCGTGACACTGGATCCGGGCAGCCCGCCCACTTCCCGCCATATCGGAGCGCTCTCTGGCTCAGAGCTCTACGCCGTAGCCCAGGGGGGGGCGGTGCCTCACGTACAGGCTGCCAATCCGGCGATTCACACCGTGCTGGCGCTGCGCCAGCCATCCGAATGGCCGCCGCATCCCCCGCTGTTCATCTTCCGTTCGATCGACTGCCGCTTCAACCCGGACTGTGCAGAGGCGGCGCTGGTCTTGGCGGAGCGCATCGCAGTGCAGGGCCTTCGCTACGACACGGTGTTCTTGGTGGGCGGCCCCCAGCTCTTCCGAGATGCGCTCGTATCGCGAGGCTACGGTCGAACCGCGTCGGATCGTTTCGTGCCGAGGCCTGCAGAGCTTCGCCTGGCGTTCGAGGGCACCGAGGGACTGGAAGATCAACTCCTGCTGGTCCGGGCTGGCTACCCAGGCGGGCTTGGCTGGTTTGCGGCCGCGCAGAGGCCGCCGGGACCGGTGACGGGGCCCTTGACCTTGACGCTGGCGCCGCTGCCGGCCGGTCCGATCACCGTGGAGTGTCGCTGGTTGCAGCCCGATCAGGGGGTGGCGATGGCGGATGACGCGCCGATCGGATGCCGACTGGAGACCCTGGCCGTAGCCGGAGAGAGGCGGGAGTTGCGGGTCGGGTTGGCCGGTCTTCAGGGGGAAGCGATCCGGAACGATGGTTCCTCACCTGGCCTGGAGCCGGCGCCCTGACCGCGGTTGGCATCCCCCAAAAGACCGCAACGGGGTGAGGTTCCTGTTTTTTGGGAACCAGAAACCGGGCACAGGGATCAGAAACCGCGATGAAACAGCTGTAGACCCAGGCCAGCGCAGTTTTTCCCCATCGAATTTGGCGTCGGCCAGCCTTGTGGGCGTAGTGTTGTCCAAGGGTTGCTCAGGAGGGAGCGGGCTCCATCAGGACCAGATCGATGAACCACGATCGGTAGAACCCGCGATCTCTGGTCAACAGCCGATCAGCGGAGATCAACGCATGTGAGGCGATCAGAAAGTCGGGGATCAGGTGCTGTCTTGGACCTCCCGCGGCGCGGTAGCGTTGCCACGTCTCTCCAGCCATTAGAGCCGTGTCAGGTGAAAAGTGCGAATATCGGATTCCTAGACGTTCCATCGCTTCCCACAGACTGGGACGATCTGGAAACCAGGGCCTGAGTTCTGCCCATACCACGGGGCAGGCGGTCAGTGCTCCCTGGCGAATGGCGGTTCGGAGGGCTTTCTGAGAGGCCTGGACGAACTCGGGGGCTGCGGCGAACACATCGAGTAGCACGGAGGTGTCAACGGCGGTGATCATCGGGAGGGGCCCCTGGTTTCCTCCAGGTAGTCGTCCACGCTCATGTGGGCTCTCACGATCCCGGTGACCGCGGCCACCGGATCTTCGACGGTGTCGGCTTTGACGCCCACCAGCTTGCCATCTTGTGCTTCGAAGTCGATGACGGTGCCGGGCATGAGCCCAAGGCGCTGGCGAATCTTTTTGGGAATCGTGACCTGTCCCTTCTCGGAGAGGGTGGCTTTCATGGCGACCTCTCAGGTATTCCTACTTGGATTGTAGTGTTTCCTACCGCCGCGGTCAACCACCTGGGGGGCCGGGCAGGGCAAGCAGAGGCGCACAGCTGTCAGACGTCGCCTAATCCAGGGGGTAGCCGCCGTGGATCCAGTCGAGCACCGTCTGCCTTTCGTCACCGTAGATGTAGTGGCTGATGTCGATGTAGTACTCCATCGTGCCGTTCTCGATGCGGTATAGGACGTAGTCGTAGCTCGAGGCCCAGCGATGGCAGCGGACGCACCGATCGGCAAAGATGGTCTGGATGGATCCGACCCAGGTGATGCGCTCGGCATCGGGTGCATCGATGTCCGGCTCTTCAACCGCTGGATCAGGCTCCATCCGGTCGGGTTCGTCCGGGTCAGACAGGACAGCGTCTTCGAGTTCCGGGATGTCGGTAGTGTCTGGAGGAAGGTCCTCTGGATCCAGGAGGTCTGGCAGATCTCGATCGATGAGGTCGTTGACGGGGGTGAGATCCTCGGCGGGTGTGATGGGTGTCAAGACCTCTTCCGAGGTGATCCGGCAGGCGACCACCAAAGCCGCAATGGACAAGCAGGTCAGCCAGAGGCGTTGGAGGCTGCGCATCGTTTCCCCGGTGGTGGGCATCTCTGGCCCGGTCCTTGCTCGATCTCCACTGCCCGTCATCTATCATACCTCCCCGCGATCAAGACAAGCCCCTCGATCCAGCTTGGCGCAATGGACTCGGATGCTCGGAGCTCCGTTTGGCGATCGAGCTGCTCCCGCAGTCCGCTGCTCGCTGTCGGGTGTCAGCTGTCGGCTGCCGCGTCGCCCGGGCGTTTTCCTCCTCCTGGGTGCACTCTGCCACCCGGCGGCCGCTTTTTGGGAAGCGGCACGCCGGGTCCCGGCAGAGGGAGCACCGTCGTCGGAAAACCCCGTGCGCCACTTTGGGCAGCCGAAGAAAGGCCTGGACAGATCTCGGTGAAGGGCTGCTCGCTGTCGGGTGTCAGCTGTCGGCTGCCGCGTCGCCCGGGCGTTTTCCTCCTCCTGGGTGCACTCTGCCACCCGGCGGCGCCAAGTGCTTGACGAAATCGGGTCGCTCCCACATCCTGGTTCAGCCCGGCCTGGAGGGCTCGATCCGATGATCCGTGAGGTCGGTCCGTGAGAGTAGGGAAGCGCCTCACCTGCACATTGACCTGCGGTCTCTGGTTCTGGATGGCATGGATGGGGTGGCCCGGGGTGGGCCAGGCCTCTCGCTTTTTTGTCTCCATGGAGAGCGCTGGCGACGCCGACGAGCTGACGCGAAGCGACCTGGACGGCCTGGTACGGCGCCGTTTCTCTCAGAGCCTTTTCTTCTCCGGTACCCACCTGCTCACCGAGGAGAGCAACTCCCTGGAGATCCTGTTTCGAGGTCGAGCCGACACCGACTTCGCTCGGCTGGTGGACGAGCGTTCCCGTGATCCGAGGGAACGGGAGGCGATCGGCTTCGAGCTGCAGATGGCCTATCTCCGTTATGCGCCCACCGACTCGATCTCCTTGCGGGCCGGACGGTTGTTTGTCTTGGGGCCGCTGCCTGCCGTCGACCTGGACGGGCTCGCCCTGCAGATCAACGGGTTTCACGGGTGGAGCGGCCAGGTGGGGTTGGGACGGGAGGTCCGCTATGGGCAATCCCGGGTAGACGGTGGAGCCTTCGACGCCCTGGGGCCGCGTTGGTCCTACTTTGACGACCCGAGGGAGGAGACGACCTGGTTGACCCAGGCCGACCTGGGTTGGTCGGGCGGCCCGGTGACCGCCCGGGGAGGGCACCGGGTGGGCTGGCGTCACGGGGACCGGGTCAGTCAGCTGACCTCGCTGGTCGGGCGTCTGGTCTTGGGAGGTTGGGACGGGACCTTGCGGGGCACCTTCAATCACCTGATGGAAAGGCCGGATCGGCTCGAGGCTCGGGTGACGATCCCGCTGGATGTGCTTTCGACCCGTCTACGCCTGGGATATAGCTACCTGCGTCCCTGGTTTGACGGCGACAGCATCTTCAACGTCTTTCCCATGTCGCCCCACGTGTGCTGGCAAGCAGGGGCGGAGACTCGGCTCTCCCAGCGAACCGAGCTGTGGGTGGGCGGGCACCAGCGGGTCTATGCTCTCCAAGAGGAGATCCCCTGGCTGGGAGGCCTCGATCCCGCTGCCGACACCTACTCGTCGGGCGGTGAGTTCAACCTGTATGCCCAGCTCCTGCCGGTCCTGCATGTTCGCGGGACCTTCAGTGGAGAGACCGGGTACGGCGGTACATTGCTCAGCACCGAGGCGGCTGCTTCCTGGCAGGTCGTGCCTCAGCGGCTCGAGCTGGGCGCGAGGTTACGTCACTTCTACCTGTCGGATCCGGATTTCAGCGGAACGAGGGAGCACCAGGGGGCGGCCAGGTTACGGGGGGCTTTTCGATTGAGTAGCTTTGGCGATCTGGCGGTCACCCTGGAAGGGGTAAGCAACTTTCGGACCACCGTGGCGTTCAGAGCGATGGCACTGGCCACCTTCGACCTGGGGCCGTTTTGACGTGGCGAGTGGGACTGGTGCATGGGGAACGGGTCCTCCCGATCAGGGGGAATCAGCCGAATCGGGGCGCAAAACGACAGAAGTCCGACCTGCCGAACGGCAGACCGATCCGAGGGTGGTGAGAAGACTCGTCGGATCGATGCGTCACGCCGAAGGGGCCGGCACTGCCGGTCATCAGATCGGCTCGGGTGTCCTTTGGACCTTCCATCGCTGGTCGATGTGGTTCCCAGCAGTCTTGCGGTTCGGGTTTTCGTCCAGCTGGAGTGCTGGCAGGTCGTCCGATCGAACTGGTCGGGGGGTGCGGCTATGGATTGGCCTGGGGGCAGTGCTGGCGTTGGCCTGGGGGGCCTATGCCTGGGGTGAATCGGGGGATCTGATCGGGACGCGGCTGCCCTCTAGGGCGGTATATCCTCCCCATGACTACCAGGTGATCTTCGACCACGCCTTTCACAGCCAGCAGTCGCCATGCCCCCTTTGCCACCGCATGGTGGCGATGGATGAGGGGGTCCCGGCCGAACCGATGCCCTCCATGGAGACCTGTGGAAGCTGTCACGACCAGGCAGCCGACACCGAGGATCCGCTGGCGTGTTCCCATTGCCATCGCGACTACCGGCCGATGTGGCCGGATGATCGCGGGATGACCGGCGTTCGCGATCCGCGCTTTCCCCTGGTGAGGCCCAGGCCCCCCGTGAGGCTGGCGGCCAATCTCCACTTCGAGCATGGCACGCATGGGCGGATCCCCTGCGTCACCTGCCACCCGATGGAGGTGGAAGGTGGCGCTTCTCTGCCGCTGGAAGAGCTGTGCCTGGATTGCCACCGGAGCTCGGCGGTTTCGGACGACTGTGGGACCTGTCATCCTTCCGGCGATGACGGGCGGCTGGTCACCCGTTTTTCGGGCAGCCGCACAGCGAGCCCGCAGCTCCTCCGTCCCGCCGACCACGGCCTCTCGTTCCGACAGGACCATGGGGGAGCGGTACAGGCGGAGCCGACCGCCTGTTTCCGGTGCCACTCGGAGCAGAGCTGTCTGAACTGCCACGTGCCCTCCCTGGGGATCAGGACCATCCACCCCCCGGGTTTCATCGAGGATCACGGTCTGGATGGGCGGCGAGCGGGGAGAAACTGTGCTTCTTGCCACCAGGTCACCGCCTTCTGCGTCGACTGCCACGTCGATGCGGGATATGGAGACGACACGGTTCACGGACCCGTCTCGGGGTACCCCTACCACCCGGCCGGCTGGCAGGATCTGGATGGGCGGCATGGCCGAGCGGCCCAGCGAAACCTGGCCGAGTGCGCATCCTGCCATCAGGAGAGCCACTGTGCGGGATGCCACCAGGCGGTGTCTCCCCACGGTCCCGCCTTTGGCGCGCGGTGTGGGACGTTGCGATCGGCCAATCCCTCCGTATGCACACGCTGTCACGCCGACGAGTACATGGCGTCCCTTCTGGACCGATGCCGATGATCTCTTCGTGAAGGTGCGGCCTCCGACGACCACCGGGGGATCGGATCCAACGCGTCGAGTGAGCGGGAGCTGCCTCGGAAACCAGGAGCCGGAGCGTGGGGCTGTCCTTGGGGGAAGGTCTGGCTGTAAGATGAGACGAACGCCGGAGGTTCGGGTTACAATCATGTTCCAGCTTCCAGCGGGAGCTGCGTTGACGGGAGAGGTTCAGGGGAGGCCACCATGGGCATGCAAGTGACCAAGGAGATGTTGGACGCCAGGCAGCAGAAGCTGATGGACACGGCCAACCAGATACTGAAGCTGGCCAACACGAAGGGCGAGCACGGGGACGAGATCGTGAAGCTGGCGAACCAGGCCCAGAAGGAGGCTCAGGAGCTGGAGGCGATGGCCAAGGTGTACGAGGCCCAGTCGCTGGAGGGCCGCAAGCCGGCAAAGGCGGTGCCAACAACCATCTACGTGGAGCTGACCGACGAGCAGCGCAAGCGCATCCTGGATGAGACCGGGGTGCGCATGGAGAGGGTGGAGATTCCGGACGATACCGGGATCATGGAGCGGACCATGCCCGTCAACCAACCTCCGGACATCTACCCCCTGGCTTTGCAGCAGGCCCGTTCGAGAAAAGCACTGGAAGAGGCCGAGCAGGCGGCAATGGCCGATGCGGCCAAGGGGCTGGCTGCCCTGAAGGCGCAGCGCAACCCGGACATGGACAAGCTGGTGGAGAAGGCCAAGGCGGATCCCAACTTCCTGTGCGGTCTGTTACAGAAACAGAAAAAGTAGGAAGGGGCGAGGTTCGGATCCTGGCGAGTCCCAGTTCGGTTCATCACCCATGTGGACCGGTCTGGGAAAGGGGAGGCCTTGTCGAATGGAGGTCAGGGACGACCGTCGGGCTGCCGAGAGGTTCTGGCGTGTACAGTTGGCACCGAGGGAAGGGGTTGGCCACGGTGCTCGGGTCGATGGTCCCCCGAGGGCCATGTTACCCTGATTCCAGAAGGGCAATCACCAGAGTCGATCCGGGGGGCTAGGCGATGGTGTGGCCGGGAGCGCCGATGTTGTCGCCGCTGACCACCGGTCCCACCGGGACATAGGGTGGGGAGAAGGTGGGGATGGGCCCCTTGCCCATGACCAGCATGACCTGCTGCTGGGGCAACCACATCAGGAAAGCCAGGGACAAGGTGGTGGCCACGGCCTCGAACAGGGTCTCGTGGAACTTGTCCGGGTCGTCGTCCTTGATCTTTTGGTCCAGGGCGTCCACGCACGCTTTTTTCATGTCGCTGGGGGCGACGATCTTGGACATCATGGCGGAGGGACAGGCGATAAAAGGGACCGGTACGTTGGGCATGGGGGGTGCCATGGGGCCCGGGAAGGCGGCGAAGGCGGGGTACCAGGGCAATCCGGGCACCATGACCTTGGCCGCCCAGGCGTCGAAGCACTCCCCAACCCCTTTGGCGCAGGCCTCCAGGAACTTTTTCTTGTTGTCCTTCCAGGCGGCGCCGCCGGGGAACATCTTGATCTTGTCCTCCATCTTGGGGCCGTCGAGGCAGCCGGGGGTCCCGATGGCCGACACCGCCATGACCTTGAGGTCTTTTAACTTGGCTTCCAGCCGCCACATGTCCACGCCGAACTTGACGGCGTCGATCAGGCCATCGTAGAGCTCCTTGTAGGCCTTGCCGATCTCGTCGCAGCTATCCTGGTGGTACTTGTTGGCGTTTTGTGGGTTGAGCCAAGGGAATGGCGTCTGTCCCGGGGTGGCGACCTTTTCCTCGGGTTTGAGGGAATCATCGTAGTGTTTGGCGGCGGGATCGCCCTGGGGCTGCTTCCATTCCGTGGGCAGCTTGTGCATCTTCCCGACAAAGACCAGCTCACCTAGGATGTTGATGGGGCTCAGAGGGGGCATCTTTTCTCTCCGCTTCGCGCTTCTCCTCAAAAGCTAGTCATTGGTGTCGAACTGTTCAAGTGCCGCGATGCTGGGTCCCTGCCAGTTGAGTGCGGGAACTTTGTTCCGCCACTTGCACAACGGCAGAATACACCATACCTTTGTGATTGGGCCAGGGTGATTTGGGCCCGGCGATGCGGTCGCTCGTTTCGCCTCTCCATGGGGTAGGGCGAAGGGCCCCTTCGCGCGATAACCAGTACGTTTTGTCGAGTGCGAACAAATAGTAGGAGTATCCGATGCCTGCAGCAGGTCGTCTCGCAGATCTAGCCAAAGCGGATCCTCATGCCCATTGCTGTCCCGCCTGCCCTCATCCCACAGTGGGTCCCTTGATCCTTGGCTCGCCCGATGTGTTCATCAATAACATGCCAGCGGGGCGAAAGACGGATATGGGCATCCATGCCGCCTGCTGTGGACCCAACATCTGGATGGCGGACGCCGGAAGCGGCACCGTGTTCATCAACGGGAAGGCCGCCTTCCGCAAGGACGATGCCACCAAGCATTGTGGAAGCTTCGCTGGCAAGCTGATCCAGGGCAGCCCCGACGTGATCGTCGGCGATTGACCCGCCCGGTCCGATCCCTTTCCCCGACCATTCGACCACCCCGCGCAGCGAACGAGGACCGTTGACCAACCAGATCCCGGTCTCTTTCCACCTGCTCCGGTAGCTCCGTCGTTTTTCCCGCCCCTCGAGGTCCGCCGCTCGGGGCCACTCTGTCCGGTTCGACCCGTTTTCCCTGTTCGAGTGGGCGGACAAGCAGAGCGCTCTCCCCTGCCGCGCCAATCGCGGGGCAGGCAGTGGATTTTTACCTTCACCCCTCCTTGACCGCCAGCCTTCCGTGGAGTCGATAGCGATATCGCACCCGGTGGGTGCGGGCCATCTCCCAGGGGATCGAATCGACCCGTTCCAGAGTGCGCAGGCCAAGGCGGTGCAGCAGCGCATCCCACTGGCCGTCCTCGGTGGCCAGCCAATGTTCCGGCTCGACCAGCGAGCGGCTCCAGCTATCCGGCTGTGCCAGGATCAGGTAGCCGCCCGGTCGGATGAGCGCCACGGCCTGCCCGAGAACCACCCAGGGATCGCGGACGCTGTCCAGCAGGTTGACGGCCAGCACCAGGTCGAAGGCGGAAGCGGCCAGGGGCGGATGGAGGACATCGGCACAGATCCAGCGCACCCGTCCGGGGGTGGGGCTTACCGGGACATCGGCCTGGGTGAGCTCGAACAGCCCTTCCGACCGGAGGCGAGGCCAGACGAGCTGTTGGCTCCGTTGGGCCAGGTTGGCCCAGTAGAGGTTGGTCGGTTCGTGGTCGAGACCCGTGACGGCGCAGCCGGTCCGGTGGGCGATCTCCAGGGTGAGGCGACCGGGACCGCAACCGAGGTCCACCGCCGTCTGGGTCGGCTCCGGGATGCGGGGCAGCAACAGGTCGCACAATGCGGTAAACGGCTCGGCTTCTCCTCCGTAGTGGGCGGACAGGTACATGGCGGCGAAGACCGCACTATCCCAGGTCGGCTCGCCGGGTGTCAGGCTGTTCAGCTCCACCAACCAACGCGCCATGGAAGGGAGATCACGGTTCACGTCGACCTGCAGAATCGAGTCGACAGACCCCGGCACGATCACCGGAACGCCGTTGGAGAGACGGGGAAACACTCGGCGGCAATCCGGGTTGGAGCAGGTCAGGCTATCCGGGTCGACCGGCCAGGCCTGGGGTGGCTGGCGGCACAGGGGGCAGATGAGAAGCTCGGAGGGATGAACAGCCATGCACCCTGTCATGCAAGAGGGGAAGAATGCTGCCGACAACGAAACGGCCCGCAAGGGAGCGCATTCATGGTCCGATGGTATATCACGCTCTTGTGGACGGCACTACTGGGGATGACATCCGGCTGCGAGGAGCAGCTGCTGTTCGAGCCCGATCCATTTCAGCGGGAGCTGGTGCGCACCTATGCCCGTGAGACCGGCTGGGCGGATCGGGCTTTCGGAGCCGACCTGGTATGCATCACAACCACCAGACCCCTGTGTCTGTGCGACCCCGAGCGGCTGGACCAGATCGTCAACGGGCTCCCCAACCACCTGAGACTGGACCTCAACAGCGCCTCGCGGGAGGAGCTGATCCGACTTCCCGGGATCGGACCTCGCCTCGCCGAGCGGATTCTCGCCTCCCGTCGGGATCGCCCCTTTGCCTGTGTGGAGGACCTGACCCGGGTAGAGGGTATCGGCCCTGGCCGTCTGGCCAAGCTAGCCCACCTGGTGCGGGTGGGGGCCCATGAGCCGGATCGTTCTGAGACTCGAGAGGAGCCCGAGGTAGCGGAGGAAGCTGGGGGAGGCGAGCGTGGGGTGGCGCCAGGCACGGGAGCGGCGCCGGACAGGGCGGAGAGGGCAGACAGGAGGGAAAGGGCGAGCAGAGGGGAGAGAGCCCAGAGGATTTCCTCTTCGAGGGGAAGGCATAGCCGGGGGAGAAGGGGGCCAAGGGAGCCGTCTGATGATCCGGGGATGGCTGCCAGCGGTGAGGCGAACCGGTTTTTCCAGCGGATCCGGGACCTGGTGGTCGCGGTGGTGGCGAGCAGCAAAATAGCTGTGCACGACCGGTGAAGCGTTGGCGGTGATCCACGGGCCGTGGGGCACACAAAGGGAGGAGGAGGAGCCCTGGCAGCGGCGACTCAGTGGTCTCCGTCACACTCGATAGGGCCCAACGGCAGCTCCTGGTCCGCCAGGAAACCCATGAGCAGGCGGGAGCCGTGGGTGCTGCCCAGGTAGTGGTGGATCTCCTCGCAGGCTCCTCCGATGCGCAGGTTGCTGCCCGGTCCGGTCTCGTATCCTGCCGACGTCACCACAGCCCGCCCGTTGACGGGGTTGTATACCAGCATCCGGGTTCCTCCCGCGGGTCGATAGCGCCAGTACATGTTGACATACCAGGCCTCGTCGAGTACTGGCGGGCGCACGGTGGAGCCCTGGCCATATTCGCACCCGCCCTCTCCGGCGGGGGCCCAGTCGCTGGTGCGGGTCATGACATAGCCGGAGACGCTCTGGGAGAGCGCATAGTGGTCCTCGAGCCCCTCTCTCGAAGAGGTGGGCCATCCGTCCGGAAATTCCTGGGTGGTGACCAGGTGGGCTTCGCGCACCACCTCGCCGATGGCCGGTAGCTGCAGCGGCTCTTCGCGGTTGATCAAGTCGATGGGATCTTGCTGCATCTGGCAGACGCCCGAAAAGAGATCGGTCAGATCCACCTCCAGCGTGTAGGGACCAGCCAGGGCGGTTCCCTCGGAATCGACCCAGGTATCGACCACCAGGTAGAGGTCTTCTTCGGGCCACACCACGTGGTAGAAGCGGTAGTGATGGCGCACGAGGCATGCATCAGGATCCGGTCCGGACAACAGGTGGATGTCCACATCGATCTCCTGTTCGCTGCCATCGCCAACCGATACGGACAGGACACCGGCCGAGGGAAGAACCAGGCGATAGACCACTTCGGCGCCCGACTCGTTGATGGTGGGGGCGCAGCTGTAGGCGTCCACCTCTGCCTGGTCCACCAGGGAGGTGTCGCGGGAATCGGAGAAAGGAAAGCGGTCGATGACAAACGGCTCCTCCCAGGTGCCGGTGCCGGTCGGGAAGGGGGACTGGTCCTCGATCTCCGGAGACCAGTCACCGGGATCGATCGTACCATCGAGGACGAGATCGGGATCGGTCGGGAGTTCTGTGGGGGGAAGATCCGGGTCGTCGATCTCCGGGTCGGAGACCGGGATGTCGGACGGTCCCTGGTCGATCGGTTCAGCGTCTGAGATGTCGGATCGATCCGAAGCGGGAACATCGTGCAGCACCTGGCAGCCGAGGGGCTGCAAGGTCAGCCCGAAGAGAAGGACCGCAAGGTGGCAGCGAGCGAGAGAGGGTGCGTGCATGGCCGTGCCTTTGTCGTCGTGCCGGTTCATTCCACCTTGTTTGATAGCAAGCCTCTACCGTTTGCGCAAACGGTCGTCTATGATTCTATCCGTTCGGTGCAACAACCAATAGACGAGGGAAAGATGGACGAGGATACCTCGGGTTCTTCGAAGGAGAAACCGGTGGTCGCTGCCACCAGCCCCATCGCGCTCGAGCTGGAGGCGGGCACCTACTGGTGGTGCAGTTGCGGGCGTTCTCAGGCTCAGCCGTTCTGTGATGGTTCGCACGTCACCACCGGCTTGACACCACTGGAGTTTTCCCTCGAGGAGACCCGCACGGTCTACCTGTGCAGATGCAAGCAGACGAAGACCCCCCCCTTCTGTGACGGCAGTCACAACCGGTTGACCTGACTTACGCCAAAAGGCTCGTCCGCAGGCGGAGGGGAGTGAAATCGTTGCGAATCGAGGCGACCATGCCGGTGTCAGACCCTCTTTCTGCAACATCGATAGAAGCCTCGCGTTCTCCACGCGGTACCAGGCACGTCTGTGTGTGGTGGGTATGCGGCTCCTCTGGCCAGCAGACGGGAAACCCCGGCAGTCGCCAGGCGAGGGGCGGTATCCCGTCGATCTGTCTTGCGCTGCTGGCCCTCTCGTTGGGGTGGGCGACCTGGGGATGCAAGGTGGAAGTGGCCGAGGTCCATTGCCTTGCCAGCACCGACTGCCCCGACCCGGGACAGCAATGTGTGGGGGGCCGGTGTGTACAGACCGATGACGGGGTGGATACCGGAAAGGACACCGAAGAGGATGCCCAACTGGATATCGACCTCCCCGATTCGCAAGTGGATGGGGAGGACCAGGAGGACCAGGTAGAGCTGTGTGACTTTCAGCCCTACTGCTCGAATGACGAGAAAACGCTGATCACCTGTGTATCCGGCATGGTGGTCAGCCAGGATTGTGGCTCCCTGCGCTGTTGTGATGACGCCTGCGTGGATGTGAACAGCTCCGTGGCGCACTGTGGGGGGTGCGGCGACCGTTGCCCCGGCGCCGAAGAGGGGGTGAGCTCCACCTGTGTCAATGGCAATTGCCAGTCCTCCTGTCTGCTGGGTCGCATGGACATGAACGGAGATCTGGCGGAGGACAACAGCGACGGTTGTGAATGCTCCCTGGTTGATCCGGTGGGCGACTGCCCTCACCATGACTGCGGCTCGGGCACCACGGAGGAGGATCGCTGCGACCTGAGCTCGCGATACCTGTATGTGGCCCCTGCACCCCTGGGCAGCTCCAGTGGAGATGGGAGCGCCGCTCAACCGTTCAAGACTCTCGATGCGGCTCTCTTGGCCGTGACGGAGGACCACAACGTCATCCTGGTGGCGTCGGGCATCTACAACCTGAACCAGAAGCCGATCCAGTATGACGGGGAGGTGGAGATCTGGATCGCCGGAGGTTTCGATCCCTCGACAGACTGGCAGCGGTCGGAGGAACACCCCAGCACGCTAGCGGGGGCCAACCCGGTTGTCGAGATCGCGGGGAGCGCTCCAAGTCACTGGGTCCACCTGGTTCTCCTGGCGGAGGATGGAAGGGACGGGGGCCAGGCGGGAGAATCGGGAGAGACCAGCATCGGGATGGTGGCGGTCAACACCGACCTCTCTCTGCACGAAGTGGAAGTGATAGCGGGTGATGGCGGCCTGGGCCAGCACGGGGCCGCGGGTTCTTCCGGGGTCGAGGTGAGCGTGCGAGGTCAAGCCGCTCAACCGGGTCTCGACGAGTGTATCTGCAATACGAGCGACCGGTGCACCACGGGTACGGGGAACAATATCTGTCCGCGGGCCGGGGGTTTAGGAGGAGGGAGCAATACCTGTCGCGAGGTGCCACGCTCCCACACGCGGGGAGGAGCAGGGGGGAGAGGGAAATACGGCGCATTGGATGCGATGCCGGGTACGGATGGCGGTCATCCGTATGGAGGACTGGGAGGTACAGTAGGTTCGGGGGTCTTTCAGAACGGAGGGGTGGGAGCTGACGGATCGGCGGGAGCGCCAGGCATTGGTGGTGGGCCGTTTGGATATGTCCGCGGCAATCGCTGGCATTCTTTGCCAGGTGGTACCGGTGGAGAGGGACAGCCGGGTTTCGGAGGTGGGGGAGGTGCCGGGAAGGACCATGCACAAGATGACCAGGTGGCTGGCGCCTCCGGCGGTGGGGGTGGATCGGGAGGTTGTGGCGGTGTCGGAGGCCAGGGGGGGGGCGGTGGCGGAGGGAGCATCGCACTGTTGCTGATCGATACGCGAGCCCTCCTGGATGGCGGCCGGTTGGAGTCGGGAGAAGGCGGCGATGGCAGCCACGGCGCACAGGGGGGGGTGAGTCAGCCGGGTGAGTCGGGTCAACTGGGGGGCGCATTTGTCAACGGCTTGGGGGAGACCGAGAGGGCCGGCTCTGGTGGCGACGGTGGTGACGGTGGCGATGGCGGCCACGGTGGAGGGGGGGCGGCCGGTCTGTCGGTCAGCCTGATGGCGGTCGGATACCAGGAGGCCATTCGCTGGCTGGAGTTGCCTGATCTGGTCCACGGAGCAGCGGGAGTGGGCGGTGATGGGGCGCCGGACTATCGACTGGATCTGGATGGGGATGGCCTGCCCGACACCGAGGTCCTCTCCTCGGGGTACATCGGATATGCCGGCTATTTCCTGCGGTACGGCGAGGCCAAGACGGAAAGCGAGGAATCTGGCCAGTGCCCGCGAGGGATGGTCGAGGACTCGTCGGGGGTGAGCATCGGAGGTTTGCAGAGCCAGGTGACCTACTGCATCGACATGGTCGAGGCCACACGGCCGATGGCGACCAGCACGCAGGCCGAGGATTCCGACTGGAGCTTTTCTGGAGCTCAGGCCATGGCAGGTTACCAGGTGCTGCCCTGGAACCAGGTCAACCTGGTCGAGTCGATCATCGCCTGCAGCCGGGCGGGGAAAACCCTGTGTCCCATCGGGTTCCAACAAAATACCTGCCGGGGCGGAGAGGCGAATCATCCCTATCCCTATGGAAGCCCTCATCAGCCTGGGTTATGCAATGACGCCAGCGGAGGCCAGGGGAGCGTGGCCGTCACCGGAGGATATCCGTTGTGCGTTTCCTCCACAGGACCGGTCTTCGACCTGACCGGCAACCTGGCCGAGTGGGCCATCTCCATCCTTCCGCTGATGGGCGTCGATACCACCGAAACCGCTTATGGCGCGGTGGGCGGCAGCTACCTGGACGACAAGAACGACTCGTGCTGCAGCGCCCTGGAGTGGCTTTCAGGGATGAACATGTACGTCCGCCGGGAGGACCTGGGATTTCGCTGCTGTATGATCGCGGGCCATCTGCTCGATCAGGAGTACGGGGCGGTCATCATTCACGACCAGTGACCGCGTCGCGCCAGCCCCTCATCTATCCCCGACTCTTGTTCACATCTGCCGATCCTTGTGTGGTTAGGCCGTAAATGCGGCGATCAGCCGCAGTTGGTTCTTGAAATCCGGGTAAAACCAGAGCCGACCATCGAACGGGTCGGCTTCAGGATCTTCCAGGCCGTTTCGCGGTCAGGAGAGGATGTGGAAGACCTTGGCGCAAAGTGCAATGTGATGGCCTTCTTTCGCCCCTTCGGGGCTTGCTTTTCGGTTCTCCTCTGTTACCCCGGGCTTCAGCCCGGGGTGTGCGGCATAGTTGCAGACCAAGCCCCGTTAGGGGCGACACCCGACACCTGTGTATTTTGGGAAAACTCGCCCTTGTCGGTTGTCGTGACCCGAGATGTGATCAAGAGTCAGCATCTATCCAGGGCCGACCAGGTGGCACACAGGTGCTCCAGCAAGCCCGCCAGGTGCTGGACCGCATAGGGGATGCAGGTTTCATCCACGTCGAACTGGGCGCTGTGGATCGGATGGACAATCCCCTTGGCAGGGTTGGAGACACCCAAAAAGAGATAGCAGCCCGGTACGGCCTGGCTGAACTGGTAAAAATCCTCCGATCCCAACATGGGCGGGATGACCGCGACCCCTTGGGGGCCAACCGCCTGTTCCAGGAAGGCGCGGGCTTTCGCTTCCAGCTGGGGGTGGTTGATCACGGCCTGCGTGCTTTGCTGGATTTGCACCTCTCCTCTTCCACCAAAGGCTGGGGGGATCTCCGAGACAACCTGTCGAATGGCGCTCCTGACGGCCTGGCGTAGCTCGGGATCGAAGGTCCGCAGCGATCCGCACAGTTCGGCCTCACCGGCGATCACGTTGTGGGCTGTTCCCGCCCGGATGGTTCCCAGGGTGAGGACGCAGGGGTTGCGGGGATCGACCACACGGCTGGGGAGGGAAAGCAACGCCTCGATGACCGGCGCCGCCATCCGGATGGTGTCCACCCCCTGGTAGGGATAGGCGCCGTGAGCGGACCGACCGAACAGGCGGACGGTGAGGATGTCGTTGGCCGCGAAAGCGCCCCCTTGGCCCAAGCCGAATCTCCCGACCGACAGGTCGGTGTGGCAGTGGATCGCGAAGATAGCGTCCACGCCATCCAGCGCCCCCTGTGCCACCATAGCCTCTGCGCCGATGGGCCCATCCGAGCGGGGTGGCGCCTCTTCGGACGGCTGGAAGAGGAAGCGGACCCTCCCCTGCAGCTCTGCCCTCCGCTCGGCCAGGGTTCGGGCGATTCCGATTGCGACGGCCAGGTGGACATCGTGTCCGCAGGCGTGCATGACCCCCGGTCGGCAGCTGCGATACGGGGTCTCGTTGACCTCGTCGATCGGCAAGGCGTCCATGTCGGCGCGATAGGCGAGCAGAGGGCCGGGGAGGTCTCCCTCGAGGTCGGCGATCACCCCGTAGCCTGCCACAGCCGTTCGAAGCCGAAGCCCGGCGGGTTGGAGCCAGGCGACGATCCGGGATGCGGTTTCCGCTTCCTGGCCGGACAGCTCGGGGTTCCGGTGAAAATCCCGCCGCAGGTCGATCAGGAGCTCTGGTTTGAACATGGATGGCAAGAGGTCACCCATAAAAGCCAGGGCATCCGCCCCGGTCATTACGAACGCGTGGAGTCGAAGCGGGGGAATGCCTGGGCAAGACAGACCTCCGCAGGTTTTCCGTGCGTAAAATAGTAACGACTCGGGGCCAGGGTGACAATCCGGCAGGGCTTCCCCACCGGCTTGACCTTTCCTCACCGGTTACTGTGGACCGCTTCGGTGGCCTGTTGGCACTGTTTCTCTCTGGCAATTGGCTGCCCGAGCTTGCCAGCCCTGGGCTGGAGCAGGTACCATGGGAATGTCACAACCAAAGAGGGAACTGTCATGCATCCCAGCAGGCATTGGATCCGCCCGAGCGCGGTGGCGGGCCAGTTCTATCCGGGATCTCCTGCGGCATTGGAGGCCACTGTCAAGCGCCTGCTGTGGCCACACGAGCGGGAGGCAGCCCTGGCTGTCATCGCGCCGCACGCGGGATTTCTCTACTCCGGTGCGACGGCGGGTCGGGTGTTTTCGCGGGTTCGGGTGCCGGATCGGGTGGTCATCGCTTGCCCCAATCACACGGGGTGGGGGGCACCTTTGGCGGTCTGGCCCGAGGGGGCGTGGGAGATCCCAGGGGCAGCCATTCCGGTGGACGAGGAGCTGGCGTCGGCGATCATGGCGGAGGACAATCGGTTCCAGGCTGACAGGCAGGCCCACCTGATGGAGCATGCCGTCGAGGTGGAGCTGCCGTTTTTGCGCGCCCTGAACCCCGCCGTCCGGATCGTGCCGATCACCATCGGGTCGTTTCCGCGAGAGAGCTTGATCGAACTGGGGATGGCCCTGGCCCACGTGGCCTGGGACCGATCCGAGGACCGGGAGATCCTGTTCGTGGCCTCAACCGACATGA
Organism: Bradymonadales bacterium; assembly: GCA_016931535.1. Taxonomy (GTDB): domain Bacteria; phylum Myxococcota_A; class Bradymonadia; order JAFGEP01; family JAFGEP01; genus JAFGEP01. Next base: position 118,704 of record JAFGEP010000096.1, read on the forward strand.
GCCACTACGTCCCCGCAGCCGAGGCCGAGCGGTGCGATCGAATGGCATTGGACCGGATCGAAGCGCTCGATCCCAGGGGTCTCTACGATACCTGTCACGAGCAAGCCATCTCGATGTGCGGAGTGGCACCCACGACCATGGTACTCACGGCGGCGGTGGAGCTTCACGCGACCTCGGCCAGGATCGTGGACTACACCCATAGCGGCATGGTGACCGGCGACGATAGGAAGGTGGTGGGATACGCTGGGGCGATCGTGAGCTGAGGCTAGCTCATGGGCTGAGCCGGATCGCCCTTTGAGGCGTCTGGGGTTGTCGCCTGCCTGACAGGTAGGATCACCCCCATCGGCGCTTCGCCCCCTGGATGCAGATCCAGTCAGCTTTGCGCCATCTCCCCGGCTGGCACGACAAGCCGGGGAGTATCAGGCGTCGGTCATCTCCTGTTTGAGCAGCCACCAGCTGTCATCCTCGAAGCGATGAAGTAACAGCACAAGGAGGCCTGAACGGGTGCGAACCTTGAAGTAGGCTCCCTCCGGATCATACCAGCGGTCGGAGATCCCCATCACCGGTTCGGGGGGGTCCTCCAGCCAGACAGCGCGGGGCTCCTCATCCGCCTTGTAGCCGGAGTAGGAATCGACCCGGATGCGCCGGCGGGTCAATCGGTCACCCCGATGACCGTCAAGCGGACGGTTCTTCTGCGTGGGCGGCTGTCCAGGTTGATGAGGATGGGTTGCTGCCAGGTGGAGAATGCCGCTCGTGCATCCACGACCGGCGCGCTGAGGGAGGGTCCCAACAGGGCTGCTCGCAGGTGGGAGAAGCCGTTGCCGTCTCCCCAACGGGCGTTGTGGGCATAGTCGGCGTCGATGGGCGCGATCCGATCGAGCGCTTTTTTCAGGTCGGCGAGGCAGCCGGACTCGAACTCGATGGTGGTCAGCGCCGCGGTGGAGCCTTCGGCAAAGAGGGTGATGATCCCCTGGCGGATCTTCGATTCTCGGATCGCCTGGTCCACCGCCTGGCTGAGATCGGCGGCGTCGAAAGGTGCCTTGAGATCGGTGCTGTAGGTTGTGTGATGGACGATCATGGTTCCGTGTGTGTCAGGAGGGCTCCTCCTTGGGTGGGTGGGGCAGGGAAGGGGAGCCGTCGTCTTTCTTTTCGGCGGGTGTGCCGTCTTCATTGTTTTTGGGGATCGGCTCGATGAGTACGCTGACGATGTGGGTGGGCTCGGCCTCCAAGACGGTGAACAGGTAGTTGTCGTGTTCGAGGTGGTGTCCGGCCTGGGGGATGGCTCCCAGCTGGTCGGTGAGAAAGCCGCCGAGGCTCTCGTAGTCGTGATCTTCGGGGAACTTGAAATCGAGCTCATCCTCCAGCTCGTACAAGCCGACGCGGGCGTCGGCAACCATACGGCCTAGCTTGTCGATCCGGATGATGGCCTCTTCCTGGTCGAACTCGTCGAGGATCTCGCCGAAGAACTCCTCGATGATGTCTTCCAGGGTCACCACGCCGGCGGTGCCGCCAAACTCATCCACGGCGATGGCCAGGTGGATCCGCCGTTGCTGGAACTCGGCGAGGAGCGAATCGACCTTCTTGGAGATGGGGACGAAGACGGGGGTGTGCAGGTAGTCTCTGACCTGGAACTCTTCGGGCGCCTTGTTCGCCAGCAGGAAGCGAAGGACATCCTTGGCGTAGAACACGCCGACGATGTCATCGACGTTCTCGGCGTAGACCGGAATGCGGGAGTGGCCGCAATCGACCAGGGTCTGCACCATGTCGTTGAAGGGGATGTCATCGGGGACGGCCACCATGTCCACCCGAGGGATCATCACCTCCTTGACGAGGGTATCCCCGTACTCGAAGACGGTGTGCAGCAGCCGTTCCTTGTCTTCGCCCAGGCTGCCTTCTCGGGTGCCGAGGTTGACCATGAACTCGATGTCGTCCTCGGTGACCGACTGCTGGTTGCCATCCAGCTCCTTACCGATAGCGCCACGGACGCCCGCCCTGATGAAGCGCACCATGAACAGGGTGAAGGGGTAGAACAGGTAGTAGGAGAGCTGGACAAAGCGCATGGCTTTGGGAGCGATGCGCTGGAAGTAGGCCTTGGAGAGGAGCTTGGGGGTGATCTCGCCGAAGGTGAGGATGAGAAAGGTCATCACGCCGATTGCCAGAGCCAGCGCCCAGCCCTCGGAGGATCCCTGTCCTTGGGGGTTGGCCAGCAGGTGGTAGGAGAGATTGGTGGCCAGGGCGGTGGCGGCGATGTTGACCAGGTTATTGCCGATGAGGATGGTGGTCAGGACATGGAACGGCTTGTCTACCCACAGCTTGAGGGCGCGATGCTTGCGGGGGTTTTCCTCCAGCAGCTTGGCGCTTCCCACGGGGCCGAGCGCGGTGAGCGCCGTCTCGCTACCGGAGTAGATGCCGGAGAGGAGGACAAAAACCACGATGCCGAGAATTTCAAACCCCAAGCCGTCCACAGTAACTCCGCGAGATCGGGCTCAAATCACCATGGACCGTGGCTCGCCCTTTCGGAGGCGTCCATGCTCTTCCGGTCGAGCCCGGATCGGCCCGACCACCGCCGCTGTGAGGGGAAAGATATGAGTCCGCGAGATCCAACGTGTTCCAGTTCGTTTCCCCGCTGGGCCCGGGAACCCGGGCGCGATGCCCTGGTCGTTCCGAGTGACCGGAGCCCTACCTGGGGTGTTGCCGTGGCGCTCTCACTCCTGGAAGAGGTCCTGACGGACCCCGGCTTTCACCAGGGGAGGATTGTGCACACACTGCAACTCAATTTTCATCATGGCTGTTTTTACCGCCCTTGTCGAGATTCATCGAGCGGATTGTCCCGGTGAACCGGCAGGCTGTCAAGAAGCCGTTTCCTGGAGGCAAACCCGTCATCCTGTAACACTTGCGCAAAGACCACGCTCTATGGAAAAAGGTCTGATCTGTCGTTGGGTTGGGCTTCTGTTCACTGGCGAGGATATCAAATGCGAGCCGTACTGTTCTCACTGGTCTTGACATGGCTGATTGGCTTGACGCCCCCTTTGTGGGCTCAGGATGCTCCCCGGGTGGATCTCGAGGAGCTGAACCCCGATACGCATCCCGGCATCCGTCTCGTGTGGGACGGTCCAAGAGAGATGCCGGGTGCCATTCTGGGGCTCGAGCTGCCCGTACGAAGCGATGATCCGGCAGGGGATGCACGAGTTTGGCTGGACCGCCACGCCCACCTGTTCGGGGTCCAGGATCCGGTCCGCGAGCTGGCGTTCGAACGGATGTCTCGAACACCGACCCGCCAGGTGATCCGTTTTGCCCAGTGGATCGGGGAGGTGCCGGTGCTGGGGGGAGAGATCGTGGTCGTGCTGGACCAGGATGGGAACCTCCGTTCGCTGGTCAACGGGTACATCCCCCTGGATGCTGCTCTCGATGAGCTGCTCGAGATCGAGCCGGAGTGGGACCGGGAGCTGGCCTTCGAGCGGGCGATGAGAGAGGGGGACGGCCTGTTCGCGACGCCGGAGGCGATGACCGCCCGCGATATCACCCGGTTGGTCTATGTCTCTCCTGTAGGGCAGTCGCCCATGCTGGCCTGGGAGGTCCATCCCCCGGGGGTTGCGCTGCACCTCAACTACAAGCTGTACTACGACGCGTTGACCGGCGAGCGGTTGTACCTGGTCAACGATATCCGCCATGCCGAGCTGGCCAATGTGTTCCTGTTCAGTCCCGGCTACGAGGGCACTGCAGAACCGGTGGTGGACGAGCTGCTGCTGCGGGATGACCCCGACGGCTACCTCACGGGGCCGTACCTGAAGGTGAACAACTGCATCGACACGGGGGAAACGGTCATCCGCAGGACGCGCGAGGTCCCCATCTGTACCGAGATGCAGGTGGCTGTCGCTGACGAGTCGGGCGACTTCCTGTACGAGCCGGACTTTTTCTCCCCAGAGGACACGTTCGCGGAAGCGCACATGTTCTATCACACGATGCGGATCTACCAGTACCATCGGAACCTTGGCCTGGACACGGTGACCACCGTGCCGCTCATGGCGACGGTGAACTACCGGGTGGCGGCAGACACCTCCAGCTCGGAGGAGCGGCTGGCCCCCTATGACAACGCCTTTTTCTATCCGGCCGGCGACTATGGCTACTTTGTGCACGAGTACGACTCGATCGTGTTCGGGCAGGGAACGGAGGTCGATTTCTCCTACGACGCTGATGTGATCTACCACGAGTTCACCCATGCGGTGTTTCAGAAGATCGCCTCTCCCGGTTACCTGACCTACGACGAATACGGCCTTCGATCGGATCCCGGCGCGTTGAACGAGGCGATGGCCGACTACTTCGCGGGGACGGTGACCGGAGATCCCGAGATCGGGGAGTTTGTGGGGCCACGAGTCGATTTCAGCGCCGATCCGGCCAGGAATATCCGTACCCTGGAGAACACCGCGACCTGCCCCACCTCGCTCATCGGGGAGTCTCACCAGGACTCGGTCCATTTTTCCGGGGCGCTGTGGGAGATCCGGAGCGCCTTTCTGGAGGCTCGACCCGAGGAGATCGAGGTCTTCGACGGTGCCGTCTATAACGCCATGAACCAGTTCACCGAGCTGGTCACCTTTGACCGGGCGGCGGCCTTGCTGGCCCATGAGCTGGAGGATCTGGGGGTCGAGCTGGAGGAGGAGATGGAAGCGGCCTGGGCGCGCCATGGGGTGCTGGACTGCCAGCGCTGGATCGATCTGAGCGACCCGGAGTCGGCGGGGGGCGAGATCTACCTGTTTGGAACCGACTACATCACCTTGACACCATGGGTGCCCGGCTTCGTCCAGTATCGGGTGACCATACCCGAATCCGATCGCATCGCCACCAGCATCGGCATCGGCTTCGACTTTTTCACCTATGACATGGGTCGATGGGGAGGTCCGGTGGTGCCCGGTTTCGTCATCTCCGAGAATGAGCCGGTTCAGTTCCGGATCTCCGGGACCCGGCTCTCGGGCAACTGGACCCAGCAGATCGAGGCCAGCTCTGTGCTGTCGACCCGTTACCAGGCGACCTGGGAGGTGCCGGAGGGGATCGAGCCCGGGGAGTATTACTTCCTGCCGGTAGGGCTGTCGGGGATCGAGAGCCTGCTGTGGGATGTGCAGGCCGACGTCGAGTACAAGGATGCCGAGCCGGAAGAAGAGCTGGAGCCGGTCGTAGAGCCGGCACCGGAAGAGATGGAGGAGCAGCCAGAGGAGCTGTTGCCGGATGCCGGGACGGCAGACCAGGGGGCCGAAGAGGTGGAGTCCGACATGGGGGCTTCTTCCGCAAGTGACGATGACGGCTGTGGCTGCAGCGCCACCGGTTTTCGGAGCGCAGGACGGTCGGTCGGCGTGCTGCTTCTTGCGGGATTTGGAATACTATTCCGGCGCCGACGTCTGAACCATACGTGAAACCGATCGCGCGGGTCTACTGGCAGCGCGGTCGACGTTACGGTAGTGGGCTGGCCAGGGAGTGTAGGGCAATGGGCAAGCACCTGATGGTACTGGTCGTTTGGGGCCTCGTCCAGGGAATGCCAGGGGGAGATCGACTCCTGGCTGCGGCCTTGGAGGGGGACCAGGTGGAGCGGATCGAGGCGCTGCCGGCCGAGCTGACCCAGGGGGAGAACCCGCCGGCAGAAGAGCCGTTGTCGCTGGACGCAGTGGTCGGTCGGGTCCAGGCCTTCTATGACAACAGCCTGTCGTACCATGCCGATTTCGAGCAGATCTACACCAACATCGCGCTAGACCAGGATCAGACCTCCAGCGGCCACATGTACTTCTTGAAACCAGGGAGGATGCGCTGGGACTACCAGAGCCCTCAGCCGAAGTACCTGGTCAGCGATGGCACCGTCCTGTGGATGTACGAGCCGGAGTTCAACCAGGTGGCACGCCTGGAGCTGGCCAACACCGAGTTCCCCTCGGCCTTGCGGTTCCTGATGGGCGAGGGGGTGCTGGCCCAGGAGTTCGATATCAGCCCCTGTCCCACCGCCGAGGAGGGGGCCTACTGCCTTCACCTGGTTTCCCGCATTGGGGAAGGGGACTACCAGTACCTCGAGTTCCTGGTGGATGGGGTCACCTTCTCGGTGCGAGAGACGCTGGTGGTCGATCCGATCGGCAACCGGAACCGGTTCATCTTCCGCAATGCCACCACCACCGACCCCTTGCCCGAGGAGGGGTTCCAGTTTACCCCCCCGCCCGACGCGCGCTTCGTCACCCCCGAGATCCAGTGATCCCAACTCTGCACCAGGGCTTCTCGGTGTTCGCGCCACCCGTCGGGCGAGCAGCAGGTGGCGTTGGATGATCATTTCTTTTCAGGGCCGGTCAATGGGGTACAATGGCTCCCATCGAATCACTTGCACGAGGACAGGGAGGTCACCATGCGAGAGATGCTGAGGCAAGGATTGAAGAGATTCCTCGGCGCGGAACCCGCTCGTTATGCCAGGGGACGGCGCAACGCGACCATCATCGCCATATCCTCGCAGAAGGGAGGGGTGGGCAAGACCACCACAACGGTAAGCCTGGGCGCGGCCCTGGCCCGATTTCACGGACGCGCCACCCTGATCTTGGACATGGACGCCCAGGGCCACGTCCACGAGAGCCTGAGAGAGCACGTGGTGGGCCAGGGGGGCCGCCTCTCCTCGATCCTGCTCTCCTCCAGCAGCGCAGATGTGCTCGACAGCATCGTCAGCACCACCATCGCCAACCTGCACATCACCCCCGCTGATCGCCACCTCAGCGAGACCGAGAGCCTGCTGGCCACCAAGATCGGCAAGGAGTTCATCCTGCGGGATGCGCTCAAGTACACCCGCACCCACTATGATTTCATCCTGATCGACTGCCCCCCCAACCTGGGCAACCTGACGCTGAACGCACTGGTGGCGGCCGATGCGGTGCTTATACCGTGCGATCCGTCACCGCTCGCCATCTCCGGGGTGGGGGAGATCATCCGGACGATGGCCACCATCAACGAGCGGCTCAACCGGGACCTGGACATCCTGGGGATCCTGCTGACCCGGATCGATGGCCGCAACCGGACGGTCAACGAGGCGGTGGAGCGAGAGCTGCGCCGGGACTATGGAGACCTGGTGCTGGACAACACCATCGGCGTCAATACCGGTCTGGCCAAGTCCCAGTTCTCTGGCACCTCCATCTACGACTACGACCCGGAGAGCCGGGCCGCCCTGCAGTACCGGAAGGTCGCGCAGGAGATGATGGCAAGGATGATGGGGAGCGTCTTGAGCTCCTAGTCTGCGCTTCCTGGTTGAGGGGCGGAGCCGGGTGGCGGCCCGACCGCATGGGCCGCGATCGACTCGGAAGAGCAGACAGGCGGACGGCCTTGCTGGTCAACTGTTGGTGGGGGGAGAGGTAAAACCGGAAGCGGAACGCATCAAGCGGGTAGCGGATCACCGACATCTCGGGTTATCTATGGGGGGTTCTTGGCGAAGGGGTGCGGCAAGCCGAGCACGGTCACCCCACACCCAAGATCCGAAGCCAACACACAAATACGCAGGTTGGAGGTCACGGTGCACCAACAGGATCTGGCACTGGGAGCGATGGGGCTCGTGCAGGAGGAGCCGACGATTTTCGACGTCGGTCGGCCGGGGTTGACCGGTGTGGATCTGGGGCCCTGCGACGTGCCTGGGGTCGAGCCTACCGAGGTGATCCCGGAGGACTGGTTGCGCAGGGAGCCGGCCGAGCTACCGGAGGTGAGCGAGCCGGACGTCGTCCGTCACTACACGCGGTTGAGCCAGTGGAACTACAGTATCGATACCGGGTTGTATCCGCTGGGGAGCTGCACGATGAAGTACAACCCACGGATGAACGAGGCATTTGCCCGTTTGGAGGGTTTTGCCCGGTTGCATCCCTACCTGCCGGCCGAAAGGGTGCAGGGGGCCTACCGGCTGATGGTCGAGCTGCAGGAGATGCTCTGCGAGATCAGCGGGTTGGATGCCTGCTCGCTCCAACCGGCGGCGGGTGCCCAGGGGGAGCTCACCGGGCTGCTCTGCATCCGAGCCTACCATCGGCAGCGCGGCCAGGGCGATCGCCGGACGATCCTGGTACCGGACAGCGCCCACGGTACCAATCCGGCCAGCGCCGCCCTTTGCGGGATGAAGGCGGTGCAGATCCAGAGCGGCCAGGACGGCATCGTCCATCCGGATGCGGTGAGAGCCCGGATCGATGAGAAGCTGGCCGGGATCATGATCACCAATCCCAACACGCTGGGGTTGTTCGAGTCCCACATCGAGGAGATCTGCCGGCTGGTGCACGAGTCGGGGGGGCTGGTGTACTGCGATGGGGCCAACATGAACGGCGTCATGGGGCGTTCCCGGCCGGGGGACTGGGGGGTGGATGTGATGCACCTCAACCTCCACAAGACCTTCTCCACGCCGCATGGGGGCGGGGGTCCTGGCGCCGGTCCCATCTGTGTCCGGCGGATCCTGGAGCCCTTTCTGCCCGTTCCTCGGATCGAGCGGGACGAGGAGGGGCACTACCTGGCGACGACGGACCGTCCCTTGTCGATCGGGCGGGTCCGGAGCTTCTATGGCCAGTTCCTGGTGCTGGTTCGGGCCTACGCCTACATCAAGACCTGCGGTTATGCGGGGTTGCGGGCCGCGGCCGAGTCGGCCGTGCTGAACGCCAACTACCTGCGGGTGCGTCTGCAGGAGCACTTTCCGATCGCCCACGATCGCTCGTGCATGCACGAGTGCATCTTTTCCGACCAACAGCTGCAAGCGTATGGAGTCAAGACGCTCGATGTCGCCAAACGGCTGATCGACTATGGCTTTCATCCCCCGACGGTCTACTTTCCCCTCATCGTGAAGGGCGCCCTGATGATCGAGCCCACCGAGAGCGAGAACCGCCAGACGCTGGATCGATTCGTCTCGGCCATGGCCGCCATCGCCCGGGAGGCCCGCGAGAATCCGGAGCTGCTGCACCAGGCGCCTAGCCGGGCCTTTCGCCGCCGGCTGGATGAGACCCAGGCCAACCGACGTCCCATCCTGACCTATCGCATGGGAGCGGGTCAGAACCGGAAAGGTCAGGGGTCGAAGAACCAGTCGGTGTAGAACATCCCCATCCGTTTGAAGGTCACCGCGCCGAAGGCGTTGACCAGAAACCCCACCACCACCAGTACCTTGAAGAGGACGGTGAGGGGGTATCGCCCGATGGCCAGCAGGACGATGAGATAGGGGGTGTAGTCCAGGCTGAAGCGATAGCCGAACTGCTCCCAGCCGGTGTTCTGGTAGAAGAAGTGGAGCACCGCCATCAGGAACACCACCAGCCATAACAGTCGGAACCAGAACACATCCTGGCGATACAGGCGGGGTCGGTTCTTGAACAGGTAGAACCATACCGGGGTGGTGAGAAACAGGCTCATGCCGTGCCGGCTGATCAGGACGTAGGGTGGATGCAGCTGGAGGCGTGGCACCAGGGCAAAGGCGGCGGCCAGGTTCCTTCCCAAGAAGTGGTAGTTGAACAGTCCGTAGTCTCGGATGTGGGTGAGACGGCCTTCCGCCAGGTATCGGTGGCCGAACTCGAACCAGCTCTCGAACCGGGCATGGTTCATGTAGAGCAGCGCGATGCCGATCACCAGGGGAAACAGGCAGAACTGGGCCAGCTTGAAGAGGGTCCGGCCCCAGTCCGAACGACGCCAACGTCCTCCCGGGAAGAAGAGGAAAGCGAAAAAGAGGAGGGCGGACCAGATCAGTGGGGTGCGGGTGGCAAAGCCGCAGGCCAGGAACAAACCCGCCAAGAGAGGATGCCTGGCGTCCAGCGCACAGAGCAGGTAGAGCAGAGTGAAGGTGATCCCGACGATCAGGGCGGTGAACCAGACCTGGCCCAGGATGGAGCACCACAGGTAGGTGGTTCCGAAGCCGAACAGGAAGACCAGCCAGAGGTTCTCCTGGTGGCTTCGCTCGGACCGTCCTCCCCGGGAGATCCGGCGCAGCACCAGGTACATCAGGGGCAGGTTGAGGGCCGCGAAGAACAGGGTGAACCAGATGTCGTTGAATCCGTAACCCCAGATGGCCACCCCCGGCATCATGAGAACGGCCGGCCCCGGCGGGAAGGAGACATAGTAGTGGCGCTGCTCGCGCAGGCGGCGCTGGTCGGCCTGGTCGACAAGGTACATCTCGCCCGACAGGGTGAGAAACTTGCCGGCCTCTCGGTCGTACCATACCCCGCGGACGACCTCGCCTCCCGGGAGCTCCGTCTCGATATAGCGGGCCCAGTCGTTGTCGTGTCCCGGTGGCGGGTGCCGGGTCAGCTCCAGCTGGCCGTGGAGGAAGGCGTCGGCCAGGTAGATGAAGTGAGGATCGGTGGACTGCCTGCCGAGGCGGTCGAAGGTGAACAGGCAGAAAACGACCAGGCCGATGAAGAACAGGGCGAGCGGGGTTCGGATCGAGCGCCAGAACCCCAGTCCAGGGGCATCGGCCAGTGATCGGTCAGGGTCCAGAGAGGCCACCTCTCCATAGGGGCTGGGGTGGGTCCCGGAAGCGGTGATTTTCTCCAGTCGTTGGACCACCTGCTCTGTATGGCTCCTATCCGGTTGGGTTGCCAGAGGCTGGCCGGGAAATAGCAGGCTATCCGGAGGATGACAAGGGTGGAGCGACGCCGCCTGGGGTCACAAGCCCGCTTTTTTCCCGCCTGGTTGCGCGGCCAGTTCGATCGCGGCAGCAAGGCGCCCTCTCGCCCCCGCACACGACCGTGACTCCGGGCGGCTGAAGCGGGTCCGGGACCTTGGGGCTCCTTGTGCGGGTGTGGGGCACGATGGGGGACCAGCAGTTGCTTGGAAAGAGGGCGGAGTGGGGCTACTGTGGGCGCGATGCGAAGGGTGACCGCCATGGCGGATCGGGTGCGGCGCCTGGTAGGGCAAAGCCCCACAAGACTCGGGCTGGCGCTGTTCTGCCTGCTGGTGGTGGCCTACCTGCCGGCATTGGCCAACGGCTTTGTCTGGGACGACATCAACGACATCTTGTTGAGCGACCGGCTGCGGAGTTGGGCCGCTCTGGGCGAGGTATTTCGGAATCCGGCGATGTGGGCGGCCGATCTCAATGTCGGTCCGGTGGCGACCTATCGCCCGCTGTCGCTGGGCTCCTTTGTCATCGACTACCAGATCTTCGGGTTGAACGCCTGGGGGTATCACCTGAGCAGCATCCTCTGGCACGGCCTGGCCCAGCTGGCGGTCTTTCTGCTGTTGCGCCGGTGGGTGCCGGCCGGGGCGGCCTTCGTGTTGGCCCTGATCGGCGGGCTGCATCCGGTCACTACTGAGGCGGTGGTCTGGATCAACGGTCGTTCGGAGGTGTTTGCGCTCCTGTTCGGAGCCCTGGCTTTGCTGGTGGCATCGAGGGGTTCGCCGAGCTGGGGGCGAGGGGTGGCGGTGGGTTGCCTGCTGCTGCTGTCGGCGCTGGGGAAGGAGACCGGTCTGGTGTTCATCCCCCTGGCGGTAGCCGTCCCCTACCTGCCGTGCGGCTCGTCACCAGGCAGTAGAGTCGGGGAGTCGGTCGAGCTTGCAGGGGTTGAGGAGCATGTCCGGAGAGGGAAGGAGGTTTTTCGGGGGGTGCCCAACCTGGCGATGGGGTTGGTGGTCGGAGGGCTGTACTTTCAAATGAGGAGGTGGGCCGTCGGGTTCGAGCTGGCGGTCCCGAGGTTCGAGCTGTGGGAAGCGCTGACCGTGCTGCCCTCGGTGACCCTCAAGGCGCTGCAGGCGATCGCGATCCCGCTCGATCGCTCGGTGGTGCCGATGTCGCACTGGTTGCAGGGGCTGGCCGGGTGGGAGCGGGGGCTGTACGGGATCGCCTTTGGCCTGCTGGTCGCGCTGTGGGGGGTGTTGCTGATCAGGCGGCGCTGGCTGGCGTTGTTTGGTTTGAGCTGGTGGCTGGCGTCGCTGATGCTGCTTCCCCTGATCGTGGTCATGAAGTGGCCGGGGCTACACCGCTGGTTGTACATCGGTCTTCCCGGGCTGGGGCTGGCGATCTATCGGCTGGCCGGCCATCGCCTCCGGGCGGGCGTGGTGCGGAACGGGGTGGTGATCGCGCTGATCGGTGGCTCTCTGTTCCTCACCGAGCGCAACATCCCGGTCTGGCGGGATCAGATCTCCCTGTTTCACGCCATGGTCGAGGAGTGGCCGGAGGATCCCTACGCCTTCCAGTCGCTGGCGGTAGCCTACCTGCATGCCGATCGAAATCGGGAGGCGGAAGAGGCGCTGCGCATCGCCATCGAGCTGGGACCGTGGAGCAGTCGGGCGCACTGGCTGTTGGGGGCGGCCCTGGCTCGCCAGGGCCACTGTGAGGAAGGGGTGAGGGCGGTGTACTCCCATCCGGAGGTGGTGTCCCAACCAGAGATGACCTCGGTCCGTGACCTGGGGGAGTGTTATCTCGGTCGGGGGCAACACGATTCTGCGGAGCGGTTCTTCCGGCTATGTGCCGAGCGGATCACCCGGTGTCAGCAGGCGATCTCGCAGCTCGAGGCGATGGAAGAGGAAAGTGGGCCAGGGGGCGGAGGCGGCCTGGTACCGGAAGGGAGCGGGTCGCTGGTCAATCCATGAGGTCGTAGCAGATGTCGTCGTGGTCCTCGTACCACTCCTGGGTGCCACTGTTCATGCGAGAAAGCACCTCGGCCCGGCTACCCAGGCTCCACATGCCCAGCTCCTGCTCGATGGCCTCGAACTCGGCCTCGCAGTAGGTGGCCATGCGGTCGCACTCGTAGCGGGTGAAGGTCAGGGCGTGGCCGTTTCGGGCCATGTGCTCGCTCAGGTCTCCCACCTCACCGTCCAGGAACGCCAGGTAGCGGTCGAAGGTGTCCAGGGGGCAAGGTTGTCCCGGCGACTGACCGCAATGGACGGTCACCTGCTGGCCTTCAGCCACGTCTGCCAGGGCCTGCGCGGCGTTGTACCCCCACGGTTCCTGGTCGGAGGAGCAGACGTACTGGTATCCATCGGCCGTGTACTGCCGTGTCTTGTCGCATTCCGGTGCGTTGATCCCGTAGAGCCGCACCTTGTGGTACCAGCCGTCGACGGTGACATGGACGGTGTCGCCGTCGGTGATGACTGTGATGGTGCCGACCACCCCCTCGCGCAGGATCCGGTCGGGGGTGGTATCCGGACTGGTATCGGGCTGGCTGTCGGGTGGAATGGCCGTGTCGTCGCCGTTCTCCTCCGCCGCGGTGTCGAAGAGAGGTGGCACATCGGCGGGGGCATCTCGCAGAGAGCCGGCGGAAACGCTGTCGGAGGGGCCGCTGGAGCACGCGACCAGAGCGGTGCCGGGCAGGGCCGACAAGAGGAGGATCAGAGCGAGGGATCCAAGGGCCGAAACAGGAGTACGAGGGTTCATGGCATTCTCGATATGGCCTTCTTGACCAGGTCAGGCGGCGAAGGCGGGATTGACAATTTTCTTCAACCGCCCAAATGTAAGGGGACATCTCGTTTCCCCTCCTTTCTTGTAGGGGCAGCGGCGATTTGACGCAAGGGCCAGGGGGAGCGGAAATAGGCGAGAGGTGATGCTCGGTTCTGGTATAGTAAGGCAGGTGCCGAGGGAGCTGATCGAGGTTCGGGTTTCCATGAGTTTTCGGTTGAATGGGATCCGGTACTGGGTGCTGTTGGGGCTGGTGTTGGCCAGCCTGCAGACGGGGGTTGTGCAGGCCCAGGACGAGGAAGAGGAAGGAGAAGAGGAGGAGCTTCTACCCGAGCTCGAGATCACGTTGCCTCGCGGTCTGGATCGGTCTCGTATGATTCCACCGGAACCCAGGGCCACGGTCCTGGATCGGTATCAGACAAACCGGATGCGTCCGCTTCGCGACTCCGATCAGAACACCGGGGTCGGCCTTGCCCCCGGTTTCGAGAGACCCTCCGAGGCGGAGCGCCATGGGGATCGAGACGAGAGGCGGGAAAGCCGTCTGTCGGGCCTGAGGGATGGAACGCGCGCCAGCCGGCCCACCCCGACCTCTCGGCGCACATCGAGCAGCGGGAGCACACAGGTCACCCAGCGTTCGACCTCTGGATCGAGGTCCGTTGCCACGGCTTCCGGGGGAACGACCCAGGAGGGGAGCACCAACATGCGGCGGGCACCGGGAGCCCAACGGGCACCCGGTTCCCCTGCGGAGTACGGGCGACTGATCGTGATCACCCAGTTCGATCGGGTGAGTGTGACGGTGGAGGGGCAGTCCTATCCCTATGGCTCGATGGATGGGGTGCTCCTGGTCGCAGGGGAGCAGTACGAGGTCGTGCTGGAGCCGAACACCCAGGGCGATCCGGACAGGGCGGCAACGGCATCTCAGAGTCGCCGGGTCATCTCGGTGCGATTGCAGCCCGACGAGACGCGGGTGCTGATGGCCGATCTGAGCACGCCTTCCACAGGCCGCTCCAGTCGATCGACGGCCAGCACCCGCCGGCAGAGTGCTCGGCGAGAGACGGAGGAGAGCCGGTCGGAGGAGAGCACCGGTTATCTGGGGGTGAGCTCGAGCCCCCGGGGTATCGTCTACGTGGATGGCAACAACACCGGGCAGATGACACCGGCTCGTCGCATCGAGCTGGAACCGGGTCGCCACGAGGTACGCATCTTCTACGAAGCCGAGGACCGGTTCAGCGAGACCAAGAATGTGCTGATCCGGGCGGGGGTGAACACCAACGTCTTTTTCCGTGACCGGGGCCCGGAGGAGGCGGAGGCGGAGTAGCACTGCTGAGCATCGCCATCCGCCGGGTCGGTGGCCCGCCGCCTCTTCGCCCTGCTCTGCGGGGTGGCGATCCGTCACCCGACATGGCATGCGGTGTACCAGCAAGGTCATCATGTCCAGGCGCACCCGCGCGCTCACCCACAGGCGAACCGTCAGACCCAGGCTCACAGGCAGCAATCTGACTGGGCATCGGCGACTGGTGCTCTTGGGGGAAGAGGGAATCTGGACCTAGGCAAGCCGGACGGGTTTGCCTTCCAGCCTCTCCACCAGCTGGAGCGCTTCTACCAGGTTGTCCTCGATGGAGCAGTAGGTCCAGCTGCCATAACGGCCGATGGAGTAGACACCGTGTCTGGCGAGCCGTTCCTTGAGGCTGGCGACGGCTTGCTGTGACTTCGAGGTGATGTGGACATAGGCCGGGTCGAGCACCACGTTGTGGGAGGCGATCAGCCGTTGACTCCCCACGATTCCGGCCGTCTTGAGGTCGTTCAACACGCGATCTTGCATGGTGGGGACATCCACGGCTGCGGAGGTGGGAAGTCCGATCTCGATGTAGAGGCTCATCTGCGGCGAGCCGAAGATGTTGTCGTAGAAGCCGACGCGGTAGAAGCAAAATCGAGGTTCGGGAAGGTACATCCAGTGGATCTGGGTGGGGCCCTTGGTGTCAAAGCCCAGGTTGAAGACCAGCACCTTGTTGGAAGTGAACAACCCCGGTTCGTGCTCGATACCGGTCATCTCGAGGAGTCGGTTGAAAGGAGTGGTACAGACCAGGGTGGAAAAGGCGATCTCGCGCTGGTTGGTCTGTGCCACCTTATGTTCCAGGTCGATCCGCAGCAGCGGTTCGTTCAGGGAGATCCGATCGTCCGGCAGGCGGGACTTGAGGGAATCGATGTAGGCGACGGCGCCGGATCTCGGGTAGGTGAAGGTGGTGTTGTAGGACCGGTTGTTGGGGAACTTGAAGTTGCGGATGATCTCGGCGAGGTCGGCGTGGGGGAAGAAGCGTCCCATGGCGTCGACGTCCAGCCGGTCGAGATCACAGGCGTAGAGCTTTTCGTTGTAGGGAAACAAGAACCGCCGGCAGATTCCGGAGCCGAACCGTGTCAACAACATGTCCTGGAAGCTTTCGACCGGGCGCTCCTCCCGGAAGAACAACTCGTACAGGCAATCGATGAAGTCCTCCTTGGGGAGCTGGTGGATATTCTTCTGGAAGGGAAAGTCCACCAGGGTTCCCTCGAACAGGATGCGGGCCCACTTGGTGATGGTCTGGACCTCGCCGGGGATCATCTGGCTGACCAGGTACCGCTCGAGGTGAGGATGGCGGAAATGGAAGAAGTGACCGGAGTAGTCCCAGACAAAGGGCCCTTGGCGAACCGTCTTGCAGTATCCCCCGATCTGGTCCTCTGCCTCCAAGACGAGCAGATCCTGACGGGGGGTGAAGCTGGCGTAGGCCAGGCCGGTGATGCCGGCGCCGATGACGAGGGTGTCGATAACATCCATGGGCGCGCTCAGGGTGCGAGGTGCGGTCGGACAAGAGGGTTGCGTCGCAACACCCAGCCCTGCTGGGTGGAGAGCTCCACCTCCTCAGACCGGCGACCGGAGGGCAGTAGAGGAAACACCAGGTTGTCATAGTCGGGACAGGACGCCCCAAAGGCCAGCACATCCTGGCACTCCGGAGTGTCCGGCAGCGGATCCGTTCTACCGCAGGTAACGTCCTGTGTGAACAGCTCCGTGGTATGACGGAGCCCCCCCAAAAAACCGCCTCGGGGGCGATGATCATCCCGATGCGGCCAGGGTCCTGGCGGAAGGAGGACATCTCCACCAAGCCGGCAGAATTTCTCGTTGCCTCTCACCAGATGAGACCTATAATGAGTAAATCGGCCTGGCGCTACTCTGTTGAATGGAATTATGACTTTACTACCCACTACCAGCAATGGCCCCCTCCGAGCAGTACCCCCATCGGTTCAGCAAACGACCTTGGGTTTGAAAGCACCACCGCACCAGCAGGAGCTGGAGAGCCTGAGACAGCTCCGGGCGGAGGTGACAGAAGGCAAGACAGGCCGGGCAGCCATCCTGATCGGCCCCGGCGGCACAGCTGGGGCGGAGTTGCTGACCCAATGGAGGCAAGAGCTGCACCGCCAGCGGGAGCCGGTGTTCGAGGCGGACTGTTACCCTGGCGGGAGTGCCTACGCCCCTCTGGTCGAGGTGATGGCGCGTTACGTGCGGGTGGTCGAGAACCTGGGGTTGATGGACGCTGCGTTGGGTCAGCTTTACAGCCAGGTGGGCAAAGATCTGGGTGTTGTGCGGCTGGTGTCGGCCGAGCGGGGCCCTGCGGGCCCCCGGCGGGAAGGGGACGAGCTGCGGTTTTACGAGAGGCTGGGAGAGCTGTTCTCGCGATTGAGCGAGAAGGTCTCCGGCGTGATCCTGATCCGGGATCTTCACCTGGCGGATGCTGCGACGCGAGCGGCGGTCCAGTACTTGCTGCGCTTCGTGGTGACCGACCCCTTTTCCGGGGTCTCCCAAGCCCCATCGGGGTCGGTCTCTTTCGTGGGGCTATTTGCGGTATCGCTGGCGGAAGGGGAACCGTTGCTGGCCAACCTGCGAGAGCACCTCGATGGGCGACAGGGGGTTCGGTTCATCGACCTGACCGATGCCACCGAGGAGTCGGTGCGGCGGTTTTTGAGCAGTCCGGAGGTGATCCAGCGGTTTCTGGATTCGACGGGTGGAGATGCGATCCACTTGGAGTCGCTGGTAGAGTCGCTTCCCCACAACGTCGAGGATCTGTACCTGCGGCGCTGCGAGCAGCTTTCCTCGCAGGAGAGGGAGGTGCTGGAGGGTCTTGCGGTCTGTGGCAAGCCCATTGCGCCCGACCTGTTGCTGCTGCTTTTGGGGCTGGAGTCCTGTGCGGTCATCCTGAACGACCTCATCCAGAAGCGGGTGATCGTGCGCCGGGTGCAACGGGGGCAGCTATTGATCGATCTGCCCTCGCAGGGGAATCGGCAGGTGATCTACCACCGGCTCGATCCAGCCAGGCGTGCTCGGCTGCACGGTCGGTACGCCGGGATACTCAGGCAGAGGGCCCGATTTGGTGATTCGCCGGATGTGGCGGAGCTGGCTCGTCACTACCTGAGGGGCGAGCATCCCCAGGAGGCGATCGAGACCTCTCTGCTGGCGGCTGAGCGGCTTCACATGACCTTTGCTTACGAGCAGGCGATCGAACTGCTGGAGGCCGCCTTGCCGTTGACGGCTGGGGGGAAGGACCGCCAGGCGGTGCTGGAACGGCTGGTCGACCTGTACGGCTGCCGGCACGAGCATCGACGGGCGTTGTACTACTGCGGACTGCTGAAGAAAGAGGTGAGGCCCACCGACCGGGGGGTGCTTTTTCGGCGGACGGCCGAGTTCTTGCTCCAACTGGGCAGCTACCGGAGCGCCCTGCGCTTGTTGGAAAAGGCGGAGCAGGCGTTCGAATCGACAGGGGATGCGGCCGATCGTCAAGAGGAGCGCATCCGGATCGCTGCCATCGCTGCCGAGGCCCTCTATGGGCTGGGGCAGCACGACCGGGTGGTCCGGGAGTGCCAGGCGGGTTTGGGCCGGGTCCTCGGTTCGACTCAGGCCGAGGTGTTGCGCCAGGCGATCCGGCTGAACAACACACTGGGCAAGGTGTACCTCCAGCAGGAAGAGTATGACAGGGCCATCGCGGTCTTTCGCCAGAATCTGGAGCAAGCCCAGGAGCAGGGGTGGTCGGAGGAGGCGGTCCGGGCCCGCTTCAACCTGGGTACCGTGGCGCTTTCCCAGCGGGACTATGAACGGGCGGAGGAGCTCCTGTCGTCCTGCCTGGTTTCCGACGAGGGCGAGGTCAGCCCGGTTATCCGTGCCTTCATCCAGATGAACCTGGCGGTGGCTTATCACAAGACCAACCGTTACGCCCGGGCCCTTGATTCCTACCTGCTCAGCCTGTCCACCTTCTCCCGGTCGGGCAACGAGCTGCAGTACGCGGTGGCGGCCATGAACCTGGGGGCGCTGTACGAGCTTCTAGGAGATCTGGGACGGGCGCGCGAGCTGGTAGGGCACAGCTTGAAGATCATGCAAGCACGGGGCATGCGCTACTACGAAGGCTGGGCCAGCTACGTGCTGGGAAGCATCGCGCTGGAGGAGGGACAGCTCGGGGAGGCCCGGGCATGTCTGGCGCATGCTCTACAGGTCATGTCCCAACAGGGTTCGGAGACCTGGGTGCAGCGCATCCAGGTGCGCCTATGTCGGCTGGATCTCCAGGCCGGCGAGGTCGCCGGTTGCCGGGCTCGGCTATCGGCTCTGGTACAGGCCGGTACGACCCGGGAAGAGCGCGAGATCGAGGCGGAGGCCCATCAAAGTCTGGGACAGGCCCTGATCGCTTCCGGCCAGACCGAAGCCGGGCTTTCGGAGCTGATGAGGGCCCGCAATCTGGCCGAAGAGGTCGAGGCCCAGGACCGGCTATGGCGGATCGATCTCCGTCTGGCGGAGCAGTACCAGCGCGACGGCCGGTCCGGTGAGGCGATCGCCAGGCTGCAGGCTGCCGCCTCCCTGATCCACAAGGTGGCGGAGCAGCTGCCGCCCGGCGTCGAGTCGGTGTTTCTGGGTACCCCAGAGCGACAGCGGGTGTTTCAGCTATTGGAGGAGATCCGATCCAGCCGGCATCGGCCGGCGCCGATCACCAAGCAGATGGCGCTGCCGCAGGGTCGTGACTTTGCGGTCTGGCGTAAGCGTTATGGCCGGATGGTCGGGGACGACCGCAAGCTGCTGCAGATTTTCCGGATGATCGACCGGATCGCCGATAGCGGCTCCACGGTCTTGATCCAGGGGGAGAGCGGCACCGGTAAGGAGCTGATCGCAGAGGCGATCCACAACAACAGCTCCCGACGGGACCAGCCGTTCGTGAAGGTCAACTGCGCAGCCTTCGTGGAGACGTTGCTGCTCTCCGAGCTGTTCGGCCATGAAAAGGGCGCCTTCACCGGTGCCCTGAGCCGCAAGAAGGGCCGATTCGAGCTGGCCGATGGCGGCACCCTGTTTCTGGACGAGATCGGGGATATCTCGCAAAACACCCAGATCGCCCTGCTGCGCGTCCTGCAAGAGCGGACCTTCGAGCGGGTAGGAGGGGGCGAGCCGATCGCGGTGAATGTCCGGGTCATCGTGGCTACCAATCAGGCGATCGAGGAGATGGTCAAGCGGGGGGAGTTCCGGCTGGATCTGTACTACCGGCTCAAAGGTGTGATCGTCGAGCTCCCCCCCTTGCGATCCCGGCGCGGAGATATCGCGCCGTTGCTGAACCATTTCACCGCGCTTTGCCAGCCGGCGGGCCAGGGCAAGCGTTTTTCCTTCGAGGCCTTGGAGTACCTGACCCGCTACAGCTGGCCGGGCAACGTTCGCGAGCTGGAGAACTTTGCCCGAAGCATCTCGCTGTTTGTGGATGAGCCGGTCATCGACCTGCATCACATCCTGCAGTTCGAGGAGTTCTTCGATGACGGGGAGAGGATCGAGGAGCTGCCCGAGGATCTCCTGGCGGGGCTGCGGGAAGCGAGCCGATCACCAGAGGGATGCCGGATGGAGCAGGTCTGGTCCGCACAGCCATCGGAGCCGCCCCACCCCGACGAACCGGTGCCGATCGGAGCACAGGACGGCGGTTCGGTGGGCAGCGCGATGATGGTCTGGGCCAGAAACGAGGGGTTGGGCCTGCCCGAGCTGCGGCGGTGGATCGAGCTGGAGTACATCAAGCGGGCTCTGGCGGAGACGGGAGGGAATGTCACCCAGGCGGCGAAGCTTCTGGATATGAAGCGACCGCGGTTGAGTCAGATCATCAACGGGACAGCCGAGCTGTCCGAGCTCAGGGACAAGCTGACCTCAACCGGGGAGGAAGGCACATGAAAACGGTCATCACAACCTTCATCCCGATTTTGTTGCTGCTGGGCACCTTGTCGGGGTGCGCCCTGCTACAGGACGACCCCGCCGGCAGCCAGGAGGCGCCGGGCAACATTCCCCTGGGGGAGCAGACGGTCGCGCTGCAATCCGTGTTCGTGCTGGCCGAGCTGGACAGACTTCCCCCCGAGGTGCACCTCGAGGATCTGTACCTGGGGGTGGGAGCGATCTTCTTCGAGCCCACCGATGGAAGCGATGCCGGTTTTGCCTATGCCAACCGTGACCCGTTCGCGCTGCACTTCCAGATCGACCAGGGAGAGATCCGGGCCGTTGCCCCGACGATCATCCTTCCGGAGGGAGGAGAGTTCCAGATCTCGGTCCAGCTGGAGCCGCAACGCCTGCTGGCGCAACATCCCGGATCCGCGCTCTACTCGGCTCCCGAGGAGACCGACGAGGTTTCGCTGGTCTTGACCGGCACCTACGAGAAACCCGGACGACTGCCCAAGGATCCCCTGGTGGCCACTGAGCCGGCCCCGCTCCCATGGCGTCCGCAGCCCAACGAATCGCGGGACCTGCAAAGCGAGAGCAAGTCGGCCGAACCGGAGGAGATCCCCTTCATCTACGTCAGTGACCGCAGCGTCCGTTTTGTGCTGGGCGAGGTAGACCTGGAGAGCGGCAGTGCGGTCGAGCTGGTGATGCAGGTTCCGTTCGGGCTCTGGGTCGAGGAGAACCTGTCTCCGGCACTCGACCGGGCCCTGGATTCCGGGTCGCCCGAGGAACGGGTAAGCGGCGATCTCAACAGCGAGATCGATCTGGATCTGTCCCGATGGCTGGAGGGACCTGACGACGACGGACTCGACGGCCTGATCGGTGGTATCCAGGTGATCATCCGGTAGCGCACGGTTGGTTCAAGCTGCCACCTTCGGGTGGTGCGACATCCCTTGGCCCCTCGATGGGGCTGATCGAGGCCACCGAGGGCCGGTTCACCACAGGACAAGTTTCCAGGCGCACCGCCGCGGGTGACGTTTGCCAGGGAGCGCGAACCCCGTCGGGCTGGTCGTCGATCTGGGTGCTCCTCTTGCCTGCCGGGGATGCTGGACGTATGTTAGAGACGGTTCAGGTCGGTCGCGCGGTCGCCGGTCCTTCAGGGGATCGGAGGAAAGTCCGGGCTCCACAGGGCAGGGTGGTCGCTAACGGCGACCAGGGGCAACCTTCGGGACAGTGCCACAGAGAGCAGACGGCCGCCCGGTTTCGTGAGAAACGGCGGTCACGGTGAAAGGGTGCGGTAAGAGCGCACCGGCGTGCCGGTGACGGTACGCGCAAGGCAAACCCCACCCGGAGCAAGGCAAAGCAGAGAGGTCGGCCAGAGCGCCGAGGGGGTGGCCCGCTCCCCGTCTCTCGGGTATGCCGCTTGAGGCACCTGGCAACGGGTGCCCTAGAGGAATGATCGCGGCGGATCGTCCGTCATTGGCCGATCCGTACAGAACCCGGCTTACAGACCGGCCTGGACCTCCATCCCGGACCCTATGGGTTGACTCGGAGATGAAAAGGCCCCATGTCAGCACGCTATAGGCCACCACTGTTGCTGTTTTCCTCGCCGGTGGAGCTGTCCGCCTGCTGCGATGCCCTGAAGGAGAAATGTAGCCTGCCATTTTCGGCGGAGCGGATCGGGGTTGGCCCCCGCAACGCTCGCCACAGCACGGCCCAGCTCCTGGACACCATCGATCCGCCGAGCCTGGTGTTGGCGGTGGGAGGGGCGACCTGGCTGTTACCTGGGAAGATCCCCGCTGTTTCGATCTGGGCCCGCGAGATCAAGCGGATCGGACAGGTGACCATCCGGCCCGAGATCAACCTGAGCTCGCAGTCACTTCAGCAGTTCGCAATGTACTCGGCTCGCCTGGTCACCGTCTCCAGGCCGGTGGTCAACCGCGAGAGCGGGGCCGATATCGCCAACGAGGTGGAAGCGGAGATGGCGGACATGGAGTCCCACTCCATCCTCTCCGAATGTGTGCGCCGCGAGGTGTCCTGTGCCGCGATCCGGGCGGTGGTGAATCGAGCAGGGGAAAACCTGTCCGAACGCTACCGGGAAGCCACCGTGTCCGCGATGAACCTCTTGGGACAATCCCTGGTCGCGATCCTGCGATGGCACGACGCCAAAGAGATGCGCCGACTTCGCTGATGCCGTCCGGGAGCCAGAGAACAGTGACCGACTCGACTCTTTCTGCCTGCTCGGTGGTCATCCCCACCTACAACCGCCTCGACCGAGTGTGCCAGGCGGTAACAAGCGTGCTTCTGGGGCGACTGCCAGCCGCCGAGGTCCTGGTGATCGACGACGGAAGCCAGGACGGTACCGCCCAGGTGTTGGCCACAAGGGGAGCTCCGGTCCGGGTGATCCGCCTGGAGCGAAATGGGGGGGTGGCCCGAGCCCGGAACCTGGGGATCAGGCTGGCGGTCCATCCCTGGATCGCGCTTTTGGACTCGGATGACCGCTGGTTGGAGGAGCACCTGGAATGCCTGGTGAAGCACCTGGCCGCCTGCCCCGACCGGCGGGTAGTGCAATGTCGAGAGCGCTGGTTTCGGCGCGGAGCTCGCGTGGCAGCCAGGAAGCACCAGCAGCCCAGATCGGGGGATCTGTACCTGCCCTCCCTCGAGCTTTGCCTGGTCTCCTCCTCGGCCGCGCTGGTCCACAGGGACCTGTTCTTCGAGGTGGGTCTCTACGACGAGCGGCTCCCGGTGTGCGAGGACTACGACCTCTGGTTGCGGATGGCCACAAAGACCTCCTTTGGACTGGTCGATCGCGAGACGGTGGTCAAGGACGGTCCCCGAGAGGACCAGCTCTCCCGGCGCTTCTGGGGGATGGACCGATTTCGGGTCTTTGCCCTGGTCAAGCTGTTGAGCAGCCACCTCCCGGAGCGGTGGGCCCCGCAGACCCGCCAGGTGGCGTTGCGCAAGCTGGAGGTGCTGGCCGGCGGAGCCGCAAAGCGGGATAACCCACTGGCGGTCAAGGCCTATCACCGGTGGATGGAGGCCATCCGGCAAGGCGAGGGGGGCTGCCACGGTGATCCGGACGGGAACACGACCCGGCTGCCTGCACTGCTAGAGAACGCGGGGTTCACGTGGGAGGAGCGGGCATCGGATCCGATCCTCTCGGCACTGCTGGAACCACAACCGGAGCCGGTTTGGTCGGTGGTGGCGGAATCTCGGTGAAGGAGCATCCTGTGCAACATGGCGAACAAAACGGTGGTCCGACAGGTCGGATTACCTGCCTGCCTTTACATTCGGTCGCCATCGAGGACCAACGCTACCGGATCAGCAAGGGCGGGGCGGCCGACAGCCTGCGGGAGAGTATCGGGAGATGGGGCTGTCTGACCCCTCCCGTCTGCCACCAGACCGACGGCAGTCTGGTGCCGGTTACCGGCTTCCGGCGGCTTCAGGTTTGCCGGGAGCTGTTGGGGCCGGAGGGCACGGTCGAGGTGCGGGTGATGGACTCGTCCACCCCTCCGGTCGACCTGCTCTCCCTGGCGGTCTGGGATACCCGGAGGGATGGGGCGGTCAATCCGTTTCTGGTGTGCCGGACGGTGCGCCGGGCCCTCGATCTGGGGCTGGAGAGGGAGCTCATCAAGGGGCGTCTCCTGGTCGATCTGGGGCAAGAGCCCGAGGACTCGGTGATGGACCGGCACCTGAGCCTGGAGCGGATCTGTGGACCTCTGGCCGAGGCGCTGGAGAGCCGTGGAGTCTCCTTGCGCCGTGCGCTGCGGTGGGTATCCGTGGGTGACAAGGCGGGTGAGCTGCTGGCCTGGCTGGCCGAGTCGTTTCGGCTGAATGGGCGGGCGCTGCAGGAGTGGGGCGGGATGCTGGACCAGGTGGCGCGACGGGACGGGATGAGCTGGCAACAGGTGGCTGAGAGGGCGGAGCTTGTCGCGCTGGCCACAGAGCAGGATCGCCAGCTGGACCAGCGGGCACAGGCGGCATTCGGCCGCCTGTGGGCGCTGCGCTACCCGACCTGGCAGGCGGCCAAGGTGGAAGCGGAGCAGCGGGTGAAGCGGCTGGGATTGCCCGAGCGGGTGGAGGTGAGCTGGGACGAGCGGTTCGAGGAGGAGGGCTTCACCCTGTCGATCGCGGTGCGGCAACCGGAGCAGCTCCAGGCGGACCTCGAGTCGCTCCTGGAACCGGAGCGCCTGGACCGTATCGCCAAGCTGCTGGAGGCGCTGTAGCCGGTCCGGGTACATGGACGGCAAGGACCATTGCGGCGAACCGGTCCGGTTATAGGAGAGATCGGCAGCCCGATCAGGAAAGGTAGGTTTCGTTGAGCGGTTTCGGCTTCAAGCGGGTCACGATCGAGCGGGATGTGGCAGAGCTGCCGGTGGCTCGCAGGTGGGCGGACTATGCCCTCCAGCAGCGGTTGGAGCTGGTGTGGGCCGAGCCGCAATCCGCGGCGATCCACCAGGGGAAAAGCCTCTACGAGGGGAAGCAGGAGGTGGTGGTATGCCGATCGAAGGGGTCGGCCATCAAGCCCTGTCGAGGTCGGGATACGCGCTGTGTTCCCTGCAACCTGCACGTGATCAACCAGACCTCCAACTGCCCTTTCAACTGCAGCTACTGCTTCCTCCAGATCTACGTGAACAACCCGGTGACCACAGTCCACGCCGATGTGGAGGAGATGATCGACCAGGTCGAGCGCCTGCTGGCCACGCAGCCGGAGCGGCTGTTCCGGGTCACCACCGGGGATCTGGGGGACAGCCTGGCGCTCGACGAGATCTCGCTGGTCAACCGGGACCTGGTCGAACGCTTTGCCCGGACCTCCAACGGCCTGTTGGAGCTGAAGACCAAGTCCCACCGCGTGGAACCGCTGCTCGACCTGGATCATCGCGGCCGGACGGTGGTCTCCTGGTCGATGAACACACCGGAGATGATCGCCGCCGAGGAGCACCGATGCGCCAGCCTGGAAGAGCGGCTGGAGGCGGCCCGGCGGGTGGTGGAGGCGGGGTACCTGGTGGCATTCCATTTCGATCCGATGATCGTGCACGACAGCTGGCAGGAGGGGTACCCGGCGGTGGCCCGACGGATCTTCGAGACGGTTCCGGCCGGGCGGGTGGCCTGGGTCAGCCTGGGATCCTTTCGTTTCCACCCGCCGTTGCTGGAGCGGGTGGAACACCGGTTTCCCGGCAGCCGCATCACCCTGGGCGAGCTGACGCTGGCCTCGGACGGCAAGATAAGGTACTTTAAGCCGATTCGAATCGGACTGTACCAGATCCTCTGGAAGGCCATTCGAGAGGCTGGTGGCCCTGACCCGTTCGTCTACCTGTGCATGGAGCTTCCAGAGCTGTGGCGGCGGGTGGCGGGGCATGTGCCGGAGCCGGACTACGGGCTGGACTTCGAGTTTGCCTGCAGCCTGGTCCGGCGCTATCCCTGGTTGATGAAGCGGCCGCCTCGACGGGAGGCCTACCAGGGGGCCGGTTTGCTGGGTGGTTGAGGCGGGGCGCATCCTGGCGATGGGCGCTCTGTGATGGTTGGAGATGGTCAACACAGGAAACGACTAAGAGAGCAGCATGACTGAGGGACGAGAGCGCAAACGTACATGGCGGGAGATCGATCAGGCCAAGGACAAGAGCTACCACCGGCGTGAGGAGAGACCCGGGACGGTGCCGGAGAAGGGCAGCCGGTCCAACAAGGCGTACAAGGCGGAGCTGGATCGGTTCTTCAACGCGGGTCAGGCCAGCCTGCGCATCAAGACCCTGATGAAGGAGACCACCAAGGATCTGCCGCTGACAGCCGAGGAGAGTCCGGAACGGATCAAGCTGGTTCGCAAGGTGCGCAGCGCGGAGACCTTCGACGAGTTCGTGACGGCGGTGAACGAGCTGAGGGGCCAGTTCGGATTGCCTCGCGACGTGGACATCCTCTCGCGGGTGCTGGAGCACCCCAACCAACAGGTGGTCCGGGAATCGCTGAAGCTCCTCAAGGAGCTGGCCAACCGGCTATCGCTTCTCCAGCTTCGTGCGATCGAAGTCCGCCTGGATGCCCTGGAGCTGAGCACCGACGATCCCGAGACCCTGTCAGACCTGGACGAGCTGCGCAACCTGATCTGAGCGGGAGCGGGGACCAGGCAGCCGGGCAGTTCGAACCCGATCCCGGCCACCAGCAAGCGACATCGGATCCGACCCGGCTCGAAAGCAGCCGCCCGCATCGATGGAAAGGAGAGCGAGTGAACCAGAAGACGAAGGATGATCGGGAGTCCCGGGCAGCCCAACCCGGTCGGACCGCCGTATCCGATCTCCGGCCGGGAGAGCGGGTCACGACGACGCTGTTGACTCTGGACAAGCAGGCTCTGGTGACCCGCACGGGAGCACCCTACCTCAGCCTTCTATTGGGCGACCGCAGCGGGCAGGTGAACGCCAAGGTCTGGGAGAAGGCGGAGTTGTACGAGCAGAGCGTGGACTCGGGAGACATCATCCGGGTGGATGCTCACGTGGAGACCTACAAGGGACAGGTACAGCTCCGGGTCGTCCACCTGGAGCGGGCGGCGCTCGATGGGATCGACATCGGCGAGTTTCTTCCCGCCTCCCGATTTGACCGGGGACAGATGATGTCGGAGCTGAGACAGCTGGTGGCCCGGGAGCTGAACGATCCGGATGTGCGCAGGGTGCTGCTGGCGGTGCTCGGCAACCAGGAGGTCGCCCAAGGGCTTCTGCGGGCGCCGGCCGCCAAGCTGAACCATCACGCCTACATCGGCGGTCTGTTGGAGCACACCCTGAGCATGTGCCGGCTGGCCCAGCAGATCGCTCGCCACTACGCCCGGCAGTACCCCAACCTGCTCGACACCGATCTGCTGGTCGCCGGGGCGGTGCTTCACGACATCGGCAAGATCTGGGAGCTGTCCAGCGAGCCACACATCGACCTCACCGATGCCGGCCGCCTGCTGGGACACATCCCGTTGGCGGTGGCGCTGCTCGACCGCGTCTTGAAGAGCCTCGACCTGGAGGACACCGCGCTGGCGCTGCGGCTCAAGCACATGATCTTGAGCCACCACGGGGAGTACGAGTACGGCGCGGTGGTCCTGCCCCAGACGCCCGAAGCCCAGGTGCTGCACTACCTGGACCAGGTCGATGCCAAGCTGAACATGTTCGCCGATGCCATCGAGCGGACCGAGGGAAGCTGGTCCGCCTACGTCAAGCCGCTGGGCCATTTCGTCTACGCCGGAAACCGGCCCCAGGGAGATGCCGGCAACCCGGCCGAGGATGGCGCCGGCGGGGAGGACTCCCGCTCCACCTCCGGGAAGACGCTGGACCTGTTCGCGCCGCCCAAGACAACGGCCGAGGGGTGAGGGCACCTTGACGCGGTCCGTTCCCCCTCGCCCGCGCGAGCGTGAGCGCCTGAGCGCCTGAGCGCGAGCGTGAGCGACTGAGCGTGAACGTGAGCGGGACCGCCTGATCGTAAACCTGATCGGGATCGTGATCGATGTGGGCCCCAGTGGTCGAAGCCCCTGTCCTGCAGCCGCTCGTCGGCTTCGCCTTCCGAGCCCTTCGGGCTCGGGCTCGCGCTGCAGGGCAGTGTCTTCTCCCTCTGCCGTCGCACCAGGCAACACCCTGCGTGCCCATCGAGCCAGCCGTGAGCGTGAGCGCTTGAGCGCCTGAGCGTGAGCGTGACCGTGTACTGGCCAGGGTCGTTCTCGTTCACGTTCAGGTTCACGTCAACGTCAACGTCAACGCCACGATCGTGAACCTGACCCTGATCGTGACCGGCTGAGCGGGAGCGTGAGCGCCTGACCGAGCGCGATCGCGAACGACTACCAGGCGTGGGGTTTCATCATGCCCGCGACCACGACCCGCTGCCGGTTGACACTGGCGGAGGGGAATGGTAGATGCCCGCTGGATGAAGGGGGGGGTGCCAACGTAGCTCAGTCGGCAGAGCAGCGCACTCGTAATGCGCAGGTCCCCGGTTCGAATCCGGGCGTTGGCTTGAACCAAGAAAATTCTCACCCGAATCGCGACGCAATCGCGACACGAATTGCGACATCGCCTGTCGAGTCCTGCTTTTGGTAGGGGACGGCTCGAACGGGCGATCCTCCTGCCCTTAGTTTCTACTCCAGGCTTCGCGGGGGTCTTCGCCGGGTGGTTTGCTGGCGGGGAGGTTCCTGGGGCGGCTCTTCCTGTTGCGTTGGCTGTTCCTCTTCCAGCTGGGCTGGGGGCTGCTGCTCGTCGGCAGCTGCCTGTTGGCGTGTCTGCTGGGCCCGAGAGTTGCACTCGTGGAGGGGGGCCAGGTAGCGCCTGCGCAGGGCAGGGGAGATCTGGCGCATCTGGACGATGGCCTCGTCGGCGGCGCGGCAACGGTTGTTGTCGAGGGCGGCTTCAGCCGTGGCGATGAGCTCGCGGGCGCGGATGAGGTTACGGGCGACCTGCAGGTTCAGCTCCTGGTCCTCGGGGGTTTCCAGCAGCGCTCTCACCGTGGCCAGCTTTTGAGCCGCCGAGTCCACGTTGGCTGCGTTCAGCAGGAGCGCGGCCTGTCCAGCGAGGCCGGCGGCCTGTACCAGCTTGAAGGGCTGGTCGGGAAGAGGGGCAAGCTGAACCTGGGGGACGACGTTGGCACCGGTGGCGGTGGCCAGGAGATCCGTGGCGGTGCGATCGGTGCCTGGCGCGGATGCGGCCGACGGTTGTGCGGAGTCCAGGATGGCCAGGAGGGTTGCCGCGGTCGGCTGACCGGGGGGTTGTGTTCCCTCCGGGACGGCTCCGCTGCCGTCGAGTGCTCCAGCGGTTGCTGCAAGGGTTGCCTGGCCGCCGGGGTCGGGCGTCTCGGCGGGAGCATCCTCGCGATCGGCGAACAGGAGGAAGTAGAGGGCGAGACCGCCACCGACCAGGAGCAGCACTACCCACCATGCCGAGGAAACGTGGAATCTCTTGAGGCCGGCCGGCGAGAACTCCATGGGATCGACGTCGATGATCTTCCCCATGGGGCTCTCTGCCTCGTCACCCCACGAGTACTCCTCCTCTTCTTTGTGGACGGGGGCCGGACCGAAGGAGAAGTCGGGTTCGGCATGAGCGGAGAGGGGAGATATCGGCTGGCCGGTGAGCGCTTGCTCCCATTCGCCGCTGCCTTTTTGGGGAGCCTTGAGCTCCAGGGTCTGTTCTTCAGCCAGGCGGGCGTTGGCCGCCTTGACCTCGTCCGGCTCGGTGGTCGAGCCGCGCAGTGAGCTGGAGCGCGAAGGACCGGTGGACTTGGCGGGAAGGTCGGGGAGCCTGGGGGTGATCTCCTCCAGGCGCGAGAGCACGTCGAGGGCGTTGGCAGGACGGGCTGAAGGCTCCTTTTGCAGGCATTTCTGGACCAGTCGAACCAGGTCTCCGGGGAGGTCATCTCGCTCGAACAGCGCCTCCATGGGAGGGGGGTCCTTGATCTGGCGCTGGATGAGACGGGCGCGGTTCTTGTCTTCGAAGGGGGGGTGACCGGAGAGCATGAAGAACAAGATGCAGCCCAAGGAGTAGGTGTCGGTGGCGAAGCTGACATCGAGCCCCTGGGCCTGTTCGGGCGACATGTACTCGGGGGTGCCGAAGACCGCTCCGGTCTGGGTCAGTCGGCACTCGCCGTCATCGAGAATCTTGGCGATACCGAAGTCGATGACATTGGCGGTGTAGCGTTCGCCGGGACCTTCGGAGACCAGGATGTTGTCCGGTTTGAGGTCCCGGTGGACGACCTGCTCGGCATGAGCGGCGGCCAGGACCTCGGCGATCTGGATGCCGAGTCGGAGGGCCAGGGCTGGGGGGAGCACGGTGTGCTCCTGGACCAGGTCGGTCAGGGAGATGCCTTCGATGAACTGGGTGACCAGGTAGAGGGTTCCGTCGTTCAGGCGTCCGAAATCGAGCAGGGTGACGGCGTTGGGGTGCTTGACCCGGCTGTGTGTGCGGGCCTCGTTGAAGAAGCGGGCGACCAGCTTCTCGTCGGTGGCGAACTTGCGGTGGAGGAGCTTGACCGCGACCCTCTGGGGCAACGTCTCGTGCTCCGCGATGTAGACCTCGCCCATACCGCCTTCGGCGATCCGCTTCTTGATCCGGTATCGTCCGGCCACCATCTGTCCCAGGTAGGGGTCGGATCGGCTGTTCTCTTTGAATGCCGCCTTGCCGCAGAAGCCACAGTAGCGTGCGCCCAGGTCGAGCTGGGATCCGCAATGGGGGCAGGTGATGGTGGCCCTGGTCTCTTCCATGAACAAGCGCTCGAGAGTTCGCGGTTCCATCGTGTAAACACCGATCGGCAGGGGTTATTTCCCGAGGGCAGTGGCCTGGTCCGGCCAGCCATGGTGGCAGGCACACCCGTTGTTCCACCGCCGTCGAGAGTACCCGGGCCGATGGGCATTTCCAAAAAAGGTATAGCAAGTTTGGGGGTCGGGGGACAGGGAATGTCCTCAGCCGAGTTTCGCGGGGGGGGCAACAGGTGGCCAGACCGCCTTTGGGGGAGCCACAAGCGGTTGGTGGTGGGATGCGCTGGACGGTGGGGCCCGTGCTAGCGAGTGAGGAGCTCTCCCAGCTGTGTTTTGACCCGATCCCGGATGGCGGGGTAGATGTTCGGCTTGAGCTCTTCGATCTGATCGAGCAGGTGGTTGACCAGGGGGATGTCCTTGCGGAACACCGCCATGGTGACCTGTCCGATGATCAGGTCGATGGCTTTTTCGATCTCGAAATCCTCCAGGATGGTGGCCCGATAGCGGCGTCTGAGCTCGACGGTCTTCAGGTTCTGATGTGCGGCTTTGACGCGGGCCAAGAGCTCGCGCGCCTTTTCTTGGGTAGATGGCTCCAGGTCCTCGCACCGCTGGGGGGAGTACTCCTCTTCCAGGTGGGACAACGCTCTGTCGATCTCCGCCTGGGTGGCCATCCAGTGCAGATGGAGAATCTCGAAGTCGTCAGCCTGGCGCAGGTTCCGGTAGTGCTCGGTGATGACCTCCTCCCTCTTGGCGCGAGTGGCGTGCTGGGAGGGTTTCGGGAGGAAGGAGAGTAGCCCCAGCTCCTTCAGTGCGAAGACGGCGGCGAAGGTCTGGGCGCGGGTGAGATTGGAGATTCGGGTCAAGGCGCGTAGCGAATGCTCACCACCAAGGCAGGTGGCGACAAAATGCTCCAGCTTGCCGTCCAGCCCCAGATCCTGGCAGAGGATGTCGGATCGGATCGACAAGGTGGGATAGGAGGAGAGGTGTGGTTCCTGGATTTTTGTCATCTCGTCCCAGGACAGGGCGCCAAGCTGCCGATACAGGGGGTGAAAGCCCTTTGGAGGGGGTGAGCTGCGCAGCCCCAGCAAAGGAGGAGGGGGATCGAGGGCGAAAAGCCGGTAGGTCAGGGATCCTGCCGTGCCGAGTTCCGCGAGCAGCAGTTTGACCTTGGCCCGGTTGGCGTTTTGGAGCAAGCTGGAGTCCATCAGGCCCAGCTCGTGAATGGCGGTCTCTTCGGGGATGTTTCGCTCCGTCGCCGCTTCCCATATCTGTCTGGCCGATGCCTGGGGAAGAAGCCCCTGACCGGCCAACAAGAGGGGCAAGGAGTACTTGACGTCAACCGGCAGTCGGTAGGCGTCGGTCAGGGTGTCTGCCTGGTAGAAGAAGAACCAGCGCTGCTGATCACCAGGAGCATCGGCCACGAGCACACAGCACTGGGGCTTCCGGGCAGCCTGCACGACAACGTCCAGCAGCTCGCTTCCGTCCGCGATCCCTTCGACCAGTGGGGGGGGCTGCAGATCCAGAACCTCCAGGAATCGATGGGCGCTCTCCAGCAGGCGAAGCTCTTCCGCCTCATCCGGCGTTGTCTCTTCCCCTTCGGCTCTCCCCTGGGCCACGGGGGTCTTGCCGGAGAGGCTGGTCGTCCTTCCTGTGGAGGCCGGCCGAGGTGTGGATTTCGTCTTGTCCAGCTCGCTGGCTGTCGGTTTTCCCGATAAGGCCGTCTGCTTCTTTGAGATCTCTTCGTGCCGTGGTGACGACGGCTCTCTGAGGGGCGCGGGGATAGCTGGCTGCGGTTCAAAGGGGACGAACCGTGCGGACCCCTCCTTGTCGTCCATCCCGGCGGTGACCGGTGACATCGGGTGCACTGGCTCCGATTCGGTCTGATCGGCGCGTGTCTCCGTAGGAGGTCCTTTTTTGGGTGATGGGATCTCCTGCGTCGGCTCGAAAGGAACGAACTGGATTGATTCCTTTTCCTCCTGCCCTGTTGGACCTCCCTGGGAGCGGGGGGGTTCTTCCGTGGTGTCGAGAAGGTCCTCCAGGGAGACCGACTCCGGAACGGTCACGCCGGAAATGAACGGTTGCAGCGTTGGCTTGCTCGCTCGGGATTCCCCGAAATCTGCCCTGACGGGTCGAGGGGAAGATGCCTCCTGTGCCAGCGAGGCAGGTGCTCCTGGAGTGGAAGGCGACTCCGACGGAAGGGGGGCAAGCTCGAGCCGCGGGATGGAGACCTCCGATCTCTGGGGGTCGGCACCGGGCGGTGGAGTGGATGCTGGCAATTGCGGTGAAGCGGGCTCAGAAAGTGGGGTGGGAACCGCCGCATCCAGACCGGTGCCTTCGCGGGCGATGGCAGAGGGGGTCTCATTCTGGATCAGCTCATCCAGGGATACTTCGAGGGGCTGATCACGAGCCGGAATTCCCCGATCATCGGGTGATGGCATCTGGTCCGGACGCTTGCCTCGCACCTGACCAGGACCGCCTGGAGGGCGGGTGACCTTGCATTTTTCGATGTCTTCCGCACGCACTCCGGTGGGAGCGGTCTGAGCGGTGGAGAGGCTTGGCTGGGGTTCTGCAAGGGAAGAGTCCTGTGCATGCGGTGCGATGCCAGGAACAGTTTGGGGGCCGGTCGTGCCTTTGGCTTCAGCTTGCTTCCCCGGCTGCCCAGAGGAAAGGGTGGTCAGAGAGGCGGCCAGCCGTCGGATGACCGTCTGGATCTGATCCGGCGCGAGGTCGGGTTGAAGGACGGCGATCCCGGCATTCCAGGCCAGGATTCTGCCTATGAACGCCTCCTGGTCTGGACCGGCTTGCAGTACGATCTTGATCTCTTGCTGGGGCGGCGGATGTTCACCGACGGAGAACAGAAAAGCTCCCATCTCCTGGCACTGCGCGAGTAGATGGCGCAACGGCTCGGCGGAGTCGAAGGCTGCGATCAGACGCGTCTCCTCTCCTGCACCTGCCGGTGCCAGTGTTGCTCGTGGGTTCCCCTCCACAGGCCTCACCATGACCTGGCCTACCTCAAGCCAGAGTGTAGCGGCGGGATTTCTGGATGGAAAGAACCAAGCGCGGTTCCAGTCGGCGCTTCGAGGGGAATCCCAGGCTAGGCCGCACGGGGCAGGAACGAGAAAAGATGCGACCTGGGCCGTTGCTCGGTCTTCGGCCTTCTTTCCTGTCCTCTGGCGGAGGTCAGGGCGCGGCGGTTTCGGTTGATGCCGGTTCCTGCTCGGCGGGTTGAGCCGCTTCAGGCTGGTCGTCAGCGGGAGGTTCCTGCTCGGCGGGTTGAGCCGCTTCAGGCTGGTCGTCAGCGGGAGCTGGCTCCTCGGTGGGGGTCGGCTGGGCGGGAGGTTCCTGCTCGGCGGGTTGAGCCGCTTCAGGCTGGTCGCCAGCGGGAGGTGTCACCGCCGGTTGTTCGGGCAGCGCCTCTTGTGGGGTGTCCGCAGGTTCCGGCTCGACCGGCTCGCCCTCTGTGGCCGGTGGAATGATCGGGATCTCAGGTTCGGTGGACGGTTCGACTGGAGGTTGTGGTGGTGTGGGGATCTCCAGCTCGAAGGGCTGAGAGGTCGAACCTTCGAGGTCGATCGGGATTTCTCCGGGCTCTCCGGGGGTTCCCAGGGTTTGTCCGATGGCGCCCGAGACCTCGTTGGGATCGACGTAGCCGCCGCCGACACGGCTGGCGGGGTTGCTGGAGATGAAGGCGAGGATGAGGGAGAGCACCATGAACATGAAGGCCGATCCGACCGTGAGCTTGGAGAGGAAGGTGGCTGCGCCCCGAGCGCCGAAGACGGAGTCGGAGCCGCCTCCTCCGAAGACGGCGCCCATGCCGTCACCTTTCCCCGCTTGCAGGAGGACGACCATGATGAGAAACAGGCAGTTGAGGACGAACAGTACGTACAGCGCGGCAACCATGACCCATGCCCTTCGAGGGTTCGCTTCGCTGCCTTGCCGGACGGCATCCCAGATGGTTTTGGACGACCGTGGCAGCGGGAGGCGAACTATACCGGCCAAGGTAGAGAGACGCAATTGTTTTATGGGGGGAGTCGGTGGCGCCGGGTGGCGGCAGGACCGAGGGATCGCCGCCGCTCCACGAGCGCCGGCCATTGGTCGGTGGGTGGTTTGAGATGCCGGGGGGTGATGGGGTACAGAGGGCTAAGCCCCCTGGGGGCCGACCAGCTTATCGGTCTTCATCCGGTCTACCAGGGCGGTGGGGATGGTGAGGGAGCCATCGGCGTTCTGGTAGTTCTCCAGGATGGCGACGATGGTTCTCCCGATGGCCAGCCCGGAGCCGTTCAGCGTATGCAAGTGCTGAGGTTTCCCGTCTGGGGAGCGGTAGCGGATGTTGGCTCGACGGGCCTGGAAGGCCTCGAAGTTGCTGCAGCTGGAGATCTCGCGGTAGCAGTTCTGGCTTGGGATCCAGACCTCGAGGTCGTAGCACTTGGCGGCGGAGAATCCGAGGTCTCCGCTGCACAGGCTCACCACCCGATAGGGGAGGCCCAAAAGCTGGAGCACCCGCTCGGCGTCTGCCACCAGGGATTCCAGCTCCTGGTAGCTGGTATCGGGGTGGCTGAACTTGACCAGCTCGACCTTCTCGAACTGGTGCTGCCGGATGAGCCCGCGGGTGTCGATCCCGTAGCTTCCCGCTTCCTTCCGGAAGCAGGGGGAGTAGGCCACGTACTTGATGGGAAGCCGCTCTTCGTCCAGGATCTCGTCGCGGTGGTAGTTGGTGACCGGGACCTCGGCGGTGGGCACCAGGAAATAGGAGTCAACCTGGAAGCTGTCCTCGCGGAACTTGGGCAGCTGGCCGGTTCCCATCATCGAGGCCTCGTTCACCAGGAAGGGGGGCAAAATCTCCAGGTAGCCGTGTTGCTTGGTGTGCAACTCCAGCATGAAGTCGACCAGCACGTGGCTGAGTCGAGCCAGCGCCCCTTTCAGGAACGCGAAGCGGGCTCCGGTGACCTTGCCGGCGCGATCCATGTCGAGCAACCCCAGGAGTTCTCCCACGTCAACGTGATCTCGAGGGGGGAAGTCGAACTGGCGCGGAGCGCCCCACACCCGGATGACGGCGTTGTCGGACGAGTCCCGTCCCTGGGGAACGGACTGGTGGACCAGGTTGGGGATGTACAGCAGCCGTTGCTGCAGGGTATCCACCACCTCCTTGCGCTGGTCGTCCAGCAACTTGGCGCGCGTGGATAGCTCCCTGAGCTGGTTCCTGAGCTCCAGGAACTCCGGGCTCGACTTGTCGATCGCCTTGATCCGTTCCTGGTCCTGTCGCTGTTCGAAGCGAGCCGCTTCGGCCTGGAAGATGAGATTTCTGCGGGTTTCCAGCAGGACGGCCAGCTCTTCGAAGTCGATCTCGACATGGCGGAGAGCGGTCCGTTGCCTAACCTCATCAAAGTGTTCTGTCAGGTAGTGTAGATCTAGCATGGTGTGTGTATGCGAGAGGGGGGACTCGAACCCCCACAGCCTTGCGGCCACAAGATCCTTAGTCTTGCGTGTCTGCCAGTTCCACCACTCTCGCACCCCTTCCTGCAGCGCCCATTACCACAAATGAAGACCGGCGGTCAACGGCGGTTTTTCCCCGGCCTGCGGATCGATCCGCGATCAGGACCAGGCAGCCTGGATGATGGCGAGGAAGCTTTCTGCCGAGAGACTGGCACCGCCGACCAGGCAGCCGTCAATGTCGGGTTGGGCCAGCAGTTGGGCGGCGTTCTGCGGCTTGACGCTGCCGCCATACTGGATGCGCACGGTACCAGCCAGCTCGGGGGAGTAGTGTTGGGTCAAGTAGGCGCGGATGAAGGCGTGAACCTCCTGCGCTTGCTCTTCGGTGGCCGTCTTCCCGGTCCCGATGGCCCAGATCGGCTCGTAGGCCAGCACCAGGCGCTCGACCTCGGAAGCGGTCAGGCCCTCCAGACCGCCCTCCAGCTGTTGCGCCACCCTCGTCATGGTCTGTCCGGCCTCCCGTTCCTCCAGGCTCTCCCCAAAGCACAGGATCGGGGTGAGATCGGCGTGGAGGGCCGCCCGGATCTTCCGGTTGACGGTCTGGTCGGTCTCCAAGAAGTGCTGGCGCCGTTCCGAGTGGCCGACGATCACGTAGCGGCAACCGACGGCCCGCAACATGGGGGCGGAGATCTCGCCGGTGAACGGTCCCGACTCCTCCCAGTGGAGGTTCTGGGCGGCCAGCGCGATGGGATGGCCGGCCAACCGTTCGGCGAGCTGCGCCAGGTGGGTGAAGGGGGGGGCGACGACCACGTCGGCGGCCGGGGGGTCGGGAAGCCCGGCGCACAGCTGATCGACCAGGACGAAGGCCTGGGCGGGGGTGGTGAACATCTTCCAGTTTCCGGCGATGATCGGTCTACGCATGGTCTACTCCGGTTGCCTCTCCGCCGAAGCGGGATTGATCGGCGCTGGCCTTTCGGGTCGAGTTGTTGGCGGGAATCAGCACAGAAGTCTTCGTGTTGGAAAGCGCCGGTGAGCGGCGAGTCGGGTTGTTGGCTCGGTCTAGAACTGGTGGCCGGCTCGAAGCGCTTCGATACCGGGGAGGGACTTGCCCTCGATGAACTCCAGAGAGGCGCCGCCTCCGGTCGACACATGGGAGATCCGGTCGGTGAATCCGGCCTTCTTGACGGCGGCGGCCGAGTCGCCGCCTCCCACCACCGACACGGCGGGGGAGTTGGCGATCGCCTCGGCCATGGCGTGAGTGCCTGCCCTGAAGAGGTCCTTCTCGAACACGCCGAGTGGGCCGTTCCAGAAGATGGTTCCCGCCTGGCCGACCTTTTGAGTGAACCGCTCGATGGTCTGAGGCCCCACATCGAATCCGGCCTGGTCGACCGGGATCTCCGCCCCCTCGGTGACCATCACGGTGTCGCTTTCCAGGGAGGGGGCCACCACGTGGTCGGAGGGGAGCAGCAGCTCGGTGCGTCGGCTATCGGCCAGGCTCAAGAGCTCGCGGGCCAGGTCCAGCTTGTCGGTCTCGACCAGGCTCTTTCCGACCTCGATCCCCTTGGCTTTCAGCAGGGTGTAGGCCATGGCGCCGCCGATGAGGAGGGCGTCGCATCGTTCGATCAGGGAGCGGATGACGCCGATCTTGTCCGAGACCTTGGCACCGCCCAGCACCGCCAGGAAAGGCCGTTGGGGGTTGGCAAGGAGACGGCCCAAGAACTCCAGCTCTCGCTGTACCAGGAGGCCGGCGCCTTTGTCCTGGAAGTGCTGCACCATGGTGTACATGGAGGCATCGGCTCGATGGCAGGTGCCGAAGGCGTCGTTCACGTACACCTGGAAGGGCTGGGCGAGCAGCCTGGCGAAATCGGGGTCGCCTTTCTTTTCTGCGGGGTGGAACCGCAGGTTCTCCAGGACGGCCACCGAGCCGGCGGGCAGGTCTTTGACCAGCCGCATGACCCCCTCCCCCACGCAATCGTCGGCGAAGCGGATCTCGTCATCCAGCAGCTCGGCCAGGCGGGTTGCGCAGGGCTCCAGCGAGAAGGCGGGATCCGCCCCCCCCTTGGGCCGCCCCAGGTGACTGGCCAGAACCAGGCGGGCACCGGCCTGACGCAAGGCGAGAATGGTAGGCAGGGCCCCCTGGATGCGGGCATCGTCCCGAACCCGCTTCCCATCGAGGGGGACATTGAAATCGACCCGACAGAACACCGGCCGGTTTTCCACCGCCAGCTCGTCCAGAAATCGGATGCCGGTCAACTCCATTACAGTCGCTCCCCGACATACTGGGCGAGATCGAGCAGGCGCAGGCTGTAGCCCCACTCGTTGTCGTACCAGCCGAACACCTTGGCCATCCGGTCTCCCAGGGCCATGGTCAACAGCGAGTCGAAGACGCAGGAGTGCGAGTTACCGATGATGTCCACGCTGACCAGCGGGTCGGTGGCGAACTCGAGGATGCCGGCGAGCGGCCCGGCGGCGGCCTCTTTCACGGCGGCGTTGATGGCCTCCTTGGAGACGGGCCGCTCGGTGTTGATGACCAGGTCAACCAGGCTGCCGTTGGGGGTGGGGACGCGGATGGCGATCCCGTCGAGCTTGCCCTTGAGGTCGGGCAACACCAGCCCAACCGCCTTGGCGGCTCCGGTGGTGGTGGGGATCTGCGACACGGCTCCGGAGCGGGCGCGCCGGTAGTCCTTGTGGATCCCATCGAGCATCACCTGGTCGTTGGTGTAGCTGTGGATGGTGGTCATGAAGCCGCTGGCGATGCCAAAGGCCTCGTGAAGGACCTTGGTCATGGGGGCCACGCAGTTGGTGGTGCAGGAGGCGTTGGAGACGATGTGGTGGCGAGCCGGGTCGTAGGCGTGCTGGTTGACACCCATGACAAAGGTGCCATCCACGGCGCCCTTGGCAGGGGCGCTCAGGATGACTTTCTTGGCGCCCCCCTGGATGTGGGCGATGGCCTTGTCCTGGCTCAGGAATCGACCGGTGCATTCGAGCACGACATCGACCTTCAGGTCGCTCCAGGGCAAACGTGCCGGGTCCCTCTCGGCCAGGACCTGGATCCGATGTCCGTTCACGACCAGGTTGGACCCGTCGGTTTCCACCGTCCCACCGAACTTCTTGTGGATCGAGTCGTATCGGAGGAGGTGGGCCAGCGCCTCCACGTCGGAGAGATCATTGACCGCCACGAACTCGAAGTTGGGGTTGGCGATCCCACCGCGAATGACACAACGCCCGATCCGTCCGAACCCATTGATACCGATGCGAATACCCATAATGTTCCTCTAGGTGATAAAAATCGTCCCATTTCAACACGACGGGCCTTTATACGGTGGCTGCCATCAGGATGCAAGAAGGCATCCAAAGGGGTCGGAAACACTCGACCGGCTTGGTGAGCGCCACGGCACTACCTGGTGGCGAGCGCGGGTGCCCTGTCAGTTGAGCCACCGACCCTCAGAGGGGGATTCGTCCCGAGAGATCACACGAAAACGCCGGCGGAACAGGCGGCGCTTGAATCGAAGCCACCAGAGCTTCCAGGCCGGCGGGTTCCATCGAAGCAGTAGAAGCGCAGTGAGCATGCCACCCCAGTGGGCCTGAACCGCGATGGCCTCGCCGGAAAGCAAGCGGATCAGATCGATCACCAGGAAGGCGATGAGGAGGCTGCGACCGCTCAGGCGGAAAAAGAAAAAGAACAGGGTCTGGCGCCAGTACATCAGGCAGTAGCCCATCACGACACCCGCGATGGCTCCCGAGGCGCCGATGGCAATGCCCAGCGGATGGCCGAACAGCCAGTAGGCCAACAGGGCCGAGACCAGGTACAACAGGCCACCGCCCAGGCCATAGGCCACAAAGTGGCGAAGAAAGCGGGCCGTGCCCAGCATCTGCTCGATGGTAGGGCCGAAGAAGTAGAGCACGATCAGGTTGAAGCCCAGATGGAAGATCTGGTCGGGATCGTGGATCCACATGTACGAGATCGGTTGCCAGAGCCTGACCCGAGCGATCCCGTCGAGGGAGAGACCGACCCATCGAATGATGCCGTCCATGCGGGCCTGGTTGAAGCCGAGGGCGTAGGCTACGGCCAGCTCGACCAGGAAGATGGCCAGATTGACGGCTAGCAACAGCTTCACCCCCCGTCTAAGCGGGGGGCGGTAGGAGAGGGGTCGACCGGAACTCAAGAGGGTTCCCTCTCGATGCCGAGCTGCTTCAGCTTCTTGTGGAGGTTGGTCCGTTCCACGCCGAGCTGGTCGGCGGTGCGGCTGACGTTCCAGTCGTTGGCTCGCAAGGTGGCCTCGATGTAGGTCTTTTCGGCCTGTTCCTTGAAGGTTCTGAGGGGGAGGCTTCCCGGGGGCAAGAGGAGGCCCTGCTTTCTCAGGGGGAGGTCGGGGACGATGTAGTCGGGCAGATCGCTGACCTGGATGGGGTTGTGTCCCATGATGAGGAGACGTTCGATGACGTTCTTGAGCTCTCGGACGTTTCCCGGCCAGCGGTAGCAGGTCAAGCTCTCGAGGACCTCGGGGGAGATCTCCTTGGGGGCCAGATCATGCTCTTGGGCAAACAGGTCGAGGAAGGTGGTGACCATCAAGGGGATGTCTTCCGGGTGCTCGCGCAAGGGGGGCACGCGCAGAGGTACGACCGCCAGCCGGAAGTAGAGATCTTCACGAAAGCGGCCGATGGCGATCTCCTCTTTCAACTCCTTGTTGGTGGAGGCGATCACCCGGACATCCACCCGTTCGGAGCGCTCCGAACCGACCGGGGTGATCTCGGCGGTCTGGAGCACTCGGAGCACCTTGGCCTGTGTGCTGGGGCTCATGTCGGCGATCTCATCCAGCAGGATGGTTCCCTTGTCGGCTAGCTGGAAGCGTCCTCGACGAGATCGGATGGCCCCGGTGAAGGCGCCCTTTTCGTGTCCGAACAGCTCGCTTTCAATGAGATCCGCCGGGATGGCGGCGCAGTTCACCTTGATGAAGGGTCCTTCGGAACGGGGGCTCAGGCGGTGGATGGCGCGCGCCACCAGCTCCTTGCCGCTGCCCGATTCTCCGGTGATGAGAATGCGGGCCTTGGTGGGGGCCACCTTGTCCACGTCGGTCAGCAGCTGCTTCATGACGGGGGAGTCGCCGATGATTCCGATGCTGTCCTCCCGGTCGGCTAGCAGATCCTTGACCCGCGTTCGCAGCTCTTTGCGTTCCAGGCAGTTTCTGAGGGTGATCAGGAGGCGTTCTCGGTCGATCGGTTTTTCCAGGAAGTCGTATGCGCCCAGGCGGGTCGCCTCCATGGCATCCTGGAGGGTGGCATGGCCCGAGATCATGATGACCTCCAGGCCGCTGTCGATCTCCTTGAGTCGCCGAAGCAGATCCAGTCCGCTCATTCCAGGGAGCATGACGTCGAGCAGCAGCAGGTCCACATGGCCCTGCGTGCAAAGGGCCAGGGCTTCCTCGGCGTTGGTGGCCAGCTGGACGGGGTAGCCTTCCCCTTCGAGGACCATCCTCAAGGTGCGCCGGATGTTCTTTTCGTCGTCGCAGATCAGGATCACAGATCGGCTCGCGGATGCCTTGGCGCCAAGGCTAGATTGTCGTCTGCTCGAGGCTCGGGATCAAGAGGTGTTCATTTCCGCTCGCAACGGCCACCGGCTCGCTCACCCTTACCCTCCCGCT
This sequence comes from Bradymonadales bacterium, assembly GCA_016931535.1. Taxonomy (GTDB): domain Bacteria; phylum Myxococcota_A; class Bradymonadia; order JAFGEP01; family JAFGEP01; genus JAFGEP01. The sequence goes on from JAFGEP010000096.1 coordinate 160,502, forward strand.
CCCGCTCCCCATCAGGAACATCGTTTGCATCGCAGGCTCAGAAGCGGACCACTTCGATGGTTTCCCGGAGCGATTTTTGGGGACGGTAGTTGAGAACCTCGCGGGCTCGGCGGTCGTCCACCATGCAGACATACTTGAGGAAATCGAGCTCGGCGGGGGTCAGCGCGCTGACCCGGAGATTCCAGAGGAGCTTGACGAGGGGTTTGGCGATCAGCTCGGGAATGGGGATCTTGGTTCGGCCGAGCTGTTTGTGAAGCACGGAGAGGGCGATGGCGCCTGGCCCGGCGATGTTGAAGACGCCTCGGACACCGGGTTTCAGGCTGAGCACGATGGCTTCGATGAGGTCTTCGACGTGGATGACCTGCATCATGGGATCGAAGCCCAGGATGGTGGGCGGGTTCTTGAGACGCAGGTAGTTGGAGGGGGCGTTGCTGAGGTGTCCGAGGATGTTGACCGGCCGGAGGATGACCGTGTCGATCTCCGGATGCCGCCAGAAGAAGGAGTTGGTATAGATGTCGACCTCGATCAGGTCGCGGATGCCGGAGAAGGTGGAGGCGCCCAGCAGGGGGGCTTCCTCGTTGAGGAACTGGTTGTTGTTGGGGCTAGCGCCGTAGACGTTGGCGCTGGAGAGGAGGACGAACTTGGGGACATTGTGCTTGGCGCAGTAGTCGAGCAGCTTGTGGGTGCCGACCACGTTGAAGGAGTGATGCTCTTCGGCGTCCTTGCGGAGGTCGTGGACGATGTTGAGGTGGATCACCGCGCCGATGCCCCCTTTACGGAAGATGTCCTCGCAGGCTTTGCGCCGGATATCCATCTGGTAGACGGTGACGTTTTTGGGGAGGTAGCGGGATCCGCGGCGATCGATGCCGATGATCTCGTACTCCTTGTGCAGCCTGCGGGCAAGCAGGCGACCCATGCGGCCGCTGATTCCGGTGATCACGAGCTTCTGCTTGGCAGGGGGACGGCGCCTTGGTTTCATGGTGAGCCTCACCAACAGTCTACCAGAAGATGGCCCGCCGTTTCTCGAGCCCCTGGTTGACCAGATCCTGAACGGCCTGCCGTACGATCTCCACCTTTTCCTTCAGCACCCGATCCTCATCATCCGGGTCTCCCTCGAATCGCATGGGGGTGCCGTAGTGGAGACGGTAGCGGACCGGATACGGGAAGAGGCCGGCCAGACCCAGCCAGGGAAAGGTCGGGGTGATGGGGAACGAGGGGGCTCCGACCAACCGGGCCAGCTTTCTGGCGTTCACAAAGGAAGGGGCCTGCTCCTCGGCACCGATCACGGCCAGCGGCACAATCGGGGTGCCGGTTTCCAGCGCCAGCCGCATGAAACCCAGGCCGAACTCCTCCAGCTGGTAACGCCGGTCAAAGGTCTTGGAGATGCCGCGAACCCCTTCCGGAAAGACCAGGATCCCTTCGCCTCGGGAGAGCAGCAGCACACAGTTCTCCGGGGTGCCCACCACCTGGCCGCAACGGGCCAGAAAGAAGCTGACGAAGGGGAGATCCGGAACCCACTTCTCCACCATGGAGCGCAGCAGCCGAGGCGGGGTCCGGCTCAGGATGGCGGATCCCACGATCACAAACCCGTCGAGGGGGATCTGGCCGGAATGGTTGGCGACCACCAGGACCGGTCCATCGGAGAGGTTCTCGATGCCGAAGACCTGAGTCCGGAAGTAAGAACGGTACAGCCACTGCCCGAAGGGGATCACGTACTTCAGAAAGCCGGGCTGGAAACCAAAGGGGTCGAAGCCGAACTCATCCTGCTGGCGGTCCAGCTGCTCGATCCAGGCCAACACCTGGTCGTCGATGGCCTGGGAGGCCAGCTGCTCCATGAGCTCGGAGAACCGTTCCAGGATGACGGTCTTGTCCATGAGCCTTCTCTCTCGTCACGCCGTTGCCCCATCAGAGGGCGATCGGGCTTGCTCTTCCCCGGTTTCTTCGTTTTCCCTCTTCCCCGGGAGCGTTGGCGGGTTCCCCCGATTCCTGCCGCATCGCCCGCCGGGGACGCGGTTTTCGAGGGTCACGTCAACAGGCGCCCCACCCCTCGCCAGGGAAGCGCTGGAATTCGGTTGCCATTCCCGGATCGATTGTCGCTGCAACCTGCGACGGGGTCAACGGGCAGGTGTCCACCAAGAGGGTCCCGTCCAAGCGGCCCCTTGCGCCGTCGGACAAACCGGTTAAAGTGACGGTACGGGAATCTTGCGGTCCGACCCTCCTGGAGTAATGACCATGAGTGTAATCGAACGGCTCAACCGCCTGGTGCGCGCCAATCTCAATGACTTCATCTCTCGCGGTGCCGGGAGGGGTGCGCTGATGGAGGTGAAGAGGAGCCTTTCCGAGGCCAGGGCGCAGCTGATCGAGTGTCGAGCGACCGAGAAACGGCTGGCCCAGGAGTACGAGGGGTATCTCGACGAGGCGCTGTCATGGGAGGAGAGGGCGATGCTGGCTCTGCGGGCGGGCGACGAGCCTCTGGCCCGCAAGGCGCTCCAACGTAAGTACCAGGTGGAAAAACAAGCTCGTGAGGTGAAGCGGCAGCTGGACGACCAACGGGCCTACATGGTGGACCTGTCGCGCTCACTGGATGCCATCGAGGTCAAGCTGGAGGCCGTCCGGGAGCACTCCAGGGTATCCCGCGGACAGGAGGGAAGAGTCGGCGAGGTTGGGCGGGGCGTCCCCCCCGTTGGACCCCGGAGCATCGAGCCCCAACGTCTGGCCGATCTGGAAGCGGAGGCCGAGCTGGGCAGGCTGGTGACCCCCGAGAGCTTCACCGCCTTCGACGACATGGCCTCCCGGATATCTCGGGCAGAGGCCGAAACGGAGGCGTTACGGGAGCTCGATTCCTCCCCCACCTCTGGCTGGGAACCTACCGACGCCATCGATGCCCGGTTCAGGGAGCTCGAGATCAAGCGGGACATGGATCGGCTGGCCGGCAGGGGAGATGCGCTGAGCGATCTGCGCCGGCTGCTCGATGAAGAGTGACGGTCAGCCCGTCAATCGCCGCAATTTTCGTTGGCAAGCCGACCGGTGAGCTCAACCCCTGGGATCGACCGAGGTGTCGGAGCCTGTTGGCTGAAAGGCAAGCGGCCAATCGCGCGATCCGAGCCGCAACCGGTATCCATCAGGGGCCGGTTCGACCTGACTCATCAAGGCATGGTACGCCGCTCGCAGGAAACGGGCTTCCAGTCGGCCCTCCTTGATGCGGGCGACCAGTCGGTCGCCGCCATCGTATTGCAGCGAAGCGGGGTCCAGGGGTTCCTCACTCCCGTCGCTCAGATGCAGGGTGATGCGACCTGCGGGCTGGTCGAGGGAGAGTCGGGTGACGAAGAGGGGGGTATCTTCGACCGCAATGGGGTACACCGAACGTCCGACCGCCAGGACGAAGGTCCCTGCGGGGGTCCGGTCGATGCTCCGTTGGAAGAGGGCCACGATCCGGGGGTGTGACAGCGGCTCGTCCTGGAACCACCAGCGGCCATGTCGGTCGAGCCGGATCGGTTCGAGCGCGGTGCCTTGCCGCAAGGCCAGGCGGATCGATTCCGGGATGTCGGGGTCGTCCTGGATCTGTTGCAGCAGGTCTGGATCCACCGGTTTCAGCCTTTCATGACGGCGATGGGTTTGAGACGGGCCACTTTTTTGGCGATGCCGGCCCGATGGACGACGTCCACGACCGAGGAGACGTCCTTGTAGGCTTCCGGCATCTCCTCGTTGACTGTGGCTCGACTGGCGGCGCGCAGTCGGATGCCCTGGCGTTTGAGCTCGGCGGTGATGTCCCGTTTGTGGGCCTTTTTCTTGGCGGCCATGCGGCTGAGCAGGCGGCCGGCGCCGTGGCAGGTGCTGCCGAAGGTTTCCTGGTAACCCATCTGGGTGCCGACCAGGACGAAGGAGTATCGGCCCATGTCGCCCGGGACCAGGACCGGCTGTCCGATCTGACTGTAGGCGGCGGGCAGGTCCGGGTGACCTGGTGGAAAGGCGCGGGTCGCGCCCTTTCGATGGACGCAGAGCCTCCTTTGCGCTCCCTGGACTTGGTGCACCTCCAGCTTGGCGATGTTGTGGGCCACGTCGTAGACCAGCTCGATGCGGTGGCTGGCAGGGCCGATCTGGAACAGCTGCTCGACACAGAGGCGGAGCTGGGCGGTGATCAACTGGCGATTGGCAAAGGCGTAGTTGGCCGCGGCGGCCATGGCGCCCAGGTAGGCTCTCCCCTGCTCGCTATCCAGCGGTGCGGCGCAGAGCTGGGGGTCGGGCAGGTCGATGCCGTACTTGCGGGAGGCCTCGAGCATGACGGGCAAGAACTCGTCACACACCTGGTAGCCGAGGCCACGGCTGCCGGTGTGGATCAAGAAAGTGACGGTGTTGAGCTCCAGTCCCAGAATGCGGGCAACCGTTTCGTCGTAGATCTCGTCCACGTAGCCGATCTCGCAGAAATGGTTGCCGCTGCCCAGGGTGCCAAGCTGGGGCGCTCCCCGTGTCCGGGCTCTGGGGCTGACCTGGTCGGGCCTTGCCCCCTCGATGCAGCCGCGATCCTCGATGAACTCCAGGTCCCGCTCGGTCCCATGCCCCTGGCGGATGCACCAGCGGGCCCCCTGTGAGAGGACGGCGTCCATGGCCTTGGGGTCCAGCCGGATGTCCTGTCGGGTGGCTCCCACCCCGGCAGGGATCCTGGCATATAGCCCGTTCAGGAGATCCCCCAGCGAGCGACGGACGGCATCCAGCTCGAGATCGGAGCGGAGCAGTCGGACCCCGCAGTTGATGTCAAACCCGACGCCCCCGGGGGAGATGATCCCGCTGGAGGCATCGAAGGCGGCCACGCCTCCGATGGGGAATCCATAGCCCCAGTGGATGTCGGGCATGGCCATGGACGGGCCGACGATCCCTGGCAACTGGGCCACGTTGGACACCTGGTCGAGACAGGGATCGTTTCGGACCGACTCGACCAGCTCATCCCCCAAGAAAATGAGACCCTCTGTGCGCATGGCGCCGGTTCTGGCGATGCGCCATCGGATGTCGTCAACCCGCTCCAGGTTGCCCGCGTGCTTCCGGCTAGATTGCTTGGACACGGTGGTGCTCCTCGGGTCCACCCCCGACCGCCAAGGGGCAAGCCCAACACGGCCTCGGTGTGCGGTCCTGAGCCCTTGCCGATGGAAGGGAGAACCGATCTTTATGCTATACGTCGAAGACCAGATCGGCAAACCAGATCGGGGTCTCGATATAATCCTGATCCCGGCGGGCGTTGGTTTTCGGGGCAGCCTTTTCCCGTTCGACCTTCAGCTCATGGTAGGTGATCGCCTTGATCTCCCGCAGACCGACATGGTGATTGGGATCGAAGGTCAGACAACGGGTGGCGACCTGGAGCTGGTCTCCATGCAGATGCGCTTTTACAGCCACGGGGAGGAGTCGATGCACGTCGAAGCAGAACAAAAGTTCGCGAAGGAGCTCGACCAGGCGCTCTTCGGGGGTTGGTCGGCAAATGGTGAAGCTTCGGTCGATCTCCTCGCCGTCCAGCCCTTCGGCGATGATCTCGGTCATGGCCAGTGCCGCCGATTCGTACAGGTCGGTCTCGCGGGCCCCATGCAGGCGGATCTTGATATCGGCAGTGTGTTCGAGCCACTCGTACTGGGGGATCCGCCTCATGGATCGATCTCGTTTTCGGACATGGGATGTTGGCGTGCAGAGGGACTCGCGGTCAGGTCAACTGCGGCCCTGCCTTTTCAGGATCTCTTCCTGTAGGACCTGGATGGCAAGCTGCCGCACCTCCTCGCGCAAGAACTGGTCCACCCTTTCCTGCATGTAGTTGCGAAGCCGTAATTCCAGCCCGTCGCGGAACAGCTGTCGCAAAGCGTCTCGAACGATGGGAGGCAGAAGCTCTCGCAAGACCGCGCGCAGCTCTTGTTGATCCACGTAGGGGGTGGCCGCTGGCCGGACCTCCGCTGGAGGGACCACCATGGCAGCGGGTCGCTGAGGAGCAGGGGGGGCGACCGGTACCGCAGCAGGAGGGGGGACCCGCATCGAGGGCGAGGTGGGGGACTGTGACGTCGGCGGCTGAAACCCTCGGGGGAGACGACCGCTCGGGGGGCGCGGCGGCGCAGGGATTTGTTGTCCGGTGGCGTAGCGTGGGCCGGGTGGATAGGAGGCCCGTTGACTGGACGACACCTCGCGGGAGGCGGGGCCGCGCCCGATCCCTCCTGCCGTCGCAGGGGAGGGATAGGATTCCTGGGCCGCAGGAGCCGAAGCCGCCATGTAGCTTCCGGAGGGAAGGGGCTGCACTGCCGGCGCGGGGGCCACGTAGCTGGGCCCCCGGAACGGCTGCTCCGCAGGGGGTGCTCCCCGGGGAGGAGGGGTAGGGGCATAGGGCGCCGGTTGACCGACCGGTTGTGGAGGGGGCGGGGAGTAGGCCGGCTGTTCGATGCGGGGTGCGGAGGGTACCCGGAAAGCCGGCGCTGCCGCCAGGAGCCTGTTGAGGGTGGTGAGCAGCTCTTCGGTCAGAAAAGGCTTTATCAGGACGGCATCCGCTCCCGATGCATAGGCCTGGTTTTCATTGAAGGGGGCATAGCTGCCCCCCAGGATGATGGTGGGCACGTGGGCGGTGGCGGGGTTGCTCTTGATCTCCCGGCACAGGTCCAACCCGCTGACGTCGGGCAGGACGTAGTTGATCAGCAGCAGGCCGATGGCATACTGGTAGATTGCCTGGCGGCACTGTGCCCCGTTGGTCGTGGCGATCAGATCATGCCCGGAGCCCTTGAGGGCCATCTCCACCACGCGGCGAATCGTTTGACTCTCTTCAACTACAAGTACGATTGCCATCGGATTCAGCTCATACTAGCGTGTCACTCACTGCTAGCACGCCAGCATCCGAAGCGTCAAGAAGTGGCCTTCGGGGACCCGATGAACCGCTGTCGGGCGCAGTCACCCAACTGGCAACGGATGGCGGGGTGCAAACTAGTTTGATCCCGGCCGGTTTGGCGGTAATCTGTGACGTCGCACCAAGGGGGTGCGCAGGGTAGGGAGAGTTCGATGGTACGCGCCTTGATCTGGCCGACGGCAGCCGTCTCGACCTTCTGGCTGCTCTTTCTTCTGAACACCGATGCGCTGGCACAGGATCAGCCGGCGCGCATCGTGATGTCGCAGGATACCGACGAATGGCATACGGGGAGCTTCTCGACCGGTGCGTCCGTGCAACGGTTGGAATCCGGGTGTGGCGGGATCATCTCCGAACTGCCCAGCTTCATCCTGGATCTCGAGCAGGATGGATGGGTAGAGATATCGCTGATGCCCGGCGACGACCAAGGGGCCGCCCTGGTGTTGCGAAGAGGGGGTGAAACACGCTGTGCCGATAACCGCCAGGATCGCGACGAGCCCCTGCAGATCGAGGATTTCCTGGTGGCCGGAGAGTACTACCTCTACGTGGGCCGGCTCGATGGGGTGAGGCCGGGCGAGTTTCGCCTCCATGTGCAGGGTGGCCCCACGGCGGTCGCCAACCGGATGAGGCGGAACAGGGCGATGCGGTTCACGGGGATCAGCGGGGGCGAGGCAGAGGCTGCCTCCCGCCTGGCAGGCTGTCCGGGAGCCATCAGCCTCAGCCCCAATCACGTCGTTTTCTTGGGCCGTCCGATGCAGCTCGACCTGTCGGTCAAATCGACCAACGACCTGACCTTGCTGGTGATCGGCGAGACGGGGGCTCGATGCAGCGACGACAGCCTCGGGTCTCTCGATCCGCGCCTTACCGGGTGGTTTCCCGAGGGAACCCTCCGCATCTGGGTGGGGAGTCACAACCCCAGGGTTCGGGCCTCCTACACCCTGGACATCGTCCCGCTGCACGCCCGGCAGAGAGCCGGCCACCTGGAGATCGGCGAGGATACGGGTTCGTCAGACTAGCCATCTCGGGACATCATCGGGTTTGCCGATGGACGGGGGGTGCCTCGAGCGCCTTCCAGGTCGTCGGTTCTCCGGCTGTCGGGCAGCTCGCTAGAAATGGGTGTAACCCGTCACTTCGCGTTTGCTGCGGTCTCCCCTGGAATCCACTAACCACAGCTCCTCCCGTTCGATGACGCGGCCGATGCGAACCAACCCCAGGTGGTCCAGGTCGGCGGAGATGGCCGGGTCGGCCGTGACCAAGAGCTGGTAGTCCTCCCCCCCGGATAGAACCAGGTCGAGGGGATCCAGGCCCAGGCTGCCGGCGAGAGGATCCAGTCCCGGTTCTCTGGGTAACGAGTCGAGATCGATCTCGGCACCGACTCCCGACCGCTGCATGATATGCCTCAAGTCGCCCCCCAAGCCGTCACTCAGGTCGATCGCCGAGTGCACACCCGGCATCCGGATCAGCTTCTGGCTCGCTTCCAGAGGGACTCGGGGTCGACGATGACGATCGACGAAAGGGAGCCGCTCGGGGGTGATCGGTTCTCCGGAGTGGAGCAGCGCAAGCCCCAGGGCGGCCGATCCCAGCGGGCCGGTGACCCAGATCACATCCGAGGGTTGGGCACCATCTCGCCGTAGGATCCGATCCCGAAAACCGGGTTCGCCAAAAAGCACCAAGGTGAGCACCCGGGGTCCCCGAGTCCGGGTGATATCCCCGCCGATAGGCGCCACGTGTTCGACAGGCAACCCGTGGGCCTTTCTTGCCTGGTCGATCCCTTCGACCAGCTGCTGCACCCAGGGGACATCGCGGCGACCGCGGACCGTGAAGGCCAGCAGCATCGGCCCGGGTAGACCTCCCATGGCGGCGATGTCGCTGAGGTTGCAGGCCAGAAGCTTGAATCCGACGTCGGCCGGGCCACAGGCGGTCGGATCCCAGTGGATCCCCTCCACCATCGTGTCCATCGTTACCAGGGGCCAATGGCCCTCTCCGAGCAGGGCGGTGTCGTCACCGGCCCCCAGCAACACCCCCTGGACCGGGCCGTTGCCCCCGAGACGCCGGAGGATGTCTCGGATCAGCTGGAACTCGTTCATCGATGCGTTCCTTTCCGGTGGTCTGCCAGCGACCAGGGGCAAGTGAGGCTACTGCTCCAAGGGACCCGGTGGTTCGGTCGGGAGGAAGACGGTGACCGTGGTCCCCTGGCCAGGGGTACTCTGGACCAGGATGCGGCCGGCATGGGCATCCGTGTAGGCCTTGGCGATGGCGAGTCCGACACCTGTGCCGGAGTAGGGGTGTTCGGGGCCGCGATGGACGGTGAAAAAGGGGTCGAAGATCTGGCCCACATGCTCGGGGGGGATCCCGATCCCGGTATCCTGGATGGAGATGGCGACTGCCGGGTTGTCGCTGTTGTGGGTAGCGCCAAAGAAGCTGTCATCGCGGGCGCTGACCTCAATGTGTCCGCCGGACGGGGTGAACTTGACCGCGTTGTTCATGATCCGCTGCAGGATGGAGTGAACCTTGTCGGGGTCCACGAACAGGTCGGGGATGGGATCCTGCAAGGGGATCAGCTTGACCTGGATGTCGCGGGGTGCCCCCAGCCGTTTTCCCTGGCGGACGATCCGATCGAGCAGGTCGACCACGGCCACCGGTTTGGGGGTGATCTCGACCTGTCCCCGTTCGATGCGGGAGAGCTCCTCGATGGTCTGGGTGATGGCGAAGAGGGACTCCCCCTGGTCGATGATGGTTTTGAGGAACTCCTTCTGGTCCTCGGTCAGGGCTCCGCCCACCCCTTCCTGGAGCATTTCGGCATAGCCGATGAGGCTGGTCAGAGGCGCCTTGATCTCCTTGCTGATGGCGGCCAAAAAGCTGGCGCGCTGGTTGTTGAGCTCGCGAAGGCGCGCGATCTGGCTTTCCAGCTTCTGGTTCTTTTGGTTGATCTCCTCGAAGGCCTCACTGAGGGATTGAACGTGCATGTTGGTGGTCATCAACCCCTTGAAGCCGACGAAGGCCATGACCTCGATGACGGTGGCCAGGTTCTTGGCGATCTGATCGGCCAGGCGGGGGTTGATCCGCCGGAAGCGTTTCGCGGCTTCCCAGGCCTCCCAGGAGTCGATGGAGCGATCCATCGCCAAAAACTCGGCGGGAAGGTCGCGCAGCTCGGGAGGAAGGAAGGGGCCGAAGAGGACCTTGCCCACCACGTCGGTGCCGTAGTGAATGGGAGCCACCCGATACTCGGCGCCGGTGAAGCAGGTGGTTTTCTGAACCGTCTGGAAGGGGGGCAGATCCCGCCGAATGGTGTTGACCAGGTGGATGCAGGCCTGCCGGCAGGGGGGGATCTTGAAGCAGTACTGGCAGAGGGCCGAGGGGCCCGGTACCTCGAACAGGATGGAGCCGTTGTCGTCGAACACCTTGATGGCCACCCCGTAGAGGTCGAAGTAGCTCTGGCAGACTTCCCGGTAGAGATCGCGGTCTTTGTGTGCGACGTCGGCCAGGGAAAAGGTGAGTTCGAGGTTCAGTTCATCCATGCCGTTTCATCGTATTTCCGAAGATTCGAGTGATGGCCTGCTCGAACTCCTCCAATGACAATCCAAGCCGCACATCCAGGGCCTGGCGATCGGCCAGGTGGCCCCACAGGCGTTTCAACAGGCCGGCCAGGGTTTCGAAACAACCGGTGTTGTGAATGGCGGAGGCGGGAAAGGTCGGTAGCCCGGAGTATTCCTGGACCGCCCGAATCTCCTCCGGTTTCAGGCTGTCGGGGAGGTCCTGCTTGTTGAACTGGATCACCGTGGGGACATCATGGAGGTCGAGATGGTTGGCCGCCAGGTTCTCCCGGTAGTTGGCCCAGGATTCAGAGTTGGCGTCGAGCTGGTCGCGCTGGCTGGTCGAGATGAAGGCCACGGCGTCCACGCCTCGGAGCACGACCCGCCGGGTGGTGTTGTGGAGGGGCTGCCCGGGGACGGTGTAGAGCTTGAAGCTGAGACGGTGTCCGGTGCTGGCGGAGAGAAAGACGGGCAGCATGTCGAAGTAGATGGTCCTGTCGTCCTTGGTTTCCAGGGTGACCAGCCGGCCCCGGTTCATTTGGTCGGCCTGGGTGAAAAGAGCCTGCAGGTTGGTCGTCTTTCCGCTGAGGGGAGGGCCATAGTAGACGATCTTGAGGGTGATCTCGCGCTTCTTCAGATTGAACTGCACCACCGTCTTTGTCCCTCCTCCGCGGGATGGATGAGCAGCCAGGACCCCTTCTCGCGGCGAGCTGCTCGCTATTATGACACCGATCGATCACGGCGGGAACCGAGTTTGGCTCTTTGCCGGTGAGAACGATGGCCGACAGGGGGGCAGTACACGGAGCGGGGGATGCCCCCTTTTCCCGACAGGTCGGGTGGTTCCAGCCAGGCCGCCGCCTGCCGGCGCTCTACATGGCGGAAGGAACAGGGAGAGACTGCCTGGTAAACAGCAGAATAGCCAGGATGAGACCTCCGACAAACAGGAGCGCGGCCAGGATCAACAAGGCGATCCGGACCCGGTGCACCTGCCGAGAGAGCGCCGAAGAGATGCGCTCCGCCTCCAGCATGGCCAACGCGATCTTCTCCAGCCGGCCGGCGGCCTGGCCACAATAGTCGCGCGCCATCTGATCTTCGGGGTGATCGGATAGCCGCTCCCGGTATCGCCGCAGGGCGATCTCCAGCAGGCCGTGATCGGTACAGTAGGTGAGATAGGCCTGGTGTCTTTCCTGTTGAGGAAGGGAGGCCTCCACCTCGCCCCATAACCAGCTTGCCTCCAGCACCTCCTCCTCTCGCCCCTCGATGCTCGGCTCGAAGCTCATCTGTCGTTCCGCCGCACGGAGCAGGTCCAGGCCACACCGTTCACAGTAATCCTCCCGGTCCTGGCGATGGAAACACTTGGGGCAGCGCACACCGCCTCGACAGGCTGTCTCGAGCGGCCGGAGCATCCCATCATCGGCCGTCTGATCCGAGGCGGAGGGGGCAGGCGCCGGAGGTGAGTCACCTTCTGTGGCCAGCTTCGCCGGGGTGTTTTCCCGGCCATCCAGAGGTGCCCGCTCCTGACTGGACACCATCGCCTGTGGATCATTCGAGGCCAAGGCCGAGTCGGTCAGGGTTGGGGGAGCGGGGGGCTCGTGGCTGGCGGTGGTCGGGATCTGAGCGGTCCGACCGCACCGGGGGCAGGTGATCAGCACTTTCCCCTCGACCACCTGGATCGCGGGGGACTGGTCAGCATGACCACAATGGTCGCACACGAACTTCATAGGCCCAACAGCTCGATCAGAGTCGGAATGCCCCCGAAAGGCACCGGTGTGAAGGTGAGCACCAGCAGGACCAACGCCGCGATACCGATAGCCCGATCTCGGCCTTGCACCGGGAGATCCGAGCACACGGGGGGATGTTCCACTCCGATGAACAACAACAGGATACACAGCATCAACCAGCCGGTGAAGACTGATACCGCCAGGGCCACCAACAGGCCGTACAGGTAGGGGGCGGCCTGGTTGAACCGCCGGCCGAACAGGCAGTAGGCGACATGTCCGCCATCCAGCTGGCCAAGGGGCAACAGGTTGAGCGCGGTGACGAACAGCCCGGCCCAACCCGCGAAGGCCATGGGATGAAGCCAGATGTCGTACCCCGCAGGCACCTCCCCGAACAGGAGCCGTTCGAGCCCCAGCATCAGCAAGGAGTCTCCCAGCACGATCCCGGTCTGGAGGTCATCGGGTGCGGGCCTGACCTGAGAGAGAGCCAGGCCGACCACCAGCACCGGCAGCGCCACCACAAAACCGGCCAGTGGACCATAGGCTCCGATGCGCATCATCTGACCCGCCTCCATTCGGCGCGTCAGCCGCATCCGGATGAAGGCCCCCAGGGTCCCGAAGGCGCTGATCATGGGGATGAAGTAGGGCAGGGAGGCCGGCACTCCATGGCGCCGGGCGGTCAGGTAGTGCCCCATCTCGTGCGCCAGCAGGATGGCCAGAATGCTAGCGGAGTAGCTGAAACCCTCCAACCAGACCATGGGCGAGGCGTACCAGTGGAAAGCGGGGTCATCCTGGTGGGTATGCCAGGTTTCGCTCATGGATAGCCCCACCTGTGTGGCGGTGACCAGTGTGAGCAGGAAGAGCAGCAGGTGGAGCCAGAGGCGCCTGGGGGGCTGGGACAAAGGCACGGCGGTGGCTTCCGCCTCCGAAAAGGGATCTGGCGGCCGATCGGATGGAGCGGGATCGGGAGGATGGCTGCTCAAGATGATGGTCTCCGAGGTGGGCATCCGATTGCGTGGTGGGGCCTACCGCCGCCGGTAAGGCCGCCGGCCAGGCCGCCGGCCGGAAGCCGCCCCATCAATAGGACGTCGATTGCGGCCTGTAAAGTCCGTTGGCGAAAACCGGGTCGATGGTTCAGCGCAGGATGGTGTAAGGCCCCACGTGCCCTTCGTGGCTGGCGGCAAACAACCAGATCGGGCGGACAATGGCTCCCTGTCGGTCAAACCGCAGCGGTCCGGTGCTCCCGTTCTCGATTTCCAGGGTCAACAAAGCGGTCCTCAATGTCGCTCGGGATGGTGAGGTGAGCTGGGAAAGTGCGGAGCAGAGCAGAGTGATGCCGTCATAGGCCTGGACCTCCGCTTCGGTGGGTGTGCGGCCATAGGCCTGCCGGTACCGGTCGAGGAGCGCCAGAGCTGCGGGGTGATCCATGGCGGGATGGAAGATCTGGGTGAACAGGGCGCCGGCGACAAGGCCAGGGCTCAGCAGGAGGCCTGCACCGGCCCAGCTGGAGATACCCAGCAGCTGAACCCGTGCGCCCAGTTCGACCTGGTGGAAGGCCAGGAAATGGAGGATCAGGGCCACCTGTTCCGAGTAGGCGGGAATGAACAAGGCCTCGAAATCAACCTGTGGGGTTTCGTACAGCCTGCGCATGGAGACAGCAGGTGGACGGGAAAATGGGGTGCCACGCAGCATCCTGGTCCTGCGATTGACCATCAGCTCGATGGGGAGGGTAAAGTCGGTTTCCTCGTCGGGATAGGACTCGATGGCGGTGATATGGCCTCCCGATGCGACCACCTCCTGGACAAAGGCGACCATGGCCGAAGTGCCAAAGGGGTCCTGGGGGTGGAGCACCGCGAACCGGTGGAGCCCCAGATCGTCCAGGGCGATGCGCGCGATACGACGAGCTTGTTCTTGAGGGGACACCCGGAGGCGGAATACCTGGGCACCAATGCGCTCGATGCCCTCCTCGCTGGTCAAGGCAAGCAAGGGGATACCTGCGGATTCGGCGGCCTGGGCGGCGGAACGGGATTCCAGCGTGCCCACGGGACCCACAATGGCCAGGGTGGTCGAGTCCGCGGCGATCTGGAGCACCTGTCGTCGCGCGGTGGCCGGATCGCCCCGGCTGTCCGCCACCTCCCAAGAGAGTGCCGGACACTCTTCGAGTCCGAGCCTCAGGGCCTCGAGAAACTGCTCCCCCAGGTGGTCGAACTCGCCAGACAGGGGGAGGAGCAGGACGACCCGACCCGGGGGGGGCGGATCGTCCTGTGCCTCGGCTGCCAAACCCCACAGGAGCGACAGGACAAGGCAAAGCGCCAAGTGGGGGGCGCGTCGCAGACGGGGACAGCCAGGCGATCCGGTGGCGTGAAAAGTGGCTCTAGCGATCTGCATCGCTCAGCCGGCGGCGTGTTACGGTCTCGACCATTCTCGGCTACGGCTCCTCGTCGGAGCTGTCGGCCGCCATCCGGCTGTACAGGAGATCGGCCAGCTGGTAAGCGGCTTCTTCCAGCAGGGTGAGGGCTTCTTCCACCTCCTCGGCGGAGACCTGTTCCAGGGCGATGACCTGGCGGCAGTGATCGAGGTGCTCTTCCAGGGCGAGCAGCGCTTCCGGGCCGAGGTACTCGGAGTACTCGGGGAGACTGCGCTCGGTGGTGTAGATCAGGCCCTTGGCGCGGTTCTTCAGGTCCACGACCTGCTTGCGGAGGAGATCCTGGTCTTCCTGGGACTGTGCCTCCTCCATCATCTGCTCGATCTGTTCTTCGGAAAGACCGCCGTGGGCCACGAGGTTGATCATCTGCTCCTTGCCCGTTCCCAGCTCCCGGGCCCGGACGGAGACCAGGCCGTTGGCGTCGATGTCGAAGCTGACCTCGATCTGAGGGACGCCGCGGGGAGCGGGAGGCAGGCCAACCAGGTCGAAGCGGGCCAGGGAGTGATTGTCCCGTGCCAGGGGGCGCTCCCCCTGCAGGACATGGATGCTCACCAAGGACTGGTTGTCGACCGAGGTGCTGAAGATCTGACTGGCGGAGCAGGGGATGCTGGTGTTTCGCTCGATGATGCGCGTGGAGACACCGCCCGCGGTCTCGACGCCCAGAGAGAGGGGGGTCACATCCAACAGCAGCACTTCGGCCACCTCGCCCCCCAGGATTCCCCCCTGGATGGCGGCGCCGCAAGCGACCACCTCGTCCGGGTTCATGATGGCGCTGGGCTGGCGGTGGAAGAAATCACTGACCTGTCTCGTCACCAGCGGCATCCGGGTCTGGCCACCCACCAGCAGGATCTCGTCCAGGTCGGTGGGTTTGAGACCGGCATCTTTCAGGGCGGTACGGCAGGGTTCCAGGGCTCGTTGGACCAGGCCTTCGGTCCACTTCTCCAGCTCTGCTCGGGAAATGGAGTTGGAGAGGTGTCTGGGGCCGCTGGTGTCCACGGCGATGAAGGGGAGGTCGATCTGCGCCGAATCGGTGCTGGAAAGGTCGCACTTGGCCTTTTCGGCGGCCTCTTTCAGTCGTTGTAGTGCCATCCGGTCGTCCCACAGGGAGATGCCGGTCTCCGCCTGGAATTGCTCGATGAGCTGGTTCATGATGAGCGCATCGAAGTCCTCGCCCCCCAGGTAGGTATCTCCGCTGGTGCTCAGGACCGTGACCACCCCCTCGCCGACCTCCAGGATGGAGATGTCGAAGGTGCCGCCTCCCAGGTCGAACACCGCCACCCGGATGGTCTGTTTTCGTTCCAACAGGCCATAGGCGATGGCCGCCGCCGTCGGCTCGTTGATGATCCGGAGGACGTTCAGACCGGCGATGCGGCCGGCGTCTTTGGTCGCCTGTCGCTGGCTGTCGTTGAAGTAGGCGGGTACGGTGACGATGGCGTCGGTGATGGAGGTTCCCAGGAAGTCCTCGGCAGTGGCTTTGAGCTTCCTGAGGATGTGGGCGCTGACCTCCGGGGGGCTGACGGAACGGTCCTCCAGCTGGATCCAGGCGTCGCCGTTTGAGGCCTCGAGGATATCGTAGGCCAGGACCTGCTGAGCCTGCCGGATCTGGGGGGAGTCGAAACGCCGCCCGATGAGGCGTTTGACCGCATACACCGTGTTGGCGGGATTGGTGACCGCCTGTCTCTTGGCGACCTGCCCGACCACCCATTCTCCCTGCTCGGTCAGGGCCACCACGGAAGGGGTGGTCCGGGTGCCCTCCTGGTTGGGGATGACCATTGGTTTGCCACCCTCCAGCACAGCTACACAGGAGTTGGTCGTCCCCAAATCGATTCCGATGACTTTGGCCATAGGACCTCAACCGTTGTTGGGAAAAGGCAAACGACAACGTTGCATTTTACCTGGGGGGGGCTGTCCAGTCGATAGGCAGACGAGGTGGTGGGGAGGTGGGGACAGGTCGGCTAGCGGCCCTGGAGCGGAGGGTGGAAGATCCCCTGGTCTGTCCTGATCTCCGCGCTGGTTGGGCGATAGCCCAAGGCCGGACGGTCCTCTTGCCCGGACCGGCGCCAACCCGCCAGGTGCTCATAAGGAAACAGCCCAGGGGGCCTGGGCACGATCTGGTTGTCTCGAAAGTGGTCCAGAGGGATCAGGACGGTCCGGCCTCGCTCGAGCGAGGCCAGGTCGTGGTAATACCGCTCGTCCAGGATGATCTGGAGGTGTGACCAGTCTTGTCGCGACTCGTTGGAGAGGATCATGGCGGGAGCCGCCAAGTCTTCCTGATGCCACCGGATGGCTGCTCCGGTGGTCTGGGGCAGGCTGGAGGTCCCGGAAAACGCCCAGGCCGCGCTGGCCACGCAGGCCATCGTGTAGATCACCAGCGCCATCTGTCCGAGGCGT
Organism: Bradymonadales bacterium; assembly: GCA_016931535.1. Classification (GTDB taxonomy): domain Bacteria; phylum Myxococcota_A; class Bradymonadia; order JAFGEP01; family JAFGEP01; genus JAFGEP01. Next base: position 177,425 of record JAFGEP010000096.1, read on the forward strand.
CCGGCCGGCGGTTCGCCGCGCACCAGACCGATCAGTTGATCCATGAACTCTGCCGCCAACCTGGCTCCCCCTGTCACCGTGGCGAAGGCGATCTGTTCATAGCACGGACCGTGCGGTGGACGGTATCCTTTTCCACGCAGGTGGAGCAGGGCGCAGCGGCGGGGTTTCACATTGACAGTCCCACTCGGTGCAGATAGGCTCGCTGCTCCGGACGGGGGGCTGCGCCGATCTGCGTCGGCCCCTACCTGGAAAAGGCGGGTGGGATGACCTGATCACAGTCCAAGGGAAGGAGAGCGTTCCCAGAGATGAGCCACAATAACAGCGAGTCGAACAGGGGGCCTCTGCCGGACGAGGCCCCGTACAAGAGTGGGATTCTCGAATCTCCGGGGGAGACGTGCACCACGGCAAACGCACAGAGCCAGGCGTCCGTGGGTCAGCCGACCAAGGATTTTGTCGGGGTCGCGCCTGGTATACAGCAAGCCGATGCAGGGCCCGCACAGACTACATCAGTGAACCTCGGGGAAGACCAGAGTGATCGGTTCGTGCCAGGTACGGCGGCCACGATCGCCCCCCAGCCGGCAGCCGACCAGCCGCAAACCCCATCCTCCCGACCGGTCGAGGAGTGTTCCAGCCGGTTGGTCATCGACACGTTGCCCGAGGAGACTGGCCATCCGAGCAAACCAAGAACGGACGAGCCGACCGGGTGGTCAGTGGAGGATGCGGCGCCTTCCGATGCCAGCCAAGAGATGGTCGACGAAAAACCGGGGCCGGAAGGCATGCAAGGGGAGCCGAAGTCGGACGAGTCGATCGGACTCTCCCCCGAAGAGATAGAACCACCGGTTGGCGGCGAACCGCTACCGGAGGTGGGCACCGCCGAGTTGACCGCGATCCTGGATCACGAGGAGGCGCTCCGACAGCTGGAGGTGTTGCAGGTCGATCTGCAACGGGCCCGCCGGGATGCGTCCGAGCTCAAGGAGCTGGCTCTTCGCAAGGCGGCCGACCTGGAGAACTTCCGCAGGCGTACTCAGCGGCAGCTGGACGACATGGCGCAGTACGGCAATGAGAAGGTCCTCAAGGGGTTTCTGCCCATCGTGGACGACCTGGAGAGAGCCATCCAGCATGCGGGGATCCTCGATCAGCCGGTGTCCCAGCTCCAGGAGGTGCACCAGCGGTTCACCAGCTTTGTGGACGGGACGGCGCTGGTCCTGAGGAAGTTCCAGCAGGTGCTGGAACGGTTTGGGGTGCGGGGGTTCGACTCGATAGGACAACCGTTCAATCCGCAGTTCCACGAGGCGCTCTCTCAAGTCGACAGCTCAACGCACGCTGCCGGTACCATTGTCGCCGAGTACCTGAGGGGGTACGTGCTCCACGACCGGTTGATACGCCCCGCACTGGTGATCGTCGCACGCGAGCCGACACCGGTGGAACCAGTAGCCGTGTCGTCGACGGAGGCGCCCGACAGTCAGGAAGCGACGGCCGACAAGGAGCAGGAGACCTTGGCGGGCCCCGAAGCAGCCGCCCCCCAGGAGCCTCCGGACCAATCGGCCGAAGCAGCGGTGGAGGAGAGTGGGAAGGAGCAGTGAGTTCGGAGCGGAGAAGAAAGGAGATCCCATGGCACGCAAGGGGCTGGAAGAGCGGACAGTGGAGATCGGCACCGCGATTTTCGAGCGGATGGCGGGGGAAACCCCGAGCATCTTCGACAAGCAATGGTGGTCCGGTCTGGTCATGGAGTGGTGTATGCGGGATCCGGCGTTCAAGCTGGAGATGTTCCGCTTCGTGGATGTGTTTCCCCAGCTCCGCTCCTCCGACGCGATCTCCGGGCATCTCAAGGAGTACTTTACCCGTCCGGGGCAGACCTTCTCGCGGACCATCCAGCTGGGGATCAAGGCGGGCTCGGTGTTTTCCGGGACGATCGAGCGGAATCTGAACCGCATGGCCAGCGGGTTCATCGCCGGCAAGGATCCCGAGAGCGCCCTCGGGGTCATCACCAAGATGCGGGAGCAGGGCATCGGGTTCACCATGGACCTCCTGGGCGAGAAGACGGTCAGCGAGGTGGAGGCCCTGCAGTACCAGCGGAGAAACCTGGAGCTGGTGGAGCACCTGGCGACCAGGACCGCGGAGTGGGCGCCGCACCCCATCATCGACCGGGATGCGAGCGGCTCCATCCCGAAGGTTAACGTGTCCATCAAGGTATCCACCCTGTACTCGCAGTGGGATCCGGTGGATCCAGAGCACTCGGCGCAGGTCTTTTTCCAGCGGCTCAAGCCGATCTTCCTGAAAGCGAAGGAGCATGGTGTCTCGGTCATGCTGGATCTGGAGCACTATGCCCTCAAGGAGATCACCTACCGCACCTTCGATCTGCTGCTTTCGGATCCCGAGCTGGCCGAGGGACCGGACACCGGTGTGGTGGTGCAGGCCTATCTTCTGGATAGCCGGGAGGATGTGGAGCGACTGCTGAAGCGTTCCAAGAAACTCCGGCGTCCGATCAACATCCGGCTGGTGAAGGGGGCCTACTGGGACTACGAGACGGTCGTCGCTCAGCAGAACGGGTGGCGTGTGCCGGTGTTCCAGGAGAAGGCGGCCACCGATCAGAACTACGAGACGCTGACCGATCTGTTGCTGAAGGCCCAGGGGCAGGTGAAGCTGGCCATCGCCAGCCACAATGTGCGCAGCATCGCGCATGCCATGGCCCGCGCGGAGGATCTGGGGCTCCCCAAGGATGCGCTGGAGTTCCAGACGCTGTTCGGCATGGCGGAGCCGATCAAGAAAAGCCTGGTGGCCATGGGGTACCGGGTGCGCGACTACACCACCGTGGGCGAGCTGATCCCGGGTATGGCCTACCTGGTCCGCCGGCTGCTCGAGAACACCTCCAACGAGGGGTTTTTGCGCAGCAGCTTCGTGGAGGCCGAGTCGCGGGAACGGCTGCTGAGCGCGCCCGTGCCCGCTGGGGAGCCCAAGGGGGTGTACGAGAAGCCGTCATGGGGAGGCAACTGCCCCCGCCTGGATTTCCGCTATCCCGGTCCCCAGGAGGAGTTTGCCAAGGCGCTGGCCACCCTCGAGAAAAAGGGGCTGGGGGCTTTTCTGCCGGTGGTGGTGGGAGGCGAGAAGCGAAGCGAACGGGAGAGCTTCCCCTCCGTCTATCCGGCCGATCCCCAGGTGCTGGTGGCCAACTGCGCCCTGGCTCGAGATGAGGACATCGAGGAGGCGATTACCCTGGCCCGAAAGGCCTGGCCTGCCTGGCGGAGTCGGCCTGCCGAGCAGCGGGCGCAGATCCTGCGCAAGGCGGCACGCATCATGACCGAGCGAAGGATGGAGCTGTCGGCCCTCCAGGTGATGGAGGTGGGCAAGTCCTGGACGGAGGCGGATGCCGATGTGTGCGAGGCGATCGATTTCCTCAACTACTACGCGGCAGAAGCCGAACGGCTGGCCCAGGGGCAACGGCTGGGGACCGAGCCGGGCGAGCACAACCTGTTGACCTACCAGGGGTTGGGTGTGGGCGCCGTCATCGCGCCCTGGAACTTCCCCCTGGCCATCATCACCGGCATGACCTCGGCGGCGCTGGTGGCAGGCAACGGGGTGCTCATGAAGCCCGCCCGCACCTCGCCGGCCTGCGGCTATGCCCTGTACCAGATCCTCATGCAGGCGGGGATCCCCCGAGAGCTCCTCCACTTCGTTCCCTGCGTCGGGAGCCAGGTGGGGCCCAAGATCGTGGAACATCCCGGCATCGACTTCATCACCTTCACCGGCTCCATGGAGGTGGGGCTCGATATCATTCGCCGGTCGGCCGTGGTCCAGCCAGGCCAGCGAAAGGTCAAACGGGTGGTGGTGGAGATGGGGGGCAAGAACGCCATCCTCATCGACGATGATGCCGATCTGGACGAGGCGGTGACCGGAGTGGTGTACTCCGCCTTCGGTTTTCAGGGCCAGAAGTGCTCGGCATGCAGCCGGGCCATCGTGGTGGGCAGCGCCTATGAGCCGTTCGTGGCCCGCCTGATCGAGGCCGTTCGCAGCTTGCGGATCGGTCCGCCGACCGTCGCCGGAAACACCGTCGGTCCGGTCATCGACGAAACCTCTCAGAAGCGGATCAAGGGACTCATCGAGGAGTATCGCAAGGAGTTCGAGCTGGGGATCTACCGGGAGGCGGATGTCCCCGAGACCGGGTACTACGTGGGTCCGGCCGTCTTCCTGGAGGCGGATCCAGCTCATGCGCTGTGCCAGCAGGAGATATTCGGGCCGGTTCTGGCCGTGATCCGGGCGGCCAGCTTCGAGCAGGCGCTCGAGTTCGCCAATGGAACGGCCTACGCCTTGACCGGCGGGGTCTTCTCCAGAAGTCCTCTGCACCTGGAGCTGGCGCGCGCCCAGTTCGACGTGGGCAACCTGTATCTCAATCGGGGGTGCACGGGAGCCCTGGTGGGTCGCCAGGCCTTTGGCGGTTCCTACATGAGCGGTGTGGGCTCCAAGGCGGGTGGTCCGGACTACCTGCAACAGTTCATGGAACCCAAGTCGGTGACCGAAAACACCATGCGGCGAGGGTTCTCTCCCGAGACCCTCTAGCAACGACCGGTTGCGCCGGTTCCCAACCGAAACCTCGGCAACAGGGCAGCGGGCAGTACCCCGTGGCATGGTGGAGCAGGACCAGGCACAGGTGGTTTCGCTTGGAGCTACTCGGCCGCTGGTGCGGGGGCCGGAGGTGCGGGCGCTGCTGGCACCAAGAAGCCTTGAGCGACATCCACCTCCATGGGCCACTCCCCGCGCAGGACCTGGTGGAGGATGACTACCACCACCGTGTCGTCAGGGCTCCAGCGAATCTCCTTGATACTGGGCTCGGCCAGACTCATCCCGTCGGAGATGAGCGGAATGGTTCCGATCGGAACCGACCGCCCGGATCGTCGCACCGAGATCGCCATGTTGGCGCCTGCCGGAGTGGCGACCAGCTCGAAGGCTCCCGATGGGCTCGTGGTTCCCACCACGCCATCGGCAGCCCAGCCGTACATGTCACGAAGCTCCTGGGAGATCAGGATGTCCCGGACCGAGGTCTCCTCGGTGGCCGCCCGCGCGAACACCGGCTCGGCCTCGTCGGCCTGGCCGACGCACAGCATCTGTTCACCCAGGTGATTGGTGGTCTGGTAGGCGAAGAACTGGGGATTCCGGGAAAAGGCCCAGAACCGGATCTCGACCGTAGCCACCTCCCCGGTCTGATCCTCTTGTGCCTGTGCCAGCGGGGCCATCGCCAACATCCCCCCGATCAGGCAGATCGACGACAGCCACCAGAAACGACTCACGTGTCTTCCCATGATTTGATGCGCCATGTCCTGCATCGATTGGTCCCTCCCTCTCATCACGAACCGCCGCGATCCGAATCAGAGCTTATCCTATTGTAGTGTAAAAGGCAGCCGCAATGTAACGGCTTCCCCTTCGAATGTGCGAAACCTCCAGGTGGAAAACCTCGTTCTCAGACACCGATCGAAGATGGTGCCCGACAGGTTGCGATCCAAGGTGACAGCGACCCGGCCATCGGGGCTGACGGTCAACAGCAGCTCGATCCGTTGCTGGATAGGTTCAGAGACCTCTCGTAGCTGGAGCTCGTAACACCGCTGGACGTCTCGGCGGACACGCGGGAGGTTGTCCCGGAAGTAGTTGGCGTCCACCATGCTGCTGGACGTCTGCTCCACCTCGGCGGTCGTGGTGGAGGGGCTTTCCAGGGGGACCGGCACGCTCCGGCCATTTTGCAGCCGGCTGTACCGGCTTTCACCGCTGGTTTCCCGGTGGTTGGGGCTCGATTGGCGCGAGCCGATCCGCGAGGAGCGGGAAGCAGCGCTCAACTGCTCCAGCGGGACCGGATCCTGGAGGAGATGCGGATAGCCGGAAGAGACCGGCTCTGCCGATTCCAGGGCGAAAAACGTCTCGACAGAGGGGGAAAGGGAGACCTCGTCGCTCTTCACCAGGCTGGACAGGGTGCTGGAGCGAATTGCCGACCGGGCTTCCCGGATGGCTGTGGCGACCTGGATCAACTCGATCTCGATAGGGTCGATAGGCGCGGTCGGCTCTCCAGCAGGGATGGACTCTACAGGCCCTGCCGATCGGAGCGCGAACCGCTCGTCGTCGGGACCGAGTGCGTTCGGCAAGATGAGCAGGAGGCCCACCACGACCGCCGCGGCGACACCAATCGCCAGCCAGCGCTTGTTGCGCCGGGATCTGTCCGCCTTGCGGAGTTCGCGGAACAGGTTTCTGGTGGTAGCGGAGGGCTCGCGTGGCCTTTCGATTGTCGCATCGGCGCCTGGCAGGCGGCGCGACGCTTTTTCTGTCCGGCCGGTAGCCTGGGCTGCTACCGACTCGGACGACCACAACACGACCTCCTCCTGGTCCGGCTCATACACGGCGAAGAAGTCGGAGGAAACCAGGCCGATTCCCTCGATCTCGGACTCGGCGAGGAGGTCTTGGTCCTCGGGCGATGCCGAGGGCAGAGCAGTCGGGGCGTCGAAGAACGCCTTTTCCACATGGGTCTCCGGCACCTCGTGGTCACAGGAGTCTACCCACCAATCCCGAGCCTCTGAGCTTTCTTCAAGGCTTGCAGCCGACGAGGTGTCTTCCGCCGGTTCAACGGGCTGGGGAGGGGCCTGGGGGGTGGCTGCCGGCTCGGCGGCTTTCAGTGCGGTCTTCGGGATGGGCGGAGGCGTTGGTTTTTCGGTTCTTCGCTTTCCTTCTGCGATCGCCGGGGCGAACAGGGGCACGTCGAAGGCCGGGACCCAGCCGGACATGCCCGCATTCCAGACGTAAGCCTCGTCGGTGATCTCCCAGGTGAGCATCCTGGCGATCAACGCGTCCTCGGGGAACGGTCCAAACGACTGGCCGCCCATGGAGTAATGCCAGGCGATCTCCTCCAACTTCTCGTAGTTCACCTTGCCCAAAGGTAGCCTGTCGTGGCGGCCGGGGGAGGAGAGTGCGGGCCCGAGGGGTGCCGAGCTACCGGATCGGGTTTGCGCATCGGCGGGGTGAGCTGGGGCGTATACGGTAATGAGATGTCTGCAGCGCCGGCAGCGGACCTTCAAGAGACGCCCCTGCACCTTGGCATCGTCGATGGTATAACGCTGCTGGCAGCTGTCACAGATGAACTTCATCGCAGGGGCCAACATGGCAATTCGGTCCGGGACACCCAACACGAACGGAGCAGCCTGGGGATCGACCGACGTCCACCCGACGCTCGTCCCTCGTTCGACACATAGAGTATACGTAGAAAGAGGGCGCGGTATTCTGTTGAATGGTCCACTCGATCTGCTCGTTCCCTTGACGCCGGGGGACAATCGGATGAAATACCACATCCGGGTCGGCGCGGACCAGATCCGGAACGGCAATCGGGTCGCGATTCTTGCAACAAAGGCGGCTCCAGTGCAAGTTGCATCCCATCTGCGCTGAATGGTACGAGTCATGGCCAACATCTTCCTCCCGACCGCAAGCTCCACCGCACTGCTGAACACCCAGCCCGGGCTGGTCTGGCGGCTTCTGGTCCGAGCGGCACGAAGCGGGAGCTGGGAGTTGTGGCGGGAGCACCTCGACGAGGAGCTGGCAGCGGGGCGAACAGATGCTCAGGCCACCGTCCTGGAATTGGCCGGAGGGGCGGTCCCGTTGGTGGAGGTGCTGGGTGGAATGGTCGATACCCCGGAGGCGCTTGACCAGCTGGGGCGACTGGTTGTGTGCGGGTTGGGATACTACCTGGAGGCGCTCTCTCCTCCGGAGCGGATCCGCTCCACCCCACGGCTTGCGCGCCTTCTCCACGAGGTGGACCGCCGTCTGGGCACCTCGCTGTATGCACACCTGGACACCATTCCAGGCGCCGACCAGGCCTCCATCTGGGATGCCGTACTGAGCATGATCGCGGCGCTCGATGCGGCGGGTGAACCGCTATCCGAGTGGCTGACCCATGTCAGCCACCTGCCGGAGACCCTCCTGGACAGGTGGCGAGACCAGCTTCCTTCCCTGCAACTGACGGTCAAGACGCAGGAACAGCTGGAGCAGATGGTCGGCGCCGGAACCCCGCCCCCACCGCCCGATCGATCCTTGGGCCAGAAGGACGAGGAGGAGGAGCTCGAAGTGGTCCTGGAGCTGGCAGAACCATTCGGGACACCTGCTTTGGCCCAGCGTCCAGAACAAACACCTGGGACCGCTCCCCCGAAGGCCGGCGGGCTCATGGAACCGGCGACCATATCCAGCGGTGGCGTCATGCCGATCCGGATCCCGAGATCGAAACCTGCGAAGCCGGAGCCAAGCCGAGCCGCCACCACTGGAGAACCGGCACCCCCGGACGACTCCCCTTCGGCCGGCGGGATGGGGGCCGCCGAGGATTTTTCGCGGCCGGTCACGCCCTTGTTTTCTGGCGTCAGCGTCATCGAGAGGACAGAGCCTCCCGTCGATTCTCAGCCGGCGGTCGCGGTTGTTGCCGATGAGCAGACGGTGACTTCTAAGGCCCTGCCTAGAACTGGCAGGCTGCCAGCCGATGAAGATCAGCGGCAGATTGCCGCCCCGCTGGAGGTTGACCTTCCCGGCGAGCAAGAGATCGAGGAAGACCGGACCAAAGGGCCGACTCTGGTAGAAGAGCCGGTTACCCCGGTCGCCGCCCGCCAGCCGGGATCTGAAGAGAAGACGGTGCTGTCCGGCGGATGGGCGGGCAAGCCGTGTCCTCGGGTGATCCGGGTCTTGGAGTTTATCACCGGGATCATCATTGTGGTTTCGATCGTGCGGGTGCTCGGTCGTTTCTTGTTTGGGCTGCGACGAGTGGGGCGGATCTGGATGGAGGGGGAGGTGGTGTTCGTGGAGACCTCGCGGCATTTCCTGGGGAAGGAGGTTCGTCGTACTCGGCGGACCTTTGGTCCGAGGGGGATCCTGACGGTACAGCAGGAGGTCCGATATCCCTTTCTATACCTGTTCATCGGTCTGCTGGCGGTGTGTGCGGGGGCGCTGGTGGGGACGATGGTCTACCTGGATGGCAGGCTGGCGGGGTTCGAGGATTGGATGGAGGTTGGTCTGTACCTCCTGATGGGGGGGGTGGTGATCGATTTCCTGTTGACTGTTCTGGTGGCCAGCCGTCCGGGTCGCACCAGCCTGTCCATCACCTTCGAGCCGAAGACGACGATCCGTCTGATCGGGGTGAACCGCGTGGAAGCAGAGAGGCTGATGGTTCGCCTGGCGAGGGCAGCCCATGCGGGTTGACTGGGGTCAGGAGGTCCACCTTGAGAGAGATCCCCTGCGATTGCGGGCGGATCGGGCGGAAGTCACGGGGTGACGAGGTAGACCGGACTGGTCACCGGGCCTTCGAGAAAGCCCTGGGAAACGACGACCCTGACGAAGAAGGCGCTGTGGTCGCACAGGGGCGTGAAGAAGCCGACGAGCTCATTTCCGCTGTTTGCCACCGGGGAAGATCGCCACAACGCGTCCCGGTAGTCGGGGTCATCCTGCTCGGTGTGGCGCTGGACATACCAGATCTCGGCGGCACCTACCAAGGCGGAGCCCTCGACCTGTGCGGCAACTGAGATGTTGCCCTGGTGGTCTTGGAAGGTGGCCTCGACCGTGGGGTACTGCCACGAGCCGGCAAGGTGTGCGAGAAAGGTCCGCCAGCTCGTCAGGTGGTCCCGGGAACCGAAGCCGTCGCCGTAGTTGGCGACAAACAACAAGGAGTGATCCGCTGGCAGCATCTCGCGATAGCCCTCGAGTGCCTCCAAGGGGTACCGGGTGGTATTGGTTCCCACCGCCACCAGGTAGCTCTTGTCCTGGATGGCTGAAACGATGGCTGACAGGTCGAAGATCCGGAGAAACTCGGCACCAGCGGGGCTGTCCAGGAATGCGATCTCGCCGGTAGGATCGCCGAAGGCCCAATCGGAGTCCCAGCGCTGGGCCTGCAGCTGGTGAAACTCCCGCCAGCTGCCGAGGTTGATCGCCACCATGACCCCCTCGATTCGGCGGTCAAGTGCCATGGCATGCCGCAATCCGATTCCATCGAACCCGCCGGCCAGGATGGCGACCCGTTCGACCTCAAAGGGTGGGGCCTCCAAACCCAGATCCAGGGTGGGAAGGCGTCTGGCCAGCTCCTCGAGGAGTGTTACCGCCCGCAAGTAGGCGATGGCCACCGGTACGGTGGGATCGATATCGAGACGACCTGTGGCGCGCGACAGGGCTCTCAAGCACTCCTCGAAGAGCTCCTCGTTCCCGATGGGGCCTATAAAACAGTGAGGAAACTGCTCCTGGTATGGTTCGAGGGTCGGTTCTTCCCGCAGATCCTGAACCGCGGGGACGGAATCCAGCAGCAGAATGGGGAGGTCCAGTCGATCGGCGGTGACGGCGCCGAACTGGGGCAGAAAACTGCTGGCATCGGAGATGCCCTGCTGGGTGTTCTCAGTCCCGTGCTCCACGATGCCGGCGAGGCGCGGTTCCGACGCCACGCTCTGGGGCAGCAGCAGAAATCCTCTGTGAGTCCAGGGAACGGACAGAAAGGTCTGCGAGGTGAACCGAAAGCCGATCTGCCATACCGGATCCTCGAAGTCTCCGGGTACTTGTCCCGTCCGGTCCTGCTCGATCACGAGCGATAGGGTGGCCGTTTCCCTGAGCGATTCCAGGTCTATCAGCTCACCGAGGGGGAGGCCCGGCTGGAAGGGCGAGCTGGAGTCGCCGGAGTCTGGCGAGTCGATCGGGTCGGTTCCGCTGTCCGGCCGGTCCAGGGGATCACCTTCATCGCCCGGGCAAGCGAGTGCGGACCGGAAGGCGAAGGTCAACAGCAAGAGGATCAGAACCGGACGTTCTGGAAAACAGGCCGTCCGAAGGATCAGCATATCCGATGTATCCGAAGCAGGATGCTGGGGTCTTCGATCTCGATCCGTGTGGCCCTGTCGAGCACCAAGCCGAAGAGGTCATATTCGCCTGGGGCAAGCATGTTGAGCGGTAGTTTTTCGAGCTCTTGGGCCAGAGCGGCGATGGCGGCGTCGATACAGGAGTAGTCCAGTCGTTGTCGCAGTGCCTCGATCGGTTTACCCAGGTGGGTTTTGACAATGTCGGTGATCGCCAGCTCCAGCCCCTCATCGCCCACGGTGGTTCGGCGGTGGAGCTCGGGGAGCAGCCGGGTGCCGGGGTAGTCCAGGTTGTGCTCCACCCAATGCAAGAAGCTCTTGATAAAGGGTTCGAAGCCGGTCTTGCCGGTGACCAGGACGACGAAGTAGCAGCATCTGAGCAGCTGAGCCACGTACTGGTGCAGTGTGTCGGTGTTTACCAGCTTTTGGAGTCGGCCTGGAAGGTCGGTATCGGCGATCTCGGTGACATCGCGTAGCCTGGCGGGAGCCAGGATGTCGAGCGTCTCGTGGTGATCCGTCGACTGGGTGGAAAGCTTGAGAACCTCTTGCCAGGCCAGGTACTCTTCGGTGTCGCGCAGGGGGATGTCGAGGTTGACGTTGACGTTGGCGTGGAGCCACTCGGCGGCAGCCAGGATGAGAACGGCAGGCTCGTGGAGATTGGCCAGTTTTTGTCGGAATCGTTTGTGCAGCGACTTTGGTAACGGCTCTGTGCGATGAGCACCGAATCGGGTGATCATCTGTTCGTAGAACAGGGTGCGTTCGTTATTTCGCCGTCGAGCTTCGGTAGTCTCGAACAACCGGAGCAGCAGATTGGCCTGGCTGTACTTGCCCGACTGGAATTTTTCCTCGAGCAGGCCGAGGACCGAATCGAAGTGCTTGGGGGTCGCCTCGTCGGAGCGGGTGAAGCTCTTGAGGAGCCGCCAGGTCAAGCCGACCTCTTCTCGGGTTAGCTGGCAGGATGGGGGCAAGATGTCGTTGTCACACAACAGCGTAAGATAGGTCTTGAGGACCTTTCCCTGCTCCTCATCCGGCTCCGATGGGGGATGGTCCGATTCGGTGGCTTCGCCGGACCTGGATGGACTGCAAATCTCCAACGCCACGAGGCCCAAGGGATCCAGCTGCGGGGAGCGGGACAGCAGTTCGCGGACACGAGGTCGTATCTGGGGAACTAGCTCCTCGTAGTAGGTTGGTCGCCGTTCTTGGCTGGAACCGGAGACCCCAAAACGCCTCATGACCCGTTCTAGCACGCTGTGGTTCCCGGTTTATCCGGTTGTGATGGTGGCCGATCCTGTAAATCCACTGTCCACCAGGCAATCTACCACAGGGCCAGCAGCGGTCACAAGCGGATGGGATCAGTAGCGTTGTAGGGCGATAAATTGGAGAATCAGAAAAATCTACCCCGGTCGCGTGGGAGATCCGTCATGGATACGAGAGAGCCGACGGCCGTCTGTTGGGCAACCCTGATCGCGGGGTGGATCGTTGCCGGGATTGACGGCCTACAGTCAGCGAGGGGCGCGGATCTGCCCTCCGTCTGCGGGAGTGTGCTTCTGGCGCTGATCGTGATGGGGCCGGTGGCTCTGGTGCTGGGGTTCGCGCTGCGGATCGCGCTGTGGCTGTCGCCCGTGGAGCCACATCCGCGGGAGCTGTACCGGAGGATCTGCAGGTTCTTAAGCGCACAGGGTGACCAGGGAAGGCGCAGGAGCGCACAGGTGCTGGCGACCGTGGTGTTGGCCGTCGTGTTCTTCCTGATCGCCTATCGACTCGGCCTGTGGTTCATGCTGCGATTTCACAACCTTTCGCTGGCGGCATTCGTGCTCGCCTGCTGCTTGCTCGGCGTGGCCGCCGGTTTGGTGCTGGCCTGGCCTCGGCTGGCCCGGGGGACCGAGCTGGGGTTGGGGTGGCTGGTCGATCGGATCGGGTTCGCCAGGCCGTTGGGGCGGCCCTGGTTCTGGGGATTAACGGCAGCCGTGGCGGTGGTCCTGTGGACCTGCCTGCAAGGAGGGGCGGCGGGACAGACGCTGGAGGCGATCCGTCTGGGGGTGGTGGTGGTTCCGGCGGTGCTGGTGGTGGCAGGCTACCTTTTGGGGTATGCCCTGGGGGGCCTGAAAGACCGTTGCCGGCGAATCGGTGCACTGCTGGCCCTGGTCGTGTTGGTGGGGTTATCGGTCTACGGCGTTTGGGGTACGGGATCGAACCGCCTCTATCTGGACGGCTCCCTGGCGCTGGAGGAACGGTCCTGGATGGCACGCATCCCGCTGGCGTGGAGCCAGGCGCTCATGGACAGGGACCGGGACGGCTACTCGACCGCACTCGGTGGCGGGGATTGCGACGATCACCGCGCGGAGATCAATCCGGGGGCACAAGAGATCCCCAACAACCAGATCGACGAGGATTGCAGCGGAGCCGATCTCGTTCTCGAGGCGGAGTTCTCGCGGCCATTCAGCACCCTGGGTAGGGCGGATCCCCAGAACGAACCCGGCCGCCATGTCAGCGCCGAGATGGGAACCGGGTCGGGCGAGAACGGTGAGGAAGCTCTCGCGGAACGGGTCGATCCGGCGGCAGAGCTGCGCGGTCGCTACAATGTGATCCTGTTGATGGTGGACGCCTTGCGACCGGGGCACCTGGGCTACGCCGGTTACGAGCGGGCGGACATCTCTCCCCACATCGACCGCCTGGCTGCTCGGAGCATCCACTTTCAGCGCGCCTATAGCTGCTCCAACAAGACTCCCTCTGCGGTTCCCCCCATCCTGGCCAGCCGCTGGCCCAGCGAGATGGAGCGGAGCTTCGATCATTTCTCCCGCTACGGAGAGGGGAACCTCTTTCTGGCTGAGGTCCTGCAAGAGGCCGGCTACTTCACGGCCGCCTCGGTGAGCCACTGGTACTTCCGCCCTGGCTACGGATTTGCCCAGGGGTTCGATCGTTGGCGTGAGTACTGGGTGTCGCAGGACCGGATGGAACGGGTGCCCACCAGTGAGCAGACTGCCGACAACGCCATCGCCATCCTGGAAGAGTACTACCAGGCGGAGGGGGGAGAGGGGGCGGAGGGGGAAGAACGCCCACCGTACTTCTTGTGGATCCACTTCATGGATCCCCACAAGCTGTACATCGATCACGAGGGGTTCGAGCCCTATGGGCCGGAGCCGATCGACCAGTACGATGGGGAGATCCGATTCGTGGACCACCACATCGGGCGGGTGATGGCGGTGTTGGAGCGGTTCGGTGCCCTGGAACAGACCGTCATCTTGTTCACCTCGGATCACGGGGAGGCGTTCGGAGAACACTCGATGCGCCATCATGGGTGGGATCTCTACGAGCACCAGATCCGGGTGCCGTTTTTCCTCTACGTTCCCGGGCTGGCAGCCAGGGAGTTTCAGACTCCGGTCAGCTTGATGGATCTGGCTCCGACCGTCCTGGACCTGGTCGGGATCGAGCCGGAGAGCTCTTTTCGAGGTCGCAGCCTGCTCGAGTCCTTGGCGACCGGCGAGGAGCCCGAGATAGTGCCGATCTATGCCGAGATGCCGCTGGGGCCCCACAATCGACTGATCCGTAGCTTGGTTTGGGGAGACTACAAGCTGATCCACCATGTCCGCGCCCGCCGATATCGCCTGTTCAACCTGGCGAACGACCCCGGTGAGCTCAACGACCTGTGGGGCCAGGAGCCGGAGCAAGCCCGACGAATGCGGGCGGCCTACGAGCAGTTTCTGGCCACCCAGGTGGACTCCATACCCGCCTGGGGAGAGCAGCCGGCGGAGTGACCACGACTGGACGCGGCTCGAAATTGGTGGGGAAGGGAGGGGCATGGTATGCAGTCGAGCGATGAGAAGATGGTCGAGCAGCCAGTTCCCTCCGATTCTTCTGGTGATCGCCCTGGTCGCAGGGTGTTCTTCGCCGATTGTGGGGGAACCCGACCGGTGGCCACCCGATGAGGAGGTCGGGCTGGCCTACCGCATCACCCTGTCCTCTGGTGGGGTCAACACCAGGGCCGACGTGCTCCTGGCGGTTCGTGCCGATCACGGGGGGCAGCTGGCTACTCCCCTGGAGTTTCTACTGCCCTGCCGGTGGGCGGGTGGTTCCGATCTCCACCTGGACCTGACCGGTTTCTGGGCGACCGGTCCTGGAGGCGAGCCGCTGCCGGTGATCCAGGAAGGAGAACGGGTGCTGATCTCCCATCCTGGGCTGTCTCGGTTGACGTTGGGGTACCGGGTCGCTCCTCGGGCGAGATCGCTCACCCGGAGGTCTCGGTTTCGGGCTGTTGGAACGCCGGAATGGTTCTTTGGCTACGGGCGGAACCTGCTGGCAAGGCCGGCTCTCGATAGCCTGGAGAGTGCGCCGGCCTACCTGGAATTGGCGGCCTCTCGGAGGGAAGCCGTCTGGGCGACGACGCTGGGGGTGTTCAGGGAGGCAAGCGGCGTGATTCGCCGACCTCTGTCGGATCTCCTGGACGCGGCCTATCTGGGGGGTCGCATTCGGGTGGTCAGCCTGGTGCAGGGGGAGGAGAGCTTCACCCTGGCGGTGGATCCTCGGCTGGGCCAGGTGGAGGATGACCTGTTGGTGCTGGGTCACCGTCTGGTGACCTACACGGCCGCCAACCTTCCGGAACTGCCGTGGCGGGCGACGGTGGGGTTGTTGCTGCATCGAGCGGACGGGCCCGGGGTCATGACCGGCAGTGGCCGGCCTGGGGGGTTCGTCCTGGAGCTCGGCGAGACGGAGGGATGGGAATCGAACCGGGCTGCCCTGCTTATTGCCCATGAGAACCTGCACCAGTACATCGGCAACTGGTTGCGCTTCGCGCTCGGCCAGGAGCTGTCCACCATGTGGTTTTTGGAGGGGGTGGTCGAGTACCTGAGCGTCTGTGTGGTGATCCGATCCGGCGTGGCCTCCAGCGATCTGTTCTTGCAGGTGCTCTCTCAGATGGTGACGGGGTACCTGTCCAATCGATTTACCGATTCGGTTGGGGGAGAATCGTCCGAGGAGCGGTTCTGGGAGCACCCGGGCATTCGCCAGCTCGACTACCAGAAGGGTTTTCTCCTGGCGTTCTGGCTCGATATCCAGCTTCGCCGAGCCCAGGACCGCCTGGAAGGGGCGGTTGGCCAGCTGTTGAGGAGCTTTGCCGGCAGCCGGCGCATCGGAAACGAAGAGATCCGCCGGGTCCTGGAGGAACGCCTGGGACGCGACCTGCACGAGTGGTTCACCCGGTACGTCACCGGACAGGAACGGGTGCCGGTCACAGCCTGGCTGGAGGAGGCGGGGCTCGGTTTGCGCCGGCAGCTGGAAGAGGTGGCCTATCTCGGCTTGGAGACGGCGGTGGACAGGGACGGGAGGTTTCGGATCGTCGGCATCGATCCGATGGGACCTGCCGCCGGTTTCCCCTTGCGGGTGGGCGATATCCTGGCTGCTCCTCCCTCCCTGCCCTCGAGGGGTCCACAGGGCAGAGCTCGGCTGGTGGTGTTGGGAGGGGGCGAGCGCAGGGAGTTTTTCATTCCCTGCCAGGCGGGTCATCGGGTGAGGTGGGAGGCCTACCGGATCGATTCCCGGTTCGATCGGCTGATGGGTTGGTGATCCGGATCCACACCGTGCCCCCGTGCGGTGCCACCGGCGAGGGGTCTGGGGGGGGCTGCCCCGCCAGATCTTGGCGGGTGATGATCGCTGGGTCCTCTGGGGTCCGCATCGTGGGCTTTGCCTGGGGAGTGGACGGCACTGGACGCGAACCGGCCTGAACCATTGTGCGTGTTCCGGGTGGACAGGGTGTAGGATGCACCCTTTGAGGGCCCGAGGGGTTGTGGTATTTTGAGTCCGATGGGGCCGGACCTGGACGATGGTGTTACCGGCAGGGACAGACCGGCCGGCGCCTCCTTTTCGCCCGGTTCTGAACCGAGGAGTCGATATGTCGCAGCGTGAGAGGGGGGGCGAGGATCCGAGTCGATCTCGGAGCCGTCGCCTCCTGCTACCTCGTCATGGTGTGGCGGGCTGTCTGGTCTGGGTGCTGCTGCTGACAGGGACTGAAGGGCTGGCCCAGGACGACGGGATCGAAGAGCTGCATGAGGAACCCTCGGCGCCGGCCGTTCAGAGTTCTGAGGCGCAGCCTCCTGGGGACAGCTCAGGGAGGACGATCCTGACCATCGAGCCGCTCCCGGGCTCCTCTCGCGATCCGGAATCCGAGCAGGAGCGCACCGTGGTTACGCGGCCGGTCGTTGTTCCCAGCCACCTTTCCCCTGAGTACGCCTTGCGGTTGCACGAGCTGGAGGATCGAGTCAACGAGCTGAGAGAGCAGATCTTCCGATCCAAGTCGCGTCTTGTCCTGCTGCGGGAGCAGGTGCTGAGGACCACCATCTCGGGCAGCCAGGCGGTCATCACCCATGTGAACGACATGGGGATCACCTTCACCCTGGAACGGGTGGTCTACAGCCTGGACGGGAACCAGCTGTATGTGGCCGTGGACAGCCGGGGCGACCTGGCGGATCGAGGGGAGATCGAGGTATACGGCGGAGCGGTCCTTCCCGGTCCACACAATCTCTCGGTGGAGATGATGTTCGTGGGAAACGGCTTCGGCCTGTTCAGCTACCTGGAGGGCTACCGGTTTCGCCTCCGCTCGAGCTACGCCTTCAACGCCGAGGACGGTCGGATCGTTTCCCTGCGCGTGATCGCATACGAGCAGGGAGGGATCAACCAGCCGATCGAGGAGCGGCCTGACATCCGATACGAGATCGATTTCACCGATGTCGCCTCACAGGACAAGTAAGCCGGACCGGTCGCCAAGGGGATGGGCGATGGCCCTGATCTTGGCGGCGGGGCTTTTTCTTCCGCTCGAGGGGCGGGGTCAGCAGCTGGCGGACAGGCTCCGAGTGATGGAGCAACAGCTGGAGACCTACTCCCAGCGATTGTCCCACCTGGACAGCACTTATCTTCCGATCTCCCAGACAGACCGTCTCTACCGGTTGGAGAGCCGCCTGGCCGACGGACGGGTGCTCTTCTTGCTGGGGGACTACGCTCGAGCGGCCGTGGTGTTGCTGGATGCGGTCACCAACTGGAGCGACCGCACCTCCCCGGGGTACGGCGAAGCCCGCTACTACCTGGCGGAAAGCCTGTACCAGGACCACAACCCGATCGCCGCTCAGGGGTACTTCCGGGAGATCGCCGACGAGCCCCGCGACCCCTTTCGGCCGGATGCCATCTTGAGGCTCCTTCAGATCGCCTTTTCCATGCAGCGTTACCAGGAGCTGGACGAGCTGGACCGGATGCTGGATGTCAGCCTCTTGGCGGGAGACCGACCGGACATCCGCTATGCCCGGGCACGGAACCGCTATTTTCGCGGCGATTTTGCGGGAGCGGTGCGCGAGTTCCAGGCGATTCCATCAGAGAGCGACCAGTTCGCGCGGGCCACCTACTTTCTCGGCGTATGCCATGTCCAGCTGGGACAGTGGGAGGCTGCCTTGAGCGCCTTCGAGCAAGCCCGTCAAGGTGCCAGTGCCTCCTCTCATCCGGATGCTCCGGAGATCGCGGATCTGGCCAGCCTGGCACTGGGCAGAGTCCATTTCGAGCGAGGAGAATACCAGCAAGCCCTGAACGCTTACCAGGCGGTTTCGCGCACCAGCAACCATTTCGACCGGGCACT
This sequence comes from Bradymonadales bacterium, assembly GCA_016931535.1. GTDB lineage: Bacteria > Myxococcota_A > Bradymonadia > JAFGEP01 > JAFGEP01 > JAFGEP01. The sequence goes on from JAFGEP010000096.1 coordinate 195,869, forward strand.
ATACGAGTTGGCCTGGGTGTTCATTCGGCTGGACCGAGCCCGGGACGCCCTGCGCACCCTGGAAATACTGCTGCTGGCGGTGCCCTCGAGCCAGTTTGTGCCCCAGGTCCGGCTTCTCCAAGGAGACCTGTTGATCCGGGCGACCGAGTACCAGCAGGCCAGGGAGGTGTTCGATACCACCGTACGGCAGTTCGGACCGCTGGCCGATCAACTGGCCACGCTGGTCGATGAGAGGACGGATGCTCAGCTGTACTACACGGCCTTGATCGATCCCGAGTCGGGCACCTGGAGGTTGCCGGATCTGGCCCGTCAATGGGTTGCGGATGACCAGGACATGCGACGGGCACTGGAGCTGATCGAGACCCTGGAGGCGGAAGCCGCCGAGATCCGAGAAGCGCGCGACATCATCACCGAGCTGCAGGCCGTGCTGAATTCGAGCAGCCGGGTCGAAGTCTGCTCCGAGCTGGAATCGGGGTACGGGCAGGCCATCGAGATCCGGTTCGGACTGCTGACGCAGTCGGCGGATCTGGCCGAGATGGGGCGAGAGCTGCTGACTCCCGCCGCTTCTCCCGAGCAGCGTGCCGACCTGGAGCGTCTCCGCCAGCGCCGCATGGACCTGGCTCGACAAATGGCCGCCCTGCCCATGACCTACGACACGATGGTAGCCAGGGAGCGGTCGGTCGAGGGGAGCCTCCAGGAGCTGGAAATGGAGCTGTACCGGCTCGGGTATGCGTTGGGTACCCAGCGGATGCAACTGACGGCCATGCGGCAGCAGTTGCGGGAGGATCGGGAGAGCGGGCTGCGATCGGAAGAGGAGGCTTGGCAGATCGGCGCGATGCTGGATGGTCTGGAGGCCTCTCTGGAGGATCTGGATCGGGGGCGAGAGGGATTGAGGCGGGTGGTGGAGCTGGAACGGCTGCAGACCGGAGTGGGAAGCATCACCGGCTCCCAGGAGGGGGGGGTGATGGGCCAGACGCAGCAGGCGCTGGAGCGGGAGTGGCAGGCTCTCTTCAGACTGGCCGAAACCGTTCACGCCCCCGCCAGGCCGGAGCTGGAGCAGATGGGGGCCATCCGGGCCCGGATCGATGAGCTGCATCGAGAGCTGTCGGATTTCTTCCACCGGATCGACCGGGTGGTCGAGGAGCGGACGGCCGAAATCGTCAGGCAGATCTCGGTGCAGAGCGCCCTCTTGGAGGAGTACCAGCAGAGGCTGGATCGATACCAAGCCGAGGGGGAGCGTCTCTCCGGTCTGATCGCCTATGAGAACTTCATCGCGGTGCAGCAGCAGTTCGGGCAGATGGTCCTGCAGGCGGATGTCGGCATTATCGACGTGGCCTGGAGAGAGAAGGAAGACCGGACTCAGCGCATCAACAACTTGCTGGGCGTTCGCGATAGCCAGATCGAGCTTCTGGATACCGAGTTCCGCGAGGTCCTGCAGACCGAGTGACCGTGAGCCTTGCGCCGAAAGAAGCACTCCATGACCCTTTTCCACCACCATCGGTTCCACCCACCAGGGGCTACTCGGTCCAAGGGTGCGCGCGCGCCGCATGGTCGATGTCGTTTTTGTCCGCGGCAGGCCGCCCGCCTGGCGGTGGGGGTCGCGCTGACGGTCGTCTGGTTCGCGCCGGCCATCGAGGCGCAGCCAGATCCCCGGGTGGATCAAGAGGGATGGGAGCAAGAGGAGCTGTCGCTCCCCGAGTCGGACCGCACCCTGTCGGAGCCGATCCCCAGGCCGGCCGACGCGACCCCGGAGCTGCTGCAACAGTTGGAGGGGTTGGAACGAGCACTGGCCGCCTATGAAAGCGAGGTGGCGGAGTACCTGGCGAATCTCGCCCAGATGGTGGACCTGGCCTACCAGGGGCGGCAAGAGGCGCTGCGATCTCAGTTCGACGAAGAGATCGAGAGGCTGCGGCAGGAGGAACGGGCGATGCGCCAGGAGGCCATCGATGGGCTGGAGCGTTTCGTCGAGCGCTATCCCGACCACTCACCCGAGACGCCAGACGCTCTTTTCCGCCTCGCCGAGCTGTACTTCGAGCAAGAGAGCGACGACCGCATCCGGGCGGATGCCGACTACCAGGAGCAGCTGGAGCGGTACGACCTGGGGATCATCCCCGATCGTCCGGAGGAGCCGAGGCCCGACTACCACCGGACCATCGCCACCTTTGCCCGGCTGATCGAGGGGTTTCCCGATTATCGCCAGGTCGACGGCGCCTACTACCTGATGGCCTACTCTCTGCTGGAGATGCGGCGCGAGGAGGAGGCGGCCGGGGCCTTGCGCACGCTGGTGGCGGAGCACCCGCGCAGCGATTTCGCTCAGGAGTCCTGGTTGCGGATCGGGGAGTACCTTTTCGACATCAACGAGTACGAAGAGGCGGCGGTCGCCTACCAGCGCAGCCTGGAGTACGGCGCCAGCCGCTGGTACGACAAGGCGTTGTTCAAGCTGGGCTGGTCCTGTTACCTGGCGAACCGGTATGACGAGGCGATGCGGCATTTTGGCGGGTTGATCGCCTACTACGAGGGGATGGAAGGCGAGATACCCGGGGCGCTGCGAGAGGAGGCCTTGCAGTACATGGCGGTGGTCCTGTCTGAAGAGGATTGGGACCTGGACGGGGTTCGCGACCAGGAAGCCGGCATGCCCCGTGTCCGCCGGTACCTGGCCGGGAATGCCGCTTGGGAGCAGAACGTGTGCGATCGGCTGGCCCGGGTCTGGTTCGACGGGGAGCGGTACGAACTGTCGATGGAGATGTACCGGATGATGCTGGAGCGCTGGCCGTCGGACCCGGAGAACCCCCAGCGTCACGAGCGGATCGTGGCCTGCCTGTCTCGACGCGGCCAGTTCGACGCCGCCTTTGACGAGCAGATGGCGATGAACGCCTTCTATCGACCTGGCAGCGCCTGGTACGAGGCCCAGCGGGAAGCGGGCCGTTTTCGGGCCATGGCCTATGCCCAGGAGCTGGCGCGCAACACCCTGCTGGATGCAGCCCGGTATTACAACCAGCAAGCGGACACCTACCGGGACCAGGCCATCAACGATCCCGCCCTGGAGAGCGAGGCGATCGCGCGATACCGGATGGCGGCGGAAGGGTATGCCGATTTTCTCCAGCAGTATCCGGCCGATCGGTTGGCCTACGAGGTTCGTTTCTACTATGCCCAGGCCTTGTACTACAGCTTCGAGTTCGAGCAGGCCGCCCGCCAGTACGCGTTGGTACGCGACACCGAGGGGCGGAGTGAACGGCGGGAGCTGGCTGGGTACCAGGTGGTACGGTGTCTGGAAGAGGCACTCTACGAGGAGATCCAGCGGGGCAGCCTGGAGGCCAGAGCGCTGCCGACCGCAGTGGGGGTCCAGGCTCAGATCCAGGAACAGGAACGGCAGGATGTGCGGGAGGTGAGGGCTCCCGAGGCGATACCAGCGCTTTCGATCCTCCTGGTCGAGGCCTATGATCGCTACCAGCAAATGGGGCTGCACAACGCGGACGATCCGACGACTCAGGGGCGGTTCGCCTTTCTGGCGGCCAAGCTATACTTCGACTACTCCCACCTGGAAGAAGCGCGGGCCCGTTTCATCACCATCATCGAAAACCCGGCCTACGCCTGCCAGGACGATTCCATCTACGCGGCGGCTTTTCTCATCGAGACCTTTCGCCTGGAGGACGACTACCAGAGCCAGGAGATCTGGAGTCAGCGGCTGGCCGCCATCGACCGGGACATGTGCGGGGAAGAGCTCGACACTCGGCTGTTGACGGAGTTCCAGGCCGAGGCGGAGGTGTATCGCCTGGGGGCCATCTTCGCCAGCGCGGAGGATCTCTTTCAGGCCGAGCGGTATGAAGAGGCCGCCATGGAGTACGTCCGCCTGGTCAACCAGAACCCGAGAAGCGATCTGGCTCCAGCCGCCCTGAACAACGCTGCCGTGGGGTACGAGTACCTCCGGCGCCATGAGGCGGCGATGGGGCTGTACCAGCGGATTGTCAGCGAGTATCCCGGCAGTGAGCACGTCAACCACGCGCTTTGGCGACTGGCGGAGAACAGCCGCAAGTTCTTCGACTTCGACCGGGCCATCAATACCTACCTGGTGCTGGCCGATCGGGAAGAGGACCAGGATCGGGTGCAGAGCGCCCTGTTCCAGGCAGCGCGGCTCCAGGAGATGCGCAACCAGTTCTCGCGGGCAGCAGCCACCTACGAGGGGTTCGCCACTCGGTTCCCGGAAGCGGACAGAGCCCCACTGGCCTTCTACCAGGCAGGGTTGATGCACGAGCGGGAGGGGCGCTTCACCGACATGGAGCGCGTCTGGGGCAACCTCAGGCGAACCTATGCGAGCTGGCCTTCCACGGCGCAGATCCCCATGGACGCCCTCGTGCTCGATTCCCTTCGCCGCACCGCCGACTACTACGCGCAGCAGCTCCAGGATCGCCAGCGAGCCCGCCAGCTATACCAGATGCTGGTCGAGGAGTTCGAGAGACGGCGCCCTACCGATATCGACAGCCTGTTCGCTGCCGGCAAGGCCCGTTTCAGCCTGGTCCAGGAAGCGTTCGAGGTGTGGAACTCGGTGGCCTTCGAGGGGGACGTGGCTCGCCAGCGCCGGATCTTCCAGGAGCAGATCGCGGGCATCCGTCCCCTGGTGAACTCCTACAACACCGTCATCTCCATCGGGAGCGCCGAGTGGACCATGGCCGCCTACTTCATGATCGGGCGCGTCTACCAGGCCATCGCCGACAAGCTGTATGCCGCTCCGGTCCCCGCCGAGATCGCCGAGGACGAGGTCATGGCGGAAGCCTACCAGATGGAGCTGGAGGAGTTCGCCAGCCAGTTCGAGGACGAGGCGGTCGAGAACTGGCGTGTGGCCATGGTGGTCGGCCAGGAACTGGCCATCGTCAACGAGTGGACCATTGCGACCATCCGGGAGCTGAATCGATACCTGGGGTCGGAGTTTCCCCTGTACAAGGAGGAGCCGGTCTTTTTCCAGACCCGGATCTTCTCCCCGCCTCCGCTGGTCGGAATGGATGGGCGTTTCCTCACCGCACCCCGAGTGGTGCCGAGCCGGTCTCCGCGGGGTGGCACCCCACCGCAGCCCGGCATCGAAGAGCTGCAACCGGAGCCGGAGCGAGAGGACCGGCAGCCCGAACCTCGGGACGTGGGACAGCAGGAGGGGTTCCTGGAGGAGCTATAGACCGCAATGCAGAGGGGAAACCGGCAACAGAGGAGCGAGCGTGGGCCGTATTGGGCCTTGCTGGCCGTCTTTTTGATCACCTGCGGGGGAGGGGAGGCGCACCGGCGCGTGGGCTCGGAGATCGAGATCCAGCCCGCCGATCGATCGGCGCAATCTGCAGCGGTTTCCGATTCCGCAGGCGAAACGGAGGGGCCGGGCCCCGGCGTTCGACCGATCTCTCCCGAAGAGGCCCGGATCGCCATCGAGGAGGCGGCCCGCGCCCTGGATGCTGGCAACCTGGAGCAGGCGCGCAGGTGGCTGGAGCCGATGCTGGACCATCCCGAGTACGCCGCGGTTGCCGAGTATAACCTGGGCGTGTTGAGCCAGCTCGCCGGACAGGGGTTCGAGGCCGATCGCCATTACCAGCGGGCCCTGGACGCGGAGGAGACCCTGGCGCCCGCGCTGACCGCGCTGTTGCGGCTGAGACTGTCGCAGGGCGACGTGGATGGGGCGGAGCTTGCCTTCCAGCGCGCCTTGCGGACCAGCGGTAACGCCCTGGGGATACAGGCCATCGGCCTGTTCCTCCCCCTGCATCGAGGGGAGTACGAGCGGACCATCCAGCTGGCGCGAGAGATCCTGCTGGCTCAAGAAGGCAACATCGATGCCCACCTGGCCCTGGCATTGGCCTACCATCACCTGCACCAGTCGGAGCTGGCCCGCTTCGTCCTGGATACGGCCCTGGAGCGGGAGCCCGAACGGGTGGACCTGTGGCTGGCGGTCGCCATGATCCAGATGGAGGAGGGCAACCACGCCGCGGCGATCACCAGCTACCGGCGGGTTCTCGATCTGGACCGGCGTTCGGTCGAAGCCCACAACAACCTCGGGGTGCTCCTGCATCGGGCCCGGAACGAGGAGGAGGCGGTCGAGCATCTGCGCCGGGCCATCGCCCTGAAGCCCGACTTCCTGGAGGCCTACCTGAACCTCTCCAACTCCCTCAAGGCCATGGGAGACCTGGAGGGAGCGGAGCGGGCCATCCGGGAAGCGCTGCGGATCGATCCCGCCTTCTGGAAGGCATACTTCAACCTGGGGTTGTTGTACCTGGATACCGACTTTCCCCGGATGAGCGTGATCGAGCGGCTAGAAGCGGCGGTCGAGGCCTTCACCCGCTACCGAACGGGGATGGGACCCGCTCTGGCTCAGGATGATCGGGTAGAGGAGTACATCGACGAGGCCCTGGCGCGCATCGATGCGGAGCGCCAGTTGGCCCGGTTCGGTCCGGCCGGTGCGTCGGACGAGGAGTTCGAAGAGGAGCAGATCGAGCCGGAGGAGCTCGAGGATCTCACGGGAGATCAGACCGACCAACCTTTGGAGGAGGAGTGGGAGCAGTACTGAGGGGATGGAATCGAACGCTTCGGCTGGGAGAAGATCACGACGGTCGGGTCGAGTCGAAGAGGGGGCGGGCGGCGGCGAGTGGTTCTCGAGGTTGCCGGCCGGAGAGAGGAGCCATGTTGCGCCAGTTGATCCTGTGGTGGTTGGGGATGTCGCTTCTGGTTGGAGGGGCGGTGGGAGCCAGTGCCCAGCAAGTCAGAGGGTCACATCGCGTGATCCAGCTGGGAGAGGAGGTGGTCCAGGGCCGGATCGAGAAGCCGGAGGCATTTTATATCCTGAGGCCGACCAACCTGAACTACGAGGGGGTCGCGATGCAAGAAACGTTCATCCCCGAGCTGTTGGAGACCGTGACCGAGCCGCCATTTTGATCCTGCCAGGGTCTGGGGGTCGGTGTGATAGGGGGGGTCGTCGGGAGCAATGGACCCAGACAGCGGTGGCGGTCGTCGCAGGAAGGTGACTTTTTCGGTCTGGATTGTGGAGGAAAAGAGAACGCGAGCCGATTGAGACAAGGGAGGGATCGTTCTCCTGCAAATCTCTGGTCAGGCCAGATGGCGTATGGTATAGAGTCCCGACTGCCTGGGGGCTGTGCCGCTTTTCAGGGGAAAGGGGGCCGGTTTTTTTCCGAGGTAGGGGGAAAGAGACAGGATCGAGAGGAGTCGTCACCCCAGGTGGCGAGAGGATATTGCAGGGAGTTTTCGCTTCGGGATGTGGCCCGGATGGTGACGGGTCGATCCCCCACTGAAAAGGAGAGTATCGATGGGCGAGATTGCCGAGGCCTTTGAAACCGGTGGCGTGTGGATGTACATCATCCTGGTCGTTTCCGTGATGGCCGTGGGAGTGATCATCGAACGGTTCATCTTCCTGTTCTTCAAGTACAACATCAATGCCACGGCATTCATGGCCCAGATCCAAAAGCTGGTCATGGCGAACAACATCGACCGGGCCATCAAGCTGTGTAATGCAGCACCGTCGGCGGCTTTGCCCAAGGTGGTGAAGGCCGGTCTGACGCGGGCCAACAAGGGGGAGATCGAGATCCAGAACGCCCTGGAGGAGGCGACCCTGGAGGTGGTTCCGCAGATCATGAAGCGGACGCCGTCGCTGGCCGCCCTGGCCAACATCGCCACCCTGCTGGGTCTGTTGGGGACGATCATCGGTCTGATCAACGCCTTCCGGGCGTTGGAGAGCGAGCAGGTGGCGGTGGAGGATCGCCAGAAGCTGTTGTCGCAAGGCATCGCCTTGGCGATGAATACCACGGCCTTTGGCTTGATCGTGGCGATTCCGTCGCTTTTGGCCCACCTTTTCCTGTCAGGAATGACCAAGAAGATCGTCGATGAGATAGACCAGCACTCGGTCAAGCTGGAGAACTTGCTGGTCTCCCGCGGCAAAAGCCTGGCCACCCCCACCGAGTAGTCGGCGGGGCAGAGGACAGGGGATCGGGTAGTTAGGAGAGCATCGCGATGGCTCGAAAAGGGCGGTACGAAGACAGTAATCCCGACTTGTTTCTCATACCGATCATGAACATCATCATGATCATCATTCCACTGCTGTTGCTCACGGCCAGCTTCGTGATCGTGGCGACCCTGCCGGTCACCTCTCCGCGCAGCGCTCAGGCCGTGACGCCTCAGGAGCAGATGGAGGAGATGCAGGTCCCGGTGCCCCGTTTGTTGGTGGCCATCACCGAGAACGGCTTCACCATCACCGACATGGCGCAGTCGCCAGCCTTTGCCGAGTCGCAGCTCGGGTACCCCCTAGCCGAATGCCCCCCGGCCTCGCCCGAATCTGGCTTGATGCCGGTGACCATCTGTAACGTCGGCGGTCGTGTCAGCCAGCCGAAGCTGATCGATCGGCTGAACTACCGGGGTTTGTACAACCGGTTGGTGGAGATCAAGAACTACTCGGCCTGGAACGCCCAGTGGACCGACGAGAACGAGATCATCAACATCGTGGCGGAACGCGAGATTCCGTTCGAGGTGGTGGTTCGGACCATGGACATCTCCCGGTTTTTCATGGAGCAGGACGGCTATAACGACGAGGAGACCTTCCGTACGGCGGAGTATCGAACCGAGGAAGGGGGCGCCTTCGTCGACCTGTTCCCCAGCCCGGTGCTTCTATTGCCTCGTGCCGTAACGGATTGAACCGCCCGGTAAGCAAGGCGATCACATTGAGGTACGGTTCGGATGGTGGACGATAACAAGAACGTGGAGGCGGTCCAGGGGTTCACCCTCGACGAGGAGGAGCGCATCCTGGCTCGGCGATATCACCAGGCGAGGATGGGGAAGAAATCACGGCGCCAGCTCCCGGGCGCCACCCTGACCATGAACTCCTTGATGGACCTGATGGTCATCATTCTGGTGTTTTTCCTGTTCAACACCCAGCAGCAGATGATCCAGCCGGAGATGTCGGACGAGCTGTTCATGCCGTTCAGCTCCGCCGCCTATCCGCTCGAAGACAACATGGTGATCACCATCACCAAGCAAGCGGTGCTGGTGAACAACAGCTTCGTGGTGGAGGTGGTCAGCGGCGATATCCCGGAAAACAAGCGGGTCAGCTCTACCAGCCCCCTGATACCCGACCTGCAGCAAGCGGTGGAGGAGGTGCTGCACGTCCAGGAACGGTGGGCCGTCATCCGCCAGGAGGCAGCCGAGCACGTCTGTACCATCATCGCAGACCGGGAAACCCCCTATCAGGTCATCGCCTATGTCATGATGTCGGCATCGGCAGGCGGTGTGCAGCGGTTCAAGTTTGCCATTCTTCAGGTCTCCCCTTCGAGTCTTTGGGGAGCCACCAGCACCTGAGCCTGCCGCTGGGGAAACCAGTTCCAGCAGGCACCGGGAGCCAACCAGGAGACAGGCTGAGCAGGAGGTGGTCGGGGAGGTTGAAATACAGCACCGGATCGGACGTTTCATACAGGTAGTACCGTCTGTTGCGAGACCCGTTTTCACCCATGGCTACCGCTACCTCCTCCAAAAACCTGCGAATCGGCGTCATTCAAAACGGGACCCTCATCGAGGAGCGGTTGTTCACCAGCCGGCAGCGGGTCACCATCGGGAAGAGGCATAAAAACAGCCTTTCGGTGTTCGCCCCCTCCATGCCCGACTCCCACCCCCTGTTCGAGGTGAAGCACGGCCGGTACCACTTGCAGTGGACCGATGCCATGACGGGACGATTGTCGCTGGGGTCCGCCGTCTTCAAGCTGGAGCGGTTGAAAGAAGAAGGCAAGGCGGCCCGAACCAAGACCGGCTGGTCCATCCCGTTGGATGAGCAGACACGAGGCAAGATCGAGATCGGGGACATCTTCGTCCTCTTCCAGTTCGTCAGCCCTCCCCCCATCCGACCCGGACCCCAGATGCCGGTTGCCCTTCGGGGCGGCCCGCTGCGATTTCTGAACAGCACGGTGGAGCTGACCGGTCCCTTCGGATTGGCCCTCCTCTTGTCGGTGCTGCTGCAGGTGGGGTTCATCCTGTACGTGGTGATCGAGGTCCCCCCTCCCCCGCGACCGGTGGATATCAACGACCTGCCCGACGAGATCCGGATGATCTTGGCCGCACAGGTGGAAGAGCCCGCTCCGCTGGACGTCGATGAGCTGGCTGAGCGGGAGAGGGCCGAGCAAGCCGCCGAGGAGGAGCAACAGCAGGTCGAGGCGGAGGAGCAGCAGACTGAGGAGCAGCAGGCACAGCGGCGGGAGGAACGGAGAAGCGAGGAGACGGCCACCACCCCGGAGCTCTCACGAGAAGATCGACTGCGGGTGGCGCGGCAGCGAGTGCGGGACGAAGCGTTCTTCACCGCCATGTTCACCTCCAACGACGGCTCCGGACCGGTCATGGAGCAGGTGTTCAACATGTCCGATCGGAGCGTCGAGCACGTGCTGCGCCGTGTTCGAGCGCGGGGCGACGGTTCGCTGGTCAGCCGCAGCGGTGCCTTGTCCACCGGCGAGGGCGAGGAGGGCATCCCACTGGCGCAAGCGGTGAATGTCGACCTGTCGGCCAGCACGGGGATGACCCAACAGCGGGCACAGAACCTGGGCCAGACGGGGGAACGGGAGCGCGTCCGGGTCCGCTCCGACATTCGAGGGTCTCGGGAACGGGTGGTCGGAGAAGGCCGGTGTGACCCCGAGGCGTTGAACCAGTCGCTGCGACAGAAGGTCAGAGATATCCAGCGCTGCTACGAGCGGGTCCTGCCCGATCATCCGACCCTGGAGGGGCGGATCGTACTCCAGTTCACCATCGACGAACGCGGGCTGGTCAGCGATGTCCGGCTAGTGGAGAACGAGGTGGGGGACCAGGTCGGAAGCTGCGTGGAAGGGCGGGTCAGGCGCTGGCGCTTCGATGTCTGCGAAGGTGGGGCCGTCACCGTACAGAAGACCTTCATTCTCTCTCCCGCTCGAGACTGACCCGGTGCCCAGGCCGGCTGGCGGGGGAGGGAGAGACCGTCGGATGCGTCCTTTGGTCCGGTCTGGCGCGGGAGGGGTACTGCGCGGTCCGGGTATCCGCACCGGCTTCCCTGGATCAACGCGAGTGGGCGGCCGGTATCTTTCCTGTTGCGGGCGTTGCCCGCCCGGGGTTTGAGGGGAGTTCTGGAATCGTTTTTGCACGTTGATCTGGACCGGCCTGGAGGTTTTCCTGGCGACTGGAATGCTGGGGAAGGGGGAAACCGTGTCTCGATGGGCTCAATCAGCGGTGCTGGTGATGCTGGCGGCCTGTCTGCCCTGGCTGAGCGCATCGGCCCAGGTGCTCGATCTGTCCGGCATGGACGGGGGGCAGATGCTCGACCAGGCCGAAGAATGGCTGGACCAGATCGACGAGGCGGTCACGCGGGTCCAGGAGCTCGCCGAGCGAACTGGAGAACAGGAGTCCGACCTTTCCAAGATGAGATGCATCCGCGAGAAGCTGGCAGCCCTGCAGGGATTCCAGCGACTGGCTCAGGAGGCCTACTCCAGCCTGTCTGCCCTGGTCTCTCAAGGTGATGTGGAAGGGATGCGGCACCAGTACACGCTGATCTCCGTTGCCTCGGGGAGGGTCGAAAACCTGTGCCGAGAGGCGAACGAATGTCTGGGAGAGATCCTGACCTACGCCGGCGATTCTCAGCGGGCGGCAGACATCGATGAAGAGATACCAGACGAGACCGACTGGACCGCCAGCGACTCGGCCAACTTGACGCTACAACGGATCACCCCCGGTACCCCGCTGCCCGAAGTGACCCCGTATCAGTGATAAACTGGAGCGAGACCCGCTGCACCAGGTGGAGCGACCGAAAGGTTTTGGGGGAAGGGGAAACTGGTGTAGGTTGTCTGCGGACTCGGTCGATCTGAGCCGGTGAACATGCGCAGGTCGCCGAGCGGCTTGATGTACATTGCCAGGGCGGTTCATGGAAGCGGGACGGAGGATGAGGGGGGTCTCAAGTGCGATAGCGGCCCTGTCCCTGTCCGCTTTGCTCTTTGCACCCCATGGCGGAGCGGTCGCCCAGTCCTACGACGAGAGCGGCGGTTTGGGTTACCGTTCGCTCACTCCGATCTCCAGGCCGGTCTCGCGCAACGATGACCAGGGGATTCGGTTAGGGCAGTTTGTGGTGCACCTGGGGGGAGGACTGGCTACCGGCTTCGATAGCAACGTGTTTTTTGCCAGCCAAAAGAGCGATCTCGACTCCTCCTTTCTCTTCCAACTGATGCCCACCCTCCGGATCGAACCCCGCAATCCCCGGCTACTTCGGATCAGGAGCAACGCGCAGCTGATGTGGGGGTTGTACACCGCCGAGAACCAACAGATCCAATCTCAGGGCGGGATTGAGCTGTTGGCCGACAACAGCCTGCAGATGGGCGCGACCGGCATGGTCTCCTTCTCCCTGTACGATGTGGTCCGGCGGCGGATCACCAGTCCGGGATACCCGGGCGAGGAGACCCAAGACCACCTGTACCACGAGGTGGGTGCAGCGCTGGCCCTGCATCCGGGCGGTGCCGATCGGACCAGCCGTCTCGGGTTCACCGCCGGCTTGACCGGCGGGTACGGGAACGATCGGTGGAACAAGGAGTTGGATCTGGATGCCCAGCTATTCCTGCTCGGCTGGACCGTGAAGTACCACTTTTTCCCTCTGACCGCGGTCTATATCCGAGGGGGGTACCAGATGGTGTGGTACGAGACACGGGAGCGGACCACTTTCTGGGATGCCGAGGAGGTTCTGCCTCCGCTGTACCAGGCCTTCGCCGGGTCCCCATTGATCAATGTGAACTCCTCCCCTCTACGGCTCTACGGGGGACTGGCTGGTCTGTTGACTCACCGGGTGAATGTGCGGTTGGAGGGCGGTTATGGTTTTGGGTTCTACGAGGAGGAGCCCTCCTTCGAGGGGTGGTTGGGGCGGGCCGAAGTGGGGCTGTCGATCAGCCGGAGGACCCATGTCCTGGTAGGCTGGGAGCGGGGTTTTGCCGACAGCACCTTTACCAACTACTACGCCTTTCACCGCTTCTTCTCCCAGGTCAAGGTGGACGCAGCGGAGTGGTACTTCGGGGGGCAAGCCAGCGTGGAGCTGCAGCAGTTCGCGGCGGTTGATCCGCCGGTGATGGAGACGGCCTCCGGGGAGATCCCGCTGTTCAACCAGAGCGAGCGGGAGGATCCCCTGTTGTCGGCGACCGCATTTGTGGCCTACAACTTGACCGACTGGCTTCGCCTGAGCGGGTACTACACGCTCAGGGCCAACCTGACGAGGTTCGTGGTGACCACCTTTTCAGGCGATGGCCTGGAACAGTACCGTTCCCAGGGTGACTACCTCAAGCATCAATTCTTCCTGGCCACGGAGTTCGAGTACTGACGGGCACCTTGGCCCGGGTTTTGCTTCAAGGTAGAGTGGTGGCAAGCTCACCTTTGGCAGAGGTGTGTCTGACAGGGAGCTTGGGCCATGGTCAAGAGGTCTCCTCCGGGGGTTTTACAGGCGCCGGTATGGGCTGTCGATGGGGGGCAGCACCGATGGGCGATACTTTTTGCGGGGTTGGTGTGGACGTTTGTACACAGTTGCGGCGGGGGCGCCGACCCCATGTATCGCCAGCTCACCGCGGAGCCCCCGGCCTACGACTGGCAGGCGGATACCGTCGAGCCCACCGACCGGTTCGAGATCCGGGTGGCCGGCGAACCCGAGTTGAGTGGAGAGTTCACGGTTTCCGGTCGGGGAACCATCAACTACCCCTGGGTTGGCGAGCTGCAGGTCCAGGGGCTGAACTGCGACGAGGTGAGTGCGCTGATCGGCGACGCGCTGCGGCAGGGCTATCTGCGAGATCCCAGCGTGACCTGCCAGATCACCGAGATCAACAGCCGCAAGGTTGATGTGCTGGGAGAGGTGCACCGCCCCGGCACCTTCGTATACGAGGAGAGCATGTCGGTGGTGCGAGCGATCGCCCGGGCCGGTGGATTCACCGAAGATGCCGCCCCCAACCGGACCAACGTGCTGCGGCTCATCGACGGGGTAGAGACCCGCATCTCGATCCCGGTGGACGACATCCTGTCCGGAAATGCGCCTAACTTTGTGCTCCAACCGGGTGATACGGTTTTTGTCCCTCGATATACATTGATACCATGACGCCGAACCAACCGACCGATCCGAATCTGAACAGCCTGGAGGGTTTTCGGGAACCCGGCCTGCCCATACGGGAGTACTGGGCCATCCTCCGCAAGCGGGTGTGGTCCATTCTGCTGGTGCTGGGGCTGGTATCGGGCCTGGCCCTGCTGTACATCGTCAACCAGCCCAATATCTACCGCGCCACCGCGACGGTGGAGATCCGCACCGACCAGAACCGGGTGCTGAGCGACATGGAGCCGGTGGTCGATCCGGCCGGTGGTGCCCGCTACTGGAGCACGCGCGAGTTCTACGAGACCCAGTATCGCATCATCAGCAGCCGAGCGGTGGCCCAGCAGGTGGTCACCGCTCTCCAGCTGTCTACCAACCTGCAGTTTCTGGGGTTGAGTCAGCAAGCCGATGTCGAGCAACTCCGCTCGGAGATGGAGCGGATCGATCCGGTGGATCGGCTGATGTCCATGGCCCACGTGGAACCGATTCCCGACAGCTATCTGGTCGAGATCTCGGTCGAGCATACCGATCCCGCGCTGGCCACCTTGCTGGCCAACACCATTGCCCAGGTCTACGTGGAACGGAACCGGGAACAGCAGCTACGGGGCACCACCGATGCCTTCGAATGGCTGGACGAGGAGCGGGTGAACCTGCGCAACCGGGTGGAGCAGGCGGAGGCGGCGCTTTTGGAGTTCCGCCAGCAGCACGACATGCATGATGCCACCCTGGTGGCCAGACAACAGCTGTTGACCGGTCAGCTGGACGATGTGACCGGACGGCTTTCCGCCGTTCGCGAACAGTTGAGCCAGACCCGGAGCGAACAGAGACAGATCCGGCGGGCCCTGGAGTCGGGGCAGGTGGCCGATATCCCTCTGCAGGCGGTGATCGAGAACCCGTTGATCCACACGCTCAAGCAGCAGCGGCAGCACATCTCGGATGAGCTGCGACGCCTCGAGGCCCAGTATGGGGAGAACCAGTACCGGGTACAGGGATTGACACAGTCGCTGGCCCAGGTGGAGGAGGCGATCGACCGGGAGGTCACCACCATTCTATCCAGCTACGATACCGTCTTGTCTGGCATCGAGTCCCGGGAGCGGGAGCTGGTGTCCCAGCAGGAGGCGATCCGGCAGCAGATGGTGGAGCTGAGCCTGGCGGAGCCCAGCTACAACCAGCTGGAGCGGGATATCCAGCTGGACACCCAGACGCTGCAGGTCATCGAGCAGCGCCACAAGGAAGCGGACCTCTACCGGCGGCAACAAGATGTCAACAACATCGAGATGCTGGATGCGGCGATCACCCCCACCAGACCGGTTCGCCCCAATCGACAGCAGGTTGCCTTCATTGCGGCCATCCTGGGGCTGGTGTTGGGGGTCGGGTTGGCTTTTCTGCTGGAGATCCTGGATAACACCGTCAAGACGCAGGAGGATGTGGAGCAGGTTTGCGGCCTGACCTTTTTGGGGGTCATTCCCAGTATCAAGGGGCGGATCAACCATCGCCGCCGCTCGGCGGATGGAGCGGGTCCGCCTGGTCAACTTCGGGATCTGCACATCCATCACAATCCCAAGAGTACGGTGGCCGAGACCTGTCGAGCCATCCGGACCAATCTGCATTTCATGCTGCCGGACAAGCCGCTGCGGCGGATCCTGGTCACCAGTGCCGGTCCTCGGGAAGGCAAGACCTCGACCGCCATCAACCTGGGGACGGTCATGGCACAGGCCAATCGACGGGTGCTGCTGGTGGAGACGGACATGAGAAAGCCCCGCCTCCACCGTGCCTTCCAACTACCCAACGAGGTCGGGTTGACCAATCTCATCCTGGGAGAGGTAGAGATCGAGCAGGTGGTTCATTCCACCGTCATCCCGCACCTGGATGTGCTGCCTTGTGGAGCCATTCCGCCCAATCCCACCGAGCTGATGCACACGGACCGATTCCGAGCGGTCGTGGAGGAGCTCTCCGCCCGCTACGATCAGATCATCTTCGATTCTCCCCCCATCATCGCGGTGGCCGACTCCATGATCCTGGGAAGAATGGCGGATGGGGTCCTGTTGGTCATCAAGGCCGGCCACACCTCCAGCGAGATCGTGAAGAGAGCCGGTCAGCTGCTGCGGGGGATCAAGGCTCCCTTGCTGGGCGCCATCCTCAACGATCTGGATCTGGAGGACCGCGCCTATCGATACCACCATTACTACTCGTACTACTACCATCACGGCCAGTACTACGAGGAGTCTCGACCGGCCAAATCGTCCGAGAAAACGGCCGATCAGGAGCCGGGGCGGGCTGAACTCAGTCCCTGACGCTGTCGAGAAGGGCCTCAAGCTGCTCGGTGGAGAGAAGACCCTGCTGAAGCAACTGTTGAGCCAGGTACTGGATCGCCCGCCGCTGGTTCCGCACGGTCTGCTCCAGACGTTGCAGAGCACGTTCTAGCTCGATGACGCGATCCGGTGGGGGAGCTTTCGGCCCGGAAGCCGCGATGGGGGAGAAGGGGCCGTAGGGTTCCGCTCCGCCGAGCGGGGCGCCAGATGTGGTGCCGAACGGTCCGGAGGCCTGGTCGACGGACTGCAGCGGCTTGCCGTTCACCAGATCGCTTTCCGCTCGAGGGAAATCCGACGGCGACAGGCTACGCATCTGGGAAGTGGAGAAGAGCTCCTCCTCACCACCGGCTGGGATGGCGGCCTGTTCCTGGAATTCCAGGAAGCCGGGATCATCGACAGGGGGGCCCAGGAAGAAGGAGGCAGCCTCGGAGCGCACCTCGGGTTCCACCTGGACCGGGATGACGGGTTCTGGCGCTTTGTTTTGCGCGCTGTGTTTGCCGGTATCAGGGGCCGGGCTGCTGATCGGGATGTGAGGCTTGGTAATGGGTGCCTTCTTGGGGGGGGACGCCAGCTCAGGGACCGCACCGCTGAAGTAGTAGTACTGGATCGCCTCGCGCAGCTGCCTGCGGGGTGCGATATGGGTCCTGATGGACTGGTTGTTCCGGAAGCGGAGCGCTTCGATGGCGGTACGCTGCTCCGGATCGGAGATGGCGACCAGCAGCTCGCCGGTGTGGGGGTCCACGCAGAAGGGGAGGATCTGGTGGCGCCTGCAGAACTCGCCGCTGGCTCGGCGCAGGGCCGGTTTGGTGACGCGAGCCTTGGTCAGGTCGATCAGCGGGATCTGGAAAGCCTGCCCCAGGGCGCGAGCCAGCGCGACCTCCTGCATGCTTTCCGATTCGATCAGGATATCGAGGAGATTCCCACCGCCGGCATCCTGGGCCCGCAGCGCCTGGTGTGCCTGTCGTGGCGTCAGTGCACCATCGCGTACCAGCAGTTCCAACACCCGGCTTTTTTTCAAGACGTTCTCATTCACCCGTGTGGTCTCCCGGTCTTCCTCCGGCCTGCAAACGAGGCCAAGGCTCGCCGAGTCTGCAAGAGGGGTGATTGGACCAGGTGACGGCCAGGTTGAAATATGGTATCGGGCCTGGTCCAACGGCATACCGACCCGACCGGTATCCTGACACCCACTGACTATCGGTTATTACCATTTTGGGGTCGAAGTTGAACAGCGTGTTTGCAGTCCCCATCGCCTCGGTAGAGACCCTCAAGCAAGAGGCTCCACGATGGGCTGGCTGTGGATTGACCATCGGCAACTTTGATGGCGTTCATCGGGGACACCAGGCTATCCTGGACGATCTGGCCACCAGTACTCACCACAGGGGACTACCGGTGGTTGCGCTGACTTTCGAGCCTCATCCGGTCCAGTTTTTCCGCCCCGAGCATCCTCCCTTCCGGCTGGCTGTTCCGGTCCAGAAATACCATCTCCTTCGCGCCTGTGGAGTCGACTACCCGCTCTTTCTCTCTTTCGATCGGACGCTGGCCGATCTCGATGGGGAGCGGTTCGTCCGCGAGATCCTGGTCGAGACACTGGCGCCCTCTCTGGTTGTGGTGGGGTACGACTTCAACTTTGGCAAGGGGAGGCTGGGTACACCGGCAAGCTTGAGAGCGAGCTGCCTGAGGTTGGACATCCAGGCCCGGGTTGTCCACCCGTTTCGCTGGGAGGGAGAGATCGTCAGCAGCTCCCGGATTCGCCATGCCATCCGGGATGGGGCCCTGCCCAAGGCCCGAGCCCTCCTGGGAAGACCGTACGCCCTGGTCGGCCAGGTGGTGGAAGGGGAGCATCGAGGTCGAACGCTGGGGTTTCCGACCGCCAATGTCCGTCCCGCCAACGATCTTCTTCCGCCTCATGGCGTGTACGTCACCTACCTGGAGACCGGCGGCCGACTGATCCGATCGGTCACCAATATCGGTATTCGGCCCACCTTCGGGGGAGGTGAGGTGACCGTGGAGAGCTTCGCCCTGGAGGGCAGGGGAGAAGGGGTTCCGGGATATGGTCAGCCGGTGGCGCTCCACTTGCTGGAGCGGATCCGCTCCGAGATCCGTTTCGACTCTTCCGAGCAGCTGGTCCGCCAGATCGAACGGGATGTGTCCCAAGGCGAGCAGGTGCTGCGCGAGGATGCGGCGACGGATATCGTCAGGGGGGTCTTTGAACCGGTCGATGTCCGTTGGTGACCGCCCCTCCTGGAAGGCGAGAGGGCACGAGTAGTCAGACCGGGAGGAGGAGCAGGGTAGTCCATTGACGGGACAAGTCGTTGCGAGCTATACGCCCAGGTGGCGACTGCGGTGCTTGTACCTACGAGGGAAAGGGAGGTTTCGGGTGACAATGAGAATGCTCTCGGTCGTGATGTTCGTGTTGGCGATCACGGTTTATGGACTGGCTGCCGTGGCACAGCCCCACCAGGCGGAGGCCGGGCCCGCCGATGAGGCTCAGGCCACCCTGAGCGCGGATCAGCTCGGAGATGGTTGGCTGGGGCCTCACGAGGCGAGTCGCGGGAAGTACGTGGTTCTTTGCATCGGCTTCGGCCTTGCGCTGGCGGTGGCAGTGGGGGCCGTCAGTCAGAGTCGAGTCGCCTCGTCTGCTCTGGATGGGCTGGCGCGCAATCCTGGCTCTTCGGAGAAGGTGTTTCTCCCCTTCATCCTGGGGATGGTCCTGATCGAGTCCCTGGTCATATATGCCTTGGTCGTCAGCCTGTTGCTGCTGGGCTACCTGGGGGGATGACCGCGGTCGGCCGCGGGCGCATCGACTGCGGGCATTCGAGGGAAGACCCCGGCGGTTGGTGGGGCGGTCGCTATCGGACCTGCTCGACCGGATTGAAGATGACCTGCACGATGCTGTCCTGGTGGAGCGAGGCGAGGTATCGCTCGATCTCGGTGCTCTGCTTGGAAAGCTGGATCTCCCGGTAGATATTTTCCCGCAATCTGTCCACATCGGCTGACTCCGACTCCCATTGGCGGTTGAGGCGGACGATGTGGAAGCCGAGACGGGTCTGGAACACCTCGCTGATCTCGCCGGGCATCAGCCCCAGGACCTGGTTGGCAAAGTCGCGGGGTAGCTGGTTGGGGTGTATCGTCTCCATCTGTCCCCCCCGGCGCCTGGAGGCATCCTGGGAGTACTCCTGGGCCAACTCCTCGAACGACTCCCCTGCCACGATCCGGTCTCTGATCGACCGAGCGAGCTGTCGGGTCTGCTCGATCTCCTCCTCTCCGCCACCGCGCGGTGGCACCAGGAGGATCTGAGAGAGGTCGAGGTTGACCTCCACCGCCGTATCGGGATACCGCTCCAAAAAGACCGCGTTCACCTCGGCATCGCTGACGGTGATGGAGGAGGTGACCATGATGCTGATCACGCGCAGCTTGGTCAGCTCCATGCGGATGTACTCGTGGAAGTCCTCGAAGGCGATCCCCTCCTGTGCCAACCTCTCCCGCAGCTGAGGGGTGGTGGTCTCCATCTGGCTGGAGATGCGGTCGATATACTGATCGACCACATCCGGTTCGACCGAGAGCTCGTGCTGTCGCGCCTGCTGATCGAGCAGATGGAAGTTGATCAGCTCCTGCAGGACGGCAAACGCCAGCTCCTGGCGTCCTTGCCGTGAGGCCATCTGGGTATTGGGTACCTGGTTGAGATGCACGAAGATGGGAACGGCGATATAGAAGTCGCTCAGGGTGATCACCTCTCCGTTCACCGTGGCCACGATCCGGTCGACGATCTCCGCGGTAGCAGAACCAGGACCCATCAGGACCACGGTGGCCAACAGGGGAACGAGCACCAGTCTATTTCTCATGTTCTTCCTCATCTCTCTCCACCGGGAATTCCCCCGCGGCGCTCCACGAGAAGGCGGCAGCCAGCGATTCCGATTCGCGGCGAGGTGAAAACCGTTCTTCCCACTCCTCGATCGGCGATCGATCCAGCCACGTCTGGCGAACGAACTGGCTGAACCCGTCCGAGGAGGTCCGGTCGTCGAGTAGTTGAATCGCGCCGGGATCGAGCCAGATCTCCGCCTGGTCTCTCAGCTCGGCGAGCCATCCGGCGCGGTGTTCCCTTCGGAGTGCAGAACAGAGCGTCTGCCGGATCGATTCTTGAGCCTCCTCAAAAGGGATACTGTAGGGCAACCGCCTCTCCGTCAACAGGAGGATGAACCACCTCCGTTCGCTGGCCTGCGTATCCGTGGATTCGGGACTCCATGGGATGGGTGAGGTGATCTGTCCCGGGGAATCCAGCTCGAAGAGTGCATCGGAGAGGACAGGAGGCAGCGGGCCGCCCTGTGCCGTTGGAGAGACGAAACCGAGGTCCTCCTGGAGCAAAGGGCCGTTCCCCCCGGTCGATCGGGCCGCCTGGGCCACCAGGTGGTCGAACAGTCGGATGCTCTCCTCCAGGTTGCGGTCGTTCCGTTGCGTGTAGGTGGCATACGCCGCCTGGGCCGTGGTTTCGTCCGGCGCGGTGAGCAAAGTGGCCCGGGCCTGTGCGGGCCGCTGGTAGCGGTGGATGGTTCGTTGGTAGATCTGCTGGAGGCCAGACCGGGTAATCCGGGAGCAGTCGACCTCAAAGGCCGCCTGTTCTTCCAGGATGGCATCACTCCGTGCGCGGCGGACAGCCTGGAGGACCTGCGGATCGTGTTGCAGTCCCAGTCGGCTCCCCTGCTGTGCCAGCAGGGTCAGGTGGATGAGGGCCTGGAGGAAATGCCGGCGATTTTCGCCGCTCGAGAGTCGGGCTTGGCCTTCGGGGGAGAGTGCCTCAACGCGCTGTTGGTACGAGGCGAGCGTGATCGGCTCTCCGTTGATCGCAACCAGGAGCAGCTCCTGATCCAGGGGGAGCAGCTCAGGTGAAGAGGGTTGAGCGGTGGAGGGTCGAGCGGAGCTGCGGTCAGCCAGCCGTGGGGGGTGGCAGGCAGCTGTCAGCAGGAGCAGGGCTGGCAGGATGATGGGGAGGATGGTCAAGAGGGGTCGCATGACAGGGTGTTCTACCCGAGTGGGGATCAAGCCTGGCAGCGCTGGATCTCCCTGAGGACCATCTGGGTGGAGCCCAGAAGATCGGTTTTTTCCTTGCCGCCGAGTCGCCGTACGAGCTGCATGTCCTCTCGCAGCAGGTACCGGCCTTGCGTGCGAGCCACGAGATCTACCACTTTCGCCGGATCCAGTCGACATCTCTCCGAGAGCTTGAAGACGATGGCAGAAGGCCCCGCCTCGACCGTTTCGATGCCCAGCTCGGCGAGGGAGATCTTGATGGCGATCACGTCTTGAAGGGCCATGGCCTCGGCGGGAAGGCGGCCGAACCGGTCGGCCATCTCCTCGGTGACCTGGGAAAGGTCGTCAGCGGTTCTGGCCATGCTGAGACGCTTGTAGAACAGCAGACGCAGCGACTCCTCTCGGATGTACTCGGAGGGCAGGTAGGCCTCCACCGGCAGCTTGACCTCCGGCTCCAGCTGGTCGGGTAGGGGCTCGCCTTTACGCTCCCGGATGGTTTCCTCGAGCAGCTCGCAGAACAGGTCGTAGCCGATGGACCGGATGTGGCCCGACTGGTCTTTACCCAGGAGATTTCCGGCCCCCCGGATATCCAGGTCGTGCTGGGCGATGGAGATGCCGCTGGATAGCTCGGTGTGGGTGCGGATGACCTCCAACCGGCGAGCGGCCTGAGGGGGCAGCTTGTGGCGCTCGGACACCAGGAGGTAGCAGCTGGCCCGTTCTCGTCCGCGCCCCACCCGCCCGCGAAGCTGGTAGAGCTGCGCCAGGCCGAAGGTGTCGGCGCGGTTGATGAAGATGGTGTTGGCGTTGGTGATGTCCAGGCCGCTCTCGATAATGGAGGTGCACACCAGCACGTCGATCTTGCGCTGGACGAAGTCGAGCATGACCCGTTCGAGCCGAGTATCGGGCATCTGGGCGTGGGCCACGGCCACCCGGGCCTCGGGCACGATCTGCTCGATCTGCCGCGCCACCTCCGTGATCCCCTGGACCCGGTTGTGAACGAAGAACACCTGGCCCCCTCGGCGAAGCTCCCGCTCGATCCCCTCCCGGATGACGTGGTCCTTGAAGGGGGCGACATGGGTCGTGATGGCCAGGCGATCGGAGGGGGGGGTGAGGATGACCGACAAGTCGCGGATGCCC
Source organism: Bradymonadales bacterium (assembly GCA_016931535.1). Taxonomy (GTDB): domain Bacteria; phylum Myxococcota_A; class Bradymonadia; order JAFGEP01; family JAFGEP01; genus JAFGEP01. Next base: position 218,420 of record JAFGEP010000096.1, read on the forward strand.
AGCAGGCTCATCTCCAGGGTCCTGGGGATGGGGGTGGCGCTCATGGTGAGCACGTGCACGGTAGTCTTGAGCTGCTTGAGGCGTTCCTTGTGGCGAACCCCGAACCGCTGCTCTTCGTCGATGATGAGCAGGCCGAGACGGCGGAAGGAGACATCGTTGCTGAGGAGGCGGTGGGTGCCGATGAGGATGTCCACCTTGCCTTCGGCGAGATCCCCCAGGATGTTCTTGGCCTTGAGGGAGGAGCGGAAGCGGCTCAGCGCTTCCACCCGCAGGGGGAAGTTGCGGAGTCGTTCCGTAAAGGTCCGCAGGTGTTGCTCGGACAGGACGGTAGTGGGGACCAGCACCGCGACCTGGAAACCTCCGAGGACAGCCAGGAAGGCCGCGCGGATGGCGACCTCGGTCTTTCCGAAGCCGACATCGCCGCACAGCAACCGGTCCATCGGTTGCTCCGCTTGCAGGTCGGCCACCACCTCCTCGATGGCCATCAGCTGGTGAGCGGTTTCCTCGAAGGGGAAGGTGGCCTCGAACTCCCGGAAGTACCCGTCGGGAAAGGAGAGGGCGAAGCCGGGGCGGCTCTTGCGGTCGGCGTAGAGCTTGAGCAGCTCGTCGGCAAGCTGCACCAGATCCTGCTTGACCTTGGCCTTGGACTTGACCCAGCGGGAAGAACCCAGCCGGTCCAGGTGAGGTTGGTGCTCCTGGCCCGCCCCCAGGTACTTCTGCACCCGTCCCAGCCGGTGGACCGGGAGGTACAGCTTGTCGCTTTCCGCGAACTCCAGCTTGAGGTAGTCGCCGGCCATCCCGTCCAGGACCAGCTTTTCCATCCCATGGTATCGACAGATGCCAAAATCCAGGTGGACTACCAGGTCACCCGCCGTCAGATCGCGGAAGTGGCTGATGGCCAGCGCCTCCTCCACGACCTTGGCCGAGGCGCGCCGAGCGCGCCGGCCATAGATCTCGGAGTCGGATACCACGGCAAGGCTTAAAAAAGGGCTTCTGAACCCCCCCGAAAGCGGGACGGAGTAGACGGTGAGCTCGCCGGCGGGAGGGGGAACCACCTGGTCGATGGGGATGGGGGCTTGAGTGATGGATACCGGCTGCCCATAGGAACGCAAGAGGGAGGCCAGCCGCTGGGCAGACCCTTCGCTCCGGCAGGCGAAGGCGACACGCCCGTACTCCCCACGCCAGTCGTCCAGCCGCCCGAGGAGGGCATGCACCGTTCCCTCCATGCCCTCGTGCATCTTGCGAAGCCGTGAGACCTCCTCGTTGGTGTGGCAGCGAAAGGTGTGAACACACGGCCGGTCGTCCTCCGGACCGACGATCTCCAGGCGCGGCGACAGCACTTCGAGCCGCTCGGCGGTCTGCTCCGGTTCCAGGTAGAACGACCGCGGAGGGAAGGCGAATTCCCCTTCCTCCCTCAGCTTGTCGTACTCCGTCCTCCGTTGCTCCCAGAGTTCCCGGGCCTGGTCCGCCAGCCTGGGAGGATCGAACAGGATCCACAGGGAGCCCTCACCGACGGCCAGAAAGGGGCTCTCCAGGTCGTGAAAGGCCGGCAGCAGCGATTCCAGCGACAGAAAAGGGGCTCCCTCCTCCAGCTCCTCGATCAAGGCGCTGATCTGGGAGGAGGGCAGCGACATCCCCTCGGCCGCTGCCCGGATCCGGCTTCGCGCCCGGGCCATCGACCGGGAGGTCAGGCTCTCCTCCCGCACCGGTACGATGTAGATCGACTCCACCTGCTGGAAGGTCCGCTGCGACTGAGGGTCGAAGTATCGGATCGATTCGATCTCCTCTCCGAACAGGTCGAGGCGGACGGGGTAGGGCTGAAGGGGACAGTACAGGTCCACCAGACCGCCCCGAATGGCGAAGGTCCCCGGATCTTCCACCAACCCCACGGCGCTGTACCCTCCTTCGACCAGGAGACGGCGCAGCGCCTGCAGATCGAGCTGACGCTCGCCCTGGGTCAGGATGGTGGTCAACCGCTCCAGCTCCCGGAAGGGGACGAGCCTGCGCATGGCGCTCTCGATGGGGATCACCGCGACCTGTCCCCCTTCTCGCATCGCCAGTCGGAACTGGGTACAGATCCGGTCCATGATGCGGTTGCGATCGGGAGAGATGCCCGAGTAGGGGGAGGTGTCGGGTGGCGGAAGGAGCAGCACCTCCTGGTTCGTCCGGCCGGCTCCGAAGGCGACCATGTCCTGGGCCAGGGTCTGTGCTTCGGCGAAGGTGGGGACGACCAGGACCAGCGGCCTGTTGACGGCCCTCAGGATCTGGGTGGCGGTGGCGGCGGCGTAGCTGCCAGCAAGACCGGTGGCGACCGCCGTTCCAGCACGCTCCAGCTGGTTGACCAGCTGGGCGATGGGGTGGTGGAAACCGGCAGCCAGCTCGTCACGGAGAACCGGCGCCTTGTTGGCGGTGGTTCGATCGATCACGATGTCCCGGCGGATTGGAATCGCAGGCAATCGGGAACCTCGTCCTGGAACAGGGCGTGGCGTACCCGCTGCAACCCCTTCAGGCTGTAGATGTCCCGAGAGAACAGCGGGATGGTCAACACCGGCGCCTGGCTGCTGTCGGCCAGCGACCGGATCATCCGGGCGTCGATGCGGGCCAGCCCTCCAATGTCCTGGGCGTTGCGGATCATGCAGCTCGCCATCCTGTCAAGGTGCTCCTGGCCGATGTAGGCCGCCCCCGGCACCGTTTTCAATTGCCCGACCAGCCAGTCCACCTCGGGCAGCTTTTCGGAGTCACGAAGGATGGGTCGGTGAACCCGGTTGACGATAAAGGCCCCCAGCTTGACCTTCACGTCGTCGAGCCGTTGTTTCATCTGGGTCGCCTCTCCGATGGTCAAAGGGTCGGGACTGGTGACCACCAAGAAGACGGTGGAGGGGTCGTGCAGGATATCGCGGACCTTGGCTGCCCGTTCCTTTACGCCGCTGAGCAGGGGGGACATGCTCTCGATGAACAGGCCGATGTCATCCAGCAAGGTGCTGCCGGTGAACTTGCCCAGGGTCCGGCGCACGTAGCGGGTTCCCAGTCGCAAGAACCCGAGCCCGGCTTTGCCTCCCAACACCGCTGGCTTGTAGAGCCATTGCAGGGCGGAGTTGTCCAGGGCTTCGAACAGGCGGTCGGGGGCGCTCAGGAAGTCATAGGCGTGGCGAGCCGGAGGGGTGTCGAGGACCAGCAGGTCAAATTGGCCCTCCCGGGCGATCTCGGCCAGGCTTTGCACGGCCGAATATTCCTGGGCACCGGCCAGGCTGGTGGAGAAGTAGTGGTAAAAGGGGTTGGCGATGATCCGCTGGACCGTCTGCTCGTCCTCGGTGTTTCGACGGAGGATCTCGTCGAAGGCGGTCTTCATGTCGAGCATCATGGCCCACAGCTCGCCCTGGATGGGGGATTCGAGCTCCAGCAGATCGGTCACCTGAACCTGGGTGGGATGATGGTCGATACCGGTGAGACCCAGGCTATTGGCCAGGCGTCGAGCGGGGTCGATCGTCATGACCAGGGTCTTTCGGCCGCTCAGGGCGGCGTGTAGGGCGATCACCGCGGAGGTGGTGGTTTTTCCCACGCCGCCGCTGCCCACGCAGACGACCGTGGAGTGGTCCCCGATGATCTGGTGCAGCTCGTTCATTCGCCGTTCACCGCCTGCTCCACGGAGCGTTCGATGTGGTCGGCGATCCTGCGGATCACCTCCAGATCGAAGTCGGGGGTGAAGTAGTAGGGCACCGTGATCAGAGACATCGGGATCCGGCGCTGTAGGGTTTCGAGGTAGCTGGCCTGGAGGTCGCAGCGTTCATGGCGGAACAGGATCGACTCCAACAGGCGGCAGGTCAGGTCGTTTGAAGCTCCCCGGGAATCGGCCAGGCGGGAGATCTCGCGGACCTCCTGCGGCCTCAGCAGGCGGGGATAGATCCCGTTGGCGATGAGATATCCCAGCGGCATGTCCAGCGTCTCGTCGATCCGTTCCTTGAGCTCGATGGTCTCGTTGACCGCCATCTCTTCGGTGAGGGTGATCAGGTTGAGGATGGTCCGGTCTGGATCCTGCAGCAGGTTGAGGATCTCGCTGGTGGCGGTCGCCATGGGGCTGGAGGGGACCGCCTCGGTGATGACCTGGGGGATCCGGAGGAAGAAGATGCCGTGTCCCGTGGCCGGGGCGTCAACCAGGATCATGTCGTATCGCGGATTCCCGTGTTTGTCACGCTCCTGCTCGTGGAAGGCGGCCTTGCCGATGAGCACCAGGTCATTGAGGCCGGGGATCACCTGGAGGAACTGCTTGACCAGCCGGTTCTCGAAGACCACCCGGTAGATCGTCTCCAGGTGGACCTTCATCAGCACATACTCCTTCATGGCGGCTTCGGGAGTCAGGTTGACCGACCAGATATTGTCGTGGACGAGGGAGATCTCCCCGCCGACCTCGTCGGCGCCGAAGAGGCGGCTGATGCGCTCGCGGGTGTTGAGTTCGATGACCAGCACCCTGAGGTTCTTGCGGGCGGCAGCCAGGGCCATGGCGGCGGTGATGGTCGATTTCCCCACGCCGCCCTTGCCGGTGTTGATGACGAACCGTTTTTCGAAGAGGTTCAAGGAAGCACGCCCGTGGTCTCGGCTCCGCCTGGCGGGAACCATAAATCGCCCCTGGGTGCCCGTCAACTGCCGCGCCACTTGCCGAAAAGGCGCCAGATGACCGCCTTTTCACCGAGTCAGCCGCTGGAGAGCCTCCTCGGCAGCCTGTCGAACCCTGGGATCGGTGTCCATCAAGGCGGTGCGCAAGGTCGGTATGGCGCTCGGATCACCCAGAAGGCCGAGCGTCTGTGCCACCAGGGCGCGGCGGAGGGGGGGGCCGGAAAAGATGGCCTCCTCGAGGGTGGGGATGACCGGTCGCCCCATGGAGATCAAGGCTTCTTGAGCCGGGTTGCCTCCTTCTGGCTGGTCGAAGGTGGTCAAGGCCCGGATGAGCGCCCGCATTGCCGGACCGGTGGCGGCCAGCCCCAGCGATTGCGCCGCGCGCGCCCGTGAGGGGGAGGTGGGATCGGACAGGATCTCAACCAGCTCTTCGACCGCAGCCTCGTCTCCCAGGCGGCCCAGCGCGCCAGAGGCGCACACCCGCACCATCGGATCGCCATCTTCATGGGCCAGGCGGTGCAGCTCCTGTTGATCCTGGACGCTCTCCCACTGGGCCAGCGTGGTGGCCACGGCGCAGCGCGTCCATGGTTGAGCGGAGCGAAGCAGCGGTCTCACGCTCTCGATGGCCCCCGGACCGATCCGGACCAGGGCGCGCTGGGCGGTGTAGACCAGGGCAGCCTGGTCCGACTCCAGGTAGCCGAGCAGGACGGGCACCGCCTCGATCCGACCCAACCGGCCCAGGGCGTCGATCGTTGGCTCCAGCTCGTCTCCGTCGGCTTGTTGCAGGAACTCCAGCAAGGCCTGGAGAGGGAGGTCTCCCCCCACCTGCGCCAGAGCCCAAAGGGCGCACTGCCGTACCAGAGGGGAGCGGTCGGCCAGCAGCTCGACCAGGAACTCCGAGGCGGGATCGGCTTCGGATCCGAAGCTGCCTAGGACCCGAGCCGCCACGCAGCGGACGTGCTCGTCGCCGTCCAGCAGCAGCTCGACCAGGCGGTCGAGGACCCTCGGATCCGCCTGTTGCTCCAGCGCTCGCAGCGCTTCCAGCCGCCGAGTCGCGATCGGATCCCAGGTTTGTTCCAGCGGTTGCCGGACGGAAGGCGGCAACGTGGCATAGGGATCCGCCTGCCCTTCCCTCTCGCCGGCCGGGACGACGGGGACGGTCTCCTCGGAGCGCCGGGCATCGCAGGAGGCCAGCTGCCACACCGTCACAAGGAGTGCACACAGCAGCCCCCGTGAGCCAATGGATGGGTATCGGAGTCGAAACAGGTTCACGACGAGTCGAATCCAACCCTCGGTGGGTTCGGCCAGAAGAGCGGACCACGCTCCCATTTGCGCCATTTAGGCCGGCTTGTACAACCCTGTCAAAAGGTTTTATATGGATTGCGCCATGTCCAGGCCGCCATCGCCAGCAGAACTGCAGAACAGCAGAGGTTCCTCGGGAATCCCGGCGCCGGCGAGCGTCCGGGAGTCGCCCGGCGAACCGGATGCGGGTCTGGTCGAACGGCTCTCGGCAGCCCGCAGGCGGGAGCTGGGCTGCTTTCTCACGCCCTGGCCGATTGCGAGACTCATGGCCTGGATGCTGGTGCGGGGGCTCACCGGTTCGGGGGCGTTGATCGACCCTGCTGCCGGTACAGGGCGGTTGCTGGTCAGCCTGGCGGAGCGGCTCGACACCGACCGATCGGCTTCGAACGGGGCCTTTACCCTGTGCGGCGTCGAGCTACAGCCTGAGCTGGCCGACTGGACCGGCTGCCTGCTCGAGCAGCGGCTCGGTCCGGGGCGATCGGTCATTCTCGATGCCGATGCCCTGGAGCTGCTTCTGCCGGAACGGCGGATGGCGTTACTGGGCCACCGGCAGTTCGCAGGGGTTATCGCCAACCCGCCCTATGTCCGGGAAAAGCTTCATCGGGAGCTGTTCGCCCGGGTGTTGGAGGCGGTTCCGGAATGGAGGCGCTTTTTTTCCGCCAGGCAAGATCTTCAGCAGCTCTTTGGCATCCTGGGGTTGCACCTGCTGCAGCCGGGAGGGGAGCTGGTCTACCTGACCAACTCCTACTGGTTGCACTCCGACTCCGGACAGAAGCTGCGCCGCTTGATCCAGCAGCAAGCCGAGTGGCTGGCGGTGGTCGATTTTGGAGAGATGACCCTGTTCCCCGAGGCCAAGGGGCAACACAGCATACTGGTTCACCTGCGCGATCGGCGAAAGCCCGACCGCCCGGTCAGGGAGAGCTTTCTCATACGGGTCACCCGTCCTGTCGAGGGAGGTCTGGCAGCCTTGTGCCAGAGCCTGATCACTGCGCTCTCGGGCGGGCCCGATGTCGAGTATCTCGAGGTGACCCGTGGAAAATCCTTGCTGGAGGAAGGGAGCCGGGGCCGTCTCTATCTTCCCGGAAAGGCCGATGCGCTGATCTCGCGCATCCAGTCCTCCGCGGTCCGCCTTGGCCAGTATTTTTCGACTCGCCAGGGGATCATCTCGGGCGCCGATCGGGTATCTCCCGCCAACCGGTGCTGGGTGCCGGACTCGATCGCCACCGGTAGCGGGATATTCGTGCTGAGTCCCCAAGAGGTGGAGGAGCTGGAGCTGTGCGATCGGGAGCGTCGCTGGCTGGTTCCGATCTACCGGGCCCGCCAGATCCGACCGTTCACCATCATCGGCGAGGAGGCCGGACCGTCATTCTTGCTGAATCTGGATGGCGACCTCGAACTCGACGAGGTTCCCGCAATCAAGCGGCACCTGGAGCGGTTCCGATCGCTGCTGGAGCGGAGGCGGGAGGTGCGAAGCGGCAGAATCCGATGGTTCCAGCTGCACTGGCCCCGCGAGCGGGCGCTGTTTGATCGTCCCCGGATCGCGACACCCCGCAGGGCCCCGACTCCTCGGTTCGCCATGGGACTGATGGGTTATTGCGAGCAGTCGGATGTGGCCCTGATCACCAGCCCCCGCGATGATGTCCGGTGCCTGGAGGCGTTGCTGGTGGTCCTCAACAGCGGGCTGGTGGGCCAGTGGGTAGCCCATCGGGGCAAGCAGAAAGGGGCGATCCGGGAGTTCTTCGGACGTGCCCTGGAGGAGATCCCGCTGCCGAAGGCGCTGGCGGAGCAACCGGAGCGGTTTGTGGAGCTGGCGCAGTTTGCCGGGGGTAAGGAGCAAGAGAGAGCCGAACGATGTGTCGCCCGGCTGTATGGCCTGTGAGGGGGCAGCCGGTCGAGGCGGCGACAGGGGGGGGTGCGCAGCAGGTTGCGCGAGAGGGGCAGAGTTTGATATGGCAGTGAGCTCGGGCGAAAGGCCTTCAAGGGGTCTGGTCGGCGAGCTTCATCCGATGGAAAGGGAAGCGCGCACTACCCGAGTGTGGTACGGTGGACGGTGATGGATACGCGACTGACGACCAACCTGGCCCCCGGTTTCCTGGTGGCCATGCCGCAGCTGACAGACCCCAACTTTTCCCGCATGGTGGTCTTGATGCTGGAACACAACGAGGAAGGCTCCCTGGGGATCGTCATCAACAATCCCCTGCCGGTGGCCATCACCTTCCAGGTGGGGGGGCAGGAGGTCGAGATCGCCCAGAACATCTACTTGGGAGGGCCGGTCTCACCCAACGTGGCGATGATCATCCATGGAGCGGGGTTTCAGTGCGAGGGGACCCAGGAGATCATCGAAGGGTTGTGCCTCAGCGAGCCGTCCAAGGCGGTTCCGGCGTTGACCAAACAGTCGGAGGTTCCCTATCGGTTTCTGCTGGGCTACGCCGGTTGGGGGCCGGGGCAGCTGGCGGGAGAGATGGCAGAGGGGGCCTGGTTGTTCAGCCCAGCCAGTGCGCAGCTCGCTCTGGAGGTGGACCCCAACGAGCAATGGAACACGGTCATCCGCAGTCTGGGCATCGATCCGATGATGCTGGTGCCCTCCAGCATGAAGCAGTAACGGACACCCATCGACAGGTGAAGAGCGATTCATGAACACCAACATCCCATTTGATCTGTTCAATCCGACAGAAGAGCACGCCATGCTTCGGGCCACCGTCCGCGACTTTGCGCGGGAGGTGGTGGAGCCCCAGGCGGAGAAGCAGGACCAGCTGGGTCACCTGAACCTGGAGCTGATGCGCCGTTGCGGGGAGCTGGGGCTGCTGGGGATCACCGTGCCGGAGGAGTACGGGGGCGCCAACATGGATACGGTGGCCGCCGTGATCGCGCACGAAGAGCTGTCCAAGGCCGATCCCGGATTCACCCTGGCCTATCTGGCCCACACCATGCTCTTCGTGCACAACTTCCACGTCAACTCCAACGCCGAGCAACGGGAGCGATACCTGGGCCGGTGCGTCACCGGAGAGTGGATCGGCGCCATGGCCCTCACCGAGCCGGGCGGGGGGACCGATGTGATGAGCATGCGGACCACGGCCGTCCGCCAGGGCGATCACTATGTGCTCAACGGCTCCAAGACCTTTATCACCAACGCTCCCGAAGCCACCCTGTTTCTGGTGTACGGCAAGGTGGACGGCCGGATCACCTCCTTCGTGGTCGAGCGGGGCTTCGAGGGGTTCTCGGTGGGACCCAAGATCGCCAAGCTGGGGATGCGGGCCAGCACCATGTCCACCATCTACATGGAGGACTGTGTGGTGCCGGCCGCCAACGTGCTGGGCGAGCCCGGGGCGGGGCTGGTGAACATGATGCGCAACCTGGAGATCGAACGGCTGACCCTGGCTGCCCAGAGCCTGGGAATCGCCGAGCGGTGCCTGGAGGAGATGGTGTCCTACGCCATGGAACGCAAGGCGTTTGGCCATCTGCTGGTGGATTTCGGACAGATCCAGGAGCACATCGGCGTCAGCTATGCCAAGACCTTGGCAGCCAAGACCCTGATCTACACCGTGGCCCGCAATGTCCATCCTGATGCCCGCAACCGACTGGACTCGGATGCGGCCAAGCTGTTTGCCGCTCCGGTGGGCAAGGAGGTGGCCGACCGGGCGATCCAGGTTCTGGGCGGTTATGGATACTGCCAGGAGTACAAGGTCGAGCGATTCTGGCGGGATGCCAAGCTGTTGGAGATCGGGGGAGGGACCTCGGAATCCCACCAGAAGAACATCACCCGCGAGCTGGTACGCAACCGTCCGACCGGCTGAACATCGGGGAGCGATGATCGACGACCGCCGCCAGCTGGCGGAAGAGCACACCTATCTGATCCGCAAGGTGATCAACCAGATCGGGTTGCGGCTGCCCCCCTACGTGCAACGAGAGGAGCTGGTCGGGGTGGCAGCCCTGGGGCTGCTCGATGCGGCGCAGCGGTTCGATCCCTCCAAGGGGAAGGAGTTTCCCCTCTACGCCGAGTATCGAATTCGGGGGGCCATCCTGGACGAGCTGCGCAACCGGGACCCGATGCCGCGGGTACTGCGCGGCAAGATCAAGCGGCTGGAGCGCACCGTCGATCGACTCACCCATGGCCTGGGGCGTTCCCCCGAGGACAAAGAGGTGGCGGATGCCATGGGGATGGAGCTGCTCAAGTACCACGAGATGAGGCTGTTGGCCGAGCACGCCAGCACCGTGGCTTTTCACGAGGCCACGATCCAGAGCCACGCGGTGACCTTGACCGGTCGTCCGGGCGACACATCGGACCTGCCTGCAATCTCGGCCACCCCGGTTCCGCCCGACCGCAAGGCGGACTCAGGGGAGTATGGACCGCTGCAGGAGATCATCCACAAGGAGCGGGTGGCGGTCCTATCCCAAGCCATCTCCGAGCTGGATTGCCGCGACCAGTTGATCTTGTCGCTGCATTACCAGGAGAACCTCAACTTTCGGCAGATCGGGGAGATCCTGGGGCTCACCGAATCCCGGATCAGCCAGCTGCACAAGGGAGCGCTTCTGGCTTTGAAAGACAAGTTGATCAGGCTGGACGACTCCGTGTGAGCGGGCTTCGATCCTCCCGGCGATCTCGGTGTCTCACGCTCCCAGGTTGAGCAAGACCGTGTCCTCGCCGAAGCGCGCCTTCAGGAACATCTCCACCCGCTTTTTCAGCTTGGCTTCGATCTGGCGGATACGCTCCCGCGAAACGCCGAACTCATCGCCGAGCTCTTGCAGGGAGCGGGGTTCATCGGCCAAGATCCGCTCGTTCCAGATGGTCAGCTCCCGATCGTCGTCGATGGTGGCGCTGAAGTCCTTCAGCGTCTGCGAGAGCGTCGCCCGGACGTTGGCTTCGATGACGCTGTCCTCGGGGGAGCGGCTCTCACTGGAGGCCAGCACCGCCGAAAGCTGGGTTCGTTCGTGTCCGGGGGCGGGCGCCTCCAGGCTCAAGGGAGGGCTATCCAGCACGCGCATGACATCGACCACCTCGGACTCCTGAACGCCGAGGCGGTCGGCCAGCAAGCGGGTGGAGGGCTGAACCCGGGTCTCCTCCAGCAGCTTTTCCCGCTCCCGGCGCAGATTGAAGAAGAGCTTTCGACCTGCGCGGGTGGAGCCGATGCGCACCGGCTGGGCGGTATTCATCAGGTAGTTCAAGATCATGGCCCTGATCCAGTACTGGGCATAGCTGGTGAAGCGGACCCCCCGGTAGGGATCGTAACGGCGGATGGCCTCTGACAGCCCCACGTTCCCTTCCTGGATCAACTCCATGAGGCTTTCCCGGCGGCGGCTGTACTCCCTGGCGATCTTCACCACCAGGCGGACATTACTCAGGATGAGCAACCTGGCCGCTTCGGTGTCGCCGTGGTGGAAGAAGCGCTCCGCCAGCCGTTGCTGCTCTTCCTGCGGTAGTGGTTCGAGGTGGCGGATGTAGGCCAGGTAGGCGGTGAGCGGATCGGCGGCCAACAGGGCGTCGGGCTCGATTCCACGAGGGACCAGGGCCAGGTTGGAGGGGATGGTCGGTCCGGAGGGAGCGGTCTCTCCAAAGGGATCGAGCATGTCCGGGGTCAACCGGCCATCCGGTTCCCCTTCGTCCGGGTCATCGTCCCCCTTGGGTGGCCGATCGCCAACCGCCGGAGGGGCGGGGGGCGAAAAGGGGGGCGTATCCCGCTGAGTTGGCCGATCGGTCACTGTACCTTTGCCAGACATAGCCAATGAGCATAGCATGTACGAGGGAAGTGATGCTATGCGCTTCGGTCAACAGCGGGTCATTCCCCTCGGAAAGGACCGGCGGGTTCGGCCCGTCTTGACGGTATCTGCCGGTTTTGTTAGTCGTTGCCTTATCCGCTCGACACGCTTGCGGCACGTTTGACCATGGCGGTGATTGGATGTCGCTACGAGCCACCCGGACCAGGGGAACAGCTATGAGACGTGTGCACCAGTTCCAACGGATCGCTGCCCTGCTGGCTTTTCTTCCCCTCTTTTGGGGTAGCCGGGCAGGGGGGGCTCAGGATCTTCAATTCGACGAAGAAGAGGAGTTGATCTTCGACGAGGAGGAGGAGCCGATCTTCGGGGAGGAGTCCGGGTTGCCACCAGGGGAGACGCCTGGCGAGGTGGTCGACTTGCCCTTCACCACCGGCTTCATCATCCCCAACGAACTGCTGGATTCCAACACCGCCGACCGGCTCTCCCAGGTGCTGATGGAAAGGCTGGGAGCCATTCCCCAGATTACCGCCGTCCCCTACACCGCCCTCAGCCAGGAGTTCGAGGTCATGGGTGGCGAGCTGGCCCTGGAATGTGCTTTCGACCCGGTCTGTCTGGGCCGCCTGGGCGACGAGGTAGGGGTGGACCAGATCGTCATCGGTCGGGTTTCTCCCGCGCGCCAGAGCAGCACCATCGGCTTTACCATGGACCTGGTCGACGTCCCGACCCGATCGGTGTTGCGCTATCGGTTCGTGGAAGCGGACAACAGCTTTTCCACGCTTTCCTCGGAGATCACACGCCAGCTCCCCTACCTGTTCGCCATCGAGCAGGAGAGGGGACCCTCCACGGTGACAGGCCCGACCGGTCCAGGCACCATCCAGGTCGTGGCCTCCTGGGCGACTCTGGCGCTGGGGGTCGCCTCGTTAGGGGTTGGGATCTACTATGGCCTCGATGCCAGTAGCATCGAGGACGAGGTGCGTTCCTCCGACCTGAGGGAGGGCAGCATCTACGTGATGACGCAGCGAGAGGCACGGGAGAGGTTGGACGAGGCAGAGGACAGTGCGTTGTTGGCCAACATTTTCTTGGGCTCCGGTGTGGCCCTGCTGGGGGTGTCCGCCCTGCTGTTTCTGATCACCCCTGGTTCAGACATCGATGTGGAAGCCGAGTCGGTCAGCTCGGCACTCCAGCCGGACATCCACCTGACCCCCGCCGTTTGGGGGGAGGGGTGGGGCCTGTTCGGTCAGTTCGAGTTCTGACATGCGGAAACCCTGCACTACCAGTCGAATTCCATGGCGTAAGGAGAACGAGATGGGCTCACCTCGTCGACGCAAAGGCGATTGCCGACGCTTCCTGCCGGCCATACCCGCGGCGGTTCTGTGTCTGCTGGCCTGGTTCGGGTGTTTGAACTGCACGGTCGGGTTTGACGTGACCGATGAGAACAACCTGTTTTCTTGTCAGACCGACAACGAATGTGTGGACGGGTACCACTGTCTCTTTCCCGAGGGCAGCAGCCTCGGCGTGTGTCGCAAGTACGGAGTGGAGAACCCGCCCAACTGCGTCGATCGAGACGGAGATGGCTACCTGGGAGGCGAAGGTTGCGACCTTCCCGCCGAGCTCTTCGACTGCAACGATGATCCGCTGCAAAACGGGTCGCGCGTCCACCCGGGAAGACAGGAAACCTGCGACGGCGTCGACGAGGATTGTGACAACCAGACCGACGAAGACATCGAACCCCGACTGTGCGACTACCAGGCGGGCGTCTGCGCCGGGGTGATGACCACCTGCGTGGAGGGCGAGTGGTTGGATTGCATCGAGGCCGGACTGTACGGTTCGGACTTCCAGCTGGTACCCCAGGACGAGGAGCGCTGCGACGGTCTCGATAACAACTGCTCCGGCGGGTATCCGCCCGGCGCCGGACCGGAGGTCATCGACGACCACTGCGACTGCCTGCCCGGCGTGACCCCTCCCACCTCCTGTGGTCTGGACATCGGGATCTGCGAGCGGGGGATCAAATTCTGCAACGAGGAAGGCGGGTTTTCCCCCTGCGTTTGGGCCGAGATGGGGGATGACTGCGACGACGACGAGGACTGCGACCTGGGGGGGTACTGCGTCTCCGAGACCATCGACTATCGCGAGGATCTGCTGGACGACTGCGTCCACGGTCTGCCGACCGAGCCCGGCTGCAGCCGCAAGGTCTGCCGCTACCTGGTCGGCAGCACCGCCTGCGAATCCACCGCCAACTGCGGATCGGGCCAGGTCTGCCTGGAGGACTACTGCCAGGATCAGACCGCGGTCAACCAGACCGAGGTGTGCAACGGCCTGGACGACAACTGCAATGCCCGGATCGATGATGGCGGCGTGTGCCAGCACTGCCCCCATAACATGGCCTACTTCCCCAGCATGCCCGCCAGCCCCACCGGCCTGTGCGTGGACCTGTACGAGGCCAGTCGGCCCGATGCCACCGCTACCAGCGAGGGGGTCGTCGAGCTGTATGCCGCCAGCCGAGAAGACGTCCTGCCCTGGTCCGGGGTCACCAACACCGCCCTGGCCGACGACTACTGCCATGGCCTGTCCACCCAGGGAGGGCAGCTCATCAACGACCTGATCAACGGTGCGGTACCGATCAAGCGCTTGTGCACCCGGGCGGAGCTGCAGGCGGCCTGCCTGGATGTCTACCCCTACGGTGCCAGCTATTCCGCCGGGGTATGCAACGAGTCGGGGACCGTCTTGCCCACCGGTTCGAGCGAAGGCTGCGTCAACAGCCAGGGCATCTACGATCTGGCCGGTAATGTCGCCGAGCTGTACAGCTCCCCGGTGGCCGGGGTGTTCGGAGGTTCGGCAGCCGAAGAGGGAGGCAGCGAGGTGAGCTGCAGCGCCGGCGTTCCCCTGGTCGATGTGGAGATATCCGACGATTTCATCGGATTCCGTTGTTGTACTCTCCCCTCCAACTAGTAAAGAAATTCACATGGCTGGACACACCGCCATCTATCCGGGGAGCTTCGACCCGATCACCAACGGCCACATGGCCATCATCTTCCAGACGCTCAAGCTGTTCGACCGGGTGATCATCGCGGTGCTCAACAACGCCTCCAAGAAACCCACCTTCAGCGCCGATGTCAGGACCGAGCTCATCCGCCGTTCGCTGGCTGGCGAATCCCGGGTCGAGGTGGATACCTTTGACGGCCTCTTGGTCAAATATGCCCAGAGCAAGAAGGCGGTGGCGGTGATCCGGGGGCTGCGAGGCGTGTTTGACTTCGACTTCGAGCTGCAGATGTGCAACATGAACCGGCACCTGGCACCGGATCTGGTCACCGTGTACCTGATGGCCGAAGGCCGGCACTCCTATATCAGCTCCAGTGTCCTCAAGGAGGTGGCCCAGCTTGGAGGGGATATCCACGGTCTGGTCCCGCAGCCGGTGGAGGAGCACCTGCGCCGGTACTACAATCGACCGGCTCATAGCTAGTTGTGAAGACGAACGGCCGTTCTGCGGTTCTTGCCTGAACCCTGCCCGGTTGAAAGAAAGGGGCTCGTGATGCGGGTGATTGCCGGCACAGCGCGAGGTCGGCGGATCCTGGCCCCCCCGGGAAACCGGGTTCGTCCGACCCCGGCCCGGGTACGGGAGGCGCTGTTCGCCATCCTGGGCGAACGGGTGGAAGGAAGGCGAGTGCTCGACCTGTACTGCGGTTCAGGCGCCTTGGGGATCGAAGCGCTCAGCCGGGGCGCCTTGTGGGTCACCTTTGTGGATAGCAGCCGGATCTCGCTGCGTGTCGTGGCGGAGAACCTCCGTTCGTTGGGATGGATGGGCCAGGCGCGGCTGGTATGCCGGCGATGTCCCGACGGGATCGATCGATCGCTGGTTGGTCCGTACGACCTGGTGTTGTCCGATCCGCCCTATGGCGAACAGCCGGTGGCTGAGCTGGCCTGGAGACTTTGTGCAAGCGGGATATTGGGCGGACAGCCGATCTGGGTGCACGAGGGGGCGGTCAAGGGTGAGCGGGCGCTGCGGTTGATCGAGGCACCGGGATGGAGGCTGTCCGACGAGCGGCGGTATGGGGACACGGGGCTGTGGTTTTTTGAGCTGGAAGGGGGGCACTAGCTGGTCCAGGGAGGAAGGCCTGGAGGGGAGAGTGCCCAAGGCGCAGGCTGCTGGGGAGGCGATGGGACATGGCTGAACGGCAAGGATCCGAAGGGGTGCCGCGCAGAGGGATCAGAGACCTGGAGGGGTTGCTGTTTGTTCTCCTGATGCTGGCGGTCTCCTTCTGGTACGCCCTGCCCTTCTTTCGGACCCCCCTGCTGCCCTGCATGGACTCGCCGGCTCATCTGGCGCTGGCCACGGCCATGCGGCATCTCGGCCAGACGGGGCACATCCTGGACCAGACCTTTCGGTGGGGGGAGTTTCCGGCACCCAACTCCGCCTTCTACCTCATCGTCTATGGCCTGAGCGGATTGATCGGCCCGCTGCTGGCGGAGCGGTGCATCTGCCTGCTGTGGGTGGTGAGCTTGCCATGGGCCTTCTGCTATTTCCTCACCGCCTTTGGCCGGAATCGCTGGCTGAGCTTTCTCGCCTTTCCGATGGTGTTGATGTGGCCCTTCACCGAGGGGTTTGTTGACTACTGCCTCGGCCTGGTGCTGGTTCTGGCCGGTCTGGGGCTGTTGCGGCGACATCTTCGCGAGCCGACCTGGCTGCGCAGGGTCCTGGTGTTCCTCGCCAGCGGCGCGATCTTTCTCACCCATATCCAGGCCTTCGTCTACTACGGGGTGGGGGCCATCCTCCTTTTGTTGCTGGCCGCAATCGATCGCCCCTGGCGCCCTTCGGTTTTTCGGGCCCTGCTGTGGTTGATCGGGGAGGGGGTGGTCATCGCCTGTCTGGGGGTCGGCCTGGCGGTGCTCTGGATGATCGGCTCCGGGAAGGGCCTGGTGGAGGTGGCGGGGATTGGCGGTGTTACCGACGTGAACCTGGAGAGCAAGCTGGAGGAGCTGTGGGAGCACACCCTCCTGGTGCTGCGAGGGACCAAGGATGCCTGGATCGCGATCTCCCTGGTGCTGGCGGGGGGGTGGTTGGGGTTGTGGTGGCGCCTGTTGGGCGTGCCGCCCGAGGAGGGGCTATCCAGGCGGAGGCGTGCCGTCTGGCAGGTGCCGTTGATGCTCCTGCTGTTGTTCGGTGCGCTATATCCCCTGCTCCCGATCGATTTCGGCTTGTACTACAACCTGCACAGCCGGTTGCCGGCCTTTCTGATGTTGCTGGCCGGCTGCCTGCTGGCCCCAGCCGGATGGAGGCTCCGGTCGCGGTTGATCGGCGTAATTGCGGTGCTGCCGTTGCTGGCGGCGGTGGCCTACACGCCCTACCAGTGGCGGCCGGCCTTCCAGAAGCTGGAGGCGACAGCCGAGGGATTCTGGCAGGTTCTGGCGTCGGCGCCGAAACAGTCCCGGCTGTTGTACTACGTCGAACACACACCAGACACCGGCTTCACCTCCAACCTGCTCCGCCACCTGGGGCAGTACCACACGGTGGTGAACGAAGGCATCACCTCCTTCTCCTTTGCCGAGCACCCGGGACGTCTGATCGTTCAGCGCCAGCTCGGATTCGATGTCGAGCAGGTCCAGGCAGGGGATCTGACCCGCCGCGATCTGCTGGCCCGCTACGAGGTGCTGCTCCACCGGGGCCGCTCCCACCTGGAACGCCGGGCCAACTCTCGCTTCGAGCTCCTTGACCGCGTGGGGGAGTGGTCACTGTATCGGATCAGTGCCGAGGGACAAGGACTGGACGAAGGGCTGGTCACGACGGTCGGAGGGGGAGGAACGGGGGGAGAGATCTTCGGCTGGAACTGCCCGGCCGGCGAGGTGCTGATCGGAGTGAGCGGTCGAATCGTGTCCAACATGGTGGAATCTTTACGACCGCATTGTCAATCGCTCGAGGCCCTCCGGGCCGGCGATGACCGTGCCGAGATCACTCGGGGCCCCAGCTTCGGCGCCGGCCGCCAGGGAGCGGGGTTGGAGCTGATCTGTCCGTCGGGCCAGGCAACGGTGGGGATCTACGGATCGGCAGGCACTCTGATTCACCAGCTGGGGTTGGTTTGTGCGGAGGTCCAGGGAGAATCGGGGCCTCCTCAGATCGGTCCTCCCCTGCGACAGGAGGTGGCGGTCGGGGAGCCCCTGGGCGTGCCATTTGAAGGGGTCTGCCCACAGGGTACGGTAGTCGGCGGAATACGGGGAAGAGCCGGGACGTTGGTGGACGCCTGCTATCTCGCCTGTTTTCCGCTGGAGCGCTGAAGCGGTCGCAGAGGGCTTTCCTGAAGCTGTCCTTGCATGATCCCCGTTTCTTCGCTATAAGGCCCGAACCAAATCACACGCGTCAGGACTGCTCCTGCCGTGGTGCCGCCATGGCGGTGGCGGGAGCGGAGTGAGAGACGCGGAGGCAAAACCAAAAGGAAAGGACAGATTCACCATGCCAAAGATCGGAATTCGGGAGCTGCTGGAAGCGGGTGCCCACTTCGGCCACCAGGCCGGTCGGTGGAACCCCAAGATGAAGAGGTACATCTACAACGGGCCGCGCAACGGCATCCACATCATCGACCTGACCCAGACGGTGGGCCTGTTCGACAAGGCCTACCAGTTCGTGGTGGACACCGTGGCCAACGGCAAGCCGGTGCTGTTCGTGGGGACCAAGAAACAGGCGCAGGAGATCTTCAAGGAGGAAGCGACACGCGCTGGACAGTTCTTCGTGACTAACCGCTGGCTGGGCGGGAGCCTGACCAACTGGCGAACCATCCGGAAGAGCATCGCACGGCTGCGGGGCATCGAGAAGATGCAGAGCGACGGTACGGCAGACAGCATGGCCAAGAAAGAGGCGCTCAGGCTGGAAAAAGTGCGGGAGAAGCTGGAGAAGAACCTCGGCGGGATCAAGGATATGGAGACCATGCCGGGCGCCGTCTTTCTGGTGGACACCCGCCGAGAACATATCGCCGTGCAGGAAGCGAGCATCATGGGGATCCCCGTGGTTGGGGTGGTGGACACCAACTCCGATCCGACTCCGATCGCCTGGCCCATTCCCGGTAACGACGACGCCATCCGCTCCATTCGACTGTTTGCCTCCCGCATCGCCGATGCCTGCATCGAGGGCAAGGCGATCGCCGGGGAACGGCGGGCGGAGGCGCCCTCCATGACAGCCCACGTGGGCGAGGAAGAGACTGTCACGGTGACCCCCGCCCCGGACATGGAGGGGCCGGAAGTCCAGCGGATCGCCCGGCGTCCCCGACGGGAACGAGGCGGTGCTGGAACTGCTGGATCGATGTAGGGCAAGAAAGGCTCCTGACCTTCACAACAGGGGGAGAACATGGAGATCACCGCATCCTTGGTCAAAGAGCTCCGGGAGATCACCGGAGCGGGTATGATGGACTGCAAAAAGGCGCTCCAGCAATGCGATGGCAATCTGGAGGAGGCCAAGCTGTACCTGGAGAAGAAGGGGATCAGCGATAGCCGGAAGAGGGCCGGTCGGATCGCCAGCGAGGGGTTGGTGGTGTCCCGCATTGCGGGAGACGGTCGGTCCGGTTTGCTGGTGGAGGTCAACTGCGAGACCGATTTTGTGGCTCGCAACGAGGAGTTCGTCTCCTTTGTCGAGGAGCTGGCCGATCAGCTCCTGGCCCAGAAGGTCGATAGCGAAGGGGCACTGGCTGCCATGCTATGGGACGGCAAGCCGCTCGAGCAGTACACCCTGGAACGGATGGCCAAGCTCAAGGAGAAGGTCAGCGTGCGCCGGCTTGACTGGGTCAGAGTGCCCGAGGGCAAGCAGGGCCGCCTGGGCTCCTACATCCATGCAGGCGGCAAGATCGGCGTGGTGCTGGCATTGACCGCAGCCAGCATGGCCGACACGGAGACGGAGCCCTTCCAGGCGCTGGCCAAGGATCTTTGCATGCATATCGCGGCCAGCGAGCCCTACGTGGTCTCGGCGGACAAGCTCGATCCCGCACTGGTTGCCAAGCAGACCGAGATCTTCACCGCCCAGGCGGCAGAAACCGGTAAGCCCGCCCAGATTCTGGAGAAGATCGCCCTCGGACGGCTTGCCAAGTGGAAGAAGGAGATCAGCCTGTTGAACCAGCCGTTCGTCAAGGACATGGAGACGACCGTGGAGGCCCACCTGTCCCAGGTGGCCAGACAGCACCTCTCCGGTCCGGTCCAGGTAGTCCAGTTCGTGCGCTATCGACTGGGTGAGGGGCTGGAGAAGAAGCAGTCCGACCTCGCCGCCGAGATCGCCGCGCTCCAGAAGTAGGTTCGGCCACCTCTTCCGACCTGGGAGCTGCCGATGGACGACGCCCCACCAAGGTATCGACGGATCCTGCTCAAGCTATCAGGCGAGGCGCTGATGGGTGGCCAGCCGGCCGGCATCAGCCCCATCGTCCTGGAAGAGATCGCCGGCCAGATCCAGGAGGTCCATTCGCTGGGCGTCCAGATCGGCCTGGTGGTCGGGGGCGGGAATATCCTCAGGGGAGGATCCCTGACAGGTTGGGTTCTGGATCGAGCGACGGCCGACACCATGGGGATGACCGCCACGATGATCAACGCGTTGGCGCTGGAGGCGGCTCTGGAGAACCAGGGGGTCTCCGCGCGCGTCCAGTCGGCCCTGGCCATGCAAGGGGGGTGCGAGCCGTTCGATCGGAGGAGAGCCATCAAACACCTGGAGCAGGGGCGGGTGGTGATCTTCGGCGGTGGTACAGGCAGCCCCTTTTTCACCACCGACAGCGCCGCAAGTCTGCGGGCCCTGGAGATCCGGGCCGAGGTGTTACTCAAGGCCACCAAGGTGGCGGGGGTCTACTCGGATGATCCGGTGACTCACCCGGAGGCCCGCTTTTTCCCTACCCTGAGCTACGACGAGGTGCTCCAAAGAAACCTGCGCGTGATGGACGCCACAGCCATCGCCCTGTGCAGGGAGCATCATCTGCCGATCCTGGTGTTCGATTTGACCCGGCGAGGGAACATCCGGAGGGTCGTGATGGGAGAGCCGATTGGCACCCTGGTGGCCGCCCACCAAGAGCCCGGGGGGGAACAGGAGTAACCATGCTGGATGATGTCTATTCAGAGCTGGAAGAGCGATTCGAGAAGATCGTCACCACCTTCCGCCGAGATCTGATGAAGGTGCGGACCGGTCGGGCGAATCTCGGCATGCTGGATGGGATCAAGGTCGAGTTCTACGGTACCCTGACCCCCCTCAACCAGGTGGGCACGATGAAGGTGCCAGATCCCCGGCTGATCACCATACAACCCTGGGACAAGACGCTCATCGGTACCATCGAGAAAGCCATCGTCGCCAGCGAGCTGGGTTTGAACCCATCCAACGACGGCAATCTCATCCGCATCCCCATCCCGCCGCTGACGGGAGAGCGCCGGCAGGAGCTGGTCAAGATCGTCAAGCGCCAGGGCGAGGATACCAAGGTCTCCATCCGGGCGGAGCGGCGCGAGGCCAACGACCTGGTCAAGGAGCTGGAAAAGTCCAGCGAGATCGGGGAAGACGATATGCGGCGTGGCCTGGACAAGATCCAGAAGCTCACCGACAAGTACATCGAGGAGGTGGACGACGTGGTCCGAGAGAAGGAGCGGGACATCCTGGAAGGATGATGCCTGCAGTCAGCGCAGTCACTCCTCTCGTTCCAGGAACCGCTCCGCCTCGATCGCCGCCATGCAACCCGACCCGGCTGCGGTGATGGCCTGGCGATAGCGCTTGTCGGCCACGTCGCCGGCGGCGAAGATCCCCTCGACGCTGGTCTGGCAGCCGTCGTGCACCCGGAGATACCCTTGCTCGTCCATGTCGAGCGCTCCTCGAAACAGGGCGGTATTGGGGACGTGTCCGATGGCCAGAAACAACCCCTGGCAGGGAAACTGCTCGACCTGACCGGTCTTCGTGTCTTTCAGGAGCAGTCCGGTCACCCCGGTCTGCTGGTCGCCCTGGATCTCGGTCACCACCCGGTTCCACTGGAAGAACACCTTGGGGTTGGCGTCGGCCTTCTGCTGCATGTATCGGGAGGCCCGCAGGGCGTCGCGCCGGTGGATGATGCTGACCTTGGAGGCGAAGCGGGTCAAGAACAGCGCCTCTTCCATGGCCGAATCCCCCCCTCCCACCACGGCGATCTCCTTTCCTTGGAAGAAAAAGCCGTCACAGGTGGCACAGGCAGAGACGCCATAACCCATCAACCGCTTCTCCGACTCCAGGCCGAGCAGCCGGGCGCTGGCCCCTGAGGCGATGATGAGGGTCTCGGCCCGGATAGTCGAGGTGCCGTCCAGGGTGACGACAAACGGCCGGGCACCGGCTTCGACCCGGGTCAACTCGCCGTACACGATCTCCGTCCCGAATCGCTCGGCCTGGGAGGTCATGCGCTCCATCAGCTCCGGCCCCAGGATGCCCTCGGGAAAGCCGGGAAAGTTCTCGACCTCGGTGGTGATGGTGAGCTGTCCACCGGGCTGCATACCGGCGATGAGTAGGGGGTCGAGCTTGGCTCGGGCGGTATAGATGGCGGCTGTGAGTCCGGCCGGACCGGAGCCGATGATGACGACTTTGTACTGCTCCTGCTTGGTCATACGTGGTAGCCTCGATTCGCGATGCGCCAGCCGTCGAAGACAGGTGCGACAGTTTGGTTCAATTTCGAGCAGAATGCAACCGGCACCCCACCGGCGAACGCTGCTTGAGCCAGATAGAGAGGGGGCCATGAGCGAAGAGAAGCTGACCCACGTGAACCCGGCGGGTGAGGCCTGGATGGTAGATATCTCCCAGAAAAAAGAGACGCTGCGCGAGGCGCTGGCTCTGGCCACCGTGCACCTGTCCGAAAAGACGCTGGACCTGATCGAGGCGGGACAGATCGCCAAGGGAGATGTGCTGGCCGTGGCCCGGGTAGCCGGAATCCTGGCCGCCAAACGAACCGCCGAGCTGATTCCGCTATGCCATCCCCTGGCGTTGACCCGGGTGGAGGTGCGACTGGTGCCCGTTCGACGGGAAGACAACCCCTTTCTCCAGATCGAAGCCAGGGTATGCACCCTGGGACGGACCGGCGTGGAGATGGAAGCGCTCACGGCTGCCAGCATCGCCGCCTTGTCTGTCTATGACATGTGCAAGGCGGTGGACCGAGGGATCGTCATCGGCGAGATCTACCTGGCGCACAAGAAGGGGGGGGCCAGCGGAGAGTTCCTCCACCCCAGGCAGCGGGGCGATGCTCCAGTTCTTTGACGCTCATGTGCGCGACGAGGCGCTGACCCGAGAGGTCCTGGAGCATCTCCGTACCTTCAACGTGAGAACCGTCCTGTTGGCGGCGCACTCCCCGCGGTCGTTCGAGACGACGGACGACCTGATGGGCTACTTCTTCGACCTGGTCACCGGTCGCTACCAATGGCTGGTCCATGCCGGGATGCAGCCTTGGGTGGCCTTGGGTGTTCAACCCCGAGCGCTGCCCCGCCGAGCCCACTACGAGCTGTGGCGGGAGTTGCCCCTGATCCTGTCGGAGCCCCAGGTGGCCGCCATGGGGGAGCTCTGCCTGGAGCAGGGGGGTAGCCGGGAGGAAGCGTTGCTGGCCCGGCAGCTGGCCATGGCGGCATCTCTCGACTTGCCGGTGCTGGTCACCGCATCGAGACAGGAGCGGGCGCGCAAGGTGCGTCGCATCCTGGAGGTCATCTCCTCGGTGGGGATCGACCCCACCCGTGTCCTGGTCAACCACCTGGACTATACCTGTATCCGTTCGGTACTGGATGCCGGCTGCTGGGCCGGGGTGACGGTGGGGCCATTTCACCTGGCTCCGTCGGATGCCGCCGAGATGCTCCGCCGATATGGCGAGGCGGCCCTGTCTCGGGCGGTGTTCAACTCCGGGTTTCGTCTGGGCCCCGCAGATGTGCTGGCCTTGCCCAAGGCGGCGGTGGCGTTGTCGGAGAGGGGGTTTTCCAGCTCCCAGGTTCGCCAGCTGGTGTGGAGCAATGCCGTTCGCCTGTTGCTGCAGGATCGGAGTGTGCCGATGAATCCGGGGGAAGAGGGGTGAGCGGGAGCGGGACTACAGGGCCTCGATGGCGACGCGAAACAGCTGCTGACCCAGGAAGATGTAGTCCTGGTCATTGAGCATGCGGCGACCGACGATCTTGATCCAGGTGCCGTTGGAGCTGTTGATGTCGGACAAGAAGACCCGTTCGTCCTGATCGATGGTGACACTGGCGTGGCGCGCTGACATGAACTTGTCGGCCGGAAAGACGATGTCCCCCCGCTCCCTTCCCAGGGTGGCCCCTTCGTTGGAGAGGCAGTAGACGTTCTGGACGATCCCTCCGATGCCCAGCTGCACCAGCTTGTACTTGCCCCCCGGGACGGGGCTGCCCATGTAGCGGGTCCCGTCGGGCCCACGCATGTGGGAGTTGATCTGGTGATCGAACCGATCCAGTCGAAGAACCTGCCTCCCCATCAGGAAACAGTCGCCGGGGTTGAGACGCACCCGATCCCGGATGCGCAGGTAGGTGCCGTTGAGGCTGGAGAGGTCTTCCACCTGCAGACCGTTGCTGTCCAGCAGCAACCGGGAGTGACGGGGAGAGAGGAACTGGTCGGTGCTGAAGCGATGGTCCAAGGTGCGTCCGATGATCCGCTCTCCGAAGGAGAGGACGAGGTGATCTCCATCGCTGCCATCCTCGTTGATGCAGATCAGGACGGCTCGCAGGGTGGGCTGCGCGATCGGCGCGACCACTTGGGCCGGGCGGCGGACCTCGGCCAGGGCCACCTTGGGGGCCAGGAGGAGCCGTCCACCGCACCCGCCGCAGAAGCGATTGCCAACCGGATTGACCGCCTTGCACTGGGGGCAGACCACCTGATCGCCGCTCGGCTGACCGCGCAGATCACCGGTTGCTGCCAGGCCGACGTGGGGCTGAAGAGGTGGCCCCGGAGCGCGCGGTGCCAAGGGGGTGGAGCCGGCCACCGCCGTTGGGCCAGTTCGGGCCGCAGGTTGTGCCACCGCCGGTGAGCTCCATGGCGTGTGGCCCAGCGCGTCGGTCGGGGGTGTTGGACTGCGGCCGACGGCTGCACCCCGGGGTGTCGAACCGCTCTCCAGCGATTCCGGGCTCATGGCCTCTGCCGCTCGGAGCGGGCCACGAGCGGAGGCCTTTGGTACAGCGGAGAAGGGGGAGGTATCGTGCCGCTTCTCCCCCCGCTCCGAATCGGCGGGAGAGGAGGCACGGGTGAGATTGGGGAAGGGACCCTCCTCCGGCAAGGGGAGGGGGCGCAGCAGGTAGCCGCGTCCTCTGGGGCCCTCTCCTCGCGCTCGTCCCTCTTCGTTGTCTTGGGCCAACGCATCCCGCAACACCATGGCGATCCGGTCCGGATCTTCCTTGCCAACCGTCTCCTCTGCGGGTTTTCCGGTTGACACTGCCTGGGGCGATTCAGCTGCCGGTTCGTCGATCCCGAGCGGCTCCAGTCTCTCCTGGTAGGAATTGGAGCCGGCTGCCTGGGGTTGGCTATCGTCCGGGGTGGACAGCTGTGCGCCGCAGAGCTCACAGAACTGCTCGGTGCGCGGGTTCAGATGATGGCAACGGGGGCATGAAAGCAGCATGGGGATTCCATCAATGCATTCCGTCGGATAGGCTCGATACTACCAGAAATGCAGGAAGAATGAACCGGATTCTTGCCGGATTGTCCAGGTGGATGGTTAAATGGCCTGTCCGGGGAGCTGGTGGCACCAGGCGGCGAACCGGCACGAGGCGGTAGGGACCGGCTGGTTTTCAAGGACATGCTGCGTTGGAACACCCCCCTCTAACCCAGACCCGTTCGGCCCAGAGCTTTGTAGGCCAACGGATGTTCGGGGACTATGTCATCCAGAAGGTCCTGGGCCAGGGAGGAATGGGCTCGGTGTACCTGGCCCGGCACACCAGCATCGACCAGTCGGTGGCCATCAAGGTGCTGCATCCCAGCTCGGCCGAGGACATCGAGCTGGTCAAGCGTTTCAACCGGGAGGCCAAGGCGATCGCTCGGTTGAGCCATCCCAACATCATCCGCGTGTTCCTGTTCGGTCACACCGAGGATGATCTGGTCTACCTGGTCATCGAGTACGTGGAGG
Organism: Bradymonadales bacterium; assembly: GCA_016931535.1. Taxonomy (GTDB): domain Bacteria; phylum Myxococcota_A; class Bradymonadia; order JAFGEP01; family JAFGEP01; genus JAFGEP01. Next base: position 244,099 of record JAFGEP010000096.1, read on the forward strand.
GTCTCTCTCTGCGCCAGCTTCTGGAACGGGAGAAGAGCATCCCGGAGCTGCGCGCCATCTACATCGTCAAACAGGTCCTGGCGGCACTGTGCGAAGCACACCATCTGGGGATCATCCATCGCGACCTGAAACCGGACAACATCCTGTTGACCGAGTATCGGGGCAACACCGATTTCGTCAAGGTGGTGGACTTCGGTATCGCCAAGGTCCAGGAACCGGAAGGGGTCGCCCAGGAGAAGCTCACCCAGGCCGGCGTCGTGTATGGAACCCCCGAGTACCTCTCCCCCGAGCAGGCGCAGGCCAAGGAGGTCGATGGACGCGCCGATCTCTACTCGGTCGGCGTCATCCTGTGGGAGATGGTGACCGGCGTGGTCCCCTTCGACGGCCCCACCGCCATGTCCATCTTGATCCAACACGTGTACGACCCGCCGCCCGATCCGGCCCGGTTCAACCCCTCGCTGTCGGAGGGGATGATCGCCGTGCTCTCGCGGGCCATGGAGAAGGAGCCGGACAAGCGCTACCAGACGGCGGATGAGTTTCTCGCCGCCCTGGTCGACCTGGAACGGCGCCTTCGCCAAGAGCAGCTGGAGAAGGGCGAGCTATTGTATGATTCGTCCACCAAGACCGAGGTCTGGCTTCCTTCCCTGGTTGGCCGGACCAGCAATCGCTACCTCCAGATCGAGCAAGGAAACAACCGCAAGACGATCATCGAGTCGGGAGGGGGCTCGGCCCCTCCGTTGCGGAAAACCCGACGCACAGGCAAGGCCATCGTCCGCCAGGCGATCGTCTCGGCCATCGTGGTGGGGCTGCTACTGTTGGTGGCCATCGTCATCGCGCTGGCCTACCTGATTACCCAGGGATAGCCCCATCAAGAACCTCTTGGACGGGGCCTGGTCCGAGACGGATGGGAGCACTGCCGACAGCGGCATCCAAGCCGGGATACTCTTCCGCCGCCATCCGAACTCGGCTGCAAATCGCTAGTCTACCGGTTCGACCTCTTCCCGCGCAGGGCTCTCGAAAGTCACCGGCCCCATGAGCTGTAATCTGCCCGTTCCGGTTCCCTCGTCAGGGGGGGGCGTGCCGGGCTGGAGCTGGCCGTCCATCGGCGGCGCCGTGGAACTGGAGGACAACGTTGTTTCCCGTGGGGAGATTCGGGGCAGGATGATGTGGTAGGTATCTGGGTGATCGGGGATGAAGACCAACTCCTGCGTCTCGCAGTTCCGCCGGACGACCTTCAGGCGGACCTCGTCCTGTCCGTAGGGGATCTCGGCCTGGCATGGGTTGGTCTCGGTGGTCTGGCAGACCTCTCGCCTGCTATCCGCCCACAGGATGCGAGCTCGACTCGGTGTGGTGCGGAAGGAGACGGTGACGGTGGGTGAGACGGGCGGTGCGATCTCGGCAGTGGATCGGTCGGGAGGCGGGTTCTCAGCGCCTATTGGCGACTCCACAACGGGTGGTGGAGGTGGTGCAATCGGTTGTGCCTGGTCGGGGGATGGGGGTTCCGGCTCGGCCTGGTCTGCCTGGGGTTGAGGAGGGGCCATCCCAGGCGGTTCGGTGGCTATTGGGGCCTGGAGGTGCTCTTCTGGCGGAGAGAGGATCTCCGCGGGTTCCACCGGGATCTCGGCGGGCAAGGTTGGGGGGGGTTCGCTGGGTGGCACAGACGCCTGGGTCGGGGGTGGCGATGATCCGATCGGTAGGGCCGTTGATGATGGCGGTCCAGAGCCTTCGTGGAGCCCCGCAGGCGGGGGTATCGTGTCTTGGGGCGATCCGGCCTGGAGGCGCTGAAACGCCGAAGGGGGGACTTCGCGAAGGGGAGCCCGAACGACCTGCCCAAAGGACGTTCTGCTGGGGAAACCGGGTGTCTGACCTTGCTGAACGGTCGGGCCGTAGTCGCTCATGCCGCCCCGATACTCCAGCTCCTTGCGGCTGCGGGGTCCGAACAACATGAGGAGGACCAGGGCCGACAGGAGCGCCAGTCCCACGGTGGCCCAGTACCCCCATCGTCTGGCCTGGGCCTCCAAGATCTCGGGGGGGACGGCTCGTTCTTCGGCCTGTTCTCCCTCGGAGTACCTGGCGGTGGCGTACTTGTGGTAGTTGGCCGTATCGAAGAGCTCTCCCGATCGGTGAGGTCCCGTGGCGGAGGGGCGGCTTCTGCCGCCTGAGGGGGTCAACTGACTGGGATGTTCTCGGACCGCCAGCCGATGGGAGGAGCTGGCATCGACCGCACCAAGCAGCAGGGTGACCGCGGCATCATCGCCGGTGTTGGGGGTCAACGAGGCGGATTGGGGTTGGTCATCCAGCTCCCGTTCGATGATGCGGAGTCGTGACAGCACCTCGTCCGCATCGGCGGGTCGATCCTCCTTGTCCTTGGCCAGCAAGTCGGTGATCAGGCGGGTCAGACCGGGGGGAAGAGGCTGGTACACCGAGTGGAGAGCCGGGTCCGGGATCGGCTCCAGGATGTGGGCCATGGCCACTTTCATGGCGGTATCCCCTTCGTAGGGGAGGTGACCGCAGACCAGCTCGAACAGGACCACCCCCAGGGAATACAGGTCGGAACGTTGGTCGAGCTTGAACCCCTGGGACTGCTCCGGGCTCATGTAGGCGGGGGTGCCGAAGACCATCCCGGTCAAGGTGAGGTTGGAGGAGGAACCCTGGATCTTGGCGATGCCGAAGTCGAGCACCTTGACGATGTTCTGGGAGCCGACCCGATCGATGAAGATGTTCTCCGGCTTCAGGTCGCGATGGATGATGCTGTTCTGGTGAGCTTCGGAGAGGGACTCCAACACCTGGTGGACGATCTCGGTGACATCGCGAAGAGTCAATTGGTTGTGGTGGGCGAACTGGTCGAGGGATTCGCCGGTCATGTACTCCATGGCGATATAGAGCAATCCTTCGCTGCTCTGGCCGAAGTCGTACAGGGTGATGGTGTTGGGGTGGCGCAGCTTGCTGACGACCTTGGCCTCATGGAAGAAGCGCTTGACCGCGTCGTCGTCTGCCGCCAGGCTTCGGCTGAGGACCTTGAAGGCTACCTTGCGACCGATGGGGCGCTGGACAGCGAGGTACACGGTACCCATGCCGCCCTCGCCAATCTTGTCGACTACCTGGAATCGCTCGTCAACGGTCCGCCCGAGCAGGTTGTCGGTATCCACGTGGAGCTTGACGAGCCGATTTCCGTCCAGCGGGCAGAGTTCGACCGAATCGTCGTATTCATGCTCACACTGTGGGCAGAACTTCATGTTGTCATGCCTGAGCAGAGCCTCTCAGCTCTTGGGCCACTTCTCAATATCGACCGGTAAGGACAAATCCCAAACCATCGGGGAATACCAGCGGAGTGACCACGGGACCACTTCGCTCCTCTCCATTGGAGAGGGCATCGATCAACAGGATGGCAACACCTCCGGCCAACACGATAACACCTGCGATCCCGAGGAGATTCCCCGCCAGGGCAGCCTCCTCGGCGTCATCGCCGAGCTGCCGAAGCTCCTGCAGCGTCACGGGGGGGGTCTCCCCGTTCTCCAGTTTCTGCACATAGTTGTTGTGCTCGCGTTCCTTGTCGGAGGCATCCACCCAGAAATAGATGCCAGCCCCGGTCAATCCCGCTCCCAGCGCGGTCATGGTCCAACCGACGATGGGCAGGACCTGGGGGCCGTCCTCTTCCTGGTCGGTTGTCCTGGCCTCTCCCCGGGGAGAGGAGATCTCCAGGTCCTCCTCGGCCACCAGGTCGAACTGTACCTCCAGGCGAACACCGGCCACCGCGTTACGGATGGTGGAGGCGGAGCTGTACCCATCGAGTTGGGCCGTGATGGTCACCATCCCTGGAGCGACATAGTTGTCGATGGGGCTAGGCCCGTACTCATCGCAGCGGTCCTCGATGGAGACCCAGATCTGGGCTTGAGGGGGGGTGGTGCTGACCACCAGGTGGGCATACTGCCGAGAGAAAAAGGTGCGCAGCTGTTCGATCCGCTCCACGACCTCGGATCGGTTGGGGGCCATGGGGTAGAGGTCGAGGTAGCGTTGATAGAAGCGATAGGCCAGAGGCCGGATCTGGATGCTGTCGTAGAGTTGCGCCAGGTTGAAGGCGAAGGCCGGGTCGGCCACATAGGACATGGCTTCATGGAAGAGGTCGATGGCGCCCTGCACATCGCCGTCCTGGTAGCGGGCTGCGGCCTGGGAGGCCAATGCTGCGGCACGTTGAGTGGATTCGTCATCCTGTGCGAAGGCGCTGGATGAAGCCATCAGCCACAGCAGTACAGTGGCTGATTGAAGCCAACTCACATGCCGTCTCATCACCCCCTCCCGCCGCCTTTTGACTGTACCCGCCTTTCCGGTCAGACATCTTTCGATGTCCTTCACGCAGTGTAGGGCCGAGTGGACCATCCGACAAGTTGTTCACCTATCGTAGCTCTGCAAGCGCCCCGTCACAACTTTCCATCGGGGCCCGATAGAGGTAAGGTGTATGCGGTGAGATTCCTGCAGTCGGCACAAGTAGATGAAGCTCTGTCCCCTTTGCGAGACCGAATACCCAGATGAGGTGGTGCATTGCGTTCGGGACGGAGAGATCCTGGTCACGCTCAGGACACAGCCACCCGCCTTGATCGGCCAGGTGTTGAACGGTCGGTATCGACTGATCGAGCGGATCGGAGCGGGGGGCATGGGCACGGTGTACAAGGCCATCCAGGAGCCGGCCGAACGGCCGGTGGCGGTCAAGATCCTGCATCCCGAGCTGGCTAGCGACAAGGAGTCGATCCGCCGTTTTTTCAATGAAGCCCGAGTCGTCTCGCGGTTGCGTCACCCCAACACCGTCACCCTGTACGACTTCGGACAGGCGGACAGCGGGGAGCTGTACATCGCCATGGAGCTGATGACGGGGGTCTCCTTGACCCACCTCATCGACAGCAGGGGTCTGACCCTCCCCGAGGTGATGGAGGTGGCCGACCAGATCTGCCAGGCGCTGGAAGAGGCGCACGATCTGGGGATCATCCACCGAGACCTGAAGCCCGACAACGTGTTCATCGATCGGGTCGGAAGTCGCAACCTCGTGAGGGTGCTGGACTTCGGGATCGCCAAGGTGCCCGATATCGCCGAGCACCTCACCCGGACCGGAATGGTCTTCGGAACGCCTGCCTACATGAGCCCGGAACAGGCTCAGGGCCATGACCTCGATACCCGCAGCGACATCTACACGCTGGGCATCCTCCTGTACCAGACGCTGGCAGGCGAACCTCCCTTTACCGCCGATACGCCCATGCAGGTGGCCCTGAAGCAGGTGACCACCGCTCCCCGTCCGGTCGCCGACATGAGCCTGTACCGACCGCTTCCGTCAGGGTTGTCGGCGCTGATCATGGACATGCTGGAGAAGGAACCGATCAACCGGCCCCAACGGCTGGCCGAGGTCCGGGCGCGACTTCTGCGGACGGCGCGAGAGCTGCCGGGCATGAAGATCGAGGTTCACGAAGAGCGAGGGGAAACCCTGGTGGCCGCCAGCCCCCCAGATACCCTGCGGGAAGCCTGGAAAGACGGTACAATCCGGGTGCCGGGCCTGGGTTCTGGCCCGGCGCCAGACGAGCGCACCCGGCTGACACCCGCTCAGCCGCGGGAGCGGGAGATCACCCGGGATCTGGCTTTAGCCTTCGATTACACCTATCGACGCCAGTTCGTGGGGGGAGCCATCGTGTTGGTTTCCCTGGCTCTTCTGGCCATCCTGCTGGCCCGGGTTTTCAAACCGGATCCGCCTTCCGATTCCTCCCCTTCCGTGTCCGCTCAGACCTCCCCACAAGAGATCGGGGCCGAGGCGATCCGCTATTCACGGCTCTACAGAAAGGTATGGCAGCTCTTGATCCAGGCGCCGTCCATGGCCGTCAACCAGGCGGTGGCTGCCGCGCGAGTTGCCGCCGAGCGCGTTGAACTCCCGCCAGCCCTCTTCGAGGGCCAGCCCGCTACCACGGCCATCCAACAGGCGGAGCCTCCCACCAGTCCCCCTCCTTCGGAGCGGACCACGGTGGAAGAAGGGAGGAGGAGAGGTCGCCCGGGCTCTGCCAACAGCCGATCATCCGACCGACGCTCCTCTTCCTCGTCGACTGGACCGAGCAACGAGGGAGATCTGGACGATACCCCAGCCGTTCGACCGGTCTTGCTGCCCCCGGTCACCATACCCGTCTCTCAGGATTGATCGAACGCCCAGGGGCAGGTAGAACAGTCACGCCCGGTGGTGCTGGTGTAGTGGTTGTGCCTGGTCCTGGGGAGCGGCCCGATCGTCCTGGTCGATGACGACGGATCGGTACCGGCTGCGCTCTGTCCTCCACTTGGCCAGCCGGCCGTCGGCACAAGTCGGATGAACCCTATGCAGGATGCGGCCAGGACGACATCGACCGGTTTCGGCCGTCTGGTAAAGGGGGTCGGGGTGAGCTGGTCATGGGTGCAACGCGGGGCGACACTCCTCTACCTGGCGTTGTTCGTTGTTGGCTGCATCGCCTTCCTGATCAAGACCACCCCTGCGGTGTTGACCCCTGCGATCCCTTCCGGTGTGCCGACCGTCCAGGAAGAGCGGGTGAACTGGGCTTCGGTGAACCATGGGGGTCGGGTGCGGGCGAGCATCTGGGATCCGTTCCGGAACCACCATCCCCTCTACCTCATCGATCAGCAATCTTCGCCAACCGAGACAGAGAAATGGGCCTCGCTGAGCAGGGAACCCACCCCCTGGGTGGAGGTGGCGCTGCCGGAGGTCCATGACATCGAGGAGATCGTGCTGTACCACGCCGGCTGGCGGGAGGACTCGAGGCTGACCAACGACCGGTACCTCATCCGGTGCTATCGTGGCAGCCTTCTGGTGGCCGATCTCGGCGTGGTGGACAACCGGGAACCGATCGCCCGCCACCCGTTGAGCTGTCCCGGGGTCGATCGAATCTGGGTGGCCTTCGACTGCGCCGGACGGTCCCTCGATGTGGCCCGCATCTACGAGATCGAAGCCTGGGGGGCGCCATGAGCGGCCCACGTCCGAACAATGCCGATCGGCTTTGGCTGGGGAGCTTGGTGCTGGTCGGTCTGCTGGTACGGATGGTGATCTGGCAGATCAAGGGAGGCATCTATTACCCGGACGAGATCTTCCAGTACCTGGAGCCGGCCAACATGCGGATCACCGGCATGGGGTGGCTACCCTGGGAGTTCGAGCGGGGGGTGCGCAGCTGGATCTTGCCCACCTTCTATGGTGCCTGGCTGTGGTGGGGGCACCTGTTGGGGTTGGATGGATTCACCATACATCGGCTGATCTGCTTGCATAACGCCCTGTGGTCGGTCCTGCTGATCCCCGGGGCCTACCGGTTGGCGCTGGCGGTGGGCGATCGACCGGCGGCCCGCCTGAGCGCTCTTCTGGCTGCCTGCTACCTGCCTATCGCCTTTTTCATGCCCCACACGTTGAACGAGGTCCCCGGCCTGTTGCTCACCACCTGGGGTCTGGTCTGGTACCTGGAGGGCCGCCGGGAGAATCGGCTCTGGCCGGGGCCGATCCTGGCTGGCCTGTCGTTGGGGATGGCTACCGTGATTCGACCCACCTTGGGCCTGTGGACCGTGGTTCCGGCCCTGCACTGGTTGGCTGGCCGGAGGTGGCGCAGCTTTCTGGCGTATGCTCTGGCTGGGACGCTGTTGGTGGGGCTTGCCGGCGTCATCGATATCTTCACCTGGGGGAGCTTCCTTCATTCCTTCCTGGAGTACATCGACTACAACCTGATCGAGAGCGGAGCCAGTCACCATGGGGTGAGCCCCTGGCACCACTACCTGGCGATCTGGTTCTGGCAGCGAATGGGAGTCGGGGGGTGTGTGTTGGTTTTGGGGGCCCTGTTGGCTCTACGTCGCACCGGGCTGCTCCTGGTGGCGGCCCTGTTGCCGGTGGTGGTCTTGAGCGCCATCGAGCACAAGGAGGAGCGGTTTCTGCTGAGCAGCTATCCCCTGGTTCTGTGCGCGGGGTCGGTGGGCTGGATGGCGGTCTGCTCTCGGTTGGGGCGGGTCAAGCGAGGGGTGGCGGCTGGGCTTCTGGTCGTGCTGGTGCTGGGAACCGGCCTGCACGGTTCGCTGTCATTTCACTGGAGGTGGCGGGCAGGGGTGTTCGCCGGGCAGGCGTACGTGGGCCGGCAGCAGGACGCCACCGGTGTGCTGCTGGACGATCGCATCCACCTCAACGGAGGCTATTTTCTGCTGAACCGCCATATCGCCCAGGAGCCGTTCCGCAGGGTGCTGGCCCAACATCGGCTGTTCAACTACCTGGTGCTGAAGACGGCGAGTGGCGACGTAGCCTGGGCCAGGCGCAACGGTTTCGTGGTGCTGACCGAGTTCGACGACATGAGCGTTCTCAGGCGCAGCTCGCCTCGATGATGGGCGAATGGTGGTCGCAATCCACCGCCCCTGGGGGGTACCAAGCGACCCGGGCGGTCGCCGCTCCCCGCCGCCGAACTCTGACAGGGGGACGCTGGCGAGCCGGCCGGGCGCGGTTCGAGGCGGCCCCTGCTGGAAGCGTGGGGAGGTGATGGAGCCTCGCAAGGTGGCGGATATTGCATAATCCACCGCTTCATTCCATAGTGGTCGACCGGACGCATCGCACGAATCCAGGCCACTCGACAGGCCGATCCGTCCTTCGGCGGCCAAGGGATACCACCCGATTCCGATGCGGGGCAGCTGATGAAGAAGACCGAAGTAGGGATCAAGACCTGCCGCCGGCAGTACCCCTCCCTCGCGTTCCGGGTGGCCGTTGGCTTCCTCTCCCTGCTCTTGATGACAGCCTGTACCTGCTACCGGGGTGCCGGTGAACCGCCGCAGGTCGTGCCCCTGCCGGGTGCCCAGAGTGGAACGGCTTCGGCGGCTGTTTTGGAGGAGCCGGAACCCCAACCGGTCATCCCACCGGAGCCCCCACCCTCCGATTTCCAGCTCTGGACGCAGATTAGCCTGCGTTTGGTGCACGATCCGCTCGTTCCTGCAGGGATCCTGGTGGCGGTCAGGCAGCAGGAGGTGTGGTTGTCCGGAACGCTGGATTCGGGTGCCGCCTGTATCCGCGCCGAAGCGATCGCCCAGGCCACCCGGGGGGTGACCGCCGTTCACAACGAGATCGTGGCGCCACCCGCCAGTGACGAGGAATCTGCCCTGGCCAGGCGGGTCCCCGAGGAGATCCAGGCATTGCAGCCCCGCTTCGCCACCATCTCGCCTCCCATGGCGCATCCTGAGGTTTCGCCCACACTCCGGGTGCTTCCCCGCGATGCCGCGGGCCCTTCCACCCCGGAGCGGGAGGAGGAGCAACAGACGCCAGGCCAGGTGCCACAAGCGGTGATCGGGGGGCCAACCAACGAGGCGTCGGCGGGCGTCGCACCATCCGGCGAGGTTCCTGGCGTGACCGTCCCGACCAGTGAAGAGGTGCCACCTCTTGGTGAGCTGCAGCCCCGGTCTGCCGGGGAGACTGGGCCGCATCCCGAGACCTCGCCGGCTTCGCAGGTGGAGGAGTTGCCCCCAGTGGGACCACGGCATCCGACCGACGCAGAAGCGGAAGAGGGGCAGGGAACGGAAACTCCGGTCCGGACCTACCTCGTTCGGCCGGGAGATAGCCTGTGGACCATCGCCGCCTCGCAGCTGGGAGACGGCACCCGGTGGCAGGAGCTGTACGAGGCCAACCAGGAAGTGATCGGAGAGGACCCGATGCGGCTGCAAGCCGGGCAGGTCCTCACCCTTCCCTGATCGCCCCCCATGTCGCTCGACCTGACCCAGCTGAACCCCCAGCAGCGCGCAGCGGTGGAGCATCAGGATGGCCCATTGCTGGTGCTGGCCGGCGCAGGATCGGGGAAGACCCGCGTGGTGACCTGTCGGACCGCCCGGCTGCTGGAGCGGGGGATTGCACCCCGGTCGATCCTGGTGGTGACCTTCACCAACAAGGCGGCCGGTGAGATGCGGGATCGCATCCTCTCGATGGTGCCAGCCTCGTGGGGCAAAGAGCTGACCCTCTCCACCTTCCATGCCCTGGGAGCCAGGCTGCTACGGCAGTATATCGGCCTTCTGGGGTACAGCCGTTCCTTCACCATCCTGGATGAGTCCGACCAGCTTCGCGTGATCCGGACCACCCTCCAGGATCTGGGGCTGGGCGGTACCTCCGTGCGGCCCGAGGAGATCCGGCGGATCATCAGCCTGGCGAAACGGGAGCGAACCACTCCGGCAGGGTTGCGGGAGTTTCGCTACTCTCCGCTGCTTCCCCATGCCCAGCGCATGTTCGCCGCCTACCAGGAGAACCTGAAGGCGATGGGTGGGGTGGACTTCGACGACCTGCTGGCCTTGCCCCTCAAGCTGTGTGCCGAGGACCAGACGGTGCGGCAGGAGCTGGAGGAACGCTACCAGTACGTCATGGTGGACGAATTTCAGGATACCAACGCCATCCAGCTGGAGCTGCTCCGGATCCTCGCCGCTCGACAGAACCTGGTGGCGGTGGGGGACGACGACCAGAGCATCTACGGATTTCAAGGGGCAAAGGCCAGCAATATCCTGGAGTTCGACCGGATCTTTCCCGGCGCCTCGATCGTCAAGCTGGAGCAGAACTACCGCTCCACCGGCCGGATCCTGGAAGCCGCCAACAGCGTGATCGCTCACAACCAGACCCGGCACCACAAGGAGCTGTGGAGCGTGAGAGGAGCCGGGGAACGGGTCCGCTTCATCACCCTGGCCGACGAGCGGGAGGAGGCCGGCTACGTGGTGGCGGACATCGGGCGCCAGCTCGAGCAGGAGGGGTTGCGTCCGGCCGATTTTGCCATCCTGTATCGGGTGCGGACCCAATCCCGCCTGTTCGAGGAAGCGCTGCGGCTGGCTCGCATCCCCTACCGGGTGGTGGGGTCCACCGAGCTGTTCAAGCGGACCGAGGTGCGGGACTGGATCGCCTACCTGACGATCCTGGTCAATCCGCGGGACGACATCAGTTTTCGCAGGTTGGCCAATGTCCCGCGCCGCGGCCTTTCGGCATCGGTGATCCAGATCCTGGAGCAGGTCGCCAGATCGAACCGGCAGCCTCTGCTCGGAGCGCTTGGCGAGGCCTACGCCGGTCACCTGTTGCCCGAGACGGCGGTGCCGGGGGCGGGTTCGCTCCTGGAGCTGATCGCGGGCTGGAGCGCTCGGATGGGGCCCAGGCGGGGGGCTGTCCTGGCCGATCTGGCAGCCGAGTACCTGGAGGCGACCGGTCTGATCGACCATCTGCGGCACAGCGAGAAGAGTCAGGAGGTCGTCCAGAAGCGGCTGGACAGCTTGCGACAGCTTGTCGAGGGGATGCGGGCTCTCGATCCGGAGGAAAGCCTGGCGGACTACCTGGCTGCCATCCGACTGGAGTCTACCAGCCCCGATCGCGAATCGCCGGGCGAGACGGGGGTGCGCCTGTTGACCTTGCACTCGGCGAAGGGGCTGGAGTTTCGCCGGGTCTACCTGGTGGGGTTCGAGCGGGAGCTGATCCCCCACTCCCGCAGCCTGGAACATCCCGCCTCGATTGCCGAGGAGCGGCGCCTGTGCTACGTGGGAATGACCCGGGCCCAGGATCGGTTGACCCTCACGGCCGCCCGAACCCGCACCCGCCGGGACGAGCGGATCGGTCGGCAACCGTCGATGTTCCTCGCCGAGATCCCCGAGGTGCTGCTGGAAGGCGGCGAGCAGGCAGAGGAGCAGGAGCAGCGGCGGGCTCGGCGGAATCGGGAGTACCTGGCGCAGATCCGCGCCCTCCTCGAGGGGGGGAAGTGACCCCCGCGCGTCGATCGGCCTGCACCAGGAGCGACCAGCGTGATGACCATCAGCCGGCGAGCCTTTGTGAAAACGCTGTTGGGAGCGTCCGCCTACCGGTGGTTCTCCCCCTCACTGGCGACCGCTTTCGGGACCGGGTCGGCCTTCGGCGTGGGCCGCATCCGCTACCAGGGGGGCAACTGGGATCCCCGGCCCGATGCGTTGCACAAGCTGTTGCTGGAGGTGGAAAAGCGCACCAGCATCCTGGTGGATGGTCGGTGTCCCCCGGTGACTCCGGCCGGTGCGGCGCTCTTCGATTCCCCCTTTACCTTGATGGCGGGCGACACCGGGTTTGAACCGCTATCATCGGCGGCCTGCCGGAACCTGGAGACCTACCTGAGAGCCGGCGGCACCCTGCTGGTCGACTCCTGCGAGGGGGATGCCAGCGGCCAGTTCTACCAGGCGGTCCGGCGAGAGCTGGACCAGATCCTGCCCGGCATCCCGCTTCGCCGGGTTCCCTCCAACCACGTGGTGTACCAGTCCTTCTACCTGGTCGATCAACCGGTGGGGCGAACGGTGGTCGCCCCCTACCTGGAGGCCTGCGAGCTGGATAACCGGCTCTTGGTGTTGCTGAGCCACAATGATCTGCTCGGTGCATGGGCCCGAGACAACTTCGGCAACTGGTTGTACGAGGTGTACCCTGGTGGGGAACGGCAACGGGAGATGGCTTTTCGGTTAGGGATCAACCTGGTCATGTACACCTTGTGCCAGGACTACAAGGAGGACCAGGTGCACATTCCATTCATCCTGCACCGGCGCCAGTGGCGGCTGGAGTAAAGGGGTTCGGGCGCCGTGCTGGACCTGTTTCGCGATTTCAACGACGCCAACCTGCTGTTCTTGGGGAGCGTCGATGGCTGGGTGCTGTGGCTGCTGGCGGTGCTGGCCCTGGCCATCTTGGCGTTGAGCTTCGTGGACCTGGCCGACCTGAGCTGGCCCCGGCGGATCTCCTTGACGGGGCTGAGGGGCCTCACCTTCGCGGCCGCCCTCTTGTTGCTGACAGAGCCCGCATTGGAGCTTCGCCATGTGACGGTGATCAAGAACCACGTGCTCTTCTTGGTGGACTCCAGCTCGAGCATGACCCTCCCCCATGACGGCGCTCAAAGCCGTTGGAACCGTGTCGGCCGGTTCCTCGAGGAGGCTCGGCCCATGCTGGAGCGTCCCGATGAGCAGCACCGCTACGAGCTGTTCCGCTTCGCCGAAGGGCTCGTCCCCTGCTCGTTGGAGGAGTGCCGGAACACGGAGCCCCGGGGCGACTCCACCCGGATCCTGGAGGCGCTGGAGGCGGTGAGGGAGTCCTACCGCCGCAGCGATCTGGGCGGGATCGTGCTGATCAGCGATGGAACTGACGGGGGGGCTCTTGGCGGTCGCGTGCACCCTGGTGAAGAGCTGGACGAACAGACCCGGCAGCTCATCCGCTCGCTGGGGGTACCGCTTCATACCGTCCCCGTCGGGCTTGTCGACGCGGTGCGGGATATCGCCGTGACCCGGGTGGTGGTGGACGACTTCGCCTTTGTGCGAAACCGGATCTCCATCGAGGTGGTAGTCACGGCCGTCGGCTTCGACGAGGGCCAGGTGGGCGTCACGCTGCGGCGGAACGGGGAGGTGCTGCAGACCCGCGAGATCTCGATTGCCCGGGGCCAACAGGAGTACCGCCTGCAGTTCGAGTTCATCCCCCAGCAGATCGGCAAGGAGATCTACCTGGTTTCGGTTCCGGTGCTGGCCGGGGAGATGCAGACCGAGAACAACATGGCCTACTTCATCCTGGAGGTCATCCGGGACAAGATCCGGGTGTTGCAGATCTGTGGGCGACCCTCCTGGGACGAACGCTTCCTGCGCCAGTTTCTGAAGAGCAATCCCAACGTGGACCTGATCAGCTTTTTCATCCTGCGCACCGACGCCAACCTGCAGCTGGTCCCCGAAAGTGAGCTGTCCCTGATCCCGTTCCCCACCCAGGAGATCTTCCAGGACCAGCTGGGTAGCTTCGACCTGGTGATCTTCCAGAACTTCAGCTACCGCCCCTACGGCATGCGCGGTTACCTGCCCGGCATCGAGCGCTATGTCCGGGAAGGTGGGGCGCTGCTGATGATCGGCGGGGAGCAGTCCTTCTCTTCGGGGGGATACCCCTCCACCCCGCTCGCCAACGTGCTGCCGGTGTTGCTGCCGCCGGAGGGCCCTCAGAGCGCGCTGGTCGACGAGACCCCCTTCCGGCCGGTGCTGGCTGCCGGAGGGAGCGCCCACCCTATCACCCGGCTGGAGTTTGGCCCTCAGGACAACCAGCGCCTGTGGGAGGGGTTACCGGAGCTTCTGGGTACCAATCTCGTGTGGAGTGCACGGCCGACGGCTACCGTCCTGCTGGAGCATCCCGTGTTGCGAGCGGGAGAGCAGCCGTTGCCGGTGCTCTCGGTGATGGAGGTAGACCAGGGCCGGACCATGGCCCTGACCGTCGACTCCACCTGGCGCTGGAGCTTCGTCAGCGTGGCGCGAGGGGGCACCACCAGGGCCTACAGCCGATTCTGGAACAGCGCCATTCGCTGGCTGATCCAGGATCCCGAGCTGAAGTTGATCCAGGTGGAGGTGCCCCAGAGTCACATTGCGCCTTCGAGCGTGTTTCCGGTGAGCATCCGGGTTTTCACCCTCGACTACCAGCCGGCTGCCCAGGTATCCGGCAGCTGGGAGTTAGTGCGCCGCCCCCTGGATGCGTTGGGGGAAGAGGGTTCGGCTCTCCCGGTCCAGTCGGCCGAGTTCGTCACCGACGACCGGGGCCGGGTCGATCTGGAGTTGACGGTGGAGCAGCCGGGTTCCTACGAGTTGTCGGCCCGGGCGGAGGTGGGTGGAACAGGGACGGTCACCGATCGGGATATCTTTCTGTGCCTGAACGATAGCCCCGAGATGCGCCAGCCGATGCCTCGCCCCGACTTGCTGAGGGCGTTGACGGAGGCCTCCGCTCCTGAGGCCCGTTCGGGTTACGAGCTGAGTCCCGATGATCTGCCGTTCGCTCCGGCCCGGACGGTGCAGGTGAACCGGAGGCGAATACTGGATGTCTGGAACTCCCCCTGGATTCTGCTACTATTCGTCCTACTCCTGGGGACGGAGTGGGGGCTGCGGCGTCGTTGGGGGCATTTGTAACTTTTTTGGCCTAGCCCAATGGACGACGGCCAGACCAGGCCTTATAGTTTCTAATGCTGGTTTTGTCGGACGCATCGTCGAGAGCACAGCGAGGGTATTATGCTCGAAAGCCTTATCAACGCATTGAACGCTTCCCAGAGCTTCGAAGGAGCCACTGAGAAAAGGCGCTACTACGGCCTGTACACCGGGACGGTCACCAACAACAAAGATCCGGACGGGCAGTATCGGGTCCAGGTCACGTTGCCCCATCTGCATGAGGCGGACAAGCATGCAACCTTCTGGGCCAGGATCACGACCCTCATGGCAGGCAACGACATGGGGTTCTTCTGCCTTCCGGAGGTGGATGACGAGGTAGCCGTGGCCTTCGTGGCCGGTGACGATCAGCAGCCGGTCGTGATCGGATCGCTCTGGAACGCCAAGGACAAGACCGTCTGCGACAACAACGGCCAGGACGGCAAGAACGACCGCCGCTGGTGGAAGACCCGCTCCGGCCACATCCTGGAGTTCAACGACAAGGACGGTGAGCAGTTCGTCCAGGTCAAGACCCAGTCCGGCCACATCTTCGAGATGCACGACAAGGGCGGAGAGGAGTACATTCACCTCATCGACAAGAGCGGGAACAACTTCCTGACCATCGACACCGCCAACATGCAGATCGACCTGGAGGCCGACAGCGGCGGCAAGATCAACGTCACCACCGCCGACGGCACCGTGACCGTCGACTGCAAGGACTTCATCGTCAAGGCCAGCGGGGACATCAAGATGACGGCCGACGGCGACGTGAAGGTGGAGAGCAGCGGCAAGAGCCAGTTCAAGAGCGGCGGCGACACCAAGATCGAGGCCGGCGGAAACATCGTCGAGAAGGGCAGCCAGATCAAGCTGAACTGACCTTTTCTCCCCCTCTCAGTTACAGTCCAGGGTGAATGCGTGGCTGGCGGGCGTCTCGTCCCGCTCACCCACGATGTTGACCGCCCTGACGTAGAACACGTACTGCCCGTCCCCCTCGTCGGTGTATCGCTTGGGGGGCCAGCAGTTGGAGAAATCGGTGTCCTCGCTGCAGGTGCGGCCTGCAGGCCCCAGCTTCTCCAGGCAGCACTCGAAGAACCCGGCGTTCTCGCCGGGAGGCAGGACGGCCGCGAAGTTGAACTCGGCCCAGCACTCGTCGTTGTTCACGTTGGCGGCGGTGATGTTGGTGTCTGGCCGGGCCAGCCCCCCGATGACCTGCCAGAGGTACTCCGCTGGCGTCGGGTCGGGCATGTCGTCACGGGTCACCCCTCTGACCCGGAAGGCGTGTTGTCCGTCGGACAGGCCGAAGTAGGTCTTGGGCGAGCTGCAGGTAGCGTAGCTGGCGCTGTCGAGTTGACACTCGAAGTCGGTCACGTTGGGGGAGGTGAACTCGAAGCTGACGTCCATCGGGCTGGGGTTGTGCGGAGTTTGGGTCAGCGTGGTCTCCGGCACGATCGAAACCACCAGGTCGGCCTCCCCATCCCCGTTCCCGCCAAACGAAGCGTAAGGGCCAGGGCCGTATTCGTCCGACAAAAACCTGGCCCGCCAACGGTAGCTCTTGCCTCCCTCCAGGGTCATCTCGACACTCACCGGCTCACCGGCGGCCACCGCCGGCCCAAACCCGGTCCGACCATCTTCGAATGTCTCCCCTACCTCGGTGATGGCGATCTGGAGCCTCAGCGGAGAGTGAGCAAACGAGTGAGGATCCGAGGTGAAGGTGAACTGGCCCTCGAAGGCGCCCCCCCCCACCGGGACCGCTTCGCCCAACGCCGAAGACTGCGCCAGGTTGGTGGGGGCGGGGATCTCCGCCTCCACGCTGCCGACCGACACCCTGACCGGTAGCCGGGCATCCGCGGTTCCATCCGAAGCGACGATATCGAACTCGTCCACCGACCCGTTGTCGCCCTGGGTGGGAGCCAGCACCAGCTCGTCCTCCTCCAGCCGGGCGTAGGCCGGGTTGTCCTGGAGGTACAGGGAGACCTGGTCGTCATCCGGGTCGATCACCTGGAACCGCACCCGGTGCTCCGTATCGGGATCGACGGCGGCTTCCAGCTCGGTCAGCGGCCTGGCGTCCGTACCCAAGAAGAAGGGGGGGCGATTGACGTGGTGAACCGTGATCGAGACCGCCGTGGAAGCGGACAGGTACAGGTCGTCAACCGTGACGGTGATGTCGGGCAGGGTGAGGCTCCCCTCTTCGGCAGAGACCACGTCGTAGCCCGGCCGGTAGGTGAGGCGGCCCAGCACCGGGTTGAAGGAGGAGTCTCCGGGAAGGTCGAAGGCTTCCAGGTACAGGGTGTCCCCGTCCGGATCAGAGACGGTGAACACGATCCCCAGCTCTTCCCCCTCATCGACCTCCTGGGGTTCCACGGGATCGAGTTGGGGCGAGCGGTTCCCTCCGGGTCCCTGGCCATCCGACTGGTCATCGCCACAGCCGGCCACCAGGCCGGTGGTCACCAGGTAGAGGAGGGGGACGAAAAGCACACCAGAAAGGGCGATTTTGCTCATGAGACCTCTGAGGGCTATGGACCGAACGAGTGGTGTTGAACCTCGCGACTCCATTCTACCCCATTCTAACGCAGCACCGGCTGCAAACAAGCGAAGGAAAAGGGGGGAGGCGATGTTTCTCGATTTTCCACCCGGAGGGCTCGATCATCCCTTGCCCCTGGTGGGGGCGTTCGGCCGTTCTTCTTTGGTTCACCCGGTTCCCCGTCTGAAAGCGGGCAGCCGCGAGGGTCGCTCTTCTGTGCTGCGACGCTCGCCGGGCAAGCGGTGGGTTCTGGATGTTTCTCATGCGGTTCGTGTTGTGATATGGTCTGTCAATCAGGCGGGTACCCATCCCAGACCAACCACGATCCCCTTCTGGTTTGGAGAGACGATCATGGGCCCGGTCCAGCACCTCCTTGGTCGAATCGTTTTGCTCTGTGTGGTATGCGGAGTATCCGGGGCTTGCCTGGATGAGCCGAACCTGATCTTCCCCTCAGAGCAGCCGGACCAGTCGGTTCTCGGTCCGGACACCTCCAGCAACCCGAGCGGCGTCGAGATCCGCCTGGAGCCGGGTGCCGGCGGTGTCCCGGTCGGCGGCCAAGATCCAGCCGGCTCATTGTTCGTGGTGGACTGCGACGACCTTCCGCTGGCGGACCTGATCGGCGAGCCCCGGGAGGCCTTCACCCCCACGGGCATCTTGCGGGATAGGCTCGAGCCATGTCAGGTGCCGGCCTTTCGCGGAGTGGCCTCCGCCGGCATGGATCTGCAGGTTGACCTCGTCCCCCTGGATCCCCTGGGTGCCATCGACCTGGTTCGCTTCGATGCCCGCTCCGTGAGAGGGGGATACCTGGAGGAGACGCAGCGGGTTGGCGATCCGACCGGCAGGGTCCAGGTGACCTGGACGGCCGCCTACACCGGCGAGTACGTGCTGGTCATAGACGCGGCCGACCGGGATGTAGGGGGAGAGTTCCAGCTCGCGGTGCGCTGTCAAGCCGGATGCGACCGCTCCATGACCCGTTTCCCGATCGTCCTGATGCATGGGATGGCGGGGACGGACAGTTACTTCGGCATTCTCGACTACTTTTTCGGGGTGGAGGAGGCCATGGAGGAGTCCGGCTTCGATGTCCGGATCACGGTGGTCAATCCCCTGGCGCACTCTCGGATCAGGGCTGGCGAGCTGGTCGGGCTCCTGGAGGCGATCATGGAGGAGTCCGGCGCCCGCAAGGTCAATCTGATCGGACACAGCCAGGGGGGGCTGGACGGGCGGATCCTCCTGTCCGAGCTGGGGTTCGGCGAGCATGTCGCCTCCTTCACCTCCATCGCCACCCCGCATCACGGCAGCCCCATCGCCGACTTCGTGGTGGGGCTCTTGACCTCCAACAAGATCACGGAAACGTTGGCGGAGGAGGTGGTGGATACCGTCGCCAGCCTGTTTGGCGAATCCGAGCCACACATGGCCGACCAGCTCCGCGAGCTGACTCGGGACTACATGGAGAACGAGTTCAACCCGACCCATCCCGACGATCCCCGGGTGGCCTACTACTCCTGGGCCGGCCGGACCTGCGCCCTGGTCGAGCTCGACTGCCAGGAGGAATGGAATGGGGAGATCGTGATCCCCTTCTTGGTCCCGACCTACTGGGCCAATTTCTTTTTAGGGGCCGAGGAGAACGACGGCCTGGTGCCGGTGGAATCGGCCATCTGGGGGACCTTTCTAGGGGTACTTCCGGCCGATCACTACGACCAGGTGGGACAGCTGGCCGATACCGCCAACCCCAGTTTCGATCACATCGAGTTTTTCCTGTCGGAGGGGCAACGACTGTTCGAGTCGGGGTTCTGACCGGGGAGCCAGGCGTTATGGGTTCCCATCACGCCCCCCGATCCCTGTCGGGCCAGATCACGCGATGAAGCTGGATGCCGAGCCGCACGTGAAGTCGGTCTTCCAGGATCCATGAGGCCAGCAGGGCAGGGGCAAGGCGCTGGTGGACGGGGGAGAAGATCACACAGCCCACCCTCTCGACCAGGTGAAAGCGGGCGGCCATCTGGCGGGCCCAGAGGTAGTCCTGGCGGTCGGTCAGGACCATCTTGACCTCGTCTCGCCGGTCGAGGAGATCCAGGTTGTCCAGGCGGTTATGAGCCTCCTGGCCGCTGCCCGGAGGTTTGAGATCCATGATGCGATGCACCCCCTCCGGCACCCGGGCGATGTCCAGGGTCCCGCTGGTTTCCAGCAGAACCGGGCGGTTGCGATCGACAAGGATCTCCATCAACGGGTAGACCGCCGGTTGCAGGAGAGGCTCGCCCCCGGTGATCTCGACGATGGGCAGGTCGGCCGAAGCGATCTCGGCGACGACCTGGTCGATCTCCATGGGGGTGCCCCCCGTAAAGGCGTAGGGGGTATCGCACCAGGTGCAGCGCAGGTGGCAACCGGCCAGGCGGACGAAGGAGCAGGGGGTTCCCGCCCAGCTGCTTTCTCCCTGGATGGAGTGAAACAGCTCGCACACGGTCAGTCGGGAGGGGGAGAGGGCAGACGGTCCGGTTCCGTTGGGCATGGGGATCTTGCTCGTTGCGGTGAGCTGGCCTCGCGTTGGAGACCCGATGACCTTACCAGCTGGCCATCAGGGGGGCAATGGGGGCCATGACCGGGACCGCCCCCTGGAGGGCGACGCGACCTGCCTCCCTGAATGGCTCGGGGGAGGATTCCTGACCATTTCCCTTGACATCTAGCCGTCGACAGGCGAAAGTTACGCGCCCTTGGGGCTCCCGAAATTGTTGATGTTATGGGAGGTTAGGGGCATTGGGACCTCGAGTTAGCTACAGAGAAGGGAACTGCTGTGAAGCGTACATTCCAGCCAAGTAATACCAGGAGACGGCGGACGCATGGATTTCGCCGGCGTATGAGCACTCAGGGTGGCCAGGCGGTGATCAAGGCGAGGCGTCGGAAGGGCCGCAAGCTGCTCACTCCAGTCTGCCCCCGCAACAGTGCCTGAACAGGGATCCGGGGGGGCGCCAGTCGCCAGGGACGGCCAGGGGCTGACGAAAGCGGAGCGGGTGCGGAAACGCCGGGAGTTCCTGGCCATTCAGCGCACCGGGAGGCGCTACTACTCACGGCTGTTCATCCTGATCTCGGCGCCCGGCCGAACTCCGTGGACTCGGCTGGGGATCACGGTATCCCGGAAGCTGGGCAAGGCGGTCCGGCGAAACCGGCTCAAGCGAATGCTGCGGGAAGCGTTCCGCCGGAAAAAGGAGATCCTTCCTCCGGCCACGGACATCGTCATCATCGCCTCGAATGCCATGGTTGACGCCTCCCTGGAGGAGATCGCAAGCGAGCTGGAGGCCTGGGCCCTGCAGGCAGACCGGCGGCGCGGCAGGAGATGATCCGCGAGATATGGCCGAGATCCTCATCTGGATGATCCGAAGGTATCAGCGGTGGCTGTCACCCGTTCTGCCACCCGCCTGCCGCTTCACGCCGAGCTGCTCCCAATACGCCATCGAAGCGCTGGAGATGTTTGGCGCGGTGCGGGGGCTATGGATGAGCCTGGGACGCGTATTGCGGTGCCATCCGTTCCATCCCGGCGGGTTTGACCCGGTCCTGCCCATCGATCGCGAAAGGTAGTCATGGAGTCCCAGCAAAAGAGATGGTTTCTGGCCTTGCTGCTATGTGCCGCCGCCGCGGTGCTATGGCAAATGTTCATTGCCAAGCCGCCGCCCCGACCGACCGAGGCTCCACCCACCGCGGCCGTGGAGGGGACTGGCTCGGGCAGCGGGCTCGAACCGACGCCGAGTCTGGGGGCGACCGGACCGGCGGAAGCGGAGCCCGCGCAACCGGAGGCCCCCCAACAGGTGCTCGCCGTTGGCCAGGATGTCGAGCCGGTAGAGATCTTGGAGCCCCAGACGCTGCAAGGACGGGGCTTTCTGGTCCGGTTCTCCAACACCGGGGCGGTCCTGGTCGATCACCGGATCGAAGAGCCGGAGCAGTACATCCCTCGAGAGGGGTTCACCGGGATTTTCCCTGGCGGGGTCGAGGAACAGCCCACCCTGGAGCTGCTGGTGGAGGGGCTGGAGGATCTGACGGAGCGATCGCCCTACCGATTCGTGGCCGACGAAAGTCTGCTCGCACCGGGATCGGATGCGGATCCCCCGGTCTATCAGCGGCTGGTGTATCGCTGGAGCAACGGGCTGGTCGAGATCGACAAGGTGATCGAGCCCGATCCGGAGAAGCCGTATGTGCTGCAGCTTCAGCTGATCTTTCGCAACCTCCAGCAGCGCCAGCAAGAGGTTCGCGCGGTCGAGATCCTGATGTGGGCCGACGACACCGTGACCGCCCGGCGGGGGATGTTGAACCCCATTGCCAACACCCGGCAGGTGGCCTGTCTGGTGGATGACTCGCTGGAGAAGGAGTCGCGGGACAAGATCGAGGGCCAGCAGTTTTCGGGACCCACCCGTTGGGCTGGGGTTCACGACCGCTACTTTTTGGCCGCCGCCACGCTCCCCGAGGGAACTGCCGCTTCGGGCTGCCGGTTCGAGCGGCGCGAAGGCCTGATCGGCGGGGTGCTGAGGCTGGAAGGGTTCACCCTTCAGCCGGGAGAGGAGCATCGGCTGGCGTTGCGCACCTACACCGGCCCCAAGGACGAGAGCTCGCTCAAGGTGGCCGGCAGCCAGCTATCGCGATCGGTGGACTACGGGTTGTTCGGCTTTCTCGCCCGTCCCATGAAGTGGCTGCTGAGCGCCTTCCACCGGCTGATACCCAACTGGGGAGTGGCCATTATCCTGTTGACCATCCTGGTGAAGGTCCTGATGTGGCCCTGGACGCAGAAGAGCTTCAAATCGATGGAGCGGATGAAGGCGATCCAGCCCAAGATGCAGGCCTTGAAGGAGAAGTACGGCAACGACAAGACCAAGCTGACCGAAGAAACGATGAAGCTCTACCGGGAGCACAACGTCAGCCCCTTCGGCTGCCTCCCCATGCTGTTGCAGATGCCGATCTACATCGCGCTGTACCGGATGATCTACAGCTCGGTGGAGCTGTACAAGGCCGACTTCGCGCTGTGGGTCAAGGATCTCTCGCAACCCGACCCGACCTACATCCTGCCCATCTTGATGACCGCCACCATGTTCGGGCAGCAGCTTTTAACCCCCACCACCAGTGACAATCCCCAGATGAAATGGATGATGCGGCTGATGCCGCTCATGTTCGGTTTCTTCATGCTGGTGCTTCCCTCCGGGCTGGTGCTGTATATATTTGCCAGCTCCCTTCTGGGGATAATCCAGCAGTACCTCATCCGGCGCCAGTTTGCCAAACCCGCTCTGGCTGCGGCGCCGGCGGCGCCGGCCGAGAACGAAGGCCGACCCCAAAGGCGGCGTCGGGAGCGCCGTCAGGCCAAGTAAAACCAGACAGCACGAGGGGAATCGGCGGCACCCCGGACAGGGCAACAGAAACGGTCACCTCATTGTCGAGAACAACAGATGGAAACACAGAACCAGCGCAATGAAGATGCTCACCTGGTAGAGCATGCGGTCGGATTCCTTCAGACCCTCTTCGAGAAGATGGGGTTGGCGGTCTCCGTCGAGGTCTCGGTGGAAGGTCGGATGATCCGGGTCAATGTCTCGGGAGAAGAGGCTCACGAGCTGGTCGGAGGAAGCGGGGCGGCAGCCAGAAGCAACGTGCTGGAGGCGATCCAGCTGTTGCTCGGCCGCAACCTGTTCGTGGGTGAGGGGGGGCGAACCATCGTCGTGGACTCCGACGGCATTCGAGAGCTGCGCTGCCAGCTGCTGGAAGCAGCGGCCGACCGGCTGGCAGAGACCGCCATCACCACCGGCAAGACCATGGCCATCTACGGAATGAACTCCTTCGACCGGAGAGCGGTCCACCTGCGCCTGGCCAATCGAGAGGAGGTCCAGACCGACAGCGAGGGGGAAGGCGCCGTCCGAACGCTGGTGGTCCAGCGCCGAGGGGATCTACGCCGGGAGGATCCCGAGCCGACCTCGAACGAGGGTTAGCGACATCCCTGACCGCTTCGGCGGCTTTTCGCCAGGCTATGGCCTTCGATACCATCGCAGCTATCGCCACCCCCACTGGAACGGGGGGGATCGGAATCATCCGGATATCGGGGCCGGAAGCGCTGCCGATCACCCGACGGCTCGCCAGACGCCTGCCGCTTTCCCCCCCTTCCCATCACATGTTGCTTGTGCCGCTGCACTCCCCGCAGGACGGCTCCTACCTGGATCAGGCGCTGGTGGTGGCCATGCTTCAACCCCACTCCTACACTGGCGAGGATGTGGTCGAGCTACACTGTCATGGCGGTCCGGTCCACCTGAGCTCGGTGCTGAGAGCGGTACTGGCAGCGGGAGCCAGACCTGCCGAGCCGGGGGAGTTCACCCGCAGGGCGTTTCTCAATGGCCGGCTGGACCTGCTCCAGGCAGAGGCGATCGAGGAGCTGATCGAGGCCAGAAGCGAACGGGCTTGCCAGCTGGCCAGAGACCACCTGGAAGGCCACCTTTCTGCGACCGTCCAGGAGATCCGGGAACATCTGCTGGAGGCGCTCACCCTGGTGGAGGCCTCCCTCGACTTCTCCCTGGAGGAGCATGTCTACGCGGTGGACCGCGATGCGCTGGCATCGGCACTGACGCGGGCTCGGCAGGAGATCGATGCGGTGCTGTCCACCTACGACCAGGGGAAAAGACTCACCGAGGGGATCCGATGCGCCATCGCCGGCCGCCCCAACTCGGGCAAGTCCACCTTGTTCAACCGGCTGCTCCAGGTCGAACGGGCCATCACCTCACCCACCCCCGGCACCACCCGCGACTACCTGGATGCTCAGCTCCTTCTGGATGGACAGCTCTACTGGCTGGTCGATACCGCCGGTATCGGTGATACCCAGGACAGCATCGAAGCCGAGGGGATCCGGCGTTCCCGTCAGATCCTGGCTGGCGCGGACCTCGTCTTTCTGGTGGCCGACAGCTCCAGACCGTGGGGATCGGCCGATCGGGATCTGCTGGAGCAGATCGCCACGGTCGGCGTGTTCGTCTGGAACAAGGTGGATCTGCCCTCACGGTCGGTTCCTCCCCCCCTGCCGGAGCACTGGTGTGGGCCACTGTGCCTTTCCCTGATCCAGCCTGACAGCCTGGCTCCCCTACAGGCGGCGTTGATCGAGGCGACGGGAAAGGGGGGATTGCTCCCCTCGACCGAGTCGGTGGCCATTTGCAGGGAACGACATCGGGATGCGTTGCAGCGGGCCTCGGCCAATCTGGGCCAGGCGACCATCAGCACCAGCGAGGGAAAAGGGGAGGAGTTGATCGCGTGCGACCTGCGGCTGGCCCTGGAGGCGATCGGCGAGCTGAGCGGGCTGGTGACCCCCGACGAGGTGCTTGGCCGGATCTTCTCCCGTTTCTGCATCGGCAAGTAGGTTAGCCTCGATTTTGCCTGCCCATCTGGATATCACAAGCAGTGACATCCGACCCGCCGGCAAGGGGGGGCAGATGCCGGAAAAACACACCGAAAATCAACAGGTTAGATGGTGTCCGCAAGTAGTGATCAGCCGTGACTTCAGGGCCGATCTGGGATAAAATAAGCATTACCAGGAACGGATGGCGCGCTCGATCGCGCGTAAGGTCGCTAGATATGGACGAGGAGCAGAACAGAGTCCCGAAGCAGCCCGCCGTCGAGAAGGCCTACGACGCCAGCTCCATCCAGGTGCTGGAGGGGGTGGAAGCCGTCCGGAGACGGCCCGGCATGTACATCGGGGACACCGACGATGGCACCGGCTTGCACCACATGATCTTCGAGGTGGTGGACAACTCCATCGATGAGGCGCTGGCCGGGTACTGTACCTCGATCAAGGTGGTGATTCATCGAGATGGTAGTGTGACCGTGGAGGACGACGGTCGAGGCATCCCGGCGGATGAACACGTGGAGGAGAAGCGGAGCGCGGCCGAGGTCATCATGACCGTGCTGCACGCAGGGGGGAAGTTCGATCAGAATAGCTACAAGGTGTCAGGCGGTCTGCATGGTGTGGGGGTGTCGGTAGTCAACTTCCTGTCGGAGTGGTTGAAGCTGGAGATCCGGCGGGAAGGCAAGATGCACTACCAGGAGTACCATCGTGGAGAGCCGGTGAGCCCGCTGGCGGTCATCGGGACCTCCACCCGTCGGGGCACCAAGATCACCTTCAAGCCGGATCCGGAGATCTTTACACGGCTGGACTATAGCTTTGACCTGGTCAGCGCCCGGTTGCGGGAGCTGTCCTATCTGAACGAGGGGCTGGCCATCAGCATCTGGGACGATAGGGCCAACCGGGGACACGATTTCCATTTCGAGGGAGGGGTCCGGTCGTTTGCGTTGGCCCTGACGGCGGGGAAGCTCCCTTCCCACGAAGGGCCTATCTACATGGGTCACCAACGCGAGGGGGAGCCGATCTCGCTGGAAATCGCCCTGCAATGGACAGACGCGGTGCTGGAGAACGTGGTCTGCTTCACCAACAATATCCGCAACCGCGACGGGGGGACGCATGCCACCGGGCTTCGCAGCGCCCTGTCTCACACCATCAAGGCCTATGCCCTCAAGGAGGGGCTGTTGAAGGCCGATCGGGAGGACCTGATCGGAGAGGACATCCGGGAAGGGTTGACCGCGGTGCTCAGCATCAAGATGCCGGATCCCAAGTTCAACAGCCAGACCAAGGATCGCCTGGTGTCGAGCGAGGTGCGTACCTTCGTGGAGCAGGTGGTCAACGAGCGGCTGGCGACCTACCTGGAAGAGAACCCGTCGATCGGACGGGCCATCGTGGATCAAGCATTGCTCGCCGCTCGAGGACGGATGGCCGCCAAGCGGGCGCGCGAGCTGGTCAAGCGTAAGGGGGCCCTGGAAGCCAGCGTGCTGCCCGGGAAGCTGGCCGACTGCCAGGAGCGGGATCCCAGCCGCTGTGAGCTGTTCATCGTGGAGGGGGATTCGGCCGGCGGCTCGGCAAAGCAGGGGAGGGACCGCAAGAACCAGGCGATCCTGCCGCTGCGCGGGAAGATCCTGAACGTAGAGAAGGCCCGCTTCGACCGGATGCTCACCAGCGAGCAGATCGTGACCATGATCTCGGCATTGGGCACCGGCATCGGGATGGATGACGCCGAGGAGGGTGGGTTCGATATCGGCAAGCTGAGGTACCACAGCATCATCCTGATGACCGACGCCGATGTGGACGGCTCCCATATCCGCACTCTGCTGTTGACCTTTTTCTTTCGCCACATGAGACAGCTCGTACAACGCGGCCACCTGTACATCGCCCAGCCCCCCCTCTACAAGGTCAAGCGCGGCAAACGGGTCACCTACCTGAAGGATGAACGGGCGTTCCAGGAGTACCTCATCGAGACCGGCATCGAGCAGGCCGAGCTGTACGCGGACGGCGGCCGGGTAATGCAAGGGGACCCACTCGCCCAGCTCATTCGGGACGTGATCGCCTACCAAAACGCCCTGGATGCCCTGGCCACTCACTACGACATCCGGATCCTGGATGCCCTGGTGCGGGTCGGGGGGATCCATCTCGACGCGGCCCGCAGTCGGGAGCGGATCGATCAGATCCTGTCGACCGTCGCGGCTTATCTGGCAGCGACCTACCCCGATGAGATCTTCGACAAGCCGATACTCGAGTGGGATCCGGAGGTGGAGCTGTTCAACATCCGGTGGAGATCCCTGCTCTCCGGCAGCTCGCGGGTCTCCCTGTTCAACCGGGAGTTGTACGAGAACAGCTACGACTTCCGCGAAATGAACCGATGCCACCAGCGGATTGCCGAACGGATCGGGGAAGAACGCGGCCTCAAGCTGGTGGTGGCGGGTAGCCAACCGGTCGAGGTGGCGTCGGTGGTGGACGTGGTCCACCACCTCCTAGAAAATGCCAAGAAGGGGCAGCAGATCCAGCGATACAAAGGCCTCGGCGAGATGAATGCCGAGCAGCTCTGGGAGACCACCATGAACCCCGAAACCCGGACCATCCTGCAGGTCCGCGTGGACGACGACTACGAGGCCGAGCAGGTCTTCTCCAAGCTGATGGGGGACGAAGTGGAGCCGCGGCGGGAGTTCATCGAGACCAACGCGTTGAGTGTCAGAAACCTGGATATCTGACGGACCGCGGCGTTGAGGGACACGATCCCCGTGTCATTGACCTACCTGGAACATGTCACCACCTACTTCCTCAGCCTGGTGGGCAAGGGGGTGACCCTGTCCAGCCGCGATCTCGCCCTGGTCCAGCAATGGGAGGAGAGGGGATTACCCGCCCCCACCGTTTGTCGGGCGTTGGCCAGCGCAGTGGCGCAGCGGCGCAGGGCAGGCCCCCTGTCTATCTCGGATTGCGCCGAAACTCTGGAACGTCTGACCGCCTCCACCCCTCGCCGCCCTTCCCGCCTCGAGCCGGCGAGCGACCCGGTATGGACCCCGCAGGCGTTGCTCGATCGGCTTGCGCAAGTGGGACGGGCGGCCGCTACGGAGACCGAGAAGGAGATATACCGGGAGCTGTACCGTAGGGTCCGGTCGCTGCCCGGAGCCGTTCTGACGATGGAGGATCTCGACCGTCTCGACGAGCAGGCAGTGGAGCTGGCGACCGCGGTCCTTCCGGTCGCCGAGCAGCGGCGGATCAAGGCTGAGGCCAGACGCCGAGCCCGTCATCTCCTGGGGCCGGTCGCCTCGCAGGCGGCTTGCGATCGGTTGTCGGCATCGCTGACAGAGGGTGTGATCCAACAGCGATTGGCGCTACACTTGCCCAGCCAGTTGCTGTTGCGAGAGGAGGGGTCTTGAGCGGCTTCATCTGCCCGAGCTGCATGAACAAGGGCTACCAGGTCGACATCGACGGCGATCTTGCCCGCGCTCGCTTCTGTCCCGATTGCTACAAGCCCTGTGAGATCTGCCAGGGGGAAGGGACGG
Source organism: Bradymonadales bacterium (assembly GCA_016931535.1). GTDB lineage: Bacteria > Myxococcota_A > Bradymonadia > JAFGEP01 > JAFGEP01 > JAFGEP01. The sequence goes on from JAFGEP010000096.1 coordinate 272,384, forward strand.
TGATCCGGGTAGACAGCCGGGGTTACGAGATCGCTGTTCCTTGCTCCTGCCAGCGTCTGGCCGAACGGATCTCGCTGTTCAACGGAACCATGATCCCCTCGCGCTATACCCACTGCATGTTGACCACCTACGATGACAAGGGGGATAACCAGCGGCAGGTGCACAAGCTGGTGCACGACCACCTGTGCAGCTACGTGCCGGGTGCGCCCGGCCTGCTTTTTTACGGCAAGGCGGGGCGGGGCAAGACCCACCTGATGGTGGCCATCTTGCGGGAGCTGGCGCTGGAACACGGGCAACGCACCCGGTTCGTGGAGTTCTCCCACCTGTTGTCGGACATCAAGGAGGGGTTCAACCTGGGCAAGAGCGAGGCCGAGGTGCTGCAGCCGGTCACCCGGATGCCGGTTCTGGGCGTGGATGAGCTGGGCAAGGGGCTGTTGACCGAGTGGCAGCTGTCGATCCTGGACGAGGTGATCAGCCGGCGCTACAACCAGCGGCTCACTACCTACTTCACCACCAACCTGCCGATGACCGCCGGTCAACGGTCGACCGGGGGGCCGGTGACCGGGGAGTCTCGATCATTGCGGCGCTCGCTGGAGGCGATCACGCTGGAGGATCGGGTGGGTGAGCGGATCTTCAGCCGGTTGTACGAGATGTGTACCTTCGTGGAAGTGCGGGGGCCGGATGCACGCCGGGAGCGAACCGAAGGGAGCGCCGGCCGGGGCAGATGAGCGGGCTCAGGCAGCCACGGCCGCCTGTTTGAGGAGCGTGCGGGCCAGGTGCTCGCCAACCTCCCGGATCATCTCTCCTTCCTCGACCTTCTCGATGTAGCGTTTGGGAAGCCTCCTGGCACCATAGGCGGCGCCCAGGACGCTGCCAACCATGGCTCCGTTGCTGTCGGTGTCCCCCCCCGCGTTGACGGCGGCGAGGACCCCGTCCTCGAACTCCCAGGGGCGAGCACAGAGCATGCCAACCACGAAGGGAACGGAGTAGCAGACGTAGCTGACGGCGCCCTGGCAGCGGGCTGCGATCAGGCTGACATCGGCATCCAGTTGCCTTTCCAGGGCGACCAGGTTCTGGGAGACGCGGTCCGCTCCTTCGATCTTCTGGCTCGTCAGGCGGCTTTCAGCCCATTCAGCCTCTTCTATCATGAGCGGGAGCAGATCGGGGCCGGGTTCCCATTTGCGCGGGGAGCCGAGGGCCACCTGGATCAACCGGGCGATCACGTAGGCGCCGGTGATGGGGCGGGGATCGAGGTGGGTCATCACGCCGATGTACTTGCAGTGGTTGAGCAGGGTTTCCCTGCTTTCTCCGCGCAGGTAGCAGTAGGACGCCACCGGGCTGACCTTGACAGCGACCCCGTTGCAGGCGCTGCCCCGTTTGCCGGACAGGACACGGCTGGTGCCCTGGGCCAGCCGGCGGCAGCTTTGCTTGACGGTCCCCCCCCAACCTCGCAGTTCCAGGTTCTCAAAGGCATTGACATGGGCCTTGGCGATGTCGTCGTACTCGATCCCCTGGCAGCGGATGATGGAGTTTGCGATAGCCAGGGTGAGCTGGGTGTCATCGGTCCAGCAACCCGGGCGAAGTCGCCGGAGCGAACGATAGACGTGGTTCTGGGGAGCCAGAAAGTCCCGGATCCCTCCCAGACGGCGAATGGCGGTCAGCGTCTTTTCGTTGTCGCTGCTCTCGACCGGCATGCCCAACGCATCGCCGATGGCTCCCCCCAGCAACATCCCCTTGATCCGGTCGACCTGGTTCATGGAGATCCTCTTGCTGGCGGATGCGCTGGATTGAGGGACGAGGGTGAGGAGATCGGCATTGGCCTGGGTGGCTTCCTTGCTATCCAGGCACGTAGAAGTTGAGTTGAGTCCTTCCATCTGTTGCTCCAACACTAGACCCCTTAACTCCCAACAGCGGTGGGGCAAGATAGCAGATGTCAATCCCCTTGTCATCCGAAAATTTATGTGGTTCGAACATTTGCGCGATGACCGCCCCGATCTAGGCCCCACCCAGAATCGCTCTGGCGATCCGGATGCCATCCACCGCCGAACTGACGATCCCACCAGCAGTTCCCGCCCCTTCCCCCCCAGGATACAGAAACGGATGAGAGAGGGAGCGACAGGCCTCATCCCTCAGGAACCGGACGGGTGAGGAGGTGCGAGTCTCGACCCCCAGACAGATCGCCTCGGCTGTTACGAACCCCCGCATCCTCCGGTCGAAGTCGCGGATCCCGGCCCTCAGCCGTTCATGAATCGAAGCCGGGTAACAGCGACCCAGATCGGCAGCGCAAACGCCACAACGGTAGGTAGTGAGGCCCACCTCACGGCTCGGCCGGTCCAGCAGGTAGTCGGTCAGACGGGCCGCTGGTGCCTGGAACCTGCCACCCCCCAGCTCGCTCGCCAGCCGCTCGGCGCGCTCCTGGAAATGCAGCCCGGCCAGAACCGGGTCACCCTCGCGGTCGAGCTCGTTCGGCATGACCACCGTGACCACGGCGCTGTTGGCATGGCGACCCGCCCGGGCCGATCCGCTCATCCCGTTGAGACATACCTGGTCTGAGGAGGTGGCAACGGGAACCACCCGTCCCCCTGGACACATGCAGAAGGTGTAGACATGAATGTCCTGGTCGTCCGGCCTGGTGCCCGACCGCCCACCGGTCCGGCGATGGTAGGTCAGGCGGTACTCCGCCGGAGGGACGGGGAGGATGTGCGCCCAGCGGCCGTACTGGATCTCGTTGATGAGCGCTTGGGGGTGTTCGACCCGGAACCCCACGGCGAACGGCTTGGGCTGCATGGCCACGCCCGCGGATCGCAGGCGGACCATCAGATCTCGACTGGAGCCCCCCGGCGCCAGGATGACCCGGTCGGCAATAAAGGAGGTGCCGTCTGCGAGCAACAACCGCCCGCGACCTTCTGCCGGGAGGATGGCTTCCACCCGGGAGGAGAAGCGAAAGGTGGCGCCAGACTCCACAAGATGAGCGCGGATTCTCTTCAGCAGGGGAATCAGGCGATCGGTTCCCAGGTGGGGGTGGCGATCGATCCGGATCTCCGGGGGAGCACCGTGCTCTACGAGCAGGTCGAAGACGCGGGTCGCCTCGGGATCGCGGATTCTGGTAAACAGCTTGCCGTCCGAAAAGGTGCCGCCTCCTCCCTCGCCGAAGCAGTAATTGCTCTCCTCGTTCAGCACGGAGCTCGAAAGGAGACGACCGATGCTCTTTGTTCGTCCTTCTACCGGTTCTCCGCGCTCGAACAGCACGGTGGGCACCCCCCTACAAGCCAGGACCAGGGCAGCAAACAGGCCGCAGGGGCCGGTCCCGACGATGGCGATGGTCTCTCGGTCGAGCCCGACAGGGGGGCTGGGGAGGGGGGGGAGATTGGGCGGCGCATAGGGGGCTGTGGACGCCGGTAGTCCTTTCAGCGGGGAGGATAGCTCCACCAGAGCATCTACCACCAGGACCGGAGGGCGGTGTCCACGCGCATCCACAGACCTCCTGAGACACTCCACCCCGATCGGCTCGTCCATCGAGCAGCCAAGCACTTTGGTGACCAGCTGCCTGAGCGCCTCCTCCGGCTCATCCAGACGAAGACGCAGGTTCTTGACCTCATACAAAAACCGGGCGGAGGGAGGCACAGGTGGTTCACTCATCTGTGGGGTCGCAAGGTTGGAAGAGCCGGCCGATCTCAGGGACCATGGTCGTCCGGGAGGATCTCAGGCTCCGTTTGGTCGGCTTGAACCCCCGCTTCCTGCTGCCTCGATCTTTGGTCGGGCTGTTCCCGGCGGGGCGTTGACAAGCCCTGCTCGTTGTTCTGCTCGGATTGCTCTGGTTGGGCCATTGCCGCCAACCGCTCGGGCGAGAACTCGATGGTTCCGTCGGGACGAAGGATGGTGCCGTCCGGCAGGACGGCCACGCCATCGTTTTGCCAGTTGACGGTTGGGGGGGGCTGTTCGACCTGCGATTCACCCGTGGCCGCAATGGCCGGGCCACAAGGCACGGGGGTGGGTGGACTGGGTGCCAGTCGATCCCGATCGTACTGGTAGATATCGGCCAGAAAGTTGGTTCGGCCCTGGTCATCCACGGTCACCACGTAGTACTCCACGAAGATGGGGACCGGTTGATCGAGGATGATGGTGGTCTCGACCCGGGAGTCGAGGATCCGTTGAATCCGCTCCGGGTCCCACTGGCCGCTGTTGCTCAGGAGGTACTCGGCGTAGGCCATGGGGTTCTCCACCCGCATGCAGCCGTGGCTGAAGGCTCTGATGGGGAAGCGGAAGTACTGTTTCCGCGGCGTGTCGTGCATATAGACATTGAAGGGGTTGGGCAGCATGAACTTGACCAGCCCGAGGGCGTTCTCTTCCCCTGGCAGCTGCCGGATCCGGTAGACCCCTTCGATGAGGGCGACTTCGTAGCCGTTCTCCTGGAGCCAGGCGGGGTTCTCGATGATCTCGACGTCGAGCTCGTCGCGGCGGATGCGATCGGGCACGTACCAGTAGGGGTTGAAAACCAGGTACTCGATCTCGGCGTGAAACATGGGGGTGGCGTTGACCAGCTCCATGGTGCCGGTTTGGGGATTGCACTCCCGCTGGTTGTTGCCCACCACGACCTTGAACCGCATCTCCCGCTGACCGTTCCGCCAGACCTCGGCGTGGAAGTCTGGGATGTTGACGAACACGTAGTAGGGTTCGTAGTCGATCCGGCTCTCCCTCCAGCGCTCCAGGGCCAGACCGATCTGGGCCAACCGCTGCTCGGCGGGGATGTTCAGGCTGGACCAGAACATGGTGTGAGTGGCCCCGGTGACCTCCATCTGGTGGGATTCCTGGTAGGAGCGTACGGCTCGCTCGGTGGCCTCGTCGTAGTGGTTGTCGATGGGGCCCTGGTAAAACCCCTCGATGGCCAGGCGCTCCTTGAGCTGGGCTACCCGGGAATGCCGGCTGCCCGGTTGGAGAGAGCGGGGAGGGACGCGGTCCCAACCGCCAGCCTCCACAATGGCTCGATATCGCGCCAGGCTGGCCATCAGCAGCGAGTACTGGGGATGGGTAGGGTAGAGCCATTCCAGGTGGTGGGCGAACTCCTCCTCGCTGCTGGAGGCGAGGTAGGCAAAGGTTTCGCGGAACCGATCGGCGGTGATCTGTCCCCGGCCCCCACCCTGGCGCAGCTGCTCGGGGGTTAGACGGGAGACGTTGCCCAACCTCATATCCCGGGCGTAGCTCAGATAGGCGTCGCAAAGCACCACCTCGAACTGGACCCGCTCTCGGAGGGCAGGCTTCAGCTGCTCCACGGCTGCTGCGAAAACCTCGGAGAGCTCGGTTGTTTCCGGACCGCCTTCTTCCAGCCCTGCCACCTGCCGTGCCAGGGCGTCCAGTACCTCCTGGTTGTCGCCGATAGCTCCCAGGCTCAACGCCTGCTCGGCAAGCGCCTCGACCATCGGTTCATCCAGTGAGAAATGGACAGGCACAAGAGGCTCCAGACCCTGTATTTGCTGCTCGAGCTGGTCCAGCTGGTCCAGGTGGTAGGGGCCGGCGTTCAACCCCTGCTGGTGGGCGCTCCGAACTTCACCGAGCAGCAGGTTGGCCCGATAACCCGGCGCCGACCATCGATCGAGGAAGACCGACCGATGACCTTGATGGGTGTAGAGCTCTGCCAGAAGGGTTCGACGGTAGGTGTTGATAGGCAGCTCCCGCTGCTGTTCCAGCGTCTGGGTGATGACCAGGCCGGCCGCCTGGGACAGTGCGAGTTCGCTGAGCCGATCGGGCAACTCCTGGGGGATCGACTCCCGCAATTCGGCCAGCCACTGGTCTCGCGGCGACCGCTGGGGGAGGACCTGCTGCTCCTGGGGTGAGCTCGTGCGGGTCGAAGGGAGAAGCGAGCTCTCCAGCAAGAGGTCACCGTCACCCACAGTAGGGCCGCTATCGGCGCAGGCGGACAGGATCAGCGCGATGGCGGTTCCTGTCACTAGCCTGCCGGCTGGTCGGATTCTTCGCTTCCTTTTGAGGTGACAGACCATGTGACGTCAACTTCCGTGGGCGGTTCCGCGATCCGGGTCGAGCCATCCAGAGGGTAGCTTGCGATCCGGCGGTTGACCAGTACAAACCGCTTACCATGGAGAACTAGGGGTTCGCAACCTGGAGTTGGATGCGGGCGTCCCTTCAGACCGCAAGGAGGGTCTCGAACACCAGGTCGTGCAGGCGAGGGCGAAATGCGCGGATGGCCAGGTTCTCGCGGGTGGGGTGGACCCGGTTGGTGAGCAGTACGACCGTGACCTCCTGGTGGTAGTCCACCCAGAGGCTACATCCGGTGAAGCCAAGGTGGCCCACGCAGGACCCTCGGGTGGTGTACCGGCCGGAGGAGGAGGGTTCGGTCGGGGTATCCCATCCCAACGTGTAGCTGGAGTTCGGGATCGGCTTCCAGAACTCCTGCAGCACGGCGGGGCTCACCAGCCCCGGGTTGCCATGCCGGATCTCCACCAGGTGATCCAAGATGCGCTCCACCTCCTCTCCCCTGGAGAAAAGGCCGGCATGACCCGCCACGCCGCCCAGGGACCGGCAGTTCTCGTCATGCACTCTCCCCACCAGGAGCTGACCTTGCTCGTCGGCCTCTGTGGCAGCCACCACCCCTGTTACCGGCCCATAACGGGTGGCCGTCAGGCCGAGCGGCTGGGCGACTCGCTCCAGGAAGAGCTCATCGAGGGGACAGCCAAAGAGATCCTCGAGGATCCACCCCAAAAGGAGGTAGCCGAGATCGCTGTAGATAGTGGCGGTGGCCGGGGTGGCCGCCAATGGTTGGGCGCAGATTAGCTGGCGCATCCGCTGTTTCGGGTTGAACCCGATGGCCGACTGCTCGGCCCAGATGGTCTCGAAGAAGGGGCGGTGCGCCACCAGACCGGCGCGATGGGCGGCCAGATCCCGAAGGCATATCGAGGAAGCGTACGGAACCTCGGGGAAGTAACGGTCCAGCCTTTGCTCGAGTAGTGGTTCTCCCCAACGGTCCACCGCCTGCATGAGTAGCAGGGAGGTGCACAGGACCTTGGTTAGTGACGCAACGTCGTACAAGGTTGCATCGGTGACCGGACGGGAACTGGGGTACTGCGTCAGCGCCGTCAGCCCCACCGCCAGCCGATAGCGGTGAGTTTTGGCGCTCACTGCCAGCTGACCGCCCGGGAACACGCCTTGAGACACCCCCTGACGCATCAGATCCAGGACGGCCGGAGGCGGCTCACCAAGGGAAAGCGACGGGGAGGCGAGCTGGTGGGGCATCAGGCTTCCTCCGGCAGGATCGTGCGGGGCCGGATCAGGCCTCCTTGCGGAACCGCGGGAGGCGGATCCAGGGGCGACGGCAGCGGTGGGGGGTAGACAGATGGCATCTTGCTCCCTTCTCCGGGACGAGCGGTGCGCGATCAGGCCCCCTGGGGCCAGAGGATGGCGAGCGTCCCTGCGGACCCATCCAGCTCGACCTCGACGCCCAGCGGCACCACCTGGTCGGATTCGCCGTGTCCGACAGGAAGGCCGGCCACCACCGGTACCCGGCAGGGAGCGAGGCGTTCCAGCGCCACCTGGACGGGGGAGAGCGGGGCGCCCTTCTCGTCTACCCCACACCCGGTGAAGCTGCCGAGCGCAAAGCCGGTCACCTCGTCGAGGTGTCCTCCCAGGAGAAGCTGGGTCAACATCCGGTCGATCCGATACAGCGGTTCGTTCACCTCCTCGATCAACAGCACACAGCGCCGTGGAAGCTGCACCCGACCGGTGGGTAGGCAGGCGGCCAGCAAGGAGAGGTTGCCCCCCACCAGGATGCCTCCGGTCTGGCCTTTTACCCCCGGCTGGCCCTGCAGTACCAGCCGCCGAGGGATCCGACCCTGGAGCAACATCAAGAGCTCGTCGGTCGCCCGCTCCGGGTCCGAAGCGCGAGGCAAGGAGGTGATCCCGGGTCCATGGAAGGTTGCCAGGCCCCGGCCGTTGAGGGCCAGGTGCAGCGCGGTGATATCGCTGAAGCCGACGAACGGTTTGCGGGCTTCGGCCAGGCGCCCGATGTCGAGTCCATCCAGCAGCCGCATGGAGCCATAACCACCCCGCGCGCAGATGACCGCGTCGATTTGGGGATCGTCAAAGGCGCCCACCAGATCTGCTCGACGCGCTGCATCCGGAGCCGCCAGGTAGGGGTGATCGCAAGCAAGCAGGGTCGGATCAAAGTCAACCGAGAAGCCTCTGGCGGTCAACAGCCCAATCCCTTTCCGGAACTGATCGGTGGATACAGGGGATGCCACCGAGACCACGCGGATCCTGCCGCCGTCGGGAAGCGGCCGGGGCAGGATGGTTGGGCAAGGGAGGTGGCGAGGGATGGTGGATGTTGGGGGGGGATTCATGGGATGGCCCGCACCGTGCAATGGACGGGCGATCAGCCCCGTCTCCGGATGGTGCCGGTGCGGGTGATGGCGTAGCCCTCGGGGAGGTTTTCCTCGATGCTGGGTCGGTAGCCCTTCACGGTCCAGTCGGTCTGGACGATCTGCTCCAAGATGTGCATGCGGATGCGGATGCTCTCCTCCTCGCCGGCCAGGCGTTGCATGATGGGCTCCATGGCGAAGGGGTACTGAGCTTTCAGGATGGCATCGACTGCCAGAAAGCGGATCTCCTCGCTGGCATCGTCCAGCATGGGCAGCAAGGCGCGTCCCAGGCGTTCGTTCTGGTACTCGGCGGCCGTCAGCACCAGCTCATGCTTCTTTTCGGGATTGCGGGTGTACTCGGTGTCCATCTCCTCCAGCAGCTCGGAGAGGATCTCGGCGATCCGGTCTCTGGAGAGGAAATTGGACAGGACCCGCAGGGGCCAGTTGACGTTGAGGGCCGGTCCCTTCAGGTGGGCGATGGTGGGGTCGACGGCTGCGCTGCCCAGGTTGACGAGCAGGTCGTGGACCAGTTGTTTTTCTTCGGTGTCCTGGGTGTGGTTCAACAGCCTTTTTTCGAATCGTCCCAGGAGCAAGCCAACGGCCTCATCCGTGCCCAGCGAGGCGAGCTGATGGGCGGCGTACTGGCGGTCCTGAGTCTGGGCGTAGATGTTGTGTAGCTTTTTCCCCCACTTGCGGTGCTTGCGTTGCAGGGAGCGCTCTTTGGAGAAGAAACCGGGCATGAGACTGCTGTGATCGACAGGGTGGGGGTGATCCAGGTTCAGCCAGGAGTTTGCTGGTCCGCCTGAGCGGCTCCCGGGTTGGTACCCTCCACCGGTGGTTGCTCCACGGGTTCGAACTCCTCCGGAGTGAGGAGATAAAGTGCGCCAGTATCATAGGTATACCGGCATTTCTCCCAGAACGGGGCTTCCTCGGCCACCCCCTCTACCGGCTGGCAGGAGTACATGTGGCTGTAGATGCCGGTTCCCAGCGCCAGGTATCCCTCCATCTCGACTCGTAGAGGGACACCGCGGAAGGAGAGGGTGATCGGTCGTCGCTGGGGCTCCTGAGGCACCTCGGGGGTGTCGGTCGGCGGAGCTTGCTCAGCCATAGGTGTCGGTTGGGCACCGAATTCGGTGGCGGGCCGGGGTGGATAGTCGCTGAATGTGACCGGAGTGAGAAGGGGTCTTCCGGCGTCATCGGTCAGCAGCGTGTTGTTGTAGTACACCATCGCACCCGGCGGTTCGGTGCGTACGGTGATCTCGCCGATCAGCTCGGGGATCATCGAGCTGGGGTTCAGGCGGAGGGCAAGCTCGGCGGCAGCTTCGGGGGTGGGTTCGAGGATCTGGTTGAGCTCGAGGTAGTAGGCACCGGTGTCCTGGTCCTGGAACCATCGGGTAGCGGCATGGTCGTAGGGGAACAGCTCGATGCGTTCTTCCTGGTAGTTCGGCAGCGAGACATAGACCACATGGTGCTCCCGCACGTCGAGGTTCTCGAAGGCCGCGGGGCTGCGGGTTTCGACCAACGCTCCCGCTCTGGCAGGATGCCTGACATATCCCGCTTCGCCATCCACGCGGATCAGGCCATAGCTGGGCCGAGTGGCGACGGACAGACGCCCGTACTTGGGTTGCTGCGCCAGCCATTCCCGTCGGATGCGTTCGGCTTCCTGCCGGCGTCTTTCCTGGCGCTGGGTCTGAATATCCTCTCCCTGCAACAAAGGCAGCACATCCTGGCGCTTGTCCGAGGGGACGAGCAGGTAGGCGACCGCCAGCCCTACCACGCTGATGACCAGGACGATGATCACACGGAGCGCCGTGCTCCTAAAAATGGTGGGTTTGATCGGTTCTTCGTCCTCATCGAGCAAGGCGCTCACCTCGCCCTCCTCCGACAGCGGGTCACCGGGATCCGACAGGGAAAAAACCCGGTCAAGCCCCGTCTTTTGCAGCTCCAACATGGCCGAACCGACCGCCACCGAGGTCGGGGGAACCGCCTTTCGGGATGGGGCGGCCTTTTCCTGGACGGCCACCGCCTCGGGGGGTGTTGGTCTGGCGGGTGCCACGGCTTGTGGCTCCCGTGCCACCGCTGGCTGACGAGGGGGAGTCGTGGGCGGTGGGGGAGGCTGGTTCTCCGGTTTGGCGCCTTTCGATGGTTTGGGTGAGGTGTCGTCTACCCCCATCTCCAGCGCCAGCGCCTCGATGATCTCATCCGCGGAGGGAGTTTTCTTGGGATTGTCATTCGACATGAGCGAAGTGTCTCCGGTGGAATTCAAATCGACCCGCCACCCGATCACGGGTCCTCCAAGACTGCGGAAGATACTTCTGCACCGACATCAGTGTCAACCGAACCTATCGCTGCCCCCCATTGGCAACCGGTGGTGGGACGATCCGCTCTCCAGCACCGACAGGGGGCAAAAGGGGTCGATCTCCTCGGATTTGCTCGGTTACTTGCTTGGCGGCCGGGTGGTTGTGCGAGGCGTTGGCACGATCCCTGGCGACTGCAGTGCATGGCGCGCGTTCCGGTAGACGAGTCAGTTGACTCTCTCGCCAAAGCGCACGTATGGAGGGGCCATGTCATCCGACGCCATCGACACTCGGCTGGTTGTGGGATCTTTGAGCAGGAACCTGGTTCGGCTCTCCGGGCCGGTGATCGCGTCCCATCTGATCCAGTACCTGTTCGAGGTGGTGGATCTGGCCTGGATTGGCCACCTGCCACACGCCGAGACGGCGTTGGCCGCCTTGACCGTGTGCACCTTCATCGCCTGGCTCATGGAAGGGGTGATCGGTCTGATCACCATCGGCGCCACCACGCTGGTCGCCCGCCACATCGGCGCGGGCCAGACGGATCGGGCCCGGCAGGCGGCCAGCGAGGTGCTGAGCTTCGGGCTTCCCTTTGGCATCCTGGTGGCCGCTCTGGGGTTGGCGACCATGGATATCCTGTGCGACCACTTGGGGCTGTCGGCACAGGTCGCCCTGGAGACGAAGAGCTACCTCAGGCTGCTATACCCGAGCTTCCTGTTGTCGTTCTGGATATGGGCCTTCAGCGCCGGGCAGCAGGGGGCCGGGGATACCGTCACCCCCTTCAAGATCGGCCTGTTGGCCTTCGGGCTGAACGTGGGGCTCGATCCCCTCCTGATCTACGGTCTGGGCCCCATTCCCGCTTTCGGCCTGGAGGGGGCCGCCATGGCCTCCCTGACCGCCAAGGCGACCGCGATCCTGGCCTTCACCTGGCTTGCCCGGCGGGGGCGACTGCTGATTGATCCGGCCACGATCCGATTCCGGCTGCGTCCGAGCACCATCGCGGCCTGTGCCCGGATCGGATGGCCGATCGCCCTGCTGGGTATCGTCTTCATGGCGATCCACCTCGAGCTGGTCAAGATCATCGCACCCTTTGGCGCTGCGGCCATCGCCGCACTGGGCATCGGCGGTCGGATCGAGGGGGTGACCTATGTGACCGCCCAGGGGATCGGGATAGCGACCCAGACGATGGTGAGTCAGAACCTGGGGGCCAACCAGCCACAACGGGCTCAGCGCTCCGCCTGGCTGGCGATGGCCCTGGCCTCGGGGGTAGGTCTGGTGGTCGGGACCTTGCTGCTCTTTTTCCCCGCTCTGCTGGTCAGGCCGCTCGCCTCAGGCGCCTCCCCGCAGGCCATCAGGGAGGCGATGACCTATTGCCGGGTCGTCTCCTTCACGCAGCTGTTCATGTCCTGGGAGCTGATCATGACGGGCGCCTTCGCCGGTGTGGGCTACACCTTGCCGGCCATGCTGAACTCGGTGCCGATCACCTTGTCGCGGATCCCTTTTGCCCATTACCTGGTTCGATTGGGCCTGGGGAGCACCGGGGTCTACTGGGCCATCGCCCTCACCTGCGCTTTGCGCGGCATCGTGGCCGTGGTATGGTTCCGCTTCGGCCGGTGGCGCCGTCGCTACCTCGGCCGATCGCCAGCATGAAAGGTGGCGCCCTCGTGATCCCTTGCCGAGCAGGCGGGGACTGTTGGTGAGGAGCTGTCCTCACATCCGCTGGGATGTCCCGAGGTTCTCCTTTTTGACCAGAGATGGTCTGGGATCCAGGGAGCAGGGCGCAAGCGGAAGTCATCGCCCCTCACCCCGGGAGGGCTGGAGCATGTCGAGCAGTCGGATGGAGGTCGGGGAGATCCGAGAGGCGATCGCCGAGCAGTTTCACCAGCCCTCGTCGATGCTGGGAGAGGAGACGCTCCGGCTGGTCACCGAGTTCTTGGCTGCCCTGAACCGCGGCGAGCTGCGGGCGGCTCATCGGGACGAGCAGGGCGGCTGGACCGCGGATGTGGTGGTGAAGCAGGGGATCCTGCTGGCTTTTCGGGCCGGTACCTTGACCCGAAAGGAGCAACCGCCGTTTTTCTGGAGCGACAAGAGCACCCTGCCGCTGCGCACCATTGACCCCTTCCAACACAACTTGCGGCTGGTCCCCGGCGGAAGCAGCATCCGGGAAGGATGCTACCTGGGCCAGAACGTCGTCTGCATGCCACCGATGTACATCAACATCGGGGCCTGGGTGGACGACGACACCATGATCGACAGCCACGTGCTCATCGGCTCCTGCGCCCAGATCGGGAAACGGGTACACCTGTCGGCCGGTGCACAGATCGGGGGGGTGCTCGAGCCGGTCGGCGCGGTGCCGGTCGTGATCGAGGACAACGTCCTGGTGGGAGGCAACGCGGGCATCTTCGAGGGTACCATCGTGCGCCAGGGGGCGGTTGTCGGAGCGGGGACCATCCTGACCCGCACGATGCCGGTGTACGACCTCGTCAAGGAGCGGGTGATCGAGGCCGGCCCCGGCGAAGCCCTGGACATTCCGGAGCGGGCGGTGGTGGTGCCAGGATCGCGTCCTGCCCGGGGCTCGTTCGCCCACCAGGCCGGGCTGCAGGTCTACACCCCCCTCATCATCAAGTACCGGGACGAGGGCACCGAGGCCAGGACAGCGCTCTCGGAAGACCTCCGCTGACCCTGTTCTCTGGCCACCTCGTCCGAACAGCAGCGCCTCCAGGTGGCGAGCGAGAGGGGTGCACCGGGCAGGGCCGCCACATCGCCCATTGGCCGGTCACTTCTTGCGGAACACCAGCTCCTCGCCCTGCCGGCCAACCAGGATGATGTCCTGGGGTCGGAAGTCACCCGATAGCAGCCGCCTGGCCAGCGGATCCTGGATCAGCTTGGCGATGGCCCTCTTGAGCGGCCTGGCGCCGTAGACCGGATCGTACCCCTTGTCAGCTACGAGCTGGACGGCGTCCGGGGTCAACTCGAGCTGGAGCTGACGCTCCGCCAGTTGGCGGCGCAGGCGGGCAAGCTGGATCTCGACGATCCGATCCATGTGCTCCCGTTCCAGGGCGTGAAAGATGATGATGTCGTCCACCCGGTTCAGAAACTCGGGGCGGAAGAGCTGCCGGACCTCGTGTAGGACCAGCTCCTCCATCCGCTGTCGGTCCTTCGGCCCGAAATTCTGGATATGGGTAGAGCCGATATTGCTCGTCATGATGACGACCGAGTTGCGGAAGTCCACGGTCCGCCCTTTCCCGTCGGTCAGACGTCCGTCGTCCAGAAGCTGCAACAGCAGGTTGAACACCTCGGGGTGGGCCTTCTCCACCTCGTCCAGGAGGATGACGCTGTAGGGCCGCCTTCGGACCTGCTCGGTGAGGTATCCGCCCTCCTCGTAACCCACGTAGCCGGGTGGGGCGCCGATGAAGCGGGCCACCGAGTGCCGTTCCTGGTACTCCGACATGTCGATGCGGACCAGGTTGTTCTCGTCGTCGAAGAGGAACTCGGCAAGACATCTTGCCAGCTCGGTTTTTCCCACCCCGGTGGGTCCCAAGAAGAGGAAGCTGCCGATGGGTCGGTTGGGATCCGACAGACCGCTGCGGGAGCGGCGGACGGCGTCGGCCACGGCGCTGACCGCCTGGTCCTGACCCACCAGCCGTTGGTGGATGCGCTCCTCCATGCCCAACAGCTTGTCCTGCTCCCCTTCCAGCATCTTGGCCACCGGGATGCCGGTCCAGCTGGACACCACGGCGGCGATGTCCTCGTCGGTCACCTCTTCCCGCAGGAAGGATCCGGTCTCTTGGATCCGGGCGAGCTCTTCACGTAAATTATCAATTTCCTTGTGTTTTTCGGATAGCTCTCCGTACTTGATGCGGCTGGCTGCTTCGTACTCGGCGCGGCGTTCGGCCTGCTCGAGCTGGAACTTCAGGTTTTCAACCGCGCTCTTGGCCTCCTTCAGCCGTTGGATGACCTCCCGTTCGCGCATCCACTGGCTCTTCATGGCAGCCACCTTCTCCCTCGCTTCGGCGATCTTGCGTCCGACCAGCTCCAGTCGGGTCCTGGAGGCCTCGTCGGTTTCCCTCTTGAGGGCTTCTCGCTCGATCTCCAGGGAGGTGATGCGGCGCTCGGCATCGTCGATCTCGGAGGGGAGGCTTTCGACCTCCATTTTCAGGCGTGCGGCGGCTTCGTCCACCAGGTCGATGGCCTTGTCAGGTAGAAAGCGGTCGCTGATGTAGCGGTTGGAAAGCTGGGCGGCCGCCACGATGGCGCCATCGGTGATGCGGATCCCGTGGTGGACTTCGTACTTTTCCCTCAGGCCGCGAAGGATGGTGATGGTCTCCTCGACCGATGGCTCGTCCACCAGGACCGGCTGGAATCGGCGCTCCAGGGCGGCGTCCTTCTCTACGTGTTTTTGATACTCGTTGAGGGTGGTGGCTCCGATGCAGCGCAACTCCCCTCTGGCCAGCGCCGGCTTGAGCATGTTGCTGGCGTCCATGGCTCCTTCGGCGGCGCCGGCGCCCACCAGGGTGTGCAGCTCGTCGATGAAGAGGATGATCTGACCCTCGGCCTCGTTGATCTCCTTGAGAACCGCCTTGAGTCGGTCCTCGAACTCGCCGCGGAACTTGGTGCCGGCGATCAAGGCACCCAGGTCCAAGGCCACTACCCTCTTGTCCTTCAGGCTGTCGGGGACGTCGTGATGGGCGATGCGCTGGGCGATCCCTTCCACGATGGCGGTCTTGCCGGTTCCCGGCTCCCCGATCAGCACCGGGTTGTTCTTGGTTCGGCGTGAGAGCACCTGTAACGCTCGTCTGATCTCGTTGTCTCGCCCGATGACCGGGTCGAGCTTCCCTCGACGGGCCAGGTCGGTCAGGTCTCGGGTGTAGCGATCGAGCGCGCGGTACTTGCCCTCCGGTTCGGGGTCGGTCACCCGCTGGGATCCGCGTACTTCGCTGAGGGCCTGTAGAATCTGCTCCTTGCCGACCCCTGCCTGCTGGAGGATCTGTCCGGCTGAAGTGCGGGATTCCACCAAGGCCAGCAGCAGATGTTCGGTGGAGACATACTCGTCCTTGAGCTCGTCGGCCGCCTCCAGCGCCTCGTTGAGGCACTTGTTCAGGGCATTGTCCGGGTAGACCTGCGTGTCGCCACTGGCTCTGGGAAGACGCTGCAGCTCCTGCCGGACCCTGGACGCCATCTCTCGGGAAGCGGCTCCCAGCCTGTCCAGCAGGTTGGGGACCACCCCTTCCGGCTGAGCCAGCAGTGCGGCCAGCAGGTGCAGCGGAGTGACGGCTGGGTGCTGCAGCCGCTGCGCTTCATCCATGGCTGCCGCCAGAGCCTCTCTCGACTTGATCGTCAGCTTGTCCAGACGCATCGGTCCTCCTTCCGTCCCGGACGGATTTGTGTTGGCTCAGAAAGCATTTCTCTTCCGGTGAGCGGTTGGCCTGAATGGTATGGAAATGCCGAGAAGCCAGTTGATCACCGGCATGGAATTTGCTTTCATCGGCCTGGAACATAGACACGGAGTTGGGATCGTCAACCCGCCGGAGGGGGCGACTCTAGCCTCTGGCCGGGCGATCCTCCCCCGAGGCGGAGACCGGGGGAGGTGCCCGCGTAGCGGGCGGAGGGGGCGACTCTAGCTTCTGGACACTCTGAGGACCTATCGCGATGAACAACCAGAATCCGGTAAATCTCAATCAACCCCCCAGCCTCACAGAGGTGTGGTGCGCGCTGCAGGCCCTCCAAGCGGCAGATAGGCTGGGGGGGGCGCGGTTGCTGCTGGCAACCGCGGTGGGCTCCTGGGCCGAGGGCTGCTGGGAGCCGGGGCAGGATGTGGATGTACGCGCGGTCTATGTGTTGCCGACCCGATCCTACCTGTCTCTGGGCTCCTTTATGGACGAGATCGAGATCGTCGAGCCGCAAAGGGGCTGGGATCTGGACCTGGTGGCGTTCGAGGTGGAGAAGGCGGTACGTCTGATCCTGAAGGGACACGTCCCCACCTTGGGCTGGCTATGCTCGACCGAGCAGCCTCCTTCGTTGTGGTGCGACCCGGAGGCCCAGGTGCTCAGACACGTTGCACGCTGCCGAGCAGAGCAGATCGAGAGCGGCCGGAGCGATCCGGAGCCGATCCTGCCGCAGGAGCTGCATCGGTCCCTCGACCGACTGGTCATCGGGGCACGCATGGGGGAGGTCGGACGGTAATCTCGGCGAACTCCTGGTGCGTCCAGCGACCCCTCTCGGCCCGGATGATGGCGGAACGGCCAACCCAGCCATCACCACGAGGCCGGGACCGGCTGGGGTTTACAAGCTCGTCTCCTCCTCGACCTCGACCGCTTGCTGTAGCTCCGGCGGCATCTGGTCGCTCACCAGCTGGCCGATTTCCCGTGCCTCGATCATGGCTCCTTCGACGAGGTGTCGAAGGGTGATCGGGGTGCCGTCGCGGCGGGCGTAGAGAGCAGATCGGAGCACAGCGTTCTTGATGTGGCCACCGGCCAGTTGGAAGTGGCGCCCCAGTAGATCGAAGGGGAGGTTTTCGCTGGTCGGCGCAGCGGCGGGGAGGAGCGCGGACCATAGCTTGGTGCGTGTTTCGGCGTCAGGCAGGGGGAAGTAGATCCGGTAGCGGATACGTCTTCGGAAGGCTTCATCGAGGTGCTGCTCGATGTTGGTGGTCAGGACCGTCACCCCCTCGAAGTTCTCCATCCGTTGCAGCAGGTAGGCGACCTCCAGGTTGGCGTACCGGTCCACGGAGGTTTTTACATCGGTCCGGCGGGTGAACAGGGCGTCGGCCTCGTCGAACAGGAGCATACACCGCCCCCGCTCGGCCTCATCGAAGACGCGCGCCAGGTTCTTCTCGGTTTCTCCCACGTACCGGCTCATGATGCGGGAGGCGTCGACCCGAAAGAGATCGAGCCCCAGCTCGTTGGCGATGATGATGGCGGCCATGGTCTTGCCGGTGCCGGGAGGGCCGTAGAACAGGACGCTCAAGCCGCGGCCATAGGGGAACTGGCGGTCGAACCCCCAGTCGAGGAAGATGGTCTGGTTTTCCTTGGCGTAAAGCAGGATCTCGTCGAACTTCTCGCGTTCCTTGCTCGGCAGGATCAGGTCTTCCGGACGGAAGGTGGTCACGGGCAATCGCTCCGCGAAGATCCCCATCTGGTGGGCAAAGTAGGCGCGGCAGGCCCGATCGAGGTTGACCAGCTCGACCCGCTTGCGACGCGCAATCCGGGCCAGTCTCTGGGCTTCGGCGGCAGCCCTGTGGATCTGCTCGGGCGCCATCTCGTATCGGTGGGCGATGGCATCGATGGTCGCATCGTCCGGGCGGTTGCTCCCCAGGGCATTCAGCCAGATCTCCTTTCTTCGGGCTGCGCTCGGGAGGGGGATGGAGACCAACGGCCAACCGGCGGAAAGGCTCACCAGCCAGGGGGGCAACGAGTCGACGCCCAGCAGGAGCATCTCGCCCGGCAGGATCCGTTCCAAAAAGAGACGCTGCATATCCGAGATCATTTCCGGAAGGTCGTGCCCCAGCAACAGGATGAGGTCGCCCCCCAGGCGAGCTTCCCGCAGCAGCTCCAGAAATCGCACCTCCTGCAGCTCGATGGGCTGCTGCAACAGCACCGAGAGCTGGGCACACAGCAGGTGCCGCCCCAGCATGTCCGCCAGCGCCTGGGCCGTCCGTCGCTTCCCGGCTCCCCGCGGTCCCTCCAGGATGGCCGGGAAAGCGCGCCCGCGAGCCAGCTGAACCACCGAGTCGAAGCTCGAGGGGGACAGCCCCACCTCCTCGATGGATACCCGCTCCGATTCGCGCATGCAGAACGCCATCAGGTTCTCGTCCACTTCGGGGACGAACTCCTCGTCGAGCGGCTCCCGCAGGTAGGAGACAACGCGGTCGGCCACCCGGACACGCCGGAAGACCAGGTTCTGTTCCAGCGATTCCTCCATCGTGACCCGCTCGTCGAGGACGACCAGGCGAAAGTGGCGAAGGGGCGCCGACAGCTCGAACCGGCCGACCAGCTGCTCGAAGCGATCGGGGTCACCCAACGACGCCAACCGGCATAGAAACCCCACGTCGGCCGCCTGTTTCTGGGCGTCATCCCAGCAGAACCGGTACACCTGGAGCACACCGGGATCGATGGCCGGTGCCGCCGTGAGCAACAGCAGCTCGACGTCATCCTGGGTGAGGTCGAACAACATCGCCAGCTCGGCGAGCTTGGGGAAGGTCTCGGGAGGGGAGGTCAGCCAGCCATGCAGCCGCTCATTTCGGTCCACCACGCCCTGACGGGCGGCGAAGACCTCCGGGTGGGCCTGGCCGAGCGCCCGAGCGACGTTCTGCAGCGATACCCGGACTCCCCGCAGCAGGTCGTTGGCTCCCTCCTCGGGACGACCGATGCGATCGAGATAGTCGCGGGCCGTCTCTTTGGCGAAGGTGACAATCGGTTCGACCTGGAGCCAACCGGAGGGTTCTATCATGGTCATTTCTCGCGTTGAGCCGGCCCGCTGTGACCGGTCTTCCCGATCCGGCTCAGGATGGTTGGTCTCGGTTGGCGGTCACTTTTCGCCCGGTTGCGCAAGGAACAGCCCGATCTTGGTGCTCGATCCTATGCGGTAGACCAGGAAGCGCTCCTGACGATGGACCCCGCCAACCTCCATCGTGACCGGTACCCACAACACGGTGACCGTCTCCTGGGGCGCCGAGCCGCTGGCCGCTTCTCCGCTGGAACCGGGCATCTCGAACGGCTCGGCGGGGCCCACCCGCACGATCCGGGAGATCTTCGGGAATCCTTCCATGTACCGGGGCAAGCCGTCCTGGATCCCCTGGGCGTACTCCTCGAAGACCTCTCCCAGCCCGCTGGCCTTTCCGTCGTCGGGATGGAGCACCGCCAGCCGAGCGCGCGGCACATCGCCGGCCTGGCAGGCCAGGACGAACTCCTCGACAACCGCGGTCGCGGGCTCTGACAGCTCGGGGGGGATCAACCCCGCCCCCACTTCCTCATTCTGATCGTCTTTCACGAAGTCACCCTGGGTAGACTGCTCGGACAGGTCGATCGATGATGACCGGGCAGTGGATCTCAGCTCGTCGAACTCGGCCAGGAACCGCTCTGACTCTTCCGGATCGAGCGCCTCGTTGGCGACCGCCTCGCGGAACAGTCGACCGATCTCCTCCGGTTCCCGCTCGATGGCGGCCACGATGGCGGCCCGATGGGGAGCCATCTCGTCGAGGAGGTATTTGCCGGCCACGAACGACAGGAGGTACTCCGGGTCGTCGGCCGTCGCCATCACCGGTCCGATGGCCTCCTCGACCAGCTGGGCGGCCATCGCGCCGTCAACATGGGTCAGCAGGATGAAGGCCTCTGCGAAGGTCTCGGCTCGGTTTCCATGCTCGCGAATCCTGTCGGCGATCGGCCGAAGCCGCTGGCCGGCATGGAACCCGATCAGCCAGCCGAGGAAGGTCCCGACCTCGCCGGGGGTCCATCCTTCCAGCGGTTGCAGGAGACGGTCGCGCAATCGCTGGAACAGGGCCTCGACGTGGCACTGCTCGCTCAGCCGCACCATCTCGTCGAGCATATCGGTGGGCCGCAGCTGTCGGCCGCCGATCTCGTCGATCACCGCCAGGATTCCCTGCTCGACCCAATCCTGGTGCTCGGGGTGAGCCCGCGCAAAGCGGACGACCCAGTCCCACGGTCGCTCGTCAAAGGGGCGGGTGGAGGTCTCGGCAAGGATATGGTAGCGGACGTCGGACGCACCGCTCAGCCTGATCCCTTCGAACTCCATGTGCCGACTCCCCGCCCCAGGCTAGTTGACGGGCTTGATGTTCCCCGAGACCAGGGAACCGCTGATGTTGTACCCCTTGGTGCTGCCCTTGGGGTGACGCCATCCGGTGATCTGCTGCTCCTTGATGGTCACGGTGAGCACGTTGCCGCCGTTGAAGGTGAGCTCCCACTTGTTGTTGACCGGATCGACCAAAGAGACGCTCTCGAACAGGCCGACATCGGTGATGGAGGTATACCAACCGGCCTTCTTCTCTTTTGCCTGCAGCCAGATGTACTTGAAGCCCCAGTCCGGCGTGGTCTGGAACTTGACCACGCTGGAGTAGGCCTGAGAGCCCACTACGTGCACGGCGGGGTCCAGAAGCCCTTTGGCCCAGCTGGACTCCTTGATCGCTCCCTCACCGCCGCGCCAGTAGTCATTGTAGGGCTCTTTGGCGTCGGGGGCCTTGCTGGTGTTGGTCCGGTGGACACCGGTGATGCCCTCCAGGGCGTACCAGAGGACGTACCCGACGGCGCTCGCCGGGTTGTTGAGCATCCCCTTCTCCTTGAAGTAGATGCCCGAGTCGTTGATGTCGATCTTGTACTCGGTGGGCGCCAGGAACCAGGTCTTGCTGAAGGGGTTGAGTGGCGACCAGATCCAGTACTCGTGCCGCTGTACGCCGATGCGGCCGGTCTCGACCAGGTAGTTGATGAACTTGACCGCCGCCTTGCCGGCGCGGGAGAACATCTTCTCCAGGCCTTTAGCAAGCGAGGTCAGGCTGCTCCAGCCGATTCCCAACAAGGACCCGATGAGGTCGATGGCCCAGCCGAAGAACTCGGACGGCGAGGAAGGCATGGGCTTCTCGACGAGCCCGGTGATGAGCTTCTCGATATCGCCCAGGGCGTCCAGCAACGGTTCGATGATGTCGTACAGCTCGGGCCCCATCGCGCTGCGCAGGACGATCTTGAGGTAGCCGATGAAGCCATACTTTGCGAAGCCCTGGAGGACCTCTTCGATCCCCGCGGCGATCTTGTCGAACCAGTTCTTGAAGAACTTGGCGATGCCTTTGAAGAAGCCTTTGATCTTCTCCCAGGCCTCTCCGGCCGCCTTGATGGCGCTGCGGATCGGGGCCAGCTTGGGAAGCTCCAGGATCTTGTCGATCAGCATGCCGATGCTGAAGCCGCCTTCCTGGTCTTCGCCCTCTTCGGCGCTGGAGGATTCTGCGCCCTCCTGGTCCTTTTGGCCCTTGGGCGCGGGGGTCTCCTTCTTGCCCTGGTCCTTCTGCTCCAGCTTCTTGTCGGCATCCTGTTGCTGGGGCTCGCCCGCCTTGTCCGGGATGGAGGGCTTCTCCTGCTTGTTCAGGTCGCCGCCCAGGTCGAGCACGAAGCTGAACAGCTCCTTTTCAGGCAGGATGGTGAAGGAGGTGAGCGGATCGCCCTCCCAGGTCTTCTCGAAGGCCCCATCCAGCACGGAGAACTCGGCGTAGGGGTTGATGGTGGCGGTGATGCCGAACAAAAGCGCCATCCCGATCTTGGCCTGGCCGGAGACGCCGCCATCGGGCTTGTAGGTGACCCCCACCGACCCGCTCGGCACGATCTTGGCTTCCGCCGTGATGGGCATCTTCAGTCCGCCGCCGCCCTTGAGGATGCTGGGGTGCAGGGCGAACAGGCCGACCCCCAGCTTGGGCGAGGCGATCAGCTTGGCGGAGATGCCGCCGGAAAGCCCGATGTCCGCCGAGACCGACTTGAAGGAGAAGTCATCCAGGCTCAACCCTTCCAGCTTGACCTTGGGCGAGATCTTCAGGTCCATGTCGAACTTGAATTTGAGGTCCAGCCCCACGTTCAGGTAGAGGCCGACGATCTGGTAGACCGTGAAGATGACGATGTCCTTGCTGAACTCGAACAGGAGCTTGGGGTCCGGGTGGTAGTCGAGGATGGTGATGTCGTCGACACCCAGCTCGGCGGAGAGCTCGTTCTTCTCGGTGGTGTAGGTGACATCACCGTGGGCGATCATGCCCTCCTTGATCTTGAGCCAGACCTTGCCGTTGATGGTGAGCCCGCCCTTCTCCTGGTAGGTGGCTCCGATGGAGCCCCAGGCCCGGGTCTTGCCCTCCTGGCCGAAGGGCACGGTGATGCTGGCCTCGACGACGTGGAAGCCGTCCTTGTCGATCTTGGCCTTGAGCTTGGCATCCTTGAGGAAGCCGATGTTGGTGACGGCGATCTCGAACTCGCTGGTCACGCTGCCATCCTCGTGGATGGTGGCGGCCAAGGAGTTGATGGCGAAGTACTTGCCGATCTGGAGCGGGGTGGTGGTCTTGATGGAGCCGCTGAAGGTGCCGGCCGGGTTGACCTTGGCGTTGAGGGCCAACCCCAGGCCCTTACCGTCGGGGCCGCCGGTCAGCTTGTCGAGGCCGGGCAGATTGAGGTTGGCCGTGCCGTTGAAGCTGCCGGAGAAGTTACCGTTCTCGTAGGTGATGGTGGCGCTGAACGTCCCCTTCAAGACCTGCTTGTCCCCTTTGGACGGGTACTTGAGCTCGGGCGATTCGTAGGTGAACTCGAGCTTCTTCACCTTGTTCTTTTTGATGAGGCCGGAGGCCTTGGCCTTGCCGAACATGCCGGTCTCCGCCTCGACGCTCAGGGCGGCGCTGAAGGCCCCCGCATTGACGTCGTACTCCACGTTCTCGGCGGTTCCGGTCACCGTCACGGCGCTGAACTTCTTGGTGTAGGAGACCTCGGGGCAGCGGATCTTGGTCTCGCCGGCGCGGTGGAACACCTCCACCTCGAACTCCGACAGCCCCTCCACCAGCTCCTTGACATTGGCGGTCCCCTTGATGGACCACTCCTGGCCGTCCCAGCCCACCTCGACCTGTCCGGAGAGCTTGCCGGTCTTGTCGGAGATGCCGAGCTTCCCCTGGGCGGTGAGCTGGCCGTTGATGAAGCCGATGGTGACCTCGGCGGCTGTCAGCTTGATGCCGGGGATGCCGCTCTCGCCTTCCTTCACGGCGATGGTGCCCTGCACCCCGCCGTCCACCAGCTTGAGGTCGGTGGTGACTCGGCCCAGGAACTTGTCCAGCTTGCTGGTGGCCCCCTTGATCTCGTTGGTGGCCTTGCCGTCGACGTCCCCCCCCTCGCCCGGGGTCACCTTGGCGACCACGTCCTTCTTGGAGATCGCCCCGGCCGCGTCGACGTCCATCTTGATCTGGCCGGACTTGACGCCAGGTCCGCTCTCCTCCTCCTTGGCGAGCTGCAGGTCGACCTCCTTGAAGGTGACGCCGGAGTGCTGGACGGGCGGCTCTTTGATCTTCAAGCTGGTGCCGGCGTTGGCCGGGACCGGGAACTTGAAGATCGGGTTGAACATGATGGAGACGTTGGCCGGCTTGTTGCCCGGCGCGAACTCCTTTTTGCCTGCGGCCGAGCCCTTGTCGGCCATGTACTTCTCCATCTTGGAGAAGACCAGGTCGGCGCCCGAGGGCAGGATGTCGATCCCTTGTGCTCCGCTGAGGACCATCTTACCGGGGATGAAGGGGGCAACGGCCTCGGGGGCTCCGCCCTTGGTGATCCCCCACTTGGACTCGGGGATGGTGTCCTGCACCCAGAGCATGGTGGCCATGCCGTCGAAGGCGGTTGGCTTGCGCAGGTAAGGGCCGCCGCCCGCCTTTTCGGACTTCTCCATCTCGGTTCCGCTGATGGTGTAGCGGACCATGCCTTCCTGGTATCCCCAGCTGGTGAGCAGGGCAGCGAAGTCCATCGCCTTCTGGAAGCCGGCCTGTGCTCTCATCTCGGGGACGGGGAACTCCTCCAGCTCGATCCCCATGTAGGACCACCAGGTGGTGCCCTGTCCCCCGCCGATCGGCTTGTCGCGATCGAACCCCTTGTAGGCCTCCAACCGGTGCTTGTCCTTGGTAGCGCAGCTATAGGCCCAGTACTCGAACACCGAGACCATGTCGGTCCCTGGGAGGTAGCCGGCGCTGGCCGTGTCGATGGTGCTCTGGTGGGTCTTGGCGACCAGCTTCTTCAGCCGGTCGAGCCAGAGCTCCTTGTACTTGGGGGTGACGTTGCGGCCCCAGTAGGCGCTCAATCCCGAGCTGCGATAGAGGAGGGGGTTCTGCTTGGGGATGTCGACCGGGATGCCCTTCTGGTAGAAGCGTTTGCCGTTGTCGGCCATCGCCACCACGGTCATGGGGGAGGGCTCGTTTTCGTTGTAGATCTGGTTGCCCTCGACGTAGGCCGGGTTGGCCTTGTCCACGACCAGGTCGGCGACCTCCTTGTAGTAGTCCATGCGCAGCTTGTGCGGGCTGGCGGCCGGGTCGAAGTACTTCTCCTTGGCCACCTGCTCGAGCTTGGTCGAGGCGTTGCTGTCGCCGAGCTCTTTGGCCAGCTGGCGCAGAAAGACCGAGTTCTGTGTGACCTTGGCGCGCCACGCCTGGCGGCCGATGGCGATCAGATCCAGCTTGGAGAGGCTGCCGCCGGTCAGCTGGGACTGGAGTGCGGGGTCGTCCTTGATCTTCTGGGTGAGAAAGCTGTGCAGCTTGGGTTGGCTCTTCTTGGTGATGCCGGCGGATTCGACCAGCTTGCCGTAGTCGGGCGGTGCGGGGGGGGTACTGGTGGTCTGGTTGGGGTCGGCCTTGCCGCCTCGGCTGGTGGGGGTGATCGGGGTGGTGATCGGCAGGCCGTGGGCTGCCGTCTTGCCTATGGCGTCGGCCTGGACCTCGGAGGCGTCGTGGGGGCCGGCCATCTCGAGCCCCTGCAGGTCGTCATGGCCTCCCTGCTGCAGGACGTGGGTCACCTCGTGAGCGACCAGCGCGACGTCCGGGTCATTTTCGCCGCTGACGATGGTGTTGCCGGCGGCGAAGGCTCGAGCGCCCACCATGGTGGTGGCCGCCTGGGCGGCGGGGCCGGAGAAGTACTCGACCTGGTCGAGTCCAGTCTGAAACGAATTTTCAAGCTGGTCACGATGGGGGAGGGGGCCTCTTTGTCCGGTTCGGCCCGCCTCGACCGCCAGGCTGGCCGGTGTGGTGCCGGCCTGGGCGGCGACCTTCTCGTGGAGCTGGATCACGCCGGAGTTTCCGATCTGACCTTGGAGCGTCTGGATGGCTTGTGCGTAGGAGCCCGGACTGCTCCGGTACAGCTCGGACAGCTGGGTTTCCAGCCCCTCTCCGGCTTCGGTCATCTGGGCGAGATTGTGGGTCTCTTCGGCCTTCTTTTTTCTTCGAAGGAGGCGATGGGCGTGTCGGGGCGCGGGTTGCCGCTGAGGACTCCGCGTGGCACTGAACTGGTTTTCGCTCATCTGGTGCACCTTGGGAGTGGCGAAAGGAGGCCCACGATGTGAGGGTGGACCTCTTCCAGGACTCTTGCAATGTAAGGTCTGCCGGAACATTCAACAAGCCATCGCCTGGTCTTCAGGCACAATTTCCCGGTTTTGCTTGACCCCGACAGGCCCGATGGACTACAACTCCCCCCTCGCGCTGGGGGTGGAATTCACCTCCAGGTTTGGAACGAGGGAGGACCATGGCACGAACGCGATACATGGGGCGCGGCCGGCGCAGCAAGGTGTGCCCGTTTCTGGAAAACAAGGAGCTGGTGATCGACTACAAGGACGTGGGCCTTCTCAAGCGTTTCATCTCGCCGAGAGGGAAGATCCTCCCCACCCGGCTGACCGGCGTGTCGGCCAAGTACCAGCGGAAGCTGGCCAACGCCATTCGGCGGGCCCGGCACATGGCGCTGCTCCCCTACGAGGCCAAGGACTGATCCCCGCCGGTCCTGGGGGACGAACCTCGTTTCCGTGGTGCAAGTCTTCTCTTTCCTCCTGTTGGGTTCCGATCAAGAGAGCACGGTGAGGGGATCTCCGCGCTGGAGGTGCTCGGGTGCGGCTCTGTGTCTCTTGCTGGCCGCTTTTTTGGGGGGGTGTGCCACCCCGCCACCTGCTGTACAGTCTCCGCTGGACCCAGCCAGTGAATCGGTTGCCATGGGAGGGCAGCAGCCCCTCTCCCCGGTGGAGATCCCGATCGAGCTGGTGGAGGGAACGCCTCTGGAGCAAGCCTTCGAGCAGGTGCTGCTGCAGTACCAGACCGCTGGCTACGATCCGCTGGACGCCCAGCGTGCCTACGCCACCTCTGCGGCTGGTGAGTTCACCTGGTACTTTACCATCATGGATTCGGAGGATCCCGGCGGGCGGGTGAACCATGTCTACTTCGTGGTGGTCGAGCCCTGGGATGCCGAGCAGACACGCCGATTCCTGCTGAGCTACCTGGTCCTGGCAGCGGCCCCCCCTTCGGGCGGCGGTCGCCACCTGTTCCATTTTCATAGCGCATTTCCGGTGCCTTTCGCAGTGCGCTTCCTGTTCTCCGGCACGCCACCGGCCGGGCTGGAGGCCTCCATTCTGACCGATCTGGGAACCCGGTCCTGGGAACCTGGCCAGGTGGAGGGGATCGCCGGCCACCTCCGGATGCTCCTGGCGCGGTACCAGCTGGCCAGACCAGAGCAGCTGGACTCGGTCTGTCCAGCGGTGCTGGACGAGATCTACCTGAGCCTTCCCCATCCGGGGTCCCAAGAGCAGGAGGGCGTGTTTGGCGAGAGCTATCTGCCCGAGGGCGTCCTGGCTGCCATCGGGCTGCTGGTGGGAGAGTCGATCAGGGCCACCGCTGCCGACCGGATCGCCTGGGAGCCGGACGAGGTGTCAACGATCTACCCTAGACTTCGTGTATCCGGTATGAGAGAGGGGATCTTGAGGCCCTGCTCGATGATGATCGAGCTGTTCGCGGCCGGGGCCGAAGTGATGCCGAGCCGATACTGTGGCCAGATGATCGAGCGGGTGGCGGAGCTCACCGGACAGTCGATCGACTCTGGCGACCGATAGGTTTCCATAGGCCGCAATGCCGGCGGCTTTGCGCGCAGGTGCAGCGAGAGGGGGCAACCCAGTGGAGCAAGCAGCGAACCAGCCCGAGAAACACGAGGAGGAGGTGGTGCTCGAGAACGGGGAGACTCCCGCCGATCGCGGCGAGGAGCTCGTCGTGGAAGACCCGGGGGATCCGGCATCCGATGTCGAGGAAGACAGAGAAGGCAAGACCCACATCTGGTTTCTCGTCGCGAGCTTGGTGACCGCCCTCGGCGTGGTGTTGGCCATCGCCCTGAGCGGCATCTGGGATCCGTACCGATGCTCGACCAATGACCAGTGTCGGGGCCTTCTCCGGTGCTTTCAAGGGCACTGCGAGTCCCCGGAGATCTGGCTGAACGAGATCGACCGGGCCTGCCAGCAGGCGCTCGGCCTGGATGATTCCTGCATCTCCAGGGCGGCCTGGGAAGAGATCGAGTGAACCCGTTCCGCCTCCAAGGTGGTCTGGGCATCTTTGGGGGGCAGAAAAGCGTTTCCAGCGCGGTCGAGACAGTCTAGGATGGGTTCCACTCTGAATGTTGGTTGAGGAGGAACGTCTGATACCAGACGCCAGTTGTGAAGAGAGAAGAGTTCAGGACAGCGGCAATGCACTATGCGAGGCGCATCTGATAGGGAGAAGAAAGTACCATGAGTCAAAGGAAATCGTTCAGCAGATTGATGAGCATCGTCACCATGGCGGCGCTGGCCTTTGCCATGGGCTCGGCAGTCCTGTCGAGCCAGGCGACCGCCCAGACCCACGGTTCCGTTACCTTGGCGGCCGGATTCATGCCCGATCCGCAGAGCCTTTCCGGTATGGGGGGCGGGGCCATGGATGCCAGTGTCTATGGGGTCAGCCCGACCGGGGCCTGCAACGGCTGGATTCCGAACCAACCGAATCACGTCATGTTCCTGAGCACGGCCTTCAACTACCTGAGTGTGCAGGTGACCTCTCAGACGGACACCACGCTGTTGATCCAGGGACCGGATGGGACCTTCTGCAATGATGACACCAACGGCCTCAACCCGGCCATCTCCAGGAGCTGGTCTCCCGGTGCGTACAACATCTACGTGGGGACCTATAGCCAGGGGAACTTCCCCCCCTACACCATCTCCTTCACCGAGCTGGGCGGTGCCGCCACCGCAGGGCCGGTGGGACCGGGCGGCCTGATGCTGACCAGCACGACCCCCACCTACGGCCAGCTGACCCTGGCACCCGGCTTCATGCCCGATCCGCAGAGCCTGGCGGGCACCTCGGGAGGCACCATCGATGCCGGTCAGCTGGAGAGCATGGTTCCGACCGGTGGCTGCCGGGGTTATATCAACGCCAACCCCAACCACCAGATGGTCCTCACCGCGCCCTTCAACTACCTGAAGGTGTCGGTGGCCGGGCAGGGGGACACCACCATGGTGATCTACGGCCCCCAGGGCTGGATGTGCAATGACGACTTCTCCGGCCTGAGCCCGGGCTTCGAGGGCTCCTGGGCGCCAGGCACCTACAGCATCTGGGTGGGGAGCTACTCCTCCGGGATGGCACATCCCTACACCTTGAGCTTCACCGAGCTGGGAAGCACCGGCACCGTGGCTCCGCCCCCCACCGGCCTGAACACCATGAGCATGACGCCCTACTACGGGACCGTCAACCTCAGCGCGGGGTTCATGCCCGATCCGCAGACCCTCTCCGGGAACTCCGGCGGTCCCCTGAGCGCCAGAGACATCGCCGATACCGCCTGGGGAAGCTGCCGCGGCTACGTCTCCGACCAGCCCGACCACATCCTGAACGTGGGATCCAACATGAACTACCTGCGCATCGACGTGCAGTCCCAGGGCGACACCACCCTGGTGATCCAGGGGCCCGATGGCTGGCGCTGCAATGACGACACCGTGGGCCTGAATCCGCGGATCGATGGCGCCTGGATGGCGGGTACCTACCGGATCTGGGTCGGCAGCTACGCCTCTGGAACCCAGACCCCGTACACCATCACCTTCACCGAGTACGCTCCCTGAGCCAGGTGAGACCCGCTCGTTCCTCAGCCGTTCGCGCTTTGGGCCAACCTTTCCAGCTTCTGCTTGACCGATCCAACCGGTAGAACGGTCGCGAACCAGATGATCCGCGGGTGATCGACCGGAGTCGCCTCCTTGTCCGAGGCCAGCTGCCGCGAGGCCGCGATCAACAACCGATCCAGTGCGGGATCCGTGAGCTGGCGAAGGCGGGCAGACAGGGTGGCTTTGCGCCAGAATCCGATGATCTCGAGAAAGACCGTATGCCGGCCATCCTGGTGCCGAAAGCAGAGATCGGGGATGACGATCTCGCCCTCGCCGGTCCGCAGGAGCGATGGCTCCCTGGACATCTCCCAGGGGCCGGGGTTCTGCTCGAACCGTTGCTCGAACCAGGTCTGCTCGGCGGTGACGTACTGGCCGCTGGCCCGTCGCTGCGGCGTGAGGCCCCGCCTATGGTCGAGGCGAAACAGCAGCTCTTCTTTACTGGCGCTGCCCCGGACGCGGGCTTCCAGCTCGAAACGCTCCATCCAAAGCACGCTGGGCAGAAACTGGGCCATGGCCACGCCATAGCGCCGAGAGTGGGTAAACAGGGAGAGAGGGCCATCCACCCGGATCTGGTAGCGGCCATCCGCCAGCTCCTGGACGGTGTGGATCAACTGGAAAAACTTGAGATCCCGAAAAAGCTGGCGATAGGCCCCCACCTTGCCCGCTTCCAGGGTGACGACCATCTGGGTGGCCCGCAGCAAGACCGCCTGAGCCAGAGCCAGGTTGTAGCGCTCCAAGAGCTGGCGAGGCGACAGCGGGCGAAAGGCGGTCAGCCGCAGGTTCCCCTCCAGGTCGCCGTACAGACGCTCCTCCAGCTCCTGCTCCGAGAGGGCGAACTCCCTGGCCGTCCCCCCGATGAGCTCGGACCGCGCCTGGTCCCAGGGGCGTCCCGGGACCCTTCGCACCGTGACGTGGGCCGCGGCCTCGAACAGGTGGCGGCGAAGCCCGCAGGGATCCGGCTCGGCGATCCCGGCAAACTCGCTCCGGTCTTCCAGCAGCTTGCAGAGCCCCTTGAAAAGCAGGGGATCGGTCCGCTCGCTGACCAGGTCGGCCACCGCTTCCTCGATCTGGCCTCGTCGCCAGCCGGGGAGCTGCTCGCTTGCCTTGCGGTAGACCGCGATCAAGCCGGCGGCGATCTTGTGCAAGGGAGGGGAGTCCACATCGAGGTAGCGAGGGTGGATCACCCCCTTGCGGCAGGTGGCGCGGAGCAGGTCGGCCGTGAGCATTCCGATCCCTCCTACCTGCGCTCAAGTGGCCTGACACAACAGGTCGGCGGCAGACCTCGTGCATTCTCCGAGGTCACCTTCGGCGAGTCTGGCTGGCCCGTCCGGTTGCAGTCGCTCAGCGATAGGCATCGTGATCTCTCCGGCGCTCGCTCACATGTCCCTCCAGGGTGTCCCGGGCGATGATCTCGTACAGGCGGGCCTGCTTGCCCCGCTGAGGCCGCAGGATCCGCCCCAGACGCTGCACGTGCTCGCGCACGCTGCCCGAGCCGCTGAGCACGATGCCCACGCTGGCCGTGGGAATGTCCACCCCCTCGTTCAGCACCTTGCTGGTGACCACCGCCCGGTATCGACCCTCCCGTATCCCCTCCAGGATCTCCTGCCGCTCCTTGACCCGGGTCTGGTGCGTGATCGCCGGTACCAGGAAGTGCGACGAGATGCGATAGGCGGTCAGGTTGTCGGCGGTGAAGATCAGGGTCCGATCCTCGGCATGGGTCGTCAATAGCAGCTGAAGGTAGTCGAACTTGGCCTGGCAGGTCATCGCGATCTCCCGCTGTTGGCGATAGGCCGCCAGTGCCCGCCGGCCGGCGGGAGAACGGGCCGCGAGCTGGATGAACCGGTTGAACCCCGATCGGCCCTGCAGCTTGATGCCGTTGCGCCGGAGAAACTCCAGGTAGGTCTGGCGTGCCGAGAGATAGCTGGAACGTTCCTCGTCGCTCAGCTCGACCAGGATCCGCCGAACGTCATACTGGGCCAGGTGCTCGCCCGCCAGCTCCTTGATCTCCCTTCGGTATACTAGCGGACCCACCAGGGTCGGGTAGGGATCGGGCAAGGCGCTGTCACGCTCCGGGGTGGCTGTCAAACCAAGCCGGAAGGGTGCCAGGTAGCAGCGGCTGGCCTGTGCATAGGAAGGGCTGGGCAAATGGTGGCACTCGTCGAAGACCAATAGCCCGAACCGGTTCCCCAACCGCTCGGCATGGATATAGAATGAGTCGTAGGTGGTGACGGTCACCTCCCTCGGATCGTGGTATCCGCCTCCGATCAGGCCGACCTCGGCAAGCTGGAACGCGACCAGCAGGCAGGCATACCACTGGTGCATCAGATCCAACGTGGGGACGACCACCAGCGTGCTGCGTCCGGTGGCCTGGATGGCCATTTCGGCCACATAGGTCTTGCCGCTGCCGGTCGGCAGGACCACCAGACCTCGCTTCCCGGCCGCAAGCCAGGCCCCGATGGCCTCCTTCTGATGGGCGAAGGGAGCGCGCCAGGAGCGAAAGGTGAAACCGATCTCCTCGTACCCCCGCGCATCATCGCACAACCGATCGCCCAGCTCGCGGTGCAGGGCGGCGAATACGACCCGGTACTGGTCTGCCGGTGCCCGGAATCGATCCACCCGGTCGTCGTACGCGAACAGGGGGAGACAGCTTTCGGGAAGAGCCCCCTGGGCCAACAGGGTTCCGCGATCATATGTCAGCCGCACCGCGCTCATGAGGATCCGCTCGCCCGGGGTGATCCGCTGGGACACCGGACCGGTGATCACCAGGTTGTTCCACCGGATGTTCGCCCCATGTTGCGCGAAATGCTGAACGAACGTCAAGTAATTCCCGGATGGAGGAGACCTGCCGCGGTCTCGCTGAGACCAGGCCGGCCTGGAGATCCGATCGGGCAAGGTATCGATGGGGCGAGCGTTTCAGCCGCCCGGTTCTTCCGAGAGGAGGGGTTCGACCCAACGAAGGTTCGGCGGGGGAACAGCTGGCTGCGAGAACGAGGCGGGCTTTTGCTGCCACTCTTGCTCCTGCTGTTCGTCTGTCAGACTGCCTGCTCATGGAAAGTCAAGCCGGCCTGGACCCGCGCCGGCGTCGCCATCGGCATCGAGACACGCCATCGCGCCTGGCAGATCGCTCGTGCGATCGCCGTTCGGGCGGATGCCGCCTGTGGTACCTATCCGATCGAGGGCCCGCTGGTGACTCGGGTGTCCTGGTCCCTGGTGGGAGAACGGGAGGGGCAGCAGTTGTTTGCCCTCGAGGAGAGCCGTTCGCTGGAAGTGGATGGACAGCATCGCGCCCGGTTCCACCGGCGGGTGTCCTACCGTTATGGCTCCGGCACCTCGGGGGAAGGGGAGCGGGAGTGGAGGCTCATCGAGGGACGCCTCTATGTGAAGGACCACAACCTGCCGTTCGAGCAGCGCCAGGTGGATGTGCTGGAGCGGTCCGCTCTGCTGGCCAGCGTTGCCGAAGTGTTCGAGACGTTGGTGCGGGCTACGGGCGAGAGGTGGACCGGTGTGATCACGACGGCGGAGGGGTTTGAACTGGCCGTTTCACCAAGAAGTGGGGCGGGCCAGCGGGTGCGCTGTGGGAACGAGCGGGAAGAGGACCCCTGGCTGGCCGAGCTGATCGAGAGGGTGGTAGTGGCACGGGCGGTGGCGTCGGTCACGATCGACCCGCAAGATGGAACCCCACGGCTGCGGCAGGGTGAGTGGTGGTTGGAGCGGCAGGAGGCCGAGGATCTGGTGCGGCTGCGTGTCGAGGTTTCAGAAGAGATCCAGACGGATTGTGAACCCTCGAACCCGATCGAACCACCCTCCCGGTCGGAGTTGATGGATCTCTCCCGCGACCGCCTCTATTGGCAGTTGGAGGATCTGCTGCAGGGGATCGACGCGCTGTCTGGGCCGTTGCCGCCACCTTGAGGGGCAGAGAGCGAGCGCGTGATCGGAACACGAACGCAACCTGCCCGCTGTGGTCCCGCACACCGGCCAAACGGTGGATCCTGGAGAGATCTCTTGTGCCTTCCAAGAGCTGTGCGCTAGAAGGGGAGAAATGGAATCTGATGCGCCGATCGAGGTGCCGTGGGTCAAGCGATGAAAGCGAGAACCATTCTCCTGGTAGATGTGATCTTCTTACTGGCCATTTTGAGCGTCACCTGCACCGAACCCAACCCGGAGTTCGAGGAGGACGACTTTGCCTGCAGCCAGGGGCAGCTGGTGATCGAGCCGTTCAACCTGGCTCAGCCCTACCAGGTCGATATCCTGTTGGTGGTGGACAGCTCCCCCGGGATGCTGCAGGCTCAGGAAGCGTTGGCTGAGGCCATGCCCAGTTTCGTGCAGGCACTCAATGCGATCGAGGGGCTGGACTATCACATGGGGGTTGTCTCCACCGACGTGATCTCTGACGAGGTGCCCGGAGAGCTGCAGACCGGCCTGGAGGGTCAGACCGGTTGCCCTGGCGACCGACAGCGGATCATCACCCGCACCACGGTTGGCGGACCGAGAATGGCCGCCTGCAACGTGGTCCTGGGAGAGGATGGGGACGACTTCGAGGCCGGTCTGCTGGCCGTCCACTATGCTTTGACCGGCCCCACGACCGAGATCGGTGGGGCCAACGAGAAGTTCCTGCGGGCCGATTCGAGGGTGATCGTGGTGGTCTTCAGCAACGAGGACGACTGCTCCGACTACGGTGACCTGGACCGGGTCGACCCGGCCGAGTGCCAGTGGGATGCCGAGCTGCTGGCCCCCTTGAGTGATTTTGCCACGCCCAGACACTTCCGGCTGGTGCGGGGCGGTCACGGGGGCCAGCCGGTGGATTTCGTCGCCATTGTCGGGCCGGACGACGGGGTGGCCTACTCCCGCCCCGATCCGCCCCAACCGGTCTGCGCCGCCAACGGGATGGCCTATGGCGGAAGCCGGTACATCCAGGTGGTCGAGACGCTGGAGGACCGAGGCGGATTTTTCAACATCTGTACTCGGAGCTACCAGGGCATCCTGGCCCAGGTTCTGGAACAGCACATCTTGCCACGCCCCGAGATCCTCTGCCCCCAGTTGCACCTGACCCAGCCACCGGCACTGGTTCAACTGGTCAATCCCCAGGCTGGTTCCAGCAACGCGGTCGTGCTGTCCGAGGATTACACCGGCTACCTGTATCTGGGGCCCGACGAGGTCTGCCCCACCGGTCGGGTGTGGATCGCCCCGGATCCACTCGGCACGTTGGGCTCCGAAGAGGAGCTACACGTCTACTACTGCACCGCAGATCCGCTACCCGGCACCTGAGCCGTTCCCTCCAGGAACGCCTGGGCTGTCCGATCCTGTTACAATCGCACGATATCTGGCCCTTCGAAGCGGGAGAGGGCGTTTCTGGTGTCGAACACCAGACGGGCGTGCCGGGCGACCAGGGCCCAGTCGATGGCGGTGTGGTTGGTGGCGACCAGGATGCAGTCCTTGGAGCGGATATTCTGCTCGGTCAGCTCTTCGGAGAGCAGATTTTCGGAACCGAGGGCCAGGGAGGGAACATGGGGGTCGTGGTAGGAGGTCACCGCTCCGTGCTGCACCAACAGCTTGAGGATCTCAAGGCCGGGAGATTCGCGGACATCGGTCACGTCCGGCTTGTAGGCCACGCCGAGCACCAGGATGCGGGCCCCGTTGAGGGGTTGTCGGCGGTCGTTCAGGATGCGCATCAGCTTGGTGACCACGAAACGGGGCATGTTGCCGTTGATATCGGTGGCCAGCTCGATGAACCGGTTGAAGAAGTCGTAGGTCTTGGCCTTCCAGGAGAGGTACATGGGGTCGATGGGGATGCAATGGCCGCCGATCCCGGGTCCGGGATAGAAGGGCATGAAACCGAACGGCTTGGTGGCGGCAGCATCGACGACCTTCCAGATGTCGATCCCCATGCGGTCGCACATGAGCAACAACTCGTTGACCAGGGCGATGTTGACGGCGCGGAAGGTGTTTTCCAGCAGCTTGACCATCTCCGCCTCGCGGGCGGTGCCCACGGCGACAACCTGGCCGATCACCTGGGAGTACAAGGCCAGTGCCATCTCCGTGCATCGAGGGGTGATCCCTCCCACCACCTTGGGCGTGTTTTGGGTGTGGTAGCGAGGGTTTCCCGGATCGACCCGTTCCGGGGAGAAGGCCAAAAAGATGTCCCGGCCGATGACGCGGTCGCTGCCTGCTAGAATGGGGGCCACCAGCTCGTCGGTCGTGCCAGGGTAGGTGGTGGATTCCAGCACGACCAACGTGTCATTGCGCAGATAGGAAGCGACCTGTTCGGCGGACTGCTTGACGTAGGAGATATCGGGATCCTTGGTCTTGCGCAGCGGGGTGGGCACGCAGATGGAAATGGCGTCCACCTGCGCGATCTGGGACAGGTCGGTCGTCGCACGCAGACGGCCTGAAGCGACCAGGGCGCCGAGGAAGGAGCCTTCTACGTCGGAGATGTAGGAGTCTCCCTGGTTGACCCGGTCTACCTTGGCCTGGTCGAGGTCAAAGCCGATGACCCTGTAGCCGGCGCGGCCAAACTCGACGGCCAGGGGCAGACCGACGTATCCCAGGCCCAGCACACCGACGGTGGCGGTCTTGCCATGCAGCTTTTGCAGTAGCGATTCCATGGTTGGGTTTCTCCGTGTCCTTCGATTCGCTGACCCTGTCTATGGTTGGCGGTCGTCCTGGCGAAACAGGTCGAGGAGCCGTCGATCCCGGGAGGCGGCGCGCGCCCGTCCCTGAGCCCACTGGCGCAGCCCCTTGATCTCGTCTTCGCAGGTCCGATACAAGGGAACGGTCTCGGCCATCGCGGCTTCCAGGTCCACCAGCTCCAGCTCGCGGTTTCTGGCGAAGGCCTTGTAGAGTCCGGCGACCACCACCTGCTCCAGCTCGGCACCCGAGAAGTGGTCGCTCTGCTCTATCAGGGTCTGCAAGGGGTAACGTGCAGCCGGCCGGCCGTACCGGTCGAGGTGGATGCGCAGGATCTCCTCCCGTTCGGAGGCGTCGGGAAGGTCAACGAAGAAGATCTCGTCGAAACGCCCCTTGCGCAGCAACTCGGGGGGGAGCACCTGGACCTGGTTGGCGGTGGCTGCGACAAACACCGGTCTCGTCTTGTCCTGCAGCCAGTTCAACAGGCTGCCCATCAGCCGGGAGCTGGTGCTGTGGGCCACATCGCCGAACCCCTTGTCGATCTCGTCCACCCAGAGCACGGCAGGGGCCAGGGCTTCGGCGGTGTGGATGGCCCGCTGGAGCGCCGACTCGGGTGGCACCAGCCCCTCGAAGAGGCGACCGACGTCCAGGCGCAGCAGCGGGATTCCCCAGAAGCCGGCGATCGCCTTGGCGAACAGGCTCTTGCCACAGCCCTGGACACCGGTGAGCAACAGCCCTTTGGGGGTGGGCAGGCCGAAGGAGGCTGCCTGGGGAGAGAACGCCAGCTCCCGCTCCTTCAACCACACCTTGAGCGACTCCATCCCCCCGACGGAGGCCAGGCCCAGGTGGAGATCGCAAAACTCCAGGACGCGATCCACCTCGATCAGGCGCCGTTTCTCTCGCACCACCGCCGCCTCCAGGTCGAAATCGGCCATCCCTTTCTTGCGGGCCTGCACCAGCTCGAATCGTGCCCGATGAAAGGCTCGGCGAGCTTCCTTCAGGGTCAACCCCATGGCCGCCGCTACCAGGCGATCGCGGGAGACCTCCTCGGCCATGGGGGTCGCGAACACCTCTTCCCACAGCGTGTTCAGCTCGACACGGCCCGGCAGAGGGAACTCCAGGTAGGTGACCGCCTTGACCAGCTCCACCGGCAGGTCGATGTAGGGGCTGACCAGGATCATGACCGATCCGAGGTCGGTCAAGATCGGCTCCAGCTCCTTGAGCTTTCGGAGGATGAAGGGCGTGTCCAGGTAGGGGTGGGGGTCCTTGAGCACCAGCAGGCTGCGTGGAGGTTGCTCCGGCGCTTTTTGGAGGAAGAGATCCAGGCCGCCCCGGGGAAGATCATCGGGCGCCCATTCCACCAGCGGGCGATTCATGGCCGAGGCGAGCGCTCTCAAGGTGCCCATGACCCGTTCCTCCTCGAAGGTGCGGATCTGGATATAGGGGTAGGGGGAGGCCAGGAGGGAGAACAGTTGTTCGGAAAACTCTAGCATCCGCAGTGCTCCTTAGATGCTCGGGACCGGCTGTGGAAACCACCGGTCAAGGTGGCGGGTTGCCCTTTCGTCTCGGTTCGCTCCAGGCGGCGCCAGCCCGGGCTGCAGGGGTGCCCAGGGGCTGTTGTGGGGCTCAGCTTTCGCCAAGCACACGGACGACCTCCTCGAAGGGGGTTCGGCCTTCGGCCAGATGCCGGATGGCGGATTCGCGCAGGGAAACCATCCCATCCGCACGGGCAGCCCGATAGATCTGGGTGGCATCGGCGTCTTCCCGGATGAGCTTCCGGATGGAGTCGTTGATGGGCAGTACCTCGAAGACACCGGTGCGACCGAACAGACCGGTATCGCGACATCGGGGGCAGCCGTCTCCCAGGCGCACCGGCAGATGGGCCGAGCTTCCCGGGGGGATCTGGATCTCCAGGGCAGCGGCCTGAGCCGGCGTCAGCTCCCTGGCGCGGGCGCAGCCGTTGCAGACGAGGCGAAGCAACCGCTGGGCCACTACCCCCAGCAAGGTGGAGGAGATGAGGAACGGAGGCACGCCGAGATCGCGCAGGCGCGTGATCGCGCTGGCGGTGTCGTTGGTGTGCAGAGTGGAGAGCACCAGGTGGCCGGTCAGGGCAGCCTGAACCGCCATCTGGGCGGTCTCCGGATCGCGGATCTCGCCGATCATGATCACATCGGGGTCCTGCCTCAGGATGCTGCGGAGGGCGTTGGCGAAGTCCAGCTCGATCTTGCGCTGGACCAACACCTGGTTGAACTGCTCGCAGACCATCTCGATGGGGTCCTCGACCGTCATGATGTTGACCTCGGGGCTGGCCAGGGTCCGCAAGGTAGAGTAGAGGGTGGTCGTCTTGCCACTGCCGGTGGGGCCGGTCACCAGCAACATGCCGTGGGGATTGGAGAGAAATCCCCGAAACAGCTCGAGCTGCTGAGCATCCAGGCCGAGTTGTTCGAGTGGGCCGAAGAGCTGGGCCGGGTCGAAGATACGCAGGACCAGCTTCTCCCCGAAGGCGACCGGCATGGCCGAGACTCGAAGCTCGGTCTCGGTGTCTCCCACGGCGGTCTTGATCCGGCCATCCTGGGGGCGGCGGCGTTCGGCGATGTCCATGCGGGCCAGGGTCTTGATGCGCGAAACCATGGCGCGATAGACGATCATGGGGATGTGGAAGACCTCGTGCAGCAGGCCGTCGATCCGGAGCCGTACCCGGCCGTTCTCCCGCGAGGGCTCCATGTGGATGTCGCTGGCCCGCTGGTCGTACGCGTAGTGAAGCAGGTACTCCACGGCGTTGACGATGTGCTGGTCGTTGGCCTCCAGCTCATCGATCTTCTTCAGGCGGACCAGCTGCTCCAGGTTGCCCAGGTTGAGCGACGCCCGGATGTCCTGCTCTGCGGCGCGGATGCTCTGCCGAAACCCGTAGATCTCGGTGATGATCCGCATGATGTCGCTCTTGGCCGCCACGACGTAGAGCGCCCGACCGCCGGTGAGCTGGGTGAGCTGGTAGAGCAGCTCCTGGTCGAAGGGGTTGTCCACGGCGATGGTCAGGCCTTGCTCGTCGGAGGAGAGAGGCAAACAGGCGTGGCGGCGGGCAAAGGGCCGACTCAAGGTCGAGGTGACCAGCTGGTGGTCCAGCTTGAGCGGGTCGATCTTTCGATAGGCAAGACCCGCCAGACGGGACACGCTCTGCATGAGACGGTCCTCGTCCAGGGCTCGCCCCTCTGTCGTGCTCAGGTGCATGGACGCCAGGATCTCCGGGGGGGTGATCTCGGTCCTGCTCCCGTGCCAGGTGGGGGAGGAAGCCCGGGCCTTGAGCAGGCGTTGCTCGGTGGCGGTCAGCCTGTGATCGATCTCGGCCCGGACGGCTTTAGAGATCGCCCCCTCTTCCAGGAGGAGGTCGGCCAGGCGGGCGACCGTGTATTCTCCGGGGGTGAGGCGAGGAATGCTCATCGGGTGCTCACCTCGTCATCCCGCTCCCCCTCGGAGGCGAAAGGCTGCAGTTGTTCGAGGCGTCGAGTCAACTGCTGCAGGGTGACCAGCTGGTACCGTTGTCTAACCATCTGTAGCACCTCCGCGAAGATGGCGAGCTTCTGTGCAGCAGGCCGGCGCAGATCGGGGCGCTTCTCCACCAGCCGTCGGTCCAGCTCGAGGTCGGACGCGTCCATCAGGTCGATGGCGTGGAACTCCAGGTTGAGAACGGGCAGGCTCTGGCGAAGCCACGGAAAACAAAGGCGGAATCCGGAGACCCCCACCAACGCCAGACTGGTCCCGATCAGCGGAAAGCGCAGTCCCGGCACCACACCGATCGGGATCTCCCACAGCCCGTGGGCTCGCATCCGACCGGCCGGCCGATGGAAACGATCCCGGTCCGGCCGATAGGGGACCAAAGGAGCGATCAACGCGTGGGGATCGGTCAAGCTGGCGCCGCTTCGCCGTCCAACCAGCCGCATGCCACCCATGATCAGCGCCTTGGCGAGGTAGTAGGGCGGACACGGAAAGACGCTGGAGTCATACTGGTAGCCCGCTTCCTGCACACACTTCAGCACCTGGTTGCTGGCGCTGTAGCCGGGAGCTCTGAACCCTGCCGGCGCCGTTCCGAATACCGCGGCGATCCGCTCGGCAGAGTGGCGGATCTCGTGATCCATGGCGGTGCCATCCAGATGGGCGAAGTGGTAGTGATGATGATGGGAGTG
Organism: Bradymonadales bacterium; assembly: GCA_016931535.1. Classification (GTDB taxonomy): domain Bacteria; phylum Myxococcota_A; class Bradymonadia; order JAFGEP01; family JAFGEP01; genus JAFGEP01. The sequence continues at coordinate 312,488 of JAFGEP010000096.1, forward strand.
GGAGGCGATCTCATGACCGGCCCGCCGAGCCTCCTGGAGGAGGCGGACGACCTGGGGGTCTTCCAGGTCACGGGTGATGACGAACAGGGTGGCAGCAAGATCCAGCTGCTGGAGCATCTCCAAGAACCGGGCCAATCCCAAGCGATAAGCCAGCCAGTCGGGCGCTGGAGGCTCCAAGCCATGAATGGCGTGATAGAACTCGATCCCATCCATGTCGATGGAGACGGCGGCGAATGTGGCTCCCTTCGGCCAGGTCACGAGACACCCCTTACGGCCCCTACGGGTTCTTGAAACGGACCTCCCAGGTCAGGCGTACCAGGTTCTTCAAGACGTTGGGTACTCTTTTCATCAGCTGGATGGAAGGCTTCCGTTTCTCGATCACCTCCACCGGGATCTCCGTGTGGCGGAGTTGAGAACGCTGGGTCCGGATGACCAGCTCGGAGGCGAAGAGATCCCTCCCGATGACGCACTTGCGCACAATGGGGAGTAAGCTGTCCCGCTTGAAGGCCTTCAGACCGTGGGTGTCGGTGCCCCGGAAACCCACCATGACCCGCAACATGCGGTTGATGACATGGGTGGCCACACGCCGGTACGGAGGCCGTTTGTCGAAAGACCGCTCCAACGCCTTGGAGCCCACCACCAGGTCGTACCCCTCCTCGCGCAGCCGATAGAGTGCCCGTTTGTAGAAGTCCACGTCACACAAGTCGATCTCGTCAGAGATGACGTAGGTGCCTCGCGCAGAGAGGATCCCTTCTCGCAGGGCAAGCCCGTAGTCGGGCCGGTCCAGGTGGACCATCCTCAACTCGGGGTGGCGTTCCATCAGGGAGCGCGCCACATCTACCGTGCGATCGACGCTGCCGTTCTCGGCCAGGATGATCTCGAAGGTCAGATCGGCCAGGGCTGGCGTGGTGGCGATCTTCTCGGTGAGGTCGGCGATGGATGCGGAGAGGATCCCCTCCTCGTTGTAGATGGGGATCACCACCGAGACATCGGGGGTTGTCGATGGTTCCTGGGCTCTGGTCGATCGAATCCGGGGCTCGGTTGAGGTCGGTTCCACGGCTGTCATCCCTCGTGCGGCAAACGGGTGTGGGCGCAGTAATAATCCGACTGGCCGGAGACAGGCAAGCCCCTCCGCCACCAGGGGGCAAAAGGGGCCGATTTTTCGGTCGGGTGGGCCGGTTCAAGAAATCGGTCATGCCACCCTTGACGGGAACCCGCCGATAGTTTAACCGGATGGTGAATGAATCGTCATTCAACCGGGTGGTTTTTCGGAATAGGTAGAGAAATCAACGGGATGTGTGCACGGTGAGACCCCAGTCGAACGACAAGCGGATGCGCATCCTGGAGGGAGCCTTGCGGGTATTTGCGGCCAAGGGGTTCTACAAGACGCGCGTGAGCGAGATTGCCAAGGAGGCGGGAGTCGCCGACGGGACCATCTACAACTACTTCAAGAGCAAGGACGAGATCCTGATCTCGCTGTTCGAGGTCAAGATGGACGGGATCCTCGAGCGGTTGGGGCAGGAGCTGAAAGGGGGGGTGGAAGAGCGGCTGCGGAAGTACATCGAGGCCCACCTTTCCCTGGCGGTCGAGGATCCGGCCCTGGCGGAGTTCATTACGGTGGAGCTCCGACAGAGCGACAAGTTTTTGCGCGAGTACAAGAACCCCAAGTTTTCCCAGTTCTTGCGGGTGTTATCGGGCTTGATCGAGGAAGGACAACAGCTCGGCCATTTTCGTTCGGATCTGGATGCCCGTGTGGTCGCCCGAGCCATCTTCGGGGCCTTGGACGAGATCCTGTTGGCCTTGACGTGGGCCAGCAAGAGCGGTGAGATCCAGCTGGCCGAAATCGCCAACCAAGTTGCCGACTGCTTTCTGTGCGGTCTCAATGTGCCAGGCCGTCAGAGCGGAGGGCTCTGAGGCTGTTTGAGAAACGGGGAGGGATGATGAAGATACTGGTCACAATCAAGCGGGTCACGGATCCGGACGTGAAGGTCAGGTTGCTGCCCGATGGCAGCGGTGTGGACACCGCCAACATCGAGTACAAGATCAATCCGTTCGACGAGTACGCACTCGAAGAGGCCCTACGCCTGCGTGAGGCCAATCCGGGGCGGATCGACGAGATCGTGGTGGTCTCGGTGGGAAGCGATGCGGCCACCAAGGAGCTGCGGGTGGCCATGGCGATGGGGGCCGATCGTGGCATCCTGGTGGACTGTGAAGACTCCCAGTACGATCCCGGGGTGCTGGCGGCCATCCTGGCTCAGATCATCAAGCAGGAAGGCGTGGACATCGTCATGATGGGCAAGCTGGCGGTGGATGGGGAGAACAACCAGGTTGCACAGCGGTTGGCCCACCTGCTGGGATACGGCCAGGGAACCTTCACCCTGGAGATGAAGCTTTTGGCCAACTCGGTGCTGATCTCCACCCAGGCCGACGGGGGGACTCGCCACCTGGAGGTCGCTCTTCCCGCGGTCATCACTCGCGCCGACATGAAAGACGAGGACGTGCGCTACGCCTCGCTGCCCAACATCATGAAGGCCAAGCGCAAGCCACTTGCTACCCTCACTCCGGCCGATCTCAAGGTGGATCTCTCCCCCAAGGTGCGCACCCTGGGGTACGAGGTCCCTGCCGGTAGAGCGGCAGGGCAGAGGGTGGAATCGGTCGATGCGTTGGTCGACAAGCTGGTCAACGAGGCCAAGGTACTGTGAACCCCGTGGCTATGCCCGCCTCCGATTGGTGGGGCGGCAAGCCTGATGCGATAAGGAGATCCCGATGGGAAACGTTCTCGTCGTTGCAGAACATAGTGACCAGAAGTTACGGAAGGTATCGCTGCCCGCCGTCACCTTCGCCAAGCAGGCTGCTGATCTGCTTGGGGGGCAGGTGATCGGTTTGGTCGTCGGATCCCAGGTCAAGGCGGTAGCCCAACAGTTCGCTGTCTCGGGTGTGGATCGGGTGATCTGCCTGGACGATCCCTCCTTTGTTGGCTACCTGGCCGAATCCGTCGCGCCGGCGGTGGCCGAGGTGGCCAAGGAGGTGCAGGCCCAGCTGGTCTGTTGCCCGGCCAGTGTGCAGGGTAAGGACTATCTGCCTCGGGTGGCGGCCATCCTGGATGCCGGCATGGTTTCCGAGGCGGTGGCGGTCTGGAAGGAGGGGGATCATCTCCGCTTCAAGCGCCCCCTGTTCGCCGGAAACATCCTCGCCAAGGTGGCGGTGGATGGTCCTGTGGCGGTGGCCACCGTCCGCACCACCGAGTTCGAGCCGTTGCCCCCAGGGGCCGCCGCTCCGATCGAGGAGCGGACCAGCGCCCACCCGACCAGCCTGGTCACCTTCAAGAGCTTCGTGCCGGTGGTGTCGGAACGTCCCGACCTGAACGATGCGACGGTGGTCGTTGCCGGTGGCCGAGGCCTCAAGTCGAAGGAGGGGTTCGCCCTGGCCGAGCAGCTGGCCGATACGTTGACGGCAGCCATCGGCGCCTCCCGCGCCGCGGTCGATGCCGGCTGGGTCCCCAATGACTGGCAAGTAGGGCAGACCGGCAAGATCGTCGCTCCCAGCCTGTACATCGCCATCGGCATCTCGGGAGCCATCCAACACGTGGCCGGAATGCGGGGCTCCAAGACCATCGTCGCCATCAACAAGGACGAGGAAGCCCCGATCTTCCAGGTTGCCGACTACGGACTGGTGGCCGACGCTGCCAAGGCGGTCCCCGAGCTGATCGAGCAGATCCGCTCCCTCAAGGGCTGATCAGACCAGCCTGGCCCCCAGCGTTGCTCTCCACGCCACCCCCTTGTCCGCTGCGCGGGCGAGGAAGGCATCGGCCCTAGCTTGACCTCCCCGCGGTTTTTCCCCCATTCCTTGTCCCCAGTGTGTGGGCTACCGCTAGCTGGTCGTCCTGCTCATCCGCTTGTTCAGCAGCTCCTTGGCCTGTCGAGTGAGCTGGTGGGGGATGTTGCGGTTGGTGGAGAGCGCTTTCAGATCGCGGGGCAGCAGGTGGGGGAGGATGCGCAAGGCCGACTGGAGAGGCAGCTTGGGGTTGGAGATGAGGTTGACCTTGACCTGGTAGTTGCGCAGCCATTCCCGGTGGTTGGCGATGGAGCTGATGACGCCTTCGGGCAGCGAGCGGTTGTAGGACCAGTTGATGGCGTCCTGCTCGGTGGCCTTGGGGGAGTTCACCACCGCCAGGTGGACCAGGCGGTTGGAGTCGCGGATCAAAAAGTTGCGGTCATCCCGGTTGCCCAGGGTGGCAAAGCGGATGCGCTGGGAGACCGGGAGGTTGGAGAGGAAGACCATCCGGCTGGCAGGGGCCTTCTTCTCCTCGTCGTCCAGTGGCTCGGATTCGCTCTGCGTGGCCTCCTCGATCTGGGATTGAGCCAAGAACTGGGCAAACAGCGCGTCGTGGTCCTCGACGTCCTTTGGGGGTTGCGGTGGGAGGGGGGTGGAAGGGACGATCGGTTCGGTGGACTCCAACAGCCCGCGTATGGAGGGCAGGCCGGTGAGCGGAACCCCGTTGCGCCGCGCCAGGTCGACCAGCTTGTCCACGGTGGACATGCGCGCCTTGGGGTTCATGTAGAGCGCTTCGATGATGCGGGGGACCTTCAGGAGCCGGACCTGGTTTTCGGCGATGAGGTCGCAGGTGGCAGTTTCGGCGGAGCGGGAGATGCTCTCCAGGGTCGAGTCGGCGAGCACCGGGTTGAGCACCAGGATGTTGAGTGTCTCCTGGTTCTTGGAGAAGAGCTCGGCGGCCCAGTCCAGGACTTCGGGGGGAACGTCGGCGGAGAAGGCGGTGGAGAGGATGGCCGGAGGGGTCTTCAGAATGGTCTCGGTGGCGGCGGAGACAACACGGGGGTCCCTGTCCAGGCTAAGCTGGTAGAGGACGAGGGCCATCTCCTCGGGAGCCATGGGGACGACGCCCTTGGCGGCCAGGAGTCTGAGGGGGGCCGGTGAGGCCGGATCGACGTGTTTTCGCAGGGCGACGGTAAAGCTGGACAGGTCAACCGGTTTTCGTTCCATGGGGGTTCCCTTCCCAGGGTTCAGCGGCCCGACGTGCGGAGTCGTGGCAAGGAGGGGAGCGCGGAGGGGCGCATGCTACTCCTCCTCTTCCTCCTCATGGTAGGCGGCGATCACCTTTGAAGCCAGCTCACCGGGGAGCTCCTCGTGGTGGCTGAAGCTCATCTGGAACGTACCGCGGCCGGAGGTCATGCTTCTAAGATCGGAGCTGTAGCGTTGGGCCTCGTTGAGGGGGACCTGGGCCTTGATCGTGGTGTACTTGCCATGGTCCTCCATGCCGAGCACGCGGCCTCTGCGTCCGGAGATATTGCCCATGACATCGCCGACGTTCTCCTTGGGGACGGTGACCAACAGCTCGTGAATCGGCTCCAGCATGATGGGCTTCGCTTGCTCGAAGGCTTTCTTGAAGCCCATGGAACCCGCGATCTTGAAGGCCATCTCGGAGGAGTCCACCGGGTGGTACTTGCCGTCATAGAGGCGGACCTTGACGTCTACCACCGGGTATCCCGCGATGACCCCTCGGTTCATCCGCTCCACGATCCCCTTCTCCACGGCGGGGATGAACTGGCGAGGGATGGCGCCGCCGACAATGGCGTCTTCGAATTCGAACCCCTTACTCCGTTCCAGTGGGCTGATCTCGATGGTGCACTCGCCAAACTGTCCCTTGCCGCCGGTTTGTTTCTTGTGGCGGTAAGTGGTCTTTTCGATGCGGGCCTTGATGGTCTCGCGGTAAGGGATCTTGGGGAGTTCCAGGTCGGCCTCGACCTTGAACTTCCGCATGAGCTTCTGGAGGGTGACCTCGATGTGGACCTGTCCCATGCCTTTGAGAAGGGTTTCTCCGGAGCTGGGGTCGCGTTCGATCTGGAGGGAGGGGTCCTCTTCCATGAGCCTCTTCAAGCCGGAAAAAACCTTGTCATCCTCCCCCTTCTTCTTGGCCCGTACGGCAAAGGTCGTGGTGGGCAAGGGCGGTTCGGTCTTGGCAAAGACGATGGGGTGGGCCTCTTCGCAAAGGGTATCACCGGTCGCGGTGGCCTTGAGCTTGGCGACGGCGACGATATCCCCGACGCTGGCGGCCTCCAGCGGTTTCTGCTCCTTGCCCTGAAGCGACAGGATGGTGCCGTATCGTTCCCGCTCTTGCTTGCTGGAGTTGAAGAAGCTGCCATCGGAGTTGATGGAGCCGCTCATGATCCGAAAGACGCTCAGCTGTCCGGCGAACTGGTCGGCGATGGTCTTGAAAACGAAGGAGGAAAACGGGGCATCCGCCGAAGATGGGCGGGACTGGGAACCATCCTCGCTCTCTGCCGATGCCGCCTCATCGGCACCAGGGAAGACCTGGGCGATGAGGTCCATCAGCGGTTGCACCCCGATGTTGAGGGTGGCACAGCCAGCAAAGACAGGGTAGATGACCCCTTCCTTGACCCCACGGGTCAACCCCTTGCGCAGATCGTCCGAGCTGAGATCCCCCTCCTCGAAGTACTTCTCCATGAGGCTCTCGTCGCTGCCGGCGATCTCTTCCACCAGGGACTTGCGCATCTGCTCCACCTGTTCGGCCAGTTCGGACGGGATGGCGCTGGTCTCGAACTTGCCGCTGCCGTCGGTCTGATAGAGATGGGCGTGGTTGGACAACAGATCCACGATCCCCCGGAAGGCTCCCTCCTCGCCGATGGGGATACTCAGGGGGATGACCGCGGGGCTCAGATTGGACTTGATGTCCTCGACGGTTCTGTAGAAGTCGGCCCTCTCCCGATCGAGCTTGTTGATGAAGAAGGCAGCCGGTCGGTTCAAAGACTGAACCTTGCCCCACAGGCTTTCGGTGCGGACCTCGACGCCGTCCACCGCGCTGACCACCATGACCACCGAGTCGCAGACCCGCAGGGCGTTTTCCGTGTCGCTCACGAAGTCCACGCTGCCTGGGGTATCGATGATGGTGATCCGCTTGCCCTTGTGCCTGCAACTGGCGATGCCCAGGGAGACGGAGCTTTTCCGCTCGATCTCCTCGGGCTCGATGTCGAAGTTGGAGGTGCCACCATCCACCCGACCCAGCCGGGAGGTCTCCTGTGCATTGAACAGCAGGGTCTCTCCCAGAGAGGTGGTGCCATGTCCGCCATGGCTGATCAGGGCGACGTTCCGGATATCACTGGCTGCAATTGTCTTCATGAACCATCCTCAGGTGACCGTTTCTGCGCGAGAAAACCGAACACTTATTCCCTTGCCCAGCTTCCTTGTCAAGAGCCGTCCCGGGAGAAGGGAACGGATCGGAACGGTGGGGGCTCGCTCGGGTGAATCGTCGGGGAGTGGCAACGCCGATCGCCGAGATTATCCGCGGCTCAGACTCTGCCGGATGGTACTCAAGATGAACAGGTAGTCCCGTGGATCCTGGATATCCCCCAGTCGGTTGAGGGACTGCAGTAGCTCCAACTCGGTGGCGGTGATCCCGTGGCGCCTGTGGAGCTGGTGATCCCGCGAGAAGGTCTCCCATGCCGAGGTTTTCGGCTCAGCGGGGGGGGCCAGGATCTCTTTCAGCTGGGGGTTGGCCAGAAAGAACAGCTCCTTGCGATCGAGACCCAGCACGTTGGCGAGCCGACTGCATATCTCATCGGAGGGCTTGCGCATCCCCCGCTCCAGGTAGCCGATGTAGTTGGGTCGCACCCCCACCTGGTCAGCCACCTGCTCCTGGGTCAGCCCCAGCTCCAGGCGACGTCCTTTGGCCACCTTGCCGAAGTCGGTGTACGGGGTGTCAGGGTGTCTGTGCGACATCTCACCCATCCTGCGGGCTGAATGGCTCATCCGATGACAGGGGAACGCCGCCCCCCCTTTCCTCGGAAGCTCAGGCCGACTGCGCTCAGGTGCGGCGATCCTCTCAGACCGAGACCGCCCTCCACCACAGGACGCTCTCAGCGGCGATCAATCAAGTCAGAATAGGATCAGTTCGCAGGGCCTTGTCAATGTGGCATGGACCGATGGGTCGATTGACGGATGCCTCGCCTTCCGCTACCGTAAGAAGCCAAAGGTTTTCTTTTTATATCAACGGGTTACATTGTGAAGGAAACGGCGGAAGCGGGCGTAAAGAGCCCACCCCATGACGACCGGGCCGAAGCGGCTCTGCTGGGGTCGATCCTGCTGGACAACAACCTGCTCAACCAGGTCATCCCCACGGCACGCGTGGAGCACTTCTACCGCGAAGCCCATCGGGAGATCTACCGGGCGATGCAGCAGCTTGCCGAGAGCGGCCAGCCGATCGACACGGTAACCCTGTCCCGACACATGAAATCGGCGGGCACCCTCAAGAGGGCAGGGGGAGGATCCTACCTGGTCCAGCTTTCGAACGAGACGCCGGCGGCCATCAACGTGGATCACTATGCCAAGATCGTGCGCGACAAGGCTCTGGTGCGGACGATCATCGCGGTGGCCCGGGAGACCCTGGAAGAGGGTTACGCCGATCCAGGCGACGTGCCGGAGTTCATCGAGCGGGTTCAACACCGGGTGTTCGAGGCAACGCGCGACACCCTGCAGGTGGGATACCGGACGATCCGCGAGGTCATCGCGCAGACCTTCACCTACCTGGAGACCCTCCAGAACCGGAAGGAGCGCATCACCGGGATCGCCACGGGGTACATCGACCTGGACAACAAGCTGAGCGGCCTCCAACCATCGGACCTGATCATCATGGCCGGTCGGCCCTCCATGGGCAAGACCGCCCTGGCACTGAACATACTGGCCAACGCCTCCATCAAGTCGAAGGTGCCGGTGGCCATCTTCAGCCTGGAGATGTCGAGCCAGCAGCTCGCCATGCGGATGCTCTGCACGCAGGCCAAGGTGAGCGCCAGCGATCTGCGGACCGGGCAGGTCAACGACAACGACTGGGTGAAGATCCTCAAGGCGGTCGGTCCGCTGTCGGAGGCCAGGATATTCATCGACGAGACGCCCGCCCTGTCCGCGCTCGAGTTTGCGGCACGCTGCCGGCGCCTGAAGCAGGAGGTGGGCATCGGCCTGGTCGTGGTGGACTACCTGCAGCTGATGCGAGGTTCGGACCTGACCGCCAAGCGGAGTCGGGAGCAGGAGATCAGTGAGATCTCGCGGGGTCTGAAGGCACTGGCCAAGGAGCTGAATCTGCCGGTGGTGGCGGTGGCGCAGCTCAACCGCGACGTGGAGAATCGCCCCAACAAGCGTCCCTTGATGAGCGACCTGCGTGAGTCGGGCGCCATCGAACAGGACGCCGATGTGATCATCTTTCTCTACCGAGACGAGTACTATCACCCCGAGACCGCCCAGCCCGGGGTCGCCGAGGTGATCGTCGCCAAACAGCGCAATGGACCGATCGGCAAGGTCGAGCTGAAATTCACAGCCGACTACACCCGCTTCGACAACCTTGCCAAGGAGGAACAGGTGCCACCTGGGAGCCCCTATTGAGCCCTGTCCCCGAACCACCCTGCCAGCGGGAAGCACAAACATGGCCGGTCGTGGCCTGGTTGGTGATGGCAGCCCTCGCATTGGTGGTCATCGGCCTGGGATGGGCGGCGATGCGGATTCTCCAGCTTCAGTCGTGGGAGCGTTCGGTCCAGCTAGAGTTCTCTCCCAGGCAAGTGGAACAGGAGCGCATCCACCGAGTGTCCGGAAAAGCCTGTCTTGAGGTGACCACCTTCCGTTGGCCAGATCCTCGCACGTTGGAGATCTCGGCGACCCTGTGCGGCCAGACCCCCATCTCTTCCCTCTTGCGCGACGACGTGCCGTCCGTTCGGCTGGTCTCCACGACCCCGATGTCGGTGGATCTCGATGGGATCTCGGACAGCTCGGCGATGATCTGGTCGGAACCACCGCTGGTCGCCGAGGTCTCGAGGATGGCTCGATCGGCAGGCTGTCTGGCCTTTCTACATCGGGCGATGGCCGTCGACGGGGCGCTGGAGCTGGTCTGGCAGGAGGGAGCGTTGGGGACCAGCCAGGATGGGACCCTGAGCTTGCAGGTGGCCACACAGGTGCCGCTGGGGGGGGGTGAGTGGGCCCTGTTGGGGGTGCTGCTGTTGGCCGCTCTCCTGCTGCTTGCCGCCGGCCAGCGCACTCCCAGGGGGGGCGCCTCACCCAGCATCGGCGTGGCCGTTGTCGGTCTGGTTGTGTTCTGCCTGGTTCCGATCGCTTGGCCTTTTGGTCCCATGAGCTCCGTCGGGCTGTTCTTGAGCAGTGTGTTGACAGCGTTGGCCTATGTGGCTGCGCTCTGGATCGGGTTGTCCTTTCAAGGGGGCGGGTCCCTGTTGGCGCGGTTGTCCTTTCACCGGACAACCTCGGGGAGATGGTGGGGGGCTGCGGGCGCAGGTCTACTGCTGGCTCTGATGGCCTATCTGGCGACCCCTTTGTACGAAGGCAAGGAGTCGGAGATGACCCGGATGGTGTCGGCTTCCAGCGGGGTGTTGAGCCTGGCGGCACTTGGGCTGATCTCGGCCTGGGCGGAGGAGCTGTTGCTGCGAGGTGCGGTCTACGGGGCTTGTGATCGTCGCTGGGGACCGGTGCTGGCGATCGGGGTCTCTGCGGGGGTGTTCAGTCTGCTCCATCTGGCGCAGCACTGGGGAAACCTGGCTGCCTGGGGGGTCGTGAGCGTCACCGGCCTGGGGCTTTCCCTGGTGCGTTTTGCCACTGGATCGACGCTGGCGAGCACCGTGGCGCATCTGGTGTACAATCTGGCCCTGATCATGCCGGCCATGGTGTTGGCCAGTTGACTGGCCGCCATCGATGGAGAGCGGTCTTCCATTCTGGGCCTGGCTATGCAAACACCAAGAAATCCCCTATAACTACAGCTAGTTTTCAAGTTGACTCGGTTTCCTTTGTGGAGTCGGACCATGGAAGAGAATGTTCTGTTGCGCCGCCACCCCTCCATCCGCAACCACTTGAGCCTGATCGTCTGGCCAGTGCTGGCGATCCCGGTGTTGATCTACCTTCTTCACGTATACGTCTGGGGCAAGTGGCTCGAGACACCGATGCCCTGGTGGGTCTACCTGATCGTGATCATGTTGCTGCTCATGTTCCCGCTGTACGCCTGGTTCCGTTCCCTGTTTCGGACCTACATGGTCACCAGTCGATCGGTCTTTTCGAGACGCGGGCTTTTCAGCCGATACTCCAACGAGATCCGCATCCGGGACATTCGGGGTATCAACGTGAGCCAATCGCTGTTGCAGCGGATCATGAACGTGGGACGGGTGGGGTTTTCCAGCGCCGCCGGTGACGAAGAGGAGGTGCAGTTTTTAGGAGTCAGAGATCCGGAAGGGGTCAAGCGGCTGGTCCAGGAGCAGATGGCAGAGATCAAGGACCATGCCAACGGAGAGTGAGATCCTTACACCTAGGAGAACAGAGCATGGCTTTCGATCCCGGTGATCATGCAAGGATGACCTACCTCATCAGTAGGGAGAAGGAGGCCCAGAAGCAGCTGGAGGAGGCCAGAGAGGCGGTGCTGCAGTGGGTCAAGCGTGGTAAGCTTGCCATCGAGGCCGATCTCCCCGAGTTGGTTCCAGAAGCCAAGGCCCGCGCCATCGAAGCCAAGCAGAAGTTCGACGCGGTCCAGGCAGAGCTGGACCGCCTCGCCTTGGAAAAGGCCGCGATGGTCCATCGCCGACCCGGCCCCGACCATGAAGCGACCATCCGGGCAGAGACGTTGGTAGAACAGTTCCGCATGCAGGGGTTCAGCCCGGAGGAACAGGAAGCGAACGATGTCGCCAGTCGGATGGAAGCGGAGCTGCGTTTGCAGGCGATCAAGGCCGGCAGGCAGGGACCACCCCCGCCCGCTGCGACGATCGCCCCCGCCGACCTGGCGACGGAGGTGGGCGCCACACAGGCGATGGAACCCGGCGAGGCGGCCGAGATGGGACCGATGGAAGCGGTCGAATCCCCCGAGCCGACCGGGTTGGAGACGTCGGAGCTGGCCGAAGCCCCAGTAACGAGCGAGATAGAGCCGGGGGACTTGTCGCCCGACGGTGTTTCGGAGGCCGAAGGGAGGGCAGAAAAGCCCGATGGCGATGCTACGCCAGGATGAGACCAGGAGCCCTACGGGTTCTTTGTCCGCGGGTAAGGCGCTTGTTTTGATTGATTTCTGTCAGTCTTCGGTTCCCGCCACCGACCGTCGTTTGCACTGATCCAAAAGCTCGACACACAGATCCATCAGCTCGGCGGAGTCCAGGGACTCCAACAGAGGGATGACACCGGGGTGGTCCACCTGTGCCACGGCCGCCAGACAGGCTCGTCTGAGCTCCATGTTGGAACGGTGGCTGCGGATCCCTTCTGCCAGGGCTTCGAAAGTGGATCGCTCGCCAATGCCGAGCGCTGCCATGTAGAGGGCTCCTCGATGGAGGTCATAGGGGCGTTTACTGGTCACATCGGCGATGATGCTCTCCCTCGAGTAGGCGATGGTCGAGACCTGGACGCGCTGGCTGAGTCGTTCGGCTTCCGGTCCGACCAACCGGAGGATGTTGCAGGGCATGGGAAGGGGAGAAGAGGAGAGGAAACCCTCGGTGCACCCATCTTCCCCCACCAGGTTGGCGGACAAAAACAGCTCGGTGTCGCCGCTGAGAAGGCGGATCCGAGTGGCCACCAGACCGGCCTTGGCCAGAGGGGGCAGCAGGTCGTTTTCGGGATCGAAGGTCGATTTCAAGCCCAACCGCACCAGAGCGGTTTTCCCCAGCAGGGTCCGACTTTCCTCGAAGCCCAGCGGCTCGATAGGGTCTGGATAGACACCGAGCTCCCATTTCCGGCGCCTGTCGAAGAGGGAACGGGTGATCGCCGCGGTTTCCTCGGTGGTTTGAGAAGCCAGCCGACACAGGGGATTCAGTGTCAGCGCGCTGGGGAGAAAGGCGAGCAGAAACAACAGGGTGTGGCAGATGGAGGGCTGCTTGCCGTCGCACTCCAGCACCGCTGCCGCCAGCTGCTCCACTACCTGAGGACCATGGGTGTCGAACAGCTGCTTGGCCGTCGTCCGCAGCACGATCTCGTGCCGGCTGAGCAGATCTCGGGCAAGCTGGATGTCGGCAGCCAAGGATTCGCCTTCGGTCTCGGGGAGTCCTGAGGAGGCGGTCGAGGGCTGCTGGTCGGTAGTCGTGAAACGATCGGTCTGTTCGACCACCCCGGATTGGATGTCGGAAGGGGTTTCTTGCTGGCCGGTCGCCGCGGTGCTCGCCTGATCCTGAGTTGGTCGTGGAAGGGGCGCTTCCGCCTTGTGATCGCCGCTGTCGGGTTGGATGCCGACCCGAGCCTCGATGCGCGCCCGGGCCTCGATCTGCGCGCAAGTCTCCGCATGTAACCTGTCGATGAGCTGGGCGATCGAGGGAAAGGGTTCGAGCCCTTCGGGGCCAGTCCAGGACAGGAAGGACTGAGCACAGTGCGGCTTTTTCACCGCAGCCTGAAGATCGAACATGGCCAGAGGGCGGCGAGTGAACAGGTAATAGTAGCAGGGGAAGTTGACTCTCAGGTAGAGATCCTGGTCCTGTAAACCTTGGATGGCGGTGAGCAGCTGCCCCAGCCCATCGGAGAGATCGAGCCACTCGAGGGGAGGGAGCTTGGGGTAGGAGGGCGCCGTGTTGTAGGTGATGAGCGCATCCTGCCGGGTGACGGTCACGGTGGCCCGCACCCCCAGCATTCCGTCGAAGAAGAGGAAGGTCCAGCCAAAGGGGGAACGGGTGTTGCCATCCAGGGGGCCCTCCGAACGAAGGTATGCGAGGGTCAAGGTGGCTTCGGCCAGGTTGGAGGGCGCATTGGTGGCGGCCGCCTGGTGAGCCCAGCTTGCGATCTCGGCCAGCGGCTTGCCTAGGAGGTCGGGCTCTTCGATCGGCACCGTCTGGTAGTGATCGTACTTCTCGATGATGAGCTTGAGGCGGGTCGTCACGGGATTCCCGGGCACGGAGGGTGCATCGACCGTGAGGGCGCGCAACTCGGAGGAGGAGGGGGTCTTGGTGATGGCAAAGAACTTGCCGGTGGTGGACACGGTGGTCCGATGCTCGGATCGGACCGACAGGTGGGTTCCGCTGGGCTCGATCGGAGGAGTGCCGCGCTTGTCCTTGGCTTTGGCGGTGTGCTCCATGGTGAAGGCGATCACCAAAGTCACCACGATTCCCAGCACGATCCAGAATGCGATGAGGGTGCCACCCTGGATCGAAGCCCGGGTGGTGAAATGTCCCACCAGGGTTACCAGGATGCCGACAAGCAGTCCAAAGCGCAGATTCCCCCTCGACATGGGATCCTCCAGAGGCCTGGTGTGCCAGGCGAGGTCACGGCTGCCCGCGATCCATCAGGCGCTGTCGACGTGTCGTCGAGAGACGCACCCCGTCATCGGGCATCTTGCGGTTCAAGGTGGTGGTCTCGACCCCAAAGCACCCACGACAGCGTAAACGGTTGTACCGCCCTCTCTCAGATTTGTGAACACGTGTTCACAAATCTGACATTCAATGGCGCCGAATCGCCACATCCAGTAGGCGGGTGGCCGGGGGGAACAGGGGGAAAGCGTATGAACTTCAGGTGGTTACATCGGGCGACGCGGGGGCTGATGAGGATGGCACATTCCTTGTAGGAGGTAGGAACCGCCTGGGCCATCGGGTGAGACCATGGTCAGCAACCACAGAGTCGGAGGGATCGTTCTTTTAGCCGCGGTGTTGTCTTGTCTTGCGGCGAGCCGAGTGACTGCCGCCGGATTCGGAGAGCTGGGGGTCGGAACGCAGGTCCTGGTGGTCGATGGGGATCAGGGCAGTCAACGGGGGGTTGGATTTGACCTGCGCACGCGGTTTCTATGGATCTTGGGCCTCGATTTTTCGGTGACCTCCCTGGGGTCCACGCCAGAGGTCTGGATGCCCCCTACCTATCGGCTGGGGTTGTTGATTCATCCGTGGACCAGCAAGTATTTCGATTGTTTTCTAAACCCGGGGATAGCCAGCGATGCGGTGGCGGACCTGTTCGATCCGGAGGGGACGACCACCTGGTTTCGCCTGGGGGGAGGGGCGGAAGTCCGATTTCTGGACGGTTTCGCCCTGGGGTTCGAGTTCCACTGGACCGTCCCGGGTCAGGCTCGAATCGAACAGTACATCGATCAGCACAAGGAGGAGCTCTTGGAGCAGTATCTGATGGCCCTGGGCGGCTCCCAAGAGCTGCCGACCAGTCTGGAGGAGGTATCTGCCAGCGATCTGATCGACCTGCTGCCCCTGGACCGGTTCGAGTTCACCATCGGCGTTCGCTACTACTTCTGATCGGCTTGACAGCCTGCCTCGGGAAGGCTCCGGAGCGAAAGGGACGACGCCGGATCTTGGGCTCTGCTTCGAAGAGGGGACCTTCCGATTAATGGGTCTTTGCACCGGGCGTGCCTCTGCAGTATTGTTGCCTTCCATGAAGGCGCAAAAAAATCGGAAGGGATCGACCAAGACCCCCAAAAAACCTGAGGAAACGGTTCCCAGCCCTTCAAGCGAACGCTCCATCCGACCCTGGATTGTCGGACTCATCGCCCTGATCCCGGTAGCAATCGGGATTTTGGTGTACCGTTCGGCCCTGAAGGCGGGCTTCGTGTTCGACGACAGCATGTTCTTCGGGCAGTGGTGCTGGCAGATCGAGGAGCTCAACGAGCTGTTCAAGGTGGCCAGCACCGGGGCGTGTGCCTACCGGCCGATCCGCTACCTGTCGCTGGCCCTGGACCACGCCCTGTGGGCCAGGAACCCGTTCGGGTATCATCTGACCAACCTGGTCATCTACGCGGTCACCCTGTACCTGGTGTTCTTCCTGTTCCGGAAGATCGTACGCCATCCTCTGGCAGCGCTGGCCGGCACCCTGCTGTGGGGGCTGCACCCGGTGCACACCGACGTGGTGACCTACATCGCCGGTCGCCGGGACCTTCTTTTCACCCTTTTCTTTCTGGCTGCCTTCCTGGTCTGGCCGTTTTCCAGGCAGGGGTGGGTGAAGTCCGCCTTGCGGGTGTTACTGTCGGCCGGGTTCTTCGTGTTGGCGTTTCAGAGCAAGGAGATGGCGATCACCCTGCCGGCGGTGCTGGTGCTCTACATGGCTTTTCAGCCCTCCTTCGAGGCGGCGGCCCAGGGTGCCGAGATCCCCTCCCCTGTCCGGCGCCTGTTCACCCTGGTCCGGCAGTATGCGTTGTGGCTGACGGTGATGTTTGGATTGGCCTTTGCCTTTTTGCTGTACCGGGGCCTACTCCACCCGGCGACCAATCCGAATCGGCGCTACTGGGGGGAGGAGCTGTCGATCCACATCATGACCGTTCTGGCCGCTTACTCCAAGCACCTGGAGCTCATCTTCTTTCCGATCCGGCTCTATGGCGACTATAGCGATTTCCCGCTGGCCACCAGCCTGGCGGACTGGCGGGTCTGGGCCGGCCTGGCCTTTGTGGCGGCCATCTGGGGCGGGGGGATCGGGCTGGTCAAGCGGTGTCCTTACCTGTCGTTCGGCCTGTTGTGGTTCGGCATCACCATGCTCCCGGTGAGCCAGATCATCTATCACCACGAGCTGTTGGCAGAGCACTACCTGTACCTGCCGATGGTGGGTCTGGTGGTCCCGCTGGCCCGACTGGTGGAGCGCAGCGTGTCCTGGCCCAGGTGGCAATGGGTGATCTCGGCGGCGACGGTGGCGGTGCTGGTCCTGTTTTCCATCCGGATCGAGGGGCGGAACCAGGAGTTTCGGGACGAGGAGGCCTTTGGCCAAGCGATCATGCACCACGTGCCCGACACGGTCCGGGGCCGGCTGATCGTGGCTCACATGTACCAGAAGCAACGTCGGTTCGAGGAGGCTGCCGAGCTGTTTCGCTGGGTGTTGAGCCGTCCCGAGGTGCAGCCGCGCTTTCGCGCCTCGGCCCTGGAAAACCTGATCAAGGTGTACGCGACCACCAACGAGCTGGAACGCGCCGAGCAGCTGATCCAGGCTGCCCTGCGCCGGGATCCCAACTATGCCTTGGGGCTGCGGGTGCTGGGAACCATCTACGCCCGGCGGGGTGAAGTGGAGCAGGGGCTCGAGTACCTGGAGCGGGCCCTGGAGATCGCCCCCCATGACGTGGAGGGCCATCTTCACTACGGGATGACCCTGATGCTCGCACACCGGCTGGATGAGGCCACCGAGCACATCCAGTTCGCCGCCGAACGGTGGAGACAGAACCCTTACGCCCAGCTCCAGTGGGCGCTTCTCCAGTTCGCCAAGGAGAACTCCGAGGAGGCCCGGCGGGGATTCGAACGGGTGCTGGAGCTGGATCCCGTGAACAGGTCGGCCCTCGAGCATCTTTTCCTGATGGCTCGGCGCGCCAACGACAATGAGTGGGCCTGCGAGATCTTCACCCGCCTGCAACCGCTGCGCCCCGATCTCGAGAATGTGCGGACCCCCTGCGATAGCCTCCAAAGCGAGGCCACTCCGTGAAGAAAGGTGGCCTGGGCTGCGACCCCGGTCAGATTCTACTGCTGCTTGTCGCCCTGCTGGTCGGACTTTCTGCCATCGCCGGCTGGGATCTCTGGTGGCACCTCAAGACCGGTGAGCTGGCCGCGGGCCGTTTCAGCAGCCTGCCGTTCGACGAGTTCAGCCTGACCCACAACGGCGAACCCTGGCGATACAAAGACCTCGGCGCCGAGCTGCTGCTGTACCTTTTGTATCGGGGGATGGGCGTGGCCGGGCTGGTCCTCTTCAAGGTGGCGGTAGCGGTGGCGCTAATGCTCCTGCTGCTGGCGTTGGCTCGACGCCACCTGTCGGATTTCCCTCTCATCACGCTGGTGGCCGGGCTCGCCTTCCTGGTCGCTCGGTTTCGCATCACTGTTCGACCGGAGGCCTTCTCGCTGCTTCTCTTTCCGGCGTTTCTGCTGATCATCGAGTTCCACCGCCGCCGTTCGACGAGGCCCGGATGGGATCGGGGGCCCCTGTGGGGTCTGGTAGCGCTCCAGTGGCTATGGTCCAACCTCCACCGAGGGGCGCTGTTGGGCCTGGTGCTGTTTTTCGGTTATGCGATCTGGATGTGGCTCTTTGCCCCTGCGAAAGGATCTGCGAAGACGCCTGCTTTGAAAGGTGGGCTCCAGGGCGGCAAGGGATCCCGCTTTCGGCCGGCTGCCACCGTCACCGGATTTGCCCTGCTGGCAACCGCCGTGACCGCCATCAACCCATCGGGGGTCGCCATTTTTACCCGGTCCTTTGGGGTGGTGACCAGCCAGGCGCTGTCCGAGCTGGTCAGCGAGTGGGAGCAGCTTTCGCCGATGGAGATGATGCAGCGCTTTCCGCTAGCCTCGGCCTGGATGGTCCTGGTGGCGGGCTGTCTGGCGGCGATGCTCCTTTGGGGTCGCCTAGCCCGTGAACATCTGTGGGAGCTTGGGATCGCGGCGCTGTTTGTGGCCTGGGGATTCAAGGCGCCGCGCATGCTGCCCTACCTGGCGATGGCCACGGTGCCCTTTGTGGGGCTGGTTCTCGAACGGCTTGTGGGTCGGAGATGTGCGTCCATCTCGGGCAGGTTGCGAGGCCTGTCCCTGCTGGCAGGCACCCTGGTCCTTGCACTGGCGGCGGTCACCGGCCACATCGGATGGCCGCGTCCGGGATGGGCCGAGCACCGATACCCCGATCGGGCCGTGGACCTGATTGTGGGCACCCCGATCGAGGGAGAAGGGTTCGTGACCTTCACCTTCGCCGGTTTCTTCATCTTCCACGCCTGGCCGCACAAGCACGTCATCTGCGATGGCCGCTTCGACACCGTCTATTCCGAAGAGACGATGAGAGAGTGTCTGACCGCCGAGCGCGATCCGGAGCGGTTCGAACGCCTGCGCCGGCGATACTCGCTGCAATGGGTGCTGGCTCACAACAGGCCCGGGCCGAGCCGCCAGCCTGGTCATCCCCGGGCGTTCGACTACCTGGACGTCGATTCCCGCTGGTCGCTGGTTCACTGGGATGAGAGCGCTCTACTCTATCTTCGTCGGGACGGTCCTGGCGGCGAGCTGGCCCGGCGTCTGGGATATCGTTTTCTACGGCCTCACGATCCCGATGTTTCCCTGATGGAGGCCCTTGCCGAGGTGGATCGCAATCCGGAGCTGCTGCCCGCATTGCAAGCCGAGGTGGAACGGTTGGTACGGGAGGCCAAAGACGACTACCGGGTGATGATCGTGCTGGTGTTGTTTCTGGACCGGATCGGCGAGCGTGACAGCGAGCCCTGGCAGTCCGCGGTTCAGCGGTTGCAGGCCTGGCGGGATCGGGACACAGCGGCGATCGATCGGGTACTGGAGTACCTCGATAACCGTCGGTAACCCGGTAACCACACGGCTTGACAAGCGGGCGAGGTCACCCTACTTTCTGTGCCGTGATTCAGCATTTGCTGAGTGGTTCGCTGACCAGATTGGCAAGGAAGGAAAGAGGATAGCATGGCGACATACAAGGTGGACGTGATCTCGCAGTTGGGGAAATACTACATGGCCATGTGGGAGGCCAATAGCCCCAAGAAGAACCCTGCGGACAATCCGGCCCATGACACGCTGAGCGATGTCGTTCGGAGGGTTGTGTCTGAGATCGAAGACCGGAACCTTCACGAGGGAAAGGATGCGGTGATTTTCCGCGGAATCGCCTTCGAGGATTTCAGTCAACTGACCAGAGAGATCTCCCGGGCAACGTATTGATCCTTCGTTCCAGAGGATGCGGGCTGCACCTTGCTCCCGGTGGCCCTCTGGCGTCCGCCGGTCGCGGCACAAGACGCCGGGAACAGGAACTGTGCACAGTGGAGGAGATTCGATCAGATCGAGGCCACCCCGCCAAGAGGTGGCCGGACCGATCCCCCGAGCTTCAACACCCATCGAGGCATGGCTTCATCAACAGACAGGGGTTTGATTCATGGCAAGAGGCGATCGCCGGCATTCGCTGAAGATGAAAAGACGCAAGGCCCACGACAAGAAAAAAGAGCGTGAGGCCCGCAAGGCAGCGGAAAAAGCCAAGATGAGAGCAAAAGCCAGGGGAAAGGTGTACTGAGCCACCGACGTTCACCTGGCCTGCCCCATCGCCGTACCCGGTCGCTTTACCCCCTTGAATCAGACGGTCGAAAGACTCCCGGCCACCTCGGGATGAACAGGTCCGACCTCTTGGGTGGGCCCCATGACCTCTGATCGGTTTTCCTACATCCTGCACCGCCTGTTGGGTGCCCTTTTCGTCATCTTCTCGGTCTCGACTCTGGTCTTTCTCGTCGTCCGCTGGGTCCCCGGTGATCCGGTCGATTCCATCCTGGGAGAGAACGCCGCCGAGCTGAACAAGCAAGTCCTGGCCGAGTGCCTTCACCTGAACGATAGCCTGCTCCGCCAGTACCTGTACTTCTTGGGGGACATCGCCAACGGTACCCTGGGTACCTTCTGCGACAATCCCGATGTCACGGTACGAGACCGGATCGTTGAGGTACTGCCCTACACCGTGGAGCTGGCGCTGGCCAGCATGCTGCTGGCCCTGTTGATCGCCATCCCTCTGGGGGTTCTGGCGGCGTTGCGCCAGGGGAGCTGGCTGGATCTCACCGCCTTGACCGTCGCGTTGTTGGGGGTGAGCATCCCCAACTTCTGGCTGGGGCCGATGCTTCTCTTGGCTTTCAGCATCACCCTGCGGATGTTCCCCGATCCCGGGGCGGGTGTCACCGGGCTTCACGCCCTGGTTCTTCCTGCGATCACGTTGGGAACGGCCCTGGCAGCCAAGCTGGCGAGGATGACCCGATCGAGCATGCTGGAGGTGCTCTCGGCGGACTACATTCGCACGGCTCGAGCCAAAGGTCTGCCGGAGCGCCAGGTCATCTGGAAGCATGCCTTGCGCAACGCGCTGGTCCCGGTGGTGACGGTGGTAGGTCTGCAGGTCGGCGCCTTGCTGTCGGGCGCCATCATCGTGGAGAAGGTCTTTGGCAGGCCGGGGTTGGGTACTCTGCTGCTGGATGCCATCTCCCAGCGCAACTACATGCTGGTCCAGGGCTGTGTGCTGGTCATCGCCTTTACCTACGTCCTGGTCAACCTGCTGACGGATCTGGCCTACATGGCGGTCGATCCCCGCATCAGCCTGGAAAGGAAGAGGGGATGAAGAGAGCGGCCAACCTGTTTATCGTGGTGGGAGGGGTGCTGGTGGCCGCCTGGATGGGGATCGCCCTTCTGGGTCCGGTTGTCTCTCCCTTTCCGGCAACCGGCTTGGACATCCTGGAACAGCTGCAGGGGCCCTCCTCTCGACACTGGTTCGGGACTGACGAGAATGGAGCGGACCTGCTCACGCTCATCCTCCACGGGGCCCGCATCGCCCTGGTAGTGGGTGGGTCGACGGTGCTGTTGTCGGGGGCCGTCGGTGTTTTGGTCGGTGCCTTGTCCGGCTACTTCGGGGGGGTGGTCGACGCAGTGTTCATGCGGTTGACCGACGTGGTGATGGCCTTTCCCGGTATTCTCTTGGCGATCCTGATCATCTTCGTGACCCAGAACCCGAGTCTGTTCAGCGTGGTGCTGGCGCTTTCGGTCACCGGCTGGGCAGGGTACGCCCGCATCGTCCGAGGCCAGGTGTTGAGCGAGCGAGAAAGGCCCTATGTGGAGGCGGCCCGCTCTTTGGGCCAGCGGGAGATCTGGATCCTGTTCGTCCATGTGCTTCCGAACTGCATGGCCCCGGTGCTCATCCAGGCCACCTTCGGGCTGGCAGGCGCCATCCTGGCGGAGGCGGCGCTGTCCTTTCTGGGCCTCGGCCCACAGAACACGCCAAGCTGGGGAGCGCTGCTCGACCAGGGGGTCACCTACTTCTTGTTGACCCCTCACCTGGCTATCTTTCCCGGCATCGCCATTGCGCTGACCGTGCTGGGGGTCAACCTGCTGGGAGATGGTCTGCGCGACAGGCTCGATCCTCGACACCTGGCCGTAAGGGAGTGATCTTGCGGACGAAAGGTTGTTGGCATGGCACCCCGAAATGGTGTTCTTTGAGCGCCTGGCAATGTGGGAGGGAACGATCAACAAGACACTTACCACAAGAGGTCGCGCAACTGGATGCCCCTGCGGACCTTGGCTTGCTCGATGCCCGCAGGTTGAAATCCCCCTTTTCCATCAGGAGTGTGCCGTGAGCCAAGTAGCCCCGGTTATTTCGCCGATCGGCCTGTTGGGTCGATCCACCAGTCAGTCGGATTATGTCCGGTTGCCCGGGATCTTCCCCCTTCTTTGGAACTCCATGGCAATCTTGACCCTCTGTCTCGGGGTCCTGGCCATCTCCTGCCGAAGTGAGGAGCCGGGTGTCTTGCCGCAGGAGGCGGCCCCCGCCACGGTCCAGGAGGCGGTCGCGGAGGTTCCAGGAGGCACCCCGGTCGAACCAACTCCACAGGCGGTTGATCTGGCGCTGGCCACGCCCGCGACCAGCAGTGGCCAGGAGCCGTTACCCCAGCCGGTCAGCTTGCAGGCGCTGACCTCGCGAAGCCGATGTCCCTACCTTTCGAATCCGGTCACCTGGCGCTACCTGGAGGTCCTCTACGACGGGGGAGAGCGGGTCCGAGATACCCGTCTGGCACACACCACCACCTGGTTCAGAGAGCAGATCGAGGGGCTGGGAACCGTCTTCCGGGTCGTGGAGGAGATCCAACACACCGGGTCCCACAGTCCGTCGCGAGGAGAGGGGGCAGGGCAAAGGTACCGGAGCCGGTGGGTGCTGTTGACTCCGGAAGGGTTGCGGATAAGCGCTCCCAACGCGCCGTATGCCGATTTCGAGGAGGCGGTCAAGGATTTGCAGACCAGGGTTCCCGACTGGCCTTTACCTGGCCTGGCCGGTTGTCGCTGGGAGGAGGGGCGGTTTCAGCTCCCGTGGGGGCGGACCGAGGGGATCCGGACCCACTGCCCCCAACTGGCCACCGAGGACGGACGGGCTTGTGTGACCTCGGTCTGGGTCGACCGCGTCGGTTTCGTCTACCGGGAGATCGCTCCATTGGAGCCGTCCGGCGAGCGGATGGTCCTTCGGGATTTCCTGCTCGAAGGCGACATGGTCGAGCTGGCTGCACCCTCCAGCCGGGAACCGACGGCCACCTTGGTGCCCTGATCGATCTAGAACCGCATGCCCGCCTGGAGGACCGCCTCGAACACCTGCTGGGGCCTTTCCCCAAGCCGGCGGGTATCCACCAGGGAGAGGTACCGCATGGTGTATGCCAGCTGCTGATCGAGCACCTCCAGGGCAATGGGGATGTACAGCTCCAGGCCACCCCACTCCAGCCGCTCGGCCTCCTCAGGACCGCTCGTTCGCTCGAAGAACAGGCGAATCCAGATGTTGTCTCTCATCTCCTGGGCGAAGGAGAAGCCCAGGGCAGCTTCGGCACGGTCCACGGTTCCGACCGACGCCAGGCGGCCAAGGTTGCGGACACTCCGCTGGAATGTGACCTGGTGATCCAGGCGAAACAAGGGCCCGAAGGGGTGATCGTGTTGAAAGGAGACCCCTACAATGGGAGTGGCAACGACCTCCCCCTTCCCGGGGTGGTCCCAGCCCATCCCCAGACCGCTCCAGGCGGTGGCCATCAGCTCGCGCCGGGTCCAGACCAAACAGGCGCTCCAGTTGCTCGAGAGGGCCGCCAAACCATCCATCTCGGCCGTCGTGCGGAGGGCCATCTGACCCTCGATACCCAGCTCGATCTGTGGGTTGAGGTCAAACACCATCCAGCGGCCTGACAGGATAGGCTCGATCCAGCGGCGTTGCCGGGGCGGGCTGGTGGGGTCGTCCAGCAGGTAGTGAATCAGCGAGAGCTGTCCCGACAGGAGCAGGCCGGGATGATCCCGAGCTCCCCGACCGCTGGAGCGATACAGGGTGTAATCCACGGTGCCTGCAACGTGCGGTAACGGTTCTCGGCCAACATCCCGTGCACTTTCGGCACCTCCGGGCAACAGCTCGGCCGCCAGGAGGAGTCTGTGCCCTGTGGCCCGGGCGTTTCCGGAGGGGGGAGAGGAATCCATGAAAAACCGGACTTCACCGCCAGGGCGGGACCGGTCCGGAAAGAACCGACTGCTCAGCAGGCCGTTCAGCTCGATCTCCACGCCATGGCCATCGATCAAGCCCCGTTCCGCAGGCCACAACAGACCGCTGGGAGGGAGCTGGGCAGCATTGCGATAGGCGAGACGGAGCAACGGGAAGAGCGTGTACTCGATATCCTCTCCCAGGACGAAGTCACCCACCCCATGTCGGTAGGCGTACGGGTGGTTGGTGATGGAGAGATCGAGGGCGATCCAGCCGTTCCACAGCGCTTTGGTCCTTCCGGGCTCCATCGCATCGGCGGTCCCGGCGGGCCAAGAGATGGCGATGGCCCGCTCGCTCGGCGCGCTCTCTGGGGGCTCGATGGAGCCCTGCAGGTCAGCGGAGCAGGCGGCAAAGAGGCTGGACACCAACCGCTCGAGCCGTGCAAACCGTCGCTCGTATAGAAAGCGAAGATCGGCGAGTCGATCGTGGCTTCCCTCCAGCAGCAGGTCGATGGGTTGGGAAGACTCCGGTTCGAGAATGACGAGGTCGGGGAAGCGGGGCGGTTCGATGGGGTATCGTTCGGCGGCGCAGTCACCGGAAGGCAGCAGCAGGCCGGGGTTGCGGCGGACCCGATCGACGCAATCCCGGCTGGCCGGTTGATCTGCCAACCGGCCGATCTGCACCATCAGCTCGGCCCATCGGGCTTCTTGCTGTCGAATCGCTTGATAGTGCTCGATGGCATGGAGCCATTGGCGGCCGATAGGGGTGACGATGTGGACATGGCACCGCTGTATCAAGGTGTCCGGTACCGGTGGCAAGCCCAGCTCGCCCGCGATGGCCTCGCGCAGAAGCAAGGAGATAGCGGCGATCTCGCGCCTCGCCTCCACGGGCGAAAGGAGGGCGGCTTGAAGGGCAGCCATCGCCTCCGGGCTGCTGCTGGGCGCCAGGGCCAGCAACGCCAGCAAGGCCACTCGATGGTCTTCATCTAGCGCCAACCGTTCGAGCCAGCCAGGCTGAGCCAGACCGGGGTGTCGGATCAGGAGGCGACAGAGACCGGCTCGCACCAGGGGGTCGGGATCGGTGGCCTGCAAGGCGAGGTCAGTGTTCTGATCACCAAGAGAATGGAGGTGTTCCTCCAGGGGATCCTCTGCAGGAGGGGTTGGGGCGGCTGGTGCGGGTTGTCCCATGGCGGTCCATGCCACAAGGAGCTGCAGGATGGACAGTAGCCAGCCGATCGGTTGTGGTTTGCGGCCTCCGGCTACCATGGGGTTGTCTCCTCCAGGTCGAACCCATACCCTCCCAGCGGAAGAAACACCGACAGCAGGAATCGGTTGTTGATCTGGTAGGGCTGACCCGACGAGGCGGTGCCCATCGTCCAGTTGGCGAGCCCCAACCCGATCCAGCGGTCGAGCAGCAGCCGGATCTCCGCTCCACCCATCACCCTGGAGATCTCGAAGGCCGCCTGTCCTGAGATGGGTGCCAGAAGAGAGAGCAGGTCGTAGGACAACCCCACCTCGATCTCGATTCCAGATCGGGGAGGATCGAGGCCGCGGTAGACGAACTCGAGGTAGCTCTCCAGGAAGTTCTGCAAGGCGAAGTTGTGGGGAGAAGGCTCGAGACGTCGCCGTCCTCCGATGGTCAGGCGGGCGAATCGGCCTGGCGAGTGTTCCTCGCGGTTTTGCAGCCTCAGCGAGAGATCCATGGTGAGCTGGGGATCGGTGTCGAACGCCTCGGCATCCAGAAAGGGCAGAGAAACGCCACCCATGACGATGAACTGGAGGATCTGGTTCTGTCCCGGATCTCCGAGGCGGGTTCCCACCAGGGCGTCAACCAGGGTTCCATCGCGGTTTCTGGCGATGCCGCCTTCCGCATCGCTGGCGCCCGCCGGCCCGGTGGAGGCGTACTGGTGGCGCCGAAAGGCAAGGCGGGCCTGGAAGGAGGAGTCCAGAAGAAGGCCGGCGAACAGCTGATCGTACCCTGCGGCTTGAAACCTGGGCTCCCGATAACGCAAGTGCGAGGCGCCCAAAAAAAGGGAGGCGCTCAGGTCGAGGGAGGTGAGGTCGAAGGTCAGATCGCCTCCCAGGCGGCGGTGCGGCGCGACCAGCGATTCCGGATAGTCCCTGGTCTCACCTGGGGTCAGAAGGCCTTGTGCGGTCGCTGCAAGCCGGCAATGCGCCCCCACGAAGCACCCCACCGGCAGTCGGCCCCGGATCATCCCTCCGCCATGGAATCCGCTGTACTCGGAGTGGCGAAACAGCTGGTCGCGAACCAGCAGGAGAGCGGTCGCCAGCGACGGCTCGCTGGTAGGGGCAACGGCAGCCACAGGGCGGTCAGGCCAGAACAGGCTGGCCGCCAGGAGACTGCGAGCCCATAGCTCCCCCTCGCGTTCGCTCGACTCCAGCCCGACGCGCAGGTCGGGAAAGCCCTGCACCCAGGTGGTGTCCAGCTGGGCACGGGCGGCAAACCTCCGTCTTGCGTCATCGGTCGACGTGGCTCCATCGAAAGAAAGCGAAAGCAGGGTGGCATCACGGCAGAAATTGAAGCCGCGTTCGATGGCCAGCAGCTCCGCCTGCAGCCGTCGCAAGGGATGAAGCAGCGTCTCCACCTTGTCGAGGGCGCAAGAGAAGATGCGACCATCCAGTCGCGAGCGGGCACTTTGCAGCGCTTCTCGCGCAGAAGCGACGCAGCTCCCCGAGTATTCGGCGGTACGTAAGAGCCTGCGCTCGAGACGATCCGCCTGTCGATGCCACTGGACCAGCACTCCGAACACCTCCGGCTTTCCCCGCAAAAGGGCGTGAAGGCGGATCCCGCGGTCGAAAGCCAAGCGTTGTGGGGTGCTCAGCCGATCGCGGAGGTGCAACGGTTCGAGGCGGGAAGCGGTGATCGCCAGCACTTCCCAGGAGGTGTCTTCCAGAAGAGAAAGCAATGGAGATGGGTCCTGGGTTAGGGCCCCAAGGGGGTAGCTTCCCGCCGCGGACGCCCTCACGGAGGCTTCGCTGTCTGTCAGTAGGCGGCTCAGCCAGTCGATCGCCTGCGGTTCCAGGCTACGTCCCAAGGCGCCTGCCACCGCAATACGCACCGCAGGGTCATCATCGCCGACCAGAATGTGCAGCGCTTCGACTCCCCCTTCACGGGGATCCCAGCATCCCGCCACGTAACGCCGGACCAGCGCGGAGGGATCGAGCAGGCCGATGGACAGCTCCTGCCATCTCGAGGCAGCACAGAGCTCGATGACCGCCGCCAGTCTCTGCTCCGGAGAGCCGGCGATCAAACGAATGTCTCCGGGTATCGGTTGAGCCAGGGCAATCGACGGGGAGAAGAGGACGGTCCAGTAAAGGATGAGTGCCACCCCCAAAGAACACAACGACTGTCCGGGGCGGCGATTCCTGGCCAATCGGTCGGTTTCGTTGGATTCACCCCGCTTGGCATTCAGCTGTGAGCTAGCGGTGTTCAGTTCTGGGTTCTCCGCTATTTGCAGTTGGACTTGTCAGCCGGATCCTCCAGGGATTCTATACCGCTGTCAGCCCTCACCTGTCAGCTGTTACCTGTCGGCTGTTACCTGTCGGCTGTTACCTGTCGGCTGCAAGCCGGAGATCAGAGCGGTGGGGGAGGAGGAGGTTCGCCCCGCCAGGGTCTCATGGGGGGGCGGTCGTTGCCTTCTTGCGCGCCCAATCGGCGCTCGCCTCGGCGACCGCGGCGTACTTCCCGGAACATCTGCTGCACCTCCCCTTCGAACTGGGGAATGAAGAGCATGAGGGCGGCGCGCTGGCGCGGTTCGAGAATAGCTGCCGAGTGCTGTACCAGGGCCACCCTGGCTTGCTCGATCTGCAGGTGCAGCGACATGATCTCGTCCACGAGCTGGGCGATCTCCTGTGGGCTGCCGGTCGCCTGCTCCAAGTAGGTGCGAAGCTGGTTGCCTCGATCCTCCAGTTGGGCTTGCAGGGCCTCCATCTGGAGGTCGTATTCGTCGAGCAGGTCAAAGAGCTGGATGGCGGTATTTTCCGGCATCTCGATCATCTCGGTGAGTCGCCAGGCACGTAGGATGCGGAGCCGCTGGCGGATCTGTTCCCGCTGCTGTTGCAGATCCGGCTCGCTGGGCTCCTCTTGCCCCTCGACCGCCTGCATCTCCTGGGGAGGAGCGGGATCGGGTGGCTGTTGTGCCGCCAGCTGGGCCCCCGGGCTGATCACCCAGGAGATGAGCACGGCTGCCATCCAAGTCAGAGCGCGCGTCGTTGTTCTTCTCATGGCCATTTCCTCCACTGGCAAGGGCGTGTGGCCCACGGTCATCCGTCCAGCAGCTGCTCGATCTGATCGAGGTCTTCTTGGGTCAAGCCTCGAAGTGTCCACATATCGGTGTCAGCGAACGGATCTTCCCAGGCATAAGGAGACACCTCCGTATCGTCGTCGCTTTCGGCCCAGCTCTTCACCAGCTCGTCGGAGAGCCGATAGCTCTTGTGGGACAGAAAACCCTGACTCCACAGGGCATCGGGAAGAACGAGCGCGACCACCGTTTGCGAGGTTTCCTCCGTCAAGGGCTGCGGTTCAATGACGGGGATGGGAGCAACCTCGGGGGCCGCCGGTTTCTCCAGACTGGTCAGAGGGGTCGGGGTTTCCAGCTCCTCAGGAGATTTCGGCCAGATCGCCAGCAAGGCGAGCCCGACGGCGGCTACGCCTGCCACAGTCAGCCAGACCGGTCGGCGGCCGGGCAGCTCGAAACCCAGCCAGCGACGGATCCGGCGGCCGAGGCGCCTGACAGCCCTTGGCTTTCGGGTGGGCAAAGGGGTTACCATCAGCTCGTTGCAGATGCGCTGTCCAAGAGCGGCCCAGTACTGCTCGTCTTCAGGAGTGTACCGGTCCTCTCGGAGAGCCTCCACCAGGCGGTCAAGCTGGGGATCCCGGGTCTCGTCCCGTAGATCGAGGTCATCATGGTGGCGAACCGGTTCTTTCATGTCTTCACCGTGTTCGGGCTTGGCGACGGTTGAGCCTTGGCGGCTTGTTTTTCCAGCAACCCTTTGAGTGATTTCAGCCCGTGGTGAAAATTCACGCGGGCGCTGAGCTCGGAGATGCCGATCGCCTCTCCGATCTCGCGGAAAGACAGTTCGGCATCGATACGTAGCAGGATGGACTGTCGCTGCTTGTCCGGGAGGAAGGATATCGCCTGGCGCATGGCCTGGCGTTGGGACCGGTGCACCAGGTCGGACTCGGCGCGGGGGGAGGAGGTCAGGTCACTTTGGTCGAGCGGTTGGAACGAGCGGGAAGACTGATCCCGGATGTGGTTTTTGGCCAGATTGACGGCGATCCGGAAGAGCCAGCTGGCGAACATCCGGGGTTGGTTGAGCTGATCGAGCCGGGAAAAGGCGGTCACCAGGGTACGTTGGGTCAGGTCGGCAGCATCCTGCTCATGGTGGACGTATCGAAACAAAAGGGCAAACACGCGCTTCTGGTACTTCTCTACCAGCGGTTCAAAGGCCTTGCGGTCACCGGCCAGGGTTTCTTCTACCCGGAGCGCGTCCTCCGCAGCCTGTTGGGCCGCATCCGTCGAACTTGAACCCATCTGTCTTGCCACCTGAAGCTGATGGGGCGCCAGGGCCTTCCTGGTCTCAGGCGAGGCTGGCGGCGCCGATCTTCCCTTCCTCAGCTTCCCCTGTCCGCGCTGCTCGGGGCAAATCGAATCGTCGATCGGCCAGCAGCCCAACGGAGCGGGGAACGGCTCCAGGTCAGGTATTACCACCCCCCCTGGAGCCGTGAGCAACCGTCTTTCCCTACTCGGAGGCATTTTCTCTCAGCTCGTTCTCGATCTCCAGGATCCGCTCTTCGAGAACCATCGCTCCCCTGGAGAATCGCTCCACGAATTCGTCCGGGTTCGCCAGAAACCGCTCCACCGGATCTCCAGGTCCCTCCTCCGCGATTTCCAATGGGTTTCCCAGTCCTTGTCCTCGGCTCCGTCCAGCCCGGTCACCGCGTCCAGCCCGGTCACCGCGTCCAGCCCGGTCACCGCGTCCAGCCCGGTCACCGCGTCCAGCCCGGTCACCGCGTCCCTCGCCGGCAACTTCACTACGATGCTGGCCGCGTCCCTGAGGTCCCTCCGCAGCTCGGGCTGCTCGGCGTCCCATGGCGGGGGGCGGCACTTCGATTCCCTGGGCGGTTTCCGCCAGGGCGATGGCTTCTTCCGTTTCGCCCATCAGGTAGGTGGCCACGGCTGCCATCAGGTATCCCATGCGCTGGGCGTGGAGTACACCTGGTCCCAGTTGGGCCGGAGCCTGCAGACCCAAGGTGGAGGGGTCGAACTGGGCCACGGCCAAAAAATGCCTCTTGGCTTCATCCAGTTGGCCATCCATCAGGTAGTAGCGCCCGAGGGTGAGGTGCAGGTGACCCAGCTGCCGCGCCAGAGCGCCCGGATGGCTGCCGTCCGGGATCTCATCCAACAGCTCGGGCCCCGGTCCAGGTTCTT
Organism: Bradymonadales bacterium; assembly: GCA_016931535.1. Taxonomy (GTDB): domain Bacteria; phylum Myxococcota_A; class Bradymonadia; order JAFGEP01; family JAFGEP01; genus JAFGEP01. The sequence goes on from JAFGEP010000096.1 coordinate 342,819, forward strand.
CCTGCACAGCCGGTTGGGCCATGGCGAACAGTGCCGATCCTGCGATGAGGGTGACGGTGATGAGTACAGTCAGGCTTGTTTTTACTTTGGGTGTCATGTTCAAAAACCTCCATCAAATCATTGGGGTTGTCGCGATCGGCACCCCGCGGGGTGCCGCTTGGGTGACTGGGTAGGTGCCTGGGCCGGACGATCGGGGTCCTCCTTTCACCTCCACAGTCAACTGGCAAGACACGCTGGCGGTGATCGTGTTAAACAGGCCGGGTAAAGGCCGTTCTCTGTCGGCCTGAGCGGGATCTGACCTCCGCTGGAGGTCGGCCGGGCCGGTGTCAGGCGGAAATGGTAACGGCCAGCCAGGTCAAAGGTGGGCACGAGATCATGGGCGTCAATCAGAACGAAGCGCTGGGGTTGATGCGGGAGATCCTGCAGGACGGGTTTTTTGACCTCCAGGTGGAGTGCTACGAGCTCCAGGAGGATCTGGCCGAGGGGATCTGCACCATCTGTATGTCGGTTCGGAACAAGACCACTGGCGAGCTCCTGTCGATCGAGGGGCGCGGTGTGGGTCTGGTGGATGCGGCATTCCAAGGATTGATCGGCAGATTGTCGAGCGAGTATCCCTCCCTGAGGAGCATCTCCTTCTCGCTGTTCGATCTCAAGGGGCTGTTGGATTCAGGGGGACCGAGTCGGACTGATGCGGAAGCTCAGGTGGCCATCGGGGTCCGCAACAGCTACGGAAGCGAGTTCCGGTTCGAGCGCACCTCCCGCAGCGTGAGTCATGCCTGTATCCAGGCCACAACGGACGCGGTGGAGTACTTCGTCAACTCGGAGCGGACCTTCATCAAGCTGTACCAGATCCGAAATTACTGGGAGCAGGGAAAGCGCCAGGACCTGGTCGAGAAGTACACCGAGATGATGACCCGGATCGTGGTCAATACCTCCTACAGCGAAGTGATCGAGCGGATCCGGAAGCAAGGCTGATCGGTCAGGCAGCCCGCAACCCCCTACAGCCCCAAACGATTGCGTTGGTTGCGTTTGGCGGAGCGTTTTGCCCAAACCGTATTCATTCCCACCGGTTGGTGCGACGAATAGCGCGGTAGCCTCAGCTCCTCGTCGCCGGTCTTGCCTTCAGGGTGAGGGTGGTTTCACCACCGGCTCGGATGGGTCCGGCTGTCCGACAGACTGAGCCGGGAGGGTGCCGGCTGGAGCCGGTGGTGTTGTTGCCGGGAAAAGGGGCTGGTTGGGCGCCTGGTAACCGGACTGCCCGGAGAGGTGACCGGGGGCCAGGATCTCGATGATCAGAGAGGCGGCGTCCTGATAGCGGCCCGCATCGGCCAGGGCGATGCTGCGGACGAGGGGGATCATCTCCAGATGTTCCTGTGCCGTGGTTCGGGTGAGCTGCTCCAGCCGGTCGACCAGCGCCAGGGCGTTGTTGGCGGTCTGGATGCCCTCGTAGGCAGACTGCCGGTGAAGTGCGTACAGCAGGCCATAGTAGGCCGACAGGAGGGAGGGATCTTGCTCGATGGCCTGGCCGAAGCGATCGGTGGCCTGGGTGTAGTTGCCATTCACCAGGTCGATCTGTCCCTGGGCGGCAAGGATACGGGCCGCGATGCTGGGATCGCTCTGGGTGTCATGGCCCAGGTTGCCGGCGATGCGATAGCGTTCGTGCACGAGGCCCCACCGCTCGACCGTTGCCACCGGGATCAGCGAATCGTCGGTGGGCTCGAAGCAGGCCTTGTCTTCGGCCACGAGGGCATCAGCCAGCTGCCGGTGTATCTGTTGCAGGTCGGGATGGGCGTAGCCGGTCCTGAGCAGGGTCTGGTAGAAGAAGTAGGCTCCGGTGTTTTCCTCGTTCAGAATGGGGCCGGTAGCGAGCCGCTGCCGAAAGGCCTCGAGGGCAGCCTGCTGCGAGGGAGGCGCGGAGGGGGGGACGGTCCGGTCGGCCCGATGCGAGTTGGCCTCCTCCCGTTCGCGTCTCACGGCCGATTCTCGGTCCGCTGATCTTCGCGCCTGCCGGGCGTGGTCCAGGAAATGCTCCAGGTAGAGGTCGTAGTAGTAGACGGCCTGTTCCCAGTCCTCCAGGTAGAAATAGGCTCGAGCCAGACCGATGTAATACCTGGCCCCCGATGGTTCGGCCTGGATAGCCTGACGGAGCAGGGTAGAGGCCTGTTGATAGTCTCTCTGCCGGTAAGCACCTCGCGCCTGGTCGTAGTAAATCTGCCCCGGAGGCTCATCCGCCTGGGGGGGCTGCTGGGCCGAGGCCTCGGTCGGCAAGAGCAGCGCGCAGCACAACAGGAGGGGCAGCGGGCTTGCAGAGATCAGCGTGGGACAACCGGCTCGCATCAGAACACCTCCGGTCCACCATGACCTGGCAGGCTGGTGGCGGCCAGGTCGTCGGTTTCTCCTGGTCCTCCGCCAAACAGGCGGTTCAAACCGAAGATGTCCTCCCAGGTAATCCCCATGCCGAGATTGGCACCCAGGAAGAGATCGGAGTCGTCATGACTCAGGTCGTCGCCGATGACAAAGGAGGCCCGGAGAAACAGCGCGTCGTTCAGATACAGGCGCAGACCGGCATCCACAGACCAGATCCAGCCGCTGCGCGTGAAGCCGCCCGATTGTCCGGTCGGATCGGTTGCATCGAACAGCTCCCAGGCTCGGCCAAACCCGCCCTGCAGATACAGAGACCATAGCTCGTTGATCAGCAGGCGCGCTCCGGGATGCAGGAATTGAACCTCCACCCGGGTGACGCCAGATACCTCTCCCACCACCACCTGTTCATCACCCGAACCGGAAGCGCTGGGAGCCATGATCACCCGCCCGCCCTCCGGTTCCGAACCGCCTGTGCCGGCATACGCCAGGACCAGGGATAACAGACCGATCTCGAAGTATCGGGAGGAGTAGCCCAGGTTGACCTCGGCACCGAGACTGTCGAGGGGGAGGAAAAAAGAGGAGCAAGAACCGTCATCGCTGCCGGGGCAACGGATGGTGTAGGATCGTTCTCCGATCGAGCCGGAGGAGCCGGAGAAGCCGCTTTCCGAACCGGTGTAGTGGAAGCCTCCCTGGACATAGAAGGGGCGCTCGTAGACGTAGCCCATCAGCCTTCGCCGCCGCGCCTGGGGCGACTCGCTCAGGTCGATCCGCAGGTGGGTGTCGGTTCCGGGTAGCAGGTCCACCAGCCGCTCGTCGGGGGTACAATCGACCGCCTCTAGCCTGATGGTGTGGACGCCTGGCTGCAGCCGGATGGGGCGGGTCATGTCGGCTATCGGCTGTCCGTCAACCAGCAAGACGGCTTGTGGGGTAATGGTCTGAACGAGTAGCTGGGCGTACTCGCGTTGTAGCTCGGTGTCGACCGATCGGATCTCCTCGGGTCTGATCTCCAGGGTTTGCTGGTAACCGTGATACCCCTCCAGCTCCACCCGGACGGGGTAGATTCCGACGGGAACCTGCAATCGAAGCGGTGTGAGGCCGATCTGCCGGTCATCGAGAAACACGGTGGCCTCCGCCGGGATGCTCTGGACGACCAGGGTCCCGGTGGCGCCGAGAAAGTCATTGACCAGGCGAAAGGCGGTGTCCCGCACGCCGGCTCCGGTGAACTCCAGGAGATGGGAAGCGGGGGAACCGACCTGGCTGATGGTGAGGGTCATGCGGTTGCCCTCATCGTAGACGCGCACGGTGGCGAGGATGTCGAGCCGCAGCGCCTGGGCCACCGCCTGGGGGAGATCGGGGCATGGCGCAGTTCCCGCCAGGCAGCCGGGGATCGGCATTCCGTCGCGCTGCAACGCTTCGGCCAACCCTTGAACATCGACGAGATGCTGGGAGTCGGTGGCACTGGACAACAGGTCGCCAAACAGATCGGCCACGACCTCTCGCGTGATGGCGGCATCGGGGGCGGTCTCGATCAGCCAGAGGATGGCGCGTCGCTCCTGGGCACGAGCGGGTAGGGCCAGCAGAGCGGCGAACGCCAGGAGCAGCGTAAGGGCGGCCGCGGCCCGCCAGGCCCCCGATGCACCTCGGCATCTGGGGCGATGGCCTGGGTCTGGATGGGACCGCCGAACAACGGCGGGTAGTGTCAAGCACATGGGAGAACCCCCGATCAGAGCCTGCCCTGCCGCGATTTGCAGTACCAGGGCTAACCCGAGACAGGGTAGTTATATTTCATGTCGCTGGGGAGCAACAGCCCGCTGGCGAAAGGGGCATCAAGGGGCAGGCAGGTCGGGCTATTGGAACAGGCCACCGCGGCCGGGGTCGAAGGAGCGATCTTGCCAGCCGCTTTCATCGGCCCCTTCCCAGTTCACCTGGGTGCAGTAGGTCATGCCACCCTCCGAGTGGTTCTGCTCGAAGTACTGGGGTTCTCCCAGGATGCCGAACCCCTCGACCTCATCCTGGATCTGCCTGATGAAGGAGGCCCAAGGGTTGCGGCAGACCTTGATCCCCTGGATGTGGGCCTCGTTCCAGAGCTGTTGGCAGCAGTTGTCCTCCCCCTCCTGCCGGGGGCAATGGTCGACATAGGTGGAACGATCCAGGCAGGATGGTCCGGTGCGGGTATCCCTCAGGTCGGCTCCGTCGAGGATGGCGCTGTCGAAGTTGGCCCCCCGGATGTCGGCTCCGACCAGGTTGGCGCCGGTGAGGTTGGCGTTGTGAAAGTCCGCCTCGGCCAGCCGGGCGCCTGCCAGGTTGGCGTTGCGGAGGTTGCTCCAGGCGAGGTTGGCCTGGTAGAGGTCGGTGCGCTCGGCGATGACCCGTTCCAGGTTGCCCTCGTACAGTTGAGCGCGGACCATGTCGAGGCCGGAGACGTTGGCATCGACGAAGATGGCCTTGACCAGGTCCTGTCCGCGAAACCGGTCGCCCTGGTCGCGGAGATCCTGACCGGTGAAGTCCTTGGGGCCGAACGGATTCCCGAAGAGCAAGTAGTACACGATCAGGGCACCACCTGCCAGGATGGCCCCACCGATCGCCTTGCCCCTGGAACTGGGGCCCGATTTTGGTTGGGAAGAACTCACGGCATCACCTATGGGTCAATGAAATGGACTGTTCCTTAAAAGTAAGCTGCCCTCGGCATGGTGCAAGGGATGAACGGGCTCATTCCTTTTCCGCAGACAGGCGATCCCGCACGGCGGTGAAGGCCTGGATGGCCTGGTCGAGCTGCGCTCTGGTGTGGGCCGCCGAGATCTGGACCCGGATGCGAGCGGCTCCCTTGGGAACGACCGGGTAGCTGAAGCCGATGACGTAGATGCCTTCCTTGAGGAGCTCGTCGGCCATCCGCTGTGCCAGGCGGGCGTCGCCCAGCATGATGGGACAGATCGGGTGTGTGCTAGGGGGGATGGCAAAGCCGCGGGCGGTCATCTGCTCCCTGAAGTAGGCGGTGTTGTTGTTCAACCGCTCTACCAGCTCGGAGCTCTCGGACAGCCGGCGGATCACCTCACGGGCGGCTCCGGCGACGGCGGGCGGGATGGAGTTGCTGAAGAGATAGGGACGGCTTCGCTGTCGGAGTAGCTCGATGATCTCCCGGCGACCGGAGGTGAATCCGCCGGTGGCGCCACCCAGCGCCTTGCCGAGGGTAGAGGTGATGATATCGACGCGTCCCTGGACCCCGCGCAGCTCGGGGGTTCCGCGCCCGGTCTTGCCGACGAAGCCGGTGGCGTGGCTGTCATCGACCATGACCATGGCGTCGTACTTCTCGGCCAGGTCGCAGATCTCGTCCAGCTTGGCGATGAAGCCGTCCATGGAGAAGACGCCGTCGGTGGCGATCATCCGCCGCCGGGCCGACTGCGTTTCCTGGAGGATCTTTTCCAGGGCCGCCATGTCGCTGTTGGGATAGCGGTGGCGCTGCGCCTTGCAGAGCCGAACGCCGTCGATGATGGAGGCATGGTTGAGCTGATCGCTGATGATGGCATCTTCTTCGCCCAGCAGGACCTCGAACAGGCCCCCGTTGGCATCGAAGCAGGAGCTGTACAGGATGGTGTCCTCGGTGCCCAAAAACCGACTGATGGCGGCCTCCAGATCCTTGTGCAAGGATTGGGTACCGCAGATGAACCGAACGGAAGAGAGGCCGTACCCGTACTCGTCCAGGGCATGTTTGGCGGCTTTGACCAGTGCGGGGTCGTTGGAGAGGCCGAGGTAGTTGTTGGCGCAGAAATTGATCACCTGCTGCCCGGTATGGATCCCGATCTGAGCGGCCTGTGGGGTGGTGATGATCCGCTCCGCCTTGTACAGGCCGGACTCGCGAATCCCTGCAATCTCCTCTACCAGCTGACTTCGTACGTTCGAGAACACGGTCGATATCCTCCTTCTTGGGACGCGTTCGAATCTCTGGGTGCGGTGGGACCTCCGCCCATCTCGGTCGGGCAGCTCGAAGACGACCCCTACCAGACAGGGCGAAAAGCCGGTCTGGGCTTTAGCAGGTTTGGCGCCGCCTTTCCAGATCTCAGCGCACCCATTGGGGCAGTTCGGTCTGCAGGGACGCTGGCGAGGAGCTGGAAACCGATTCGGAAGCCGTGGGAGACCCCGCCAAAAGGTCCCACAGCAACAGGACGGTGCCCGAGGTCACGGCGACCGTGCCCAGAATCGTCAGGGTCACACCCCCTCCAAAGGTGTCGAATACCTCGGGACAGGTGGCTTCGTCCGCGTCGGAACAGGACGGATCCCCGTCGATGGCCAACAGGATGGCTCCAACCACCAGGGCGGCGATGCCGGTGCCCCCGATCACACTTCCCCAGGCGGTGGTGTCCACCCCATCGAGCCAGCCACCCCGCCTTGCAGAGGGAGCCGCAGGCGTCTCCTGTCGATTGAGCCGGATGGCGATGTCCAGGTCCTGTCCGCCGGGTTCGACCTCCACCAGCTCATCGATCGGCTCATAGCCTGTGAGGGAGACCCGGAGGCGGTGGGTACCGGGAGGCACGTCGGTCCTGGCGGAGCCGGTTCCCAGAAACCGCTGGTCCAGGTAGATCTCGGCAGCTTGCGGCTCGGCGCGGATGGACAGGCTGCTGCCGATGGGGGTCGGAGCGGGTGTCGAGATCTCGGTCTCTTGAACGACGGGAGGGGTGGGGATGGTGGGCAGGGGTTCCGGAACTTGGGAGACGACCTCTTCCTCCTGGACGGTGGGAACGGCGGCGATGGCGGAACGAGCGAGCCGAGAGAGCTGGGTGGCCGCTTCCTCGACGGTGCACAGGGGGCAATCCGAGTCGCTGAAGAAGAGCCCTTCGCCGTCCGGAAGGCGATAGACGTCCACGGTGAAGGTGTAGATCCGCCCCGTCTCCGAGACCGAGAAAAGCACGGCGGCCTGTCCGCTGGTGAGCTCGGCCAGTTCGGCGGAGCAGACGGGATCGCCCGCACAGCTCATCAGCCGGTCGGCCTGGTCACCCAAGAGCCCCCGGGTGGCCTGTTCGTTGAGCACCTGGTGGGTTCGCGGGGCGATCAGACCCTGGTAGATGGCGTTGTCAAGTTGCTCTATGACCCCTGGAGAGAGGTCGGAATCGTGTTGGGTTTGCAGGGTAATGACCCACCCCTGGGCAGACGCCTTCTCCTGCATTCCGACAAGAACCAGGCAGATCGCCAGTGAGATGGCCTTCGCATTCATGATGACACCCCCGAATCCTTGTGGTCTTGCGGAGAGTAGCATACCCGCTCAGGTGGAGTTTCGGAAAGAGCGATCGATCCGCAGCAAGCCGACCGATGCGATCAGGCGAAAAGCCAGCAGGTCGTGGTGCAGAAACCGGTAGTAGAGCTCCTCGAACTGAGCCGGCTGCTGGCGCACACTTTCCTCCAGAAAGGCATAGGCGACGGCGACCTGGTCCGCCCGGTCGGAGAATAGGGCCGTAGCTTGCAGCGGTACGGTAGCAAAATAAAGCCGAGCGCTCAATCCCTGCACCTGAGGGTCGTCCCGTTCGAGCAGCGCCGCCAGCTGAGGTTGGCAGGTCGCAATGACCGGCTGGATGGTGGCGGTCTCCCGGTAGGACCAGAGAAAACGCAAAACAGGGTAGGGATCGGGCAGGACCCGCAGGGCGGCGCAGAGTCGGTCGGCCATGCCACGGGGTTCCAGCTGGCTCAATGTCTGCCCGGCCAGCTGGACGACACCGGGATGGCCGTCGGAAAGCAGGTCGAGCAGGTTGGCGGCAGGGACACCCAGGGTGATGAGCCCGGCGATGGCGGCCTCGCGGATCTCGGGCCGGTTATGGTTCCGGAACGCCTCCAGGTGCTGGCGCAGCTCTGGTTCGGGAAGGTGAACCAGCGCCCGCAGGACATCGGGGATCAGCTCCTGCTCGCCGCTGCGCAAGATCTCGAGCACCTCGGGCAGAACCGACTCGTCTCCGATGGTGGCCAGCGCCAGCCGAGCCCAGGTTTGTTCGGCAACAAGGCCATGGCGACTCACCCAGCGCAGATGGGGCCAGGCATTGGGCGATCCGACTCTGGCCAGCACCACCAGGGCCAGCATCCGCCTGTCGGGACTGTCGGCCAACAGGTCGGCGTGGATGGCGTCGAGCGCATCTGGCTGGCCCCCCTGGACCAGCGCCTGGACCGTGGCGGTCAGCGTCGTGGCGTCCTGGGCCTGCAATAGCTGGCGGATGCGGGCCTCAGGTAAAAGGGAGATGTCTGCCGGGTGGTCAACCAGGTGATGGAGCACCAGCTGTACACTCTCGAGGGCGGGATCGGCCAGGATGGCCTGCAGGGTCAGCTCGCGAATCCGAGGTGTCCCTTCCGCGAGCAGGAGGTCAACCAGCAGCTGGCGGGCCTGGGGCTCTCCGGAGGGGGAGATGAGGCTGTTCAGCCGGTCTTCCACCAGGGCAGGGTCCCGCTCGATCAGGGCGGCCACAGCGCTGGCGCGGACGATGGGCTGGGGATCTTGCAGGTGGTCCTGGATGTCGCCCCAGACCTCCTGGTCGTCGGCCAAGGCGGCGATCCGGACCGCCTCGGCGCGAAGGATCGGGTCGGAGGCGTTCAGACCAGAGCGCAGAATGGAGAGTAGCTCCTGGCGGGAGATCCGTTCCTGCCGAGGTTGACAACCGCCAACCAACAGGGCGATGGCGCACAGGAAAAAGACGGGCGCCAACCAAGACGGGTCCTGGCGTGTGCCCTTGCGACTCATTGACCTGCAGCCCGGTCGCCGATCCACTGGATGACCTCGGCAATGATCTCGGGTCCCTGCGATTCGTTGTAGATCTCGTGGAACAGCCCAGGATACAAGGTGATCTGCTTGTCTTCGGAGCCGAGCCGATCCACCATCTGCTGCGTACTCTCCTTGGAGACCAGCCGATCCTCCTCGGCCTGGAGCACCCGGATGGGACATCCAATTTGGGGGGCCAGCTCGAGCCCTCGAACCTGAGCCCGCTTGGTCTCCGTGTACCATCGGGCGCTGGCCACGTGATGGATGAGGGGGTCGGTCCGATACCGTTCGACTACCTCTTTCTGGTGGGAGAGGTCGGTAGCATCGACTCCGTTGGGGAGCAAGAACCCGGGAAAGATTCGGCTCATCAGTTTGCCCAGCGTGTTTTTCCAACCCGGGATCTGAATTGCGAACCCCATGAGGGGGGAAGAAACCACGGCGCCGGCCACCTTGGGTTGCCGTTCGGCGAGGTAGAGCTCGCAGATGAGACCGCCCAACGAGTGGCCCATGAGGAAGAGGGGACAGGGGAGCTTCCGGCTGTTCACGGCTTCGAGGACGGTAGCCAGGTCATTCAGGTAGTCGTCGAAGCGCAGGATGTGACCCCGTTTGCCATCGGAACGCCCGTGTCCGCGCAGGTCGAAGTGGAACATGGCGAACCCAGCGGCGACCATCTGGTCGATCAGGGCGGTGTAGCGGCCGGAGTACTCCCCGAAACCGTGGACGAGGACCACCGCGGCTCGGGGATCCTGCGTGGGGAGGTCCGCATCAAAATAGAGGGAGATGCCACGGGTGGAGGTCAAAAAGCTGTTTCCTGGAGCCTGGTTATCGTTCATCTCTGCTCCTTGGCAAGTCTCGGTTCCCGACGACCCGGATGCGCAATCGTGAAGCTCTTTCCTATCACGACCGGGAGCGTTTTGGATACCTGTTGCACATCATTTTGCCGCGGGTGAGGGCACCGCACCGGGAGAGAGGGGGTTGGCCGCCGCCAGGGCGATGGGTTGGTCATACCCGTTTACGCCTGCGGGCAGGCTGTTATGATGGAAGTTGCTGGAATGAACTGGGGGCTTGACCGCTTCTTGGCTGTGAAAGCGCCGTCATGGTTCCAGCGACGGCCGGCGGGACAGTCCATCAGGTAATGGGCTCTCGAGGGGTATCCCGGGAGTCCGTGTGCGTTCACAGGTGGCAGGCCGTGCTTTATCTGACTCCTGGTTCCAAGATCAGGGCCTTTACGCTGACCAAACTGTTGGGTAAGGGCGGAATGTCGTCCGTCTGGAAGGCTCAACATGAGGAGACCGGACAGGAGTTTGCGCTCAAGATCCTGCACGACTCGGTGATCGACGACAAGACGGTGCGGCAGCGGTTCTTCGAGGAAGGGCTCATCCAGGCCCGCATCTCGCATCCCAACGTGGTGGCGGTCAAGGGCCGCATCGAGGAGCACCCGATCCACGCGCTGGTCATGGAGTACGTGGACGGTCCCAGCTTGAAGACCTATGTCGAGCAGCAACCAGCGGGTCTGCACCTGACCGAGGTGAAGGCCATCGCCACCGGGATCCTGAGCGGTCTGAACGCCGCCCACCGGCGTGGGATCATTCACCGGGACGTCAAGCCTCAAAACGTGATCCTGGCTCGCGACTACCACACGCTGATTCCCAAGCTGACCGACTTCGGCATCGCCAAGGTGAAGTACTTGCGCTCCCACACCATCCAGGGCGCACCCCTGGGTACCCCCCATTTCATGAGCCCGGAACAGATCCGCGATAGCCACCAGGTGACCCACCTGACCGATATCTACAGCTTGGGGGTCACCCTGTACTACATGGTGACCCAGACCTATCCCTTCGACGACGAGGATTTCAACCAGCTCAACGTGCAGATCAAGATAGGCGATCACCTCCCGGCATCGTTCCACCGCCCCGGCTTGCCCGAATCCATCGACGATCTCATCGAACAGTGCATGGCGCAAAACCCGAAGGACCGTCCACAGAACGTACGCGAAGTGCTGGAGAGAGTGCTGAGTTCTCCCTGGGTGGAGATTGCGCCGGACGAGAAGATGGCCCAAGAGACGGTCCGGCCTTCCGCACCGGTCGCGTTGCGCCAACCGGGTGTTCCACCTCGCCAGGTGACCAGGAGAGATGCGAACCAGGCGACCGTCAGGGTCGATCAAGCATCCGTGGCAAGGGGCCAACCCGGAGCCGGCGCCGACCCATCCGGCCTGAAAAGAGCGCCGATTACCGCAGCGTCGGGCCAGGCGGTCGGAAGAGCAAGCCAAGCCGGTGTGCCCCCAAGACAGCCCCTGGTGGAGGATGAGACCACCCTCGAGATGGCGGTGCCTGCACCGATCCTGGACCGCGATGATCTCCTGAGAGAGGAGCCGGAGGTGAGCTGGCGTGTCGAGCCGTTCCAAGGCGAGCCGGAGCCTCAGGAGGAGCTGCTCCTGGCTCGATCTGGCCGCCGCTGGCATCGGATCGGCCTGGCGCTTGTGGTGGTTCTCCTGTTCGGCTTGGGCCTGGCGGGAGCTCGGATCTACCTCGTCCAGAAGCCTGAGCGAGAGATTGTGGACTTGACGGGAAACCAGGAGACTGCCGCCGGCCCGGTCGACTCCTTGCCGGCGATGAGCCCGGAACAAGAGCTCAGCCTGGCTGAGGAGCCACCAACCCGCGAGCGGGCGATACAGCCGTCTTTGGGGCTGTCCGATCGGGCCGGCAGCGGGGAAGCGGAGAGGACGGCTCTTGGCGCGCAATCGGCTCAGGCGGTCGACGTGGGGCCGCCCACTTCCGCCAGACTTCCAGCGGCCGCTCAGGCGGTCGGTTTGGCTCCACCCGGACCAGCGGAAGCTCTGGTGGCCGGTCAACAGGAGGCCGCGCTGGCGGCGGAGTCGACCGGGACCGCACCGCCGAGCGAGCCGGCGGACGTTGCCAGCGCAGGCTCAATCGGTGCTCAGGCCGATCAGGAGGCCGGTGCGGGGGAGGTTGCTCCGGAGCGCACCATCGGTTTCGACCCGGTTGCGTCGCGCACGGTTCAGGCCGATGTCCCCACCGAATCGTCGACCGAAGCGACCAGGGTGAGTGACAGACGACGCGATGAAGAAGAGCTGGCGATACCGGTCGAAAGGCCATTCGTGCTGAGCGGACGGGAAGCGGAGCGGGCTGCCGAGCTTGCCTGGGAGCGGCGCCAGCGGGAACGACAGGCAGAACAGACCGCGCCCGCAGCCACGGGTCAACAGACCCCCGTTCCATCGACCACAGCGGCCGAGACGGATCAGCGCCCTGCCCCTGCTGCCGGTTCGACTGCAGATGCGGCGGTGCCGGGGTCCAGGCCGCCGGAGATGCCCAGCCGGCTGACCCCCGTTCAGATCAACCGCTCCTTGCGCGCCCGTCGAGATGCATTTCGGGCCTGTTTTCAAGGGAGCGAGAGCGGACCCATCGAAATGCGCATCACCATCCGGCCCGACGGTACCGTGAGCTATGCGACCTCTCGGACAGCGGGGGCGGATCTGACGGTGGTCCGCTGCCTGGTGCAGGAGATCACCCGCACCCGGTTCCACCAGTTCGAGGGGGGACAGATGAACACCATGCACACCTTTACCCGAGTGGGCCCCTGAGCGGGTCTTCCTGGCGACTCGGGTTAGCCGGAGGCTGAGCCTGCGGCAGCGCGATGGTCACACGGCATCCGGGAGCGTCTTCCCGTTCGGCGATCTGGACCGTGCCCTGGTGGTCCACCACGATCTTCTTGACGATGGCCAACCCGAGGCCGGTTCCTCCTTCCTTGGTGGTGAAGTAGGGTTCGAACAGATGGGCCAGCTGGGAGGGATCGAGCCCTCTCCCCCGGTCGACCACCTCGATGAGCGCCAGGTTGGATGCAGCCCTGAGCCAAAGGGTCACCTCCGGTAGGGGGGGAGATCCGTCTGGGCGGTCCGAGGAGGCTTCGATGGCGTTTTCTACCAGGTTGACCAGGACCCGTCTCATCAGGACCGGATCGATCGCAGCGAGGATGGAAGCGGCGCCGGGATCGAGGTGCAACGAGATCTCTGCGCGCTGCGTGAGCTGGGGATTGGTCTTGAGAAACTCGGAGAGAAACCCGGCCAACGGTACGGTGCGCGGCTCGGGTCTGGGGAGTCGGGCGAACTCGCTGAACTCGCGGACCAGGGTCTGCAAGGTTCCGACCTCTTCCTGGACGATCTCCAGCACGTCTTTCAGGACCGGACGAAACCGTTCCGGCTGGCGGTTGAGGTCCTCGTACTTGCGTGCCAGCTCCTGGGTGGCCAGCAGGATGGGCGTCAAGGGGTTCTTGATCTCATGCGCCAGTCGTCGTGCGATCTCCTGCCAGGTCGAGACCCGCTGCAAGTAGGCGATCCGTTCCTGGTTGGACTGCAGCTCTTCCACCATGGCGTTGAACTGCCGGGCCAGCGCTCCCAGCTCGTCGCGGGAGCGGATTGGAAGACGAACCGTAAGGTCTCCGGCGGCCACCTGCCTGGCGGCTTGTGCGATCTGGCCCAGCTGCCTGGTGGTCTGCCGGGTCAGCAGGGTCCCCAGCAGCAGCGCCAGCAACACGGCCGCACCTGCCAGAGTCAGATAGGTTCTGCGAAGCCCTCGCGTAAACTCCTCCTGGAGCGTCTCCAGGGCACGGAAGGTCCCCAGGGTATCCCCGATCCGCTCCAGCTCGGCCACGACCTCGGCAGGCAAACCAAAGGTCAAGACCAGCTCCATGGGGGGAGTCGTTGCCGGCACGGTGCGAACCTCCTGTCTGGTCACCGGCTCTGGCTTTTGAGGCTCGGCAGGGTCCAGCTCCTCGTTGGGAAGCTGGATGGACAGGGGCTCGGTCCAGTCCGGGTGGTGCAGGGAAAGACCGAGCAAGCGGGGATGGAGGTTGGCGAAGGACGCCAGCAGTGTTCGGTAGGCGGGGGAGGGTTGTGTGCCAGGTTCGCTGGGGGCGGTGATTTCCGCCCATCGAGGATCGGAGGCGATCCGGTCGGCGGTGAGGCGGTGGGCGAGCTGCTCCGCCTCGAACAGGAGGCGGTGAGCCTGAGCCGATTGCAGGAGGTGCTGTCTCACCTGGGGGTTCAGCCCGACCGCGGCTGCCTGGGAAAAAAGGTCGTCCACGATGACGAGGGATGCGGCGAAGGGGAGCACGCCGACCAGCAGGAGGACCAGGATCAGCTTCACAAAGCTTCTGCTCATGGTGCCACCTCGAAAGGAGGGGAGAGGCCGGTGCGCAGCTGCTCCGCGGTGCGATGCCGGGAATCGAGGATCAGGCTGAGCAGGGTGGCGAAGAAGGTCTGCTCCTCGCCGCCCAGGAGGCGGAAGGTTCCGCCCGACTGGGCGATCCAGCTGCGGGCTTCGGCCAGGTGTGCCGGGCTGACCGGGTTGACCTCCAGCATTACCGCCACCAGGAAGATGCGGGGCTCATCGGGACGCTCAAACGGGAAGTGAACGGGAAAACGGCTCAGATCGCGGACCGCTCCCTCCCAATCGGTGTGCGTCGTGTAGCCCGGTGTCCCCTCCCGGCTGACATAATAGACATCGGTGTACAGCCTGAACACTTCCGCGAAGGCGGCCACGGCGATGGCAAGGGGTTGCGGGCGGTCGGGGGCCAGCAGGTGGATCCGGTAGACCAGGTTGTTGGTGAAACCGCTCTCCAGGATGGTTCGCAAGGACGGATCGAACAGCAAGGAGGCATCCACCAGGCAGGACAGCGATCGTTCCCCTTCTTCTGCCGAGCAGGTGACCGATACTTGCGCTCGCAGCGGAGCAATCCAGGCGAGGCAGACAAGCCAGGCCAGCAGAGCCGACACCCTGGCGGGGCGGGATCGCGAGAGGGAACCAGCCGCCTGCCGGGACCGGCGAAGATGCCCGTTCCGATCGGGGACGCTGACCGCTCCCTCTTCATGGAGGGTGCAGCGTTTGGTTGAACACCAACGCTGTAGAGCCATCATCAAAACGATCCCCACCGCGATACCGCTTAGTTCAGTGGCGCAAGCGCCAGCACGTTGCCCAAGGAGAAGGAGAAAAAGCCGAGCGGGGTATCGCCCCGGATGCCCAGGTTGAAAAAGAGGTCCAGGTGAGCCCCCTCGATCTCACCGGCTCCCTCATCGCTCACCAGGTCGGGATGTCGCCCGATCTCCCAGGGACCGGCTTGGGCGGCGAACAGACCGGCCGAGAGGAAGGCCTCTACCCGTCTGGATGTGCCGTAGATTGAACTGAGCGGGATGGCCCATTCCAGGTTGAACCGCGCCAATCGGTCGGCATAGGTCACCAGATCGGCCCCGTTGTCCAGCAGGTCGAGCGAGCGCCGGTCGGTGAACTGAAGCCCCAGGGAACAACCGGGTACCAGAGGGGAGAAACTCCCCACGTAGAACCCCTCGAAGTAGGGGGCGTGTTCTCCGTTCACCAGCACCGCCACGGTGACCTCCGGGCGTAGCAGGTGGTTTCGCCCGAGGGAAAAGCCGGCCTTCAGCTGGGCGATGGCCCGGAGGAACTGGTAATCGCTGCCCAAGAACCCCGAGCTGCCCTCTCCGGACAGCCGGATTCGGAACCCTTCCTGTGGTTTTCCGGGGGGAACCCCCAGGTTGAGCTGGAGCTGCAGGGAGACGGTCGAGAGGAGGCTATGAGACAGCAGGATCCCGGTCATGGGGTAGGGCTGGCCTCCCAAAAGCGGGTCCAGGTGGACATCCTCCGTGCGCAGGCCCGCCCGGAGATCGACCAGGGGTGTGGGGGAAAAGCCGATGCCGAGACGTCCACCGATGCGCTGGTACCGGAAGGGCAACTCGGTCCAGAGGCCATCGGGAGTCAAGCTGGGACCTGTCCCTTGGGCATCGACCACCAGCGCTTCGAGCCGCCAGGCGAACGGTAGGATCGTGGTGGCAAGAGGATCGGCCAAGATCAGGCGTATCGCTCCCTGATCGGGGGAGAGCACGAACCCCCCGGACAGCAACATCCCGGTACCGCCCAGGTTGGTCTCGGCCACCTCCAGGCCGCCCCAGATCGGGGTGTCTGCGCTCAGTCCGAAAAAGAGGTCACGGATCCGGATGGTGTTGCGCTCCTTGACCGAGATCTCGACCACCACCGATTCGGGCTCGCTTCCCGGTCGCAGCCGTGCTTCTACCTGGTCGAAGAAGCCGGTGGCCATCAGCTGGTGGCGAAAATGATCCAGCCGCTCGACGGTGACCCGTTCTCCCGGCTGCAGTCCCAGCAGGTCCCCAAAGAAGCTGTCACGGGTGTGGTGATTTCCGGTCACCTGGGCCGACTCGAACAGGTACTCGATGGGTGGGAGCTGAGAGGAGGCGGGGGCGTTGCCGTCAGCGGCGCTGGTCTGGGGCTGTCCGGCCAGGAGGATCACGAGCCAGAGAAGGGTATGGGCGTTGCGCAGAACCATCTTGGAAGCCCTGGACGACAGGAAGGCGTTCCCTCATTAGACCAGAAAACCCGGCAAGTTGCACGGTAGTCCCGCATCGGGTGGCCACCGGGGTTGCCCAAAGCGAACCTCTTGACGTTGAGGGATAAACTATGGATCCTGCTGGTGTTTGCACCTAGCTGCAGGACAGGAACGATATCAAGGCAGTGAGATCATGACCAAGAGCGAACTGATCGGAGAGCTGGCTCGACGCACGGGACTTTCCAAGAAACGTGCAGAAGAGGTTGTGAACTGTATCTTCAAGAACATGTCTGGCGCCTTGATCAATGGTTCGCGCATCGAGATACGCGGTTTTGGCAGCTTTTCCACCAAGGACTACGGTTCCTACAAGGGGCGAAACCCGAAGACCGGCTCCGAGGTCGAGGTACGCGCGAAACGCGCCATCCGCTTCAAGGCAGGCAAGGAGCTCCGCGAACGCGTCAATCACCTCCCCTCCCCCACCTAGCACTCGACAGCACGATCATCCACTCACCGGCTTGGGAGCCCCCCTTGGTGGACCCCCTGGTGGGCTGCACTCCGGGAGATCGGGCGGCCTTGACAGCGGGTGGGGCGGATGCTATAGGAGCGCGGCCTGAGGGCGATTAACTCAGCGGAAGAGTGCCATCCTCACACGGTGGAAGTCACTGGTTCGAATCCAGTATCGCCCATGTGAAAAGCACCACGGATGCCGGAGGTGCTTTTTTTTTGACCAGGCTTCCCCCCTTGTTGCCGGTGACCGCTCGCGAAGAAGCCGGCTCGGCTTGAAAGACAGCCGCCGAAAGGCAGGCGCCGGTCGTCTCCCATCGGACGGCGATTTCGGTTGGGTCTGTGAATATCTTTCCCTGAAGATCCGTCTACATGATTGTTGAGCTTTGTGCGACGAGTGGCACTACCCCCTGCTCCCGAGGTGACCGATGAAGAAACAAGGGAAAACGTACTTCTGGTTGGGCCTGGCGATTCTTGTCCTGTCGGGCATCGCGGCAACCGGATGCGGTGTCTATGCGACCAGGCCCGGAGTGCTGGTGCAACCCGCCGGAGTGGTGGTGGCCCGTCCGGCGGCGGTGTATGCCACCGTGCCTCCGCCCCGGGTGTACTATGACGGACGATGGCTGGTGTACCAGGACCAAGCCTACTACTACTACAGCGCCGGAGCCTGGGTGGTCGCCCCCAGCGTGCCGGTCCATGTCGCTCGGTATCACCGTCCCCGAGTCGGCTACATCCGCTATTCGCCGGTGCATGTCACGAGCTATGGCCATCCCTGGCGCTATCGGGGACATGGCGGGTATTACTACTACCACCACAGGCACTACTACAGGTAAGGAGTGGTGGAAGCAGCGCGTCTCAGAGAGCGGGGCTGAGGAGGTTCCAGAAGTGATCGACCAGGCGGGAGGTCAGGGGCCTGTACTTCAGCTTGGGCACGGTGACGGGACGGGAGACGGAGCGGCGTAGGTCGATCCAACCTTTGAGCTGATCGAGCATGGGGGTGCTGGAGATCTCGATGATCAGCTCGTAGTTCAAGCGAAACCCCCGCGGGTCGAAGTTGGGCGATCCCATCAGGGCGAGATTGCCGTCGAAGAGGTAGGCCTTGGCGTGCACGAAGGGTGGGGGGTGTTCCCAGACCTTGACTCCAGCCGAAACGAGAGGGAGCAGGTTGGCGTAGGTGGCGCGCCGGATGATCGGATGATCGGTGGCCTGCGGGAGGAAGACCTCGGTCTCGATGCCTCGCATGGCGGCGCTTCGAAGCGCGGTGGAGAGGGGAGTACCGGGGATGAAGTAGGGGCTCACCAGCTGGATGGATTGTCGAGCCGCACCGATCGCCGAGAAGAGGAGGAGATGGATATGGCCGAACTCCTCGTCGGGGCCGCCGGTCACAATGCGGGCGAGCGCTTCGCCAGCGGGGCCCAGCTCCGGGAAGTAGCGGGGGTTGAGGATCTCCTCTCCAACGGCGTAGTACCAGTCTTCGGCGAAGACCTCCTGGATCTGCTGGACGACGGGACCTTCGATGTGGAGGTGGAGGTCCATGCAGCGGTTGGGGTTGTGAATGTCGGACACCAGGTGACGTTGGCTGATGTTCATGCCGCCCAAAAAGCCGATCCGGCCATCGACCACCAGGAGCTTGCGGTGATTTCGCAGGTTGAGCTGAGCTCGACGAGCCAGGGGGTTCAAGGGGAAGAAGGGCTCGATGGGAAACCCCCGTTCCCTGGCGGCGCTGAAGAAGGCCTTGGACGTCTTGAAGCTCCCGGCGGCGTCATAGAGCACCCGGACGGCGACACCCCGGGCGGAGGCTTCTGCCAGGTGGTCGATGAAGTCCTGGCCGACGGGGTCCTCGTCGAAGATGTAGGTCATCAGGTTGATCGAGGAGGTGGCCTGATCGATGGCCTGGAGCATGGCGGGGTAGGCCTGTTCGCCGTTGATGAGGAGGGTGGCGGAGTTGTTCTGTAACAACGGTCGCCTGGTCAGGCGGCCGGCCACCTTGTGGACATCGGCCATGACCTCGCTTTCGGGGCAGGCATACTCTCGCAAGACGGCCTGAAATGCAGGGATCTGGGGGAAGAGCCGGTGCAGCTCCACTTTGGTCAGTCCCTTGATCAAGGCTCGCCTGCGGATGCGGTCCATGCCGAAGACGAAGTACAAGAACATGCCGACCAGCGGGAAAAACCAGATCGTGCCGAGCCAGACCAGGGCGGAGCGGGGGGTAGGGCGATTGATGAGGGCGTGACCACTGGCCACCAGGGCCAGAAGAAAATACACGATCGCTACCGGGATCCAGATCACGCCCAACTCCACCGAGGAGATCGGAGAGCAGCTCTTCCAGAGCGCCATCCCCCTGCTCTGGCGCAGGCCGGTGCCCCGCCAGAGGGCCCATTGGTCCCACCAACCGCCTTACAGGCCGAAGCGGACCCCCACCAGACCGACCAGGTACCAGTCTACCCCTACGATGAAGGCCCCCGGATCCTCCGGTCCGTTGAACCCTTCGAACCGCTCGGCGGTCGTTTCGGGGTAGAACAGGTTCCAGCCAAGGCGCACGGCGACCGGGAGGGCGAAGGAACCCAGGTCCAGGCAGGCGCCCAGCTGGAAGACCGGCAGCAAGGAGAGCTGTGTGGTCACCTCGATGGGGGGATCATCGGGATTCACCGTGCCGGTCACCACTTCGCTGGCACTGGCACCGATGGACCAGGCCAGCTCGGGTCCAAAGGCCAGCTCGATGGACGGATTGAATAGATCCAGCTGGAACCGGGCGAGCAGAGCCATTCTGAGGGCGTGCTCGGTGAAGGTGACCTCTCGTCGGACCGAGCTGCTCTCCGCCAGGCCGAGGACGGAGGACCAGGAGTACAAGAGGTCGAGCTCCACCCCGATCCAGCTTCTTGGGCTGAAGGCTCCGGTGGCGCCCAGGGTGAAACCACCACCGCTGAAGGCGGAGCCATACAGGAAGGTGGTGGATCCCGGAGGGTCGGAGGGGGTGTTGATCTGGTACAAGCCTCCCCCGATGAGCGCTCCCACCTCGAAGGGGGAGGGCTGTACACCGGGAGGGTCGGTCGAGGCGAAGACCGGCTGAGGTGCCTGCGCTACCAGGCCGATCAGGGCGATCAGGCCAATCAACTGGAGTGGTTTGAGCTGGATCAAAGGCGATAGATCTCCACCTTTTCCAGGACGATCGGCGTCAGCGGACAGTTGCCCGCGCCTGTCGGGACCCGGGTGATCTGTTCGACCAACTCCACCCCGCTGGTCAGCTGACCGAACACCGAGTGACGGTCGTTGAGGTGGGGAGTGGGGACCTCGGTGATGAAGAACTGGCCGCCGTTGGTGTTGGGGCCGGCGTTCGCCATGGAGAGGATCCCTGGGCGATCGTGCCGGAGAGCGGGGTTGAACTCGTCTCTGAACTGGAAGCCGGGCCCCCCCCTGCCGGTACCGGTGGGGTCGCCCCCCTGGATCATGAAGTTCGGGATGACCCGGTGGAAGGTGGTTCCGTTGTAGTAGGGGCCCTGTCCCGGCTGGCCGGTGGTGGGGTTGACATAGGGTTTGGTACCCAGGGCCAATCCCACGAAGTTGGCCACGGTATTCGGGGCTTCGTTTTCGAATAGCACCGCTTCCAGGACGCCCATGGAAGTGGTGAAGCGGGCCATGAGGGGTCCGTTGCCGGGCACCTGGATAGGGGGATGGCTGTTTCCGTCGATCATGGTGTCCTTCCTGTGGTTGTCTTCCGTTTCTGTGGCCGAGGGGGCGGCGATCTGGCGGCGTCACCCCGACGGTCACCACTGCGGCTAGCCGTCAAAAAATCACGTAGTTGGCTCCGAACAGGACCAGCACCTGGTACTGCCACTCGTTGTTGTACAGGTAGGTGGGGGAGGCGGTCTGGGTCACGGTCCGGTCGGTGATGGAGTCGCCGAGACCGGGTTTGATCAGGGCACGGATCTCGACCGGTATGGTGGCGGCCCCCACATCGATGTCGAGGCCGAAGCCGACCAGCAGGAGGATGGAGGAGTCGACGGGGTTGACTGCATAGTCGAAGGCCGGGAAGGGGTCACAATCGATGCCGGGGCTGCAGCCATCGGTGTAGGGGGGGGCATCGCCGCGTGGGGTGACGGACATGGCGTGGTCGCTTCGCTTGAGGACAAAGTCGGCGCCCAGGTGCAGGAAGGGACGGGCCACCCCCAGCGGGATCTGGCCGCGGACCAGGACCGGGAGGTGAAGGGCGGTGGCTTCCAGGCCGAACTCCGACTCCTCCTTCTTGCGGTCGGTGCCGACATCGCGATCGTACTCGACAGTGCCCCGCGCGACCTCCCGGGAGTAGAGGAACTCGATCTCGATGCCGACGAAATCGCGAAAGTCGTAGGCCAGGCTACCCCCGATGAACCAGCCGATATCGACGAAGCCGGGATAGACCGGCGTGGGGTCCTCCTCGCCGACATCGGGCAGGATGTTGACGTTGGGACCTCCCCGCACACCGACTCGGAGGTCATGCAGCGGGATGTCGAAGGCCCACCCAAAGGTGGAACTGATACACAGAAGGGTTGCCATAAAAAGCCCGATGAGGTGTCGCATGGATACTCCTTCCAGACGTTGGCGTTGCGATTCCTGCCCAGCGGCACTATACCAGTTGGTCGTTGTGAAATGAACCAACAAAAACGTCAAGCCTGGTCACGCCCATGCGAATGGAAGTTGTTGTCCCCTTGCTGGGGGAGTCGATCACACAGGGGATGCTGGTCGCCTGGCTGAAGAAACCCGGGGAAGAGGTCCGGCGCGGCGAGGACCTGTTCACCCTCTCCACCGACAAGGTCGATGCCGACATCCCCAGCCCGGTCGCCGGTCGGCTCGAGGAGATCCTGGTCCAGGCGGGCAGCCGGGTCCAGGCGGGTGAGGTGGTGGCGTTCATCGAGACCGAGTGGGTGGGGACTCGCTCGGCGGTTGCGGGTTCTGACCAGAGGTCGGTCCCCGCCGCCAGGGATAAGGGGGAGCAGGCTACGGCGAAGAAGGGGCGGCGCCCCCCCCAGGCGGATGTCGTCCGGAGACTCCCCGAGGCGGTGGCGGAACCACAGGCGATGCCGCTCAGCGGCGGAGCGGCTGGTCGGGTTTCCCCGGTTGGCGCCACACGAGGGGCGCACTTCGGGAGAGAGCGGGAGCAACCCGCCGGCTACTGGTCGGGAAAGCCGGTGGCGGCCAGCGCGGCATCGATGGGAGTCGGAGGACCCGGGCTGACGGTCTGGGAGTGCGACTGGTCCCAGGCGGTCAAGGTGAAGACCGGTCTGACCCAGGAGTATCAACGCCGGGGGATCCAGCTCGGGATGGCCGCCTTTCTGGTGCAGGCGGTGGTCCATGGTCTGCGGGCCTTCCCTGTGCTCAACAGCCTGTTCGACGGCCAGCGGGTAGTCCAGTCGGGGCATGTCAATATCGGCATCGGCGATCTGCTCTTGGGAGAAGGAGAGCTGCCGATCATCCATCGGGCGGACGAGTTGAGCCTGCTGGGGGTAGCCCGCAGCATCAACGAGTTGGCGGAGCGGGCCAGGAGCCATCGGAGGAGCTCGGGGGAGGAGGAGTCGAGCAGCTTCACCATCAACAACCCGGAGTCCTGCGAGTGCCTGTTTCGCTTGCCGCCGATCATCCCCCCCCTGGTGGCATCCCTGGGCGCCGGGGCGATCCGCCCGCGGGTGGTGGCGGACGAGGCCGGCAGCATCCGGGTGGCTCATCAAAACCTGCTGTGTCTGTCGTTCGATCCGCGGGTGATCGAGGCCAGCGTGGCGGAATCGTTCATGAAGGCGGTGGTGCAGTTCTTGGAAGGGGAGGAGATGGTCAAGTACCTGCGCGCCTGAGCAGGTAGCCCAGATCCTGTGCGCGGCGACCGGCGGGTGTGACCGAGCCGCCTGAGATGCCGAGAGAAACGCTCTTGTCAGGTGATCAGGCGTTCAGTAGATTGCCGCAACATGGGGAAGCGCGTTTACACCATCAAAGAGGCGCCGCCCAGAGTCGCCTACCGGATCGACTACGAGAGCCTGCTCAACGAGCAGCAACGGGACGTGGTGTTTGCTGGAGAAGGGTCGTTACTGGTCCTAGCGGGGGCCGGCACGGGGAAGACGCGGACCTTGACCTACCGGGTGGCGCGGCTGTTGGAGTCGGGTGTACCTGCCGAGCGGATTCTGCTGCTGACCTTCACCAACAAGGCGGCGCGGGAGATGTTGGGGCGTGTGGGGAACCTGTTGGGAGAGCTGCCCAAGGGGTTGTGGGGGGGGACCTTCCATCACATCGGGAACCTGATCCTGCGGCGTCATGCCGAGGCGATCGGGTACAAACCAGAGTTCACCATCCTCGACTCGGAGGACGCCCAGACGGTGATGGGGCTGGCTGTGGCCGAGGCGGGGGTCGATGTGACGCGCTACCGGTTTCCGAAAGCCAAGGTGCTGTGCCGGCTGCATAGCCTGGCGGTGAACCGGGGGCAATCGGTTTCGGACACCATCCTGCGCGAGGCGCCCTATTTCTCGGAGATCATGCAGGAGATCGAGCGGGTGTCCGCCTGCTACGGCCGCCGCAAGCGGGAAATGGGGGGCATGGACTATGATGATCTGCTGGTCAACTGGCGTCTGCTGTTCGAGGAGCACGAGGAGTTCTGGCTCGCCTACGCCGAGCGGTTCCTGCACGTCCTGGTGGACGAGTACCAGGATACCAACCAGATCCAGGGGGTGATCATCGACCACTGCGCCCGCCTCCACAACAACCTGATGGTGGTCGGGGACGACTGTCAGAGTATCTACGCCTTTCGAGGGGCCGACTACAGCAACATCCTGGAGTTTCCCAAGCGCCACCCGGGGACCCGCATTTTCAAGCTGGAGACCAACTATCGAAGCACGCCTCAGATCCTGAACCTGGCCAACGATTCCATCCGATTCAACCCGAGTCAGTACAAGAAGCGGCTGCGGAGCGCGCAGCCGGATGACATGCTGCCCGCGGTGGTGGATTGCCGGGACCTCGCCCAACAGGCGGCCTTCATCGCACAACGGGTGCTGGAGATCCGGGAAGAGGGGGTGGAGCTCAACGAGATCGCCGTGCTCTACCGCGCTCACTACCAGTCGATGGAGCTCCAGGTGGAGCTGGCGCACCGGGGCATTCCCTACATCGTGCGGTCGGGGGTCCGCTTCTTCGAGCAGGCTCACATCAAGGATGTCCTGAGCTTCATCCGGCTAGTCATCAATCCCCGCGACGAGCTGGCCTTCCGGCGGGTGCTATACACCGCCGACGGCATCGGCAAGCAGATCTCCGACCGGATCTGGCGCCAGCTCGGGCGGTACGAGGAGATGAACCAGGGCTGGGGGGAGGACGGCATTGTCGACAGCCTGCCCAAACGGGCGGCCGCCAGCTGGGACGCGCTGAGACGGTTGCTGATCCGCCTCGACCGGATGCGGGAGGAAGGAGATCCTTCGCGGATGATCGACCTGGTGTGCGAGGGGTGGTATCAGCCCTACATCCGCAAGACCTTCGAGAACTACGACAACCGCCTGGCCGACATCAACCAGCTGGCCAACTTTGCCGCGCAGCACCGAGATGTGAAGTCCTTTCTGGACGAGGTCTCGCTCAACAACGGGATCGCTTCGGAGGATGTGATCGAGGGCGGCAGGAGCGACGAGGCGCTGGTGCTCAGCAGCATCCACCAGGCCAAGGGGCTGGAGTTCAGGGCGGTGTTCCTGATCTGGCTGGCCGAGGGACGCTTTCCCATCGTACGGGGTGGCGAGGAGGTCGATGTCGAGGAGGAACGGCGCCTGTTCTACGTTGCAGTGACCCGGGCCAAGAACGAGCTCTACCTGATCCACCCGATCTCAGTGCGGGAGCGCAACAGGGGGTTCATTATCCTGCGGCGCAGCCCCTTCCTGACCGAGCTGAGCTCCAACCTGTACGAGAACTGGGTGCTGACCGGCGAATGAACGTCCCCCTCGGAGGCAGCAGCAGGGTGTGGCGGTCGAAGCCCCTGCCCTGCAGCCGCTCGTCGGCTTCGCCTTCCTGACGCTGTTACCTACCGGCGGTTGCCGAGGGGGAACCGCCGGGAAGGTTTCGGCGTATGCTACTGGCAGGGGCCGCCAGCGACCATCTCGATCATCTCCGGGTCGACGGCCGGCGGGATCGCCGTGGAGCTGTCGAAGTTGGAGTAGATCTCGTCTACCGCGAAGAACTGCCCCGAGGGCCAGTGCAGGCGGCCCACATCCCAGAAATCGTCGGTGTTGGATAGCGGTCGGTAGAGTAGTTCCGCCGTCTGT
Organism: Bradymonadales bacterium; assembly: GCA_016931535.1. GTDB lineage: Bacteria > Myxococcota_A > Bradymonadia > JAFGEP01 > JAFGEP01 > JAFGEP01. Next base: position 368,040 of record JAFGEP010000096.1, read on the forward strand.
TCTGCGTCGATGTAGACCCGGATGTCGGCGTAGGCGGTGCCGAAGTCCTTCCGGAAATAGTGGACACCGACGGCGTACCACTGGCAGTCCAGGGGGTTATCCATCTGGATGTTCTCCGGCCCCGCGCCGTCGGTGTCATCGATATCGAGGCTGGGCAGCTCGGGTTGCCAGTTGGGCGACTGGTTGGCGTAGTAGCAGTCGAAGACCGGGTCGAACCAGTTGTAACCCACCTTGACCAGGTGGAGGTCGGCATCGGAGCCGGTGTCGTCGCTCTCATCCGGGTCGAGGGGGTTGTGCCAGCTCAGCTCGAGGTGGACGGTTTCGTCGGGCACGGAGATGACGGTGACCAGGGCGGGTTCGCCGCAATCCTGGAAATCGAGATTGTCAAACACCTTGAGGGTGAACTCGTAGCGGCCGCTCAAGGGGATGAAGAACTGCCGGCGGCTGTCGTCCAGCGGGAAGCCGGCCAGCGGTTCCAGCTGGGTGGTGGTACCCGGAGGGACGCGGGAGATCTCCCACTCGTAGCGGGTAATCTGGCCGTCCGGGTCAAAGGAGGCCGACCCGTCGAGGACCAGGATGTCGGTCGGCGTCGCCCAGTCGATCTGGTTGCTGCGTCGCTGCAAGGGGTCGTCGCGGATGTATCCTCGGGCGACCGCCACCGGGCAGCGGTTGTCGACACCAATTCCGTAGACAGTGGCGGTCTCCGTGCGGGACTGGGAGGCGTCGGTGTAGGCGATGAGGATGCGGCCGGAATCGGAGCGCTCCAGGGTGGGGGTGTAGCGGACCACGAAAGGCAGCGGATTGCCGGACTGCAAGGCGAGGCTCCCCTCCTCGACGGTCAGCTCCTGGGGAAGATTGATGAGCTCGAATGCGTCGCTGCTTTCCGGGTCGAGGTAGATGTGGTTGAGCTGGAGCGGGAGAGTGCCTGTGTTGGTCAAGGTGATGGTCCGGTTGCTGGGCATGCCGAGGGGGGCGTAGCCGAAGTCGACCAGGTTGGGATTGACCATGAGATCGGAGAGGCCGGCCTCGCCCTGGATGCTGGCACGGAAGTTGGTGCCGTCCGGAGCGTTGTAGGTCACAACGATCTCCCCCTCGTCATAGCCGGGGCTGCCAGGGGAGTACTCCACATCGAAGACCAGGTTGTGCTGGGTGGGGACATCGGCATCGTAGATGGGAAGCGTCAGGGGAAAGGTCAGCTCGTCGAGATCGGGTGCCGAGTAGTCGAAGCTGCCGGTCAGCGAGATGTCGCTGATGACCAGGGGTGCAGAGCCCTGGTTGGTCAGGGAGACCGGGATCGTGTTGGTGGTGTTCTCGACCACCCGGCCAAAGTCGATCACGGCAGGCCGTACGACTACGAAAGGCGCCAGGATGGTAGTGGCGATGGGAATGCGGACCGTGGGCCTGACCGGGTCGTTCCCGTCGATGACCAGCTCGCCGGAAGCGCGGATCACCTCCTGGGGCTCCCAGACGACCGTGATCTGGATCTCCTCGTCAGGAGGGATCTCGATGCGTCCGGGGAAGGGGGATCCCAGCTTCAGGTCGGGGGTGTTGGCGACCACCTCCAGGTTGGCGATGATCAGGTTGGCCGTGCCTCGGTTGCCGACGGTGACTTGCTGCTCGGCACGACTCCCCAGGGGGACCTGCTCAAAGGAGATCTGGTCGGGGCTGACGCGAATGTCGGCCGCGCCGACCGTCACGATCTCATCGCTGCAGCCCAGGCCGACGGCAGCCAGGGCGAGCGAAGCTGCCAGGCCGACCAGAGAGAAACACAGCCATCGGGTCATTGGGTAAACCTCAAGAGATGCCAGCCAGTCCATTCTGCCCCATCAAGCCTCTGGATCCTAGTGCCCGGTCCCAACCATGTCAACGCGCTGCTCTGGTAGGGGTGGGATCGGGCTTCATTGCGCGGGGCACGGTCCCATCCATCAAAAAACAAACCCCTGACGATGTTCGCCCTTGAGTGGGAGCACACCCCCGTGGCGCCAACAAAGGGGTGGAGCCAGCGGGTCATGGTCCGAAGCTTCGGTCCTGGACCCCTGACGGGGTTTGGGTGCGGACTGGACCACGCCCGGTGCACCAGATGGAGAGCCCGCCAAGTCTGTCGAGTATTTTCCTGCAACGGTCGTCTGCCACCACCGACAACACGGGCGAGTCAATCGGGGAGAGAACGCAGAACGATAGGGAGAACAGCCATGTGCGGGAATGTCAGTAGCTGCGGCAGCGCCAGTCAATCGAACGAATGCAGGTGGCCGAACGACTATGTGCATTTCACACCCGCAGATCATGCGGATTCAGCACTGGTGGACAGAGCCGAGCAGATTTTCTGCCAGATCGACCAGCTCCTGAACCGGGTGCTTGGTGAGGATCTGTCGTTGGCGGAGCGGGAGCAAATCTACCGCTACCTGGAAGATCTGCACACCGCCTGGGACCGTCTGTGTGGCGATCGGCATACCTGCCGGAACATCCGGGAGCAGTGTGGAGGGAGCTGGCTGGGGCCAGGAGGGTTTCCGGAGCAGATCGGGGTCTACTGCAACGACCAGTACCGCAACTTCATCGAGCTGGCAGAGACCACCGGCAGGCTGGTGGAGGAGATGAACAGTGGCCAGGGGGGGCAACTGGAGTCCGGGGGCTGGGGCTCAGGTGGGCCTTATCAGGTCCAGGATGCCGGACCGCTGCAAATGACGGCGAGCGATGACTTGGGGATCTCCTCCCAGATCGGAGTCGGCGGCGGGGATGACTCCTGGGTCACCGACCCGAGCGCGGTGCTGGAGCGGTACGAGTCGGATCCGGAGGGGTTTTACCAGGCCTTCAAGGAGATGTCGGAGGAGGACCGGATGCTGGCCATGTTCAGCCTGCAGCGGGCGGCGCAGCTCAATGCGCAGCTCATGCAGCTGGTGAGCAACCTGCTCCAGGTCTACCACGACACCTCGATGGCGGTGGTGCGCAACCTGCGGGCGTGACCGGGCTTGGGCTCATGAAATGCGCTGGAGGCCCGGAGACCTGGAAGCCCGATCCATCAGCTCGCTGTAATGGGAACGGGTCACTGCCGGGGCGATGGCCCGGCGGATCGAGGAGGTGAACTGTGTTGATCGTGGACGACCTGGCCAAAGGGGTGCTGAAGCTGGCGGATGAGGTGGTGGAGCGCGTGACGGGCGGCTTGATCGACCCGTCAGAAATCATCAAGGGGTTGCTGGATAGCCCGGTGGGGGATCTGATCGTGCTAGGGGTCGGACTGGCGGCGGGCAGTCCCGGTTCAGCAGCCCGGCTGGCGGAGGAGCTGGCGGAGGTCCTGGAGCGGTGAGCTGGACGGATCTCATCCGACTATTGACGACAGATGTACACAATATCAAAATGTACATATGGACGTGAACACCACCAAGTTGAGAAACAAGCTTAGTTACTACCTCCGAGAGGTCCGCAAGGGGCGGCGTGTGGTCATCCTCGACCGTGGTCGAGCGGTGGCGCAACTCGTGCCGTTGGAGGGGAAACCCGACGATCTTGCGACCCGTCTGGAGGAGCTGGGGCAAGAGGGTATCGTGACCATCCCCTCGAGATCTCGCCAGGAGGTCGAACGGATCGCACTCCATCGCTCCCAGGTAACGGCTTCGAGGCTTGTCAGCGAGATGCGGGACGATCCGTGAACGAGGCGCACTTTGTCGACACCTCCGCGCTCGTCAAGCGTTACATTGACGAGCGCGGATCGACAGCACTCCATGAGAGGACCTTCGGTAGAACCGAAGTCGCAGTGCTGGTTTCTTCGCTGACCTACGCCGAGATGTACGCCACCTTCTCGCGCCTTCTGCGTGATGGCGAGGTGACGGTCGCGGAGCATCGAACCGTGCTGGAGCGTTTCGAGCGCGACTGGAGCTCGTTTGTGATCGTGGAGTTCGGACCATCCGTGCGCAACCTGGTGGCGGAGCTGGCAAGCGCCCATGCGCTTCGTGGTTCCGACCTGGCCCAGCTGGCGTCTGCTGCCCACATGCGATCCCGTCGGGCCATGGACCTCTTTGTGGTATGCGACCTCCGGCTCGCGAACGCGGCCACCCTGATCAACCTTTCGGTGTTCAATCCCGAGTTGGAGCCTGGCGACAGGCGGACGTGAACGCCGGCTTGGACTGGTGACCAGGCGGTTTCCCGCAACTGCAGCGCCCGGCCATCATTTCCACCAGTTGCATCCCTGGCCAGGCACCTGATCGGTGAGTCGCATCCCTTGGGACTCGCGTTTACGGTCGATGGCATCGAGAGGTTCCAGGGCATCGCCCTGGTCTGTTATGTGGCACCCCTTGCCAACCCAACCGCGTTCCCGACCCCTGGTGGTCACGCCACGAACAGGTCTGCCATGGTGTAGAAGGCGGGTGGTCGGCCGACCAGCCAGCGGGCTACCTTGAGGGCACCGATGGCAAAGACCCGGCGGGAGGTTGCGCGGTGGATGATCTCGATCCGCTCGCCGAGCCCCATCAGGTGCACCGTATGGTCTCCCGGGATGTCTCCGCCGCGTAGGGCGTGAACCGGTATCTGGGGCTCGGTTTCGGGCAGCTCTGTGGACCCAAGAGCTCGGGGGACAGTGCGGCGGGCATCGGCGATCGCCTGTTGGAGCCGCAGGGCGGTGCCGCTGGGGGCGTCTTTTTTCAAGCGGTGGTGGCACTCCGTCACCTCGACGTCGAAGTCGGGTCCCAGCAGCCGGACGGCCAGATCGACGAGTCGCGACATCACCTGGATGCCCAGGCTCATGTTGGGGCTATAGAAGACAGGGGCCAGCCGGGCCGCCTGGCGCAGGGTGTCCAATTGTGCCACGGCAAGGCCGGTGGTGCCGCACACCAGGGGAAGCTTGCGGTCAGCGACGATCCGGGCCAGGGTGTCGATGACCTGCGGGGCGGAGAAATCCAGGATGCAATCGGCGTCGATCACCGCCTGGTCCAGGTCTTCCAGGTAGTTCACGGAGGTGGGCCAGGGGGGCGGAGTGCCGGTCAGGGGGCTTTGAGGTTCGACTACCAGCCCAGAGACCGCGAAGCGCGGGTCTTCTCGGATGCACTGGAGCAGCTCCTGGCCCATGCGGCCTGCCGCCCCCACGATGGTCAATCTGATCGCGCTCATCGGTTTCGCTCCGTCGCAGGCGGACAAGAATAGGTCGAATCTTCAGCCAAGCACAGGGGCAATCAAAAGTCCATGCTGCCCGCTGTCCCAGAGAGATCGATCTGGTCTGGCTTATTGGCTGTGCTCCCTGGCGGTTGGGACCAGGCGCCCCAGCGGCGCATTCAGTCGGTCAGGAGGCCGAGGTCGCGCATCACCTGGACGAGACGGTGGGTGTACGGCTCGGCCAGGGGGACCAGCGGAGACCTGGGACGGGCATCTCCGAAACCGAGCAGGGCCAGGGCGGCCTTGGCCGGGATGGGGTTGGTGGTGCAAAAGAGCGCCTCGGTCAGCGGGGTAAGCTGGTGGTGCAGCCGGCGTGCGGTCTGGAAGTCGCCCTCGAGGGCGGAGTGGACCATCTGACCGGTCCGCCGGGGGTCCACATTGCCCACCACCGAGATGACCCCGTGGCCTCCCAGCGCCATGAGGGCGAGGGCGGTGAAGTCGTCTCCGGAGAAGACCGTGAGTCGATCGCCGACCAGATCGATGATCCGGGAGCCCTGGCGCAAATCGGCGGTGGCATCCTTGACGGCGACGATCTGCGGCAGATCGGCTAGCTGAGCAATGGTCTCGGGGGTGATGCTCACGCCGGTGCGGGAGGGGACGTTGTAGATGATTGTCGGAGCGCCAGCGTGTCGGGCCACCTGGCTGAAGTGGAGGATCAGCCCTTCCTGTGGGGGCTTGTTGTAGTAGGGGGTCACCACCAGGAGGCCGTCGGCCCCTGCCTTAAGGGCCTCGTCTGCTGCCCGCAGGGTGGCGGTGGTGGAGTTGGTGCCCACTCCTGCGATCACAGGGACCTTCCGGTCGACTGTCCGGACGGCGATCGCTACCAGCTCAGAGCGCTCCTCGGCGGTGAGGGTAGCGCCTTCGCCAGTGGTGCCGGATACGACCAGGCCATCGGCACCATTGGCGAGCAGGTAGCCGATATGGGCCTCGAAGGCCTGTCGGTCCAGGTGATCATCCCGGAAGGGGGTGGGGACGGCGGGGAAAAAGCCTTGCCAGTGGGTCTTACGTTCCATGGTGGTCAAGGTACGTTCCAGGCGGAGCAGGAGGAGATCAGTAGCTGGCGGAGAGGCTGAGCGTGATGCTGGTGTTCTGGAGGTTCCCGGTCTCCAGGTCGAAGAAGGGGAAGCGCACGCTCTGGTGGTCGGCGGTGAGCGGCTCCTGGGAGGTGGACATGGCCAGGCTGGTGCTGAAGTAGTCCAGGAAGCTGTAGGAGACGGAGATGGAGCCGTTCATGCCCTGTCCGTGCCCGCGACCGGGAACGGCGTTAGGGCTGGTGAACTCGTCTTGCTGGGTGATGGTGCCGTTGTCGTAGGTCCAGTAGTCGGAGAGGCCGAAGCTCAAGGCTGTGGAGAACCCTGAAAACCAGCTGTAGCTGATGCTGAACGAGTTGCTGATGGAGAAGGAGGAGAGCACGCCGGTATCCAGGGCGATCTGCCCTTCGGCGATGTTCTCGGCGCCGCCGTCGCGGGCCAGGATGTCGAGGCGGTAGTCGGTCAGGTCGACGACCACCGTGGTGTGCTCGTGGAAGTTCTTGCTGAAGGCGAAGCCGTAGCGCAAGGAGAGCTTGCCGAAGGAGCGGGACAGGCTCAGCGAAGGGGACAGGGAGGTGTACAGGTTGGTGAAGCGGGAGTAGCGGCTGGTGGGGATGGTAATGGAGAGGCCGCCGGAAAGGCTGATGCCGGTGTACCACTCGTCGGTGAAGATCGGGGCGTAGCTGGCCGAGAGGTCCATGTCGCCGAAGCGGCCCTCGCGCTGGTAGGTGGATCCGCCGGACTCGGTGAGAAACTTGTTGAAGCCGATGCTCAAAGAGAGGCTGAGCGGATCGTGGGGGGTTTGATAGGAGCCGGAAAGGCCGAAGCTCATCAGATCGTAGTTCTGGACGGTGTACTCGTCACGGAAGATGGCCCCCAGGCTGAAGGTGTTGCTGATGGAGGCCGAGAGGCTGAAGGGGTGGATGAAGGTCTTGGATTCCTCTTCCTCGTCTTCGGCTTCGGTGGCCGTCTGTTCGAGGGCGATCGGTTCGGCGGTTTGCACAGTGGCATCGGTCGTTGCCGGGCTGGCAGGGGCAACGGATTCTTCCGAAGAGAGCGGCTCCTGGGCCCATGTGCTGGAGGTAACGAGGACGAGTAGGAAAACACCGGCGGTGACTGCCAACAGCTCTTTCACGATCGACTCCTCCACGCGGTCCTTGCAGATGCTTGACAGACCCGACGGGTGTCCCGGGGTCCGACAGTGCCAAGCAGGAAGAAGCAATTATCATTCCAAGCGAAAGCCAGGGCCTGGCAAGCGCGTGGCGACCTCTCCCCGTTAACTTTCTAACGCGAGGCCGGATGGGATATCCGGCTGCGCCCGACCAGAGCGAGGGGGCACACTACCGTCTTCAAGGAGGGCTGTCAACGCGAAACCGAGTCCGATCCGGCCGGGAACCGGGGTGGCAGCAGGTGGGTTGCCCGTTGTGCAGCCAGGGGGGACATCACCACCAGCGCAAGCGCGTCGCCTGGATGATGTTGGCGGTCAGTCGGGGATCTGCCCCTTTCCTTCCCGGATGACGAGTACTTCGTTGTCATCGACCTGGAGGACGGTGGAGGGCTCAGGAAAGAACGGGCCGGCATCGATGACGATGTCGAGCTGGTTGCACCAGGCATCATAGAGGGTGTCGGCATCTCCGATCAGGGTGCCGTCCCGTTGCTTGGCGCTGGCGGACATGACGGGATTTCCCAGGCTGTGCACCACGGCCTGCACCAAGGGGTCGTCGGGGATGCGGGCGCCCACGTGGCGTCTGCGGGTCTGCAGCTTCTTGGGGATGTTTCGTCCCGCCGGCAAGATGATGGTATAGGGACCCGGTAGCAGCCGTTTGACCAGGTCGTAGGCCATCTTGGACATGATCACATGTTCGCCCAGCATGGCCAGGTCGGAAAAGATCATGGAGAGCGGCTTGTCGCGGAGGGCGGCGGCGACGGAGGCGCTGCCAGCCATGTCGACGCGCAGGCGTTGCAGGCGATCGGTCGCCTCGCGCTGATCCATGGCGATGAAGATCCCGTAAGTGGTATCGGTAGGGCATCCCACCAGCTTGCCTTCCCGGATGGCAGAGGAGACTCGCCAGATCAGGTCGGGACGGGGATGATTGCGGTCGAGATCGATGCACTCGGTCATGGTGGGGGCTGTTTACCCCATGAGTGGACGGGGTGCAAGGGATCGGGTGGGATGCCCAAGCCGCAAGGGATTGCCCGATAGGCCTTCGGTAGATGGAGGACAGAGTAGAGGGATCAGGTCCAAGCCGGCTGGCCGCTGGTGGACAGGGGAAAAGACGGGCTCATTCAGGTCGGCACTGGTTGACGACCTCAATGGCGGAGCGGACCGGTTGCCCGCTGGAGAGGTCGATGCGCAGGCAAGGGTACTCGGTATCAAGCTCGCTGCGGATGTGGATTATGGCCACCTTGGTCCGGTCCATGCTGGGGTGGATGCAGATCCGCCCGCGAGAGGGGGGTGTGGTGAAGCCGATGGAGTGGAAAACCTCGGTCTGCTCACCTCCCACATTCTCGCCGAGGCAGTCGGCTATCAGGTGGGTGTTGGGGAACAGGTTTTCGTGGGCGGCAGCATAGGTCTCCAGGGCGGTGGCGAGGGTCTCCATGGTCTGGTTGTCCTGCTTGCCTTTGCCGCATGCGGAAAGGAGCAAGGGCAGGGCCAAGGTCAGAGCGAACAGGGTCTTGATACCGGTGTTCATGTGATCTCCTCCAATAAACGACTATTTCCGATCCGAGTCGACGGGCGTGTTGATATCGCAAAAAGGGGGGGGTAGGCAAGATGGAGAACAGCCGGGGCCCCGCCCCCATCCGAATGGAGCATGGGTAGATGGGGTGATGCGAGGTCGGCACCTTTCCCCGGGCAAGTGGCAGGTAGGTCACAGGCAGTCCTGATTGGTGACCTGACCATCGGACAGTGAAGGGAGTCAATCTTTCTTGTGGTCACCGATCGAGACTGGGTCACAGGCAGTCCTGATTGGTGACCTGACCATCGGACGGTGAAGAGAGTCAATCTTTACCAGGTGAATCTCGTTAAGGGAGAACGCGCCAAC
>JAFGEP010000097.1 GCA_016931535.1 Bradymonadales bacterium
CATACCAGCCCAGGGCGAAGCCCTGGGAAAGGCAGTGCAAGATCGTGGGAAGCCCTGAAAGGGCGAGACATACCAGCTGACGAAGGGCGATCGAAAAGCGAATTGGGACACAGCACGTGGACCGGGGCACTAGAGCCCGGTCGCTGACCTTCTCCACCAGGCAGCCGCCCCGATGGCGACCCCCCATAGCAGCAGCAGGAAGGAAGGGCCGCCCCCCAGGCCGGTCACCGAACATCCCGTATCCACGTGGCCGCGATTGCAGGTGTCCGTATCCTCCCAGTCGGTCAGGCCGTTGCAGTTGTTGTCGATGCCGTCCTCGCAGACCTCGGTGGCCAGGGGATGCACCTGTGGGTTCTGGTCGTCACAGTCTTCCTGGCGGCAGAAGCCGTCGGCATCCTCGTCGCGACAGACACAGGCGCCCAGATCGGGGTGGTCGTCGTCCACGACGCCGGTCAGGCAGCGATCCATCTCCGAGCAATCCTCGTCAACCAGGCAGTAGGGGTAGCAGGCAGGGCCGACGCCGCCCTCGGATTCGGGGAGGTCGAGGCAGGCGAGGCCGTCGGCGCAGGGGTATGGCGGCCAGCTCTCTGGCTCCACCAGGCAGGGGCTACCGGCAGCGAGATCCTGGGAGGGGGAGCACTCGAACCGGTCATCCGACGGCTGGCAAGCCTGTCCGCTCTCGCAGTCGCCCCCCGTGATCTCGCAGGGGATGCGGGTGGTCTCGAGAAGACCCTGGATCCAGGTGTAAAATGGGTCCACTCGAGTATCCATACCCGAGCTGGCGCAGCCCTGGTCACCCATGTGGGTGACGCCGATCACCGTCTCGACCCCTTCGATGTCCAGAAGCGTGGCGCCCCCCGAGTCGCCGTTGCAGGGAAGCTGGCCGTCTTCGGACATCTCGTAGGCGAACATGTCCAGCGCCACCGGCCCCAGCAAACCCTCGCCGTAGCGCTTGATCCCGTTGCCGGTCTGGCGGATGCCGTCGGTGACTCCGTATCCGACCCAGGTGATGGGCAACCCCTCCCAGTCATAGGTGATCAAGAGGTCGTTGATGGGCAAAGGCTGGGCCACCTCGGCCGGCACCCGCTCGGCCAGATGGGCCAGGGCGATGTCGCGAACCAGCGGAGCGTTGGGAATGAACTGAGGGTGAGGATGGAAGCTGTCGATGGCAAAGAGCGATCCGGAGCCGGAGACGTCCGGCCCGATGAAGAAGCTGACCATCTCGGGGGTCAGCTCGATCGTCTCCTCGCTTTCGGTCGGCAGCTCGACCACCACGCAGTGGCCTGCGGTCATCACCCACTCCGGGTCGATCAGGGTACCGGAGCAGAACTGGCGCAGGTCATCGGAGGCGACGTACGCCGCCTCGATCACCAGGGCGCCGATGGCGGGCCAGGCATCGGTGCTGGTTCCGTTGATGATCGCTTGTCCGGTCTGATCGTAGGAGGCCAAGGTTGACACCACCGGTTCCGGTTGAAAGGTGCATCCGGCCCATCCCGACAGGAAAAAAAGGAGTGAAAGGATGGAGGCAACCGCCAGGTGGCGGCTGGTTCGAGTACCGTTTTCTATCATGATCACTCCAGTTGCGCTCCAGCGTCCCGTGGCGGAAACCCACTATAACAGAGGAGAGGGGGTGAGGGGAAAGAGAAGGCTGGGACGGCTTCAAACTCCGGCTCGAACTCGGGAGCAGCCAGCGCCTCCTTCACCGAAGCCGGCACAGACCCACCGCAGTGGGTCAAGGTGTCTCGGAGGCGGGGCCGGGACCGGGTTGGGGCTGGCGGGTAGGATCGGAGTGGGAGGCGGGGTCGGGCTCGAGCTCAGGCTCGGGCTCGGGCTCCGAAGCAGCCAGCGCCTCCTCTATCGAAGCCACCAGAGCCTGCAGGGCTTCTCGCGAAGGGCGGTTTTGCAGGGTCAGATCGAGCGAGACCGCAGTTATGGCGGGCACGTGGGAAAGGGCCTCCCCACGGAGCTGGAGGTTGACCAGGTAGCGCACCGGCCCTAGAGGTGCCCTCTCCAGGCTGCCATCCTCGTCGGGGTCGCGCTGGGCGATCACCCAGGGCAGGTCCGGTTGGAAGCGGCCCAGCTCTATCGCGTTCTGGTCACGGTTTTCGAGAACGGCCTGTATCCGGTTGGCGAGCCATTCCAGATCGGTGTCGGCTCGTTGGCGGAACTCCCCGTGAAACCGGATGTCATCCTCCGGGGTCGGGAACATGATCGAAGGGGTATCCATGCTCAATCGGAACAGATCCCGGACCAGCTCCGCACTGGAAGATCCACTCACCATCGCCTCCTTTGACCACAGCCACAGGACGGCCACCGCCGCCAACAGGAGCCATCTCGAGCGAAACAGGTGTCTCCTCATTCGGTCCTCCTCGGTACCATGAGCATTCGACGGTCGCTCTCGCATACGGGTCGGGGTTTCACAGTTACGTGAAGAGGGCCCGAGGGTCAACGCATTTTCGTGCCTTTTGCGGCCATCTAGATCCGCTTCACCCAGGTAGAGCGGGGTACCGGCATGTCGTATAGGGTACCTGGAGATCTGAGGGGGGTCCGTCACAGGTGTCAAGATCGCCCTGCTCCAGCCGCTGCATCTCCTTTCAGCCGTTTTCACCCAGCCTGTCGAGAACATCGACGGAACGCAGAGTACACTGTCGAAGTGAGCGGGGGTCTGGACGGTTTCATGGTTGACGGCCGTCGAGTGGAGCGGGCCGTGGGCGAAGGCGGCGCCGAAACCGGCGCTGGGAGAAGGACGCTTCCCGCTGGGGATCGATAGCTGTAATCTGTGAGGCGACATCGGGCAGCCCCTGGAGACCGGTTTCCCTCACCCGCCCCGGGCGGGATCGGGGAGTGAGGTGTGGGTGCCTCGATGATCGGGCCTCACGATCACAGCGGGGCTCGTACGCTCTGCCGTCGGCTGTTGTCTATCGGCCGGCCCCCTGCAATCCTTAGGGACAGGCCACAGCCGGGGAGGTGGAATGCTCGATTACCGACTACCGTGCTGGTTCGCCCTGGCGACTGTGATCCTCTCCTGCGGATCGGAGGGCTCTGGTGGGGGAGATCCCGATGCAGGCCAACCCGATCTCCTCGATCTCGAAGCAGACGACGGGGACGGCGAGCTTGCCGACACCGATTTCGCGGACACCGAGCCGGGCGATCCGATCCCAGAGACCGATCGACCGGAGGATCTGCAGTCAGAGGCCGAGGGCGATGCGCTTGGGGACATCGAAGACCAGGAGGTGGAGGAACCTCTCCCCACGGGATGGCAAACCCGAGGCCAGCGGATCATCGACCCGGAGGGCAGACAGCGGATCCTGCGGGGATTCAACCTGAGCAACGACGTGAAGCACCCGCCCTACGACAGCTGGGCGCAGGAGGAGGACTATCGGCGCCTGCAGACATGGGGAGTATCGGCCCTGCGGCTGCTGACCACCTGGGCCGCCATCATGCCCGAGCCGGGAGTGATCGACGAGGAGTATCTCCAGAAGTACGATCAGCGCATCGAGTGGGCGGGACGGTACAACATCCTGATCATCATGGACATGCACCAGGATGTGTTCGGAGAGGGGTTCGGTCACAACGGCGCCCCGCGCTGGGCCTGCGATGAGGCCCTCTACGAGGCCCACGTGCCGAGGGAACCCTGGTATGCCAACTACCAGAGCCCCCAGGTGATGGAATGCTACGGCCGGTTCTGGAGCGACACCGACCTGCAGGACCTCTTCATCCAGGCGGTCGTGACCCTGGCGGAGCGGTACCGGGAGGAGCCGCATGTCATCGGCATCGACCTGTTCAACGAGCCCTACTGGGGGCCGGACACGACCGTGCTGGGGTTCATCACGGGGCAGCTCCAGCCTTTCTACCAGCGGGTGCTGGACGCCCTGGGCGAGGTGGACAAGAGCTACCTATACCTGGTCGAGCCGCCTCCGGTGATGCAGTGGGGCCTCTCCCCAGGATTCGTGCCGTTCGGACAGGCCAATGTAGTCTACGCCCCCCACTTCTACCTCCCCTCCATCGAGCTCGAGAACCGCTACGATGGGGATACGGCGCTCATCCGGCTGGGGCTGGAAGGCTACCAGCAAACCTCCCTCGACCTGGACATCCCCTGGATCCTGGGGGAGTGGGGCGGGTTCACCAGTGCGACCAACTACGACGAATACATGCGGGACGCGCTCGCCATCCTGGAGTCGCTGCATGCGGGAGATCTCTACTACGAATACTCCCAGGACGATGGTGGCTACAGCCTTCTGAACTCGGCCGGCGAGGAGAAACCACTACTGGTGGACATCTCCGCCCGGATCTATCCCAAGGCGGTGGGCGGAACGCTGGTGGAGTACCATTTCGACGACCAGAGCGGCGTGTTCACCATGGTGCTGGAGACGCTGGAGCAGGTGACAGCGCCCTCGATACTGGCCTTTCCGAAGGAACGCCACTACCCGGACGGGTTCGTCATCGAGAGCAGCGACCCGGATGGAAGCTGGTCCTACGAGGTCGATGAAGAACGGTCGGAGCTGCTGTTCACCATCGACCGGACGAAGGTGCGGCATACCCTCACCATCCGGCCGCTAGGCGGGTACAGCTTGGCCAGAGGCTAGGATCGCCCCCTCCGCTTGTCCAACGGCTAGGATCGCCCCCTCCGCCCGCTACGCGGGCACCTCCCCCGCTTGCTCGGCAAGCGGGGGAGGAGAGCACGGCCATAGTCCAGGATCGCCCCCACCGCCCGCTGCGCGGGCACCTCCCCCGGGCTCCGCCTCGGGGGAGGAGGATCGCCCGGCCAGAGGCTAGGATCGCCCCCTCCGCCCGCTAGGCGGGCACCTCCCCCGGGCTCCGCCTCGGGGGAGGATCAGGTCCTGAGGTAGAAGTCCTCGCACATCCCGAAGGCCTTCTCGATGGCCAGCTCTGGGCCATCGCCGGACCGCAGGCGGCCATGGAACGCGCCGAAAGGCCCGCGGTAGCGGCTCCGGATGACCAGGGCGTTGATGTCCACCGTGCGGATGACCTCGGGGGTGAAGGTCAGCTCGACCATTCCTTGCCGGTCGGCGATGGTCCAGGGTTGAAGCGGATCATGAGGGTCGAAGTGGAATCGGACCGGAGGCAGCAGGAACAGCTTGCCGTCGATCCAGAGGCAGTTCTCGTTGTAGCGGTCCTGGTCTTCGACCTGGTTGTCGGTCAAGTTGAAGCCGACCAGCCGGTCTTGACCGTCGAAAAAGCCTCCGGTGGCCCAGTGCCACTTCATCACCCAGGGGTAGTACCCCTTGTGGATATCGATGAGCCCATAGCTCGACCGGCGCGGAAACTCCACCTGGCGGTCGTTGAGACTCAGGCTGCCCTCGACGGGGCAGACGTACTTGTGGGAGTACATCGCTTTGTGCTTTTTCAGCGGCAGGACCACCACGATGGGCTGGTCCGTGGGGGCTTGCTCATAGCCGATAAAGTGCCCGCTGACGGCGGGGAGGGTCCGTTGGGGAGCGATATCGAACTCCAGCTCGAACCGTCCGTTGGCAAGCTGGTTCTTGATGGAGAGGAAGAAGCCGCTGGAACGGTAGCAGGCCTGGCTGTCATCCAGGCTCTGGGGGATGCGCATCTTCCAGGGGGCGGCTTTGCGCTCGTAGAAGTAGATGGCGCCGTCCCGGCGGGAGTAGATGCACACCTGTGCCAGAGCCAGTGTCTTGGCGTTGAACAGCGCCAGGCTGATGTAATGGTCCTCGCTGGCCAGAGCGAAGTGTTCCCACTCCTTCAGGCGCAGGCTCTTGAAGGCGCGGGGCAGTGGAAATCGGCCCGCGATGCGGGCATCCAGCGGATTGACCTGGGGAATATCGTGTCCATAGGTCCCCAGGTTGAACGACCCGTCGGTCACCACCTCACTCGTGGCATCAAGCAAAGGGCGTAGCGGCTGGGACATGGGAGTTCCTCTCGGCGTTCTGTCGCACCATTGCGAATCGCAAAAGTGATCAGAACCTACACCGACGGGGAGAATCGGTCCATGTGGTTCCTTCACACCCATGGCTGGCATGCCCGATCGAGCCCCGCATCCAGGAGCTGTGCCGCCGCTTCCGCCGACAGTCCGGAAAGCGATCCCAGGATCTCCGTCCAGAACGCGGGCAGCCTGGACCGCAACTCCAGCGGAGCCCCGCTCGTGGGATGGAGCAGGCGCAGGTACCCTGCGTGCAGCAGGTGAGAGGGCGCGACCAGTCTTTTGCGGTCCTCGTCGGTCAGTCGACCGGCGACAAAGCGCAGGTACAGATCCTCCTCGACACCGTACAGCTTGTCCCCCACGATCGGATGGCCGATGTGGGACAGGTGAACGCGGATCTGGTGCAACCGCCCGGTACGTGGCCACAGGTGGAGCAGGGCGTGGGAAGGAAAGGCGGAGACCGTCCGATACCAGGTGGACGCCGCCCTGCCTCCCATCTCAGCCGACAGCGGGCCCTGCTTGATGCGGACCTTTCTGCTCGGCAAGGGACCCAGGGGAAGTTCGATGCGGCCGTCCGCCGGCTGGGGAACACCGTGGACCAACGCCAGGTATCCTTTGGCGATCAACCTGTCTTCCCGCTGATCGAGCGGTCCGGATGCTCCTGCGGGAGACCACAAGGTCTGTAACGCCTTGGCGATGGCGCTGCTCTTGGCGAACAGGACCAGGCCGCTCGTCTCCCGGTCCAATCGATGGACGGGCCAGATATGAGGATAACCGTGGCGACGCAGGGTATCGACCAGCGAACCGATCCGCCGGGAGCCTCCGTGGACGGTGGTGTTTCCGTCCTTTTCCACCACCAGCAGGGCATCGTCCTCGTGGAGGACGACCAGCTCAGCCGGCCGCTCCTGTGACCATCCTGCCCGCCGTACCAACATGATCTCGAAGGTCTCTCCAGCCTTGTAGTGCCTGCCTGGCTTGAGGGGTGCCCTGTCGAGTTGTTGGTTGTGGCGGCGGATCAGATCGTGCACGGTCTGCCGCGAATAGCCCTTGAGGCGATTCTGCAGGATGCGGTCCAGCCGCCAG
Source organism: Bradymonadales bacterium (assembly GCA_016931535.1). Classification (GTDB taxonomy): domain Bacteria; phylum Myxococcota_A; class Bradymonadia; order JAFGEP01; family JAFGEP01; genus JAFGEP01. Next base: position 6,989 of record JAFGEP010000097.1, read on the forward strand.
TCGTGCTCCTCGGGGCGAACCTCGAACTGGAACAGCTCGTTCAACCAGCCGGACTCGTCGGCAGAACCCATCGAACCGCTCCGTGGGGGTGACAGCATGCCACCAATGAGCTGGCTATGTACCACATCCGCCGACCCTCCGCTGGAAATGTGGGGCGAAGGGGGATATCTTGCGGTGATCAGGGGTCGAAGCGCCAGGTGACGGATTGGTGCACTGGTCCACGAGTCTTGTCCCGACTCCCGATCTCCGTAGGTACTGGATGAGGTCGGCTACCCCTTTCTGGACGGATTGATGTCCTTTCGGGGCTTGGCTCGGGCACCCGACGCAAACTGCGAAAGCCCTGGAGCAGCTTCTGACAGGAATTGCTCGGCCCTCTTCGGACTCTTCCTGAAAAGACGGTTTTCTAGGGCCGACAAAGCCGAGATCGTCTGCGACCAGCAGAAGGCGATGGTGGAAGCGATTGGAGACAGAGCAGGTGAAACGGGGCAAGCCCAACCCAGCGCGGGCCGTCATAAGAAGCCCAGCTCAGCGCGGGCAGGAAGGGCAGCGCAGATGGAACTGAACCGGAGGGATCGCGAAAGGCTGCTGTGGGAAAGCTGGGGCGATCGCCTCGGGCGGTTGCCGTTTCTATCAGAGGAGCAGGCGGCCGAGGCCAACCGGGAGCAGCGGCAGCGGCTGGCTGCCCTGGGTCAACGGGTGAGCCGTCACTTCGGCGGGAGCAAGCTGGCGACAGGCCCGCTTTCGCCTGGATGCCAGGCCTGCGGCAACGGCACCTGGTCTTGCTTGTTCATTACGCGGCAGTGCCAGGCCTCCTGCTTCACCTGCCCGGCGTTCAAGTCGTCCGCCGAGATGGCCCCCTATGCCGACGGGCTGGAGTTCCGCCGTTTCGAGGATTTTTTGGACTACTGCGCCAGCATCGGTATCAACGGTGTCGCCTTCAGCGGCGGCGACCCCTTGTTGTTCGCTGACCGCCTGGTCGATCTGATCGTCCGGCTGCGCCGGTCTCTTGGCACAGGGATCTACCTGTGGGCCTACACCAACGGCCTGTGTGCCAACCGCAAGGTACTCGAGTCGCTGGCCCGTGCCGGTCTCGACGAGATCCGGTTCAATATCGGGGCAACGGGCTACTCGCTCGACAAGGTCGCGCTGGCCAAGGGGATCCTGCCCAGGGTGACCGTGGAGATCGCCTGCGTGCCCGAAGATGTGCCGATCCTCAAGGGATGCATGAAGGAGATGGCCGCCGTTGGGGTCGATCACCTCAACCTGCACCAGATCATGTTGTCGAGCGCCAACCTGGAGGCGCTGGTGGACCGCGGATACCATGTCACCCGGCAAGCGGTTCCGTCGGTGGTGGAGTCGGAGCTGGCCATGTTGGAGCTGATGGAGCATGCCCTGGACCAGGGCATCCACCTGGCGATCAACCACTGCAACACCAGCTACAAGGGGAGATGGCAGCAACGGGGAAGTTTCCTGCGCATCAACAAGAAGATACTGGCTGGCCACGAAAGCGAGACCGAGAGCGGGTACATCCGCAGGCTGTGGTTCACGAGCGATGCCCGGAAAGCCCGGAAGATGGTCCAGGCCCTCCTGGCCCTTCCCGATGGCGTCCCCCAGATCGCGCCGGAACCGGCGGATGGTTTGGTTGGCGACCCGCAGGTCATACCGGAACCGGTGGATACGCCAAACGACGTGGGGGGATGCCTGTGGGACGGCAACCACGGGCGGTTGTACTTCCCGCTGCGGTTGTTCCCCCAGGCAATGTCGTCAGGCATGCCGATCTACGTGCAGTACCACACCGCCGGTCTTGCCCCCGACGTGATCGTGACCCAGGAGCGGCGCATCTTGACCACCGCACCGGGCAAGTACCTCAGCGTTTTGGTCTCGCCCGCCTCGGAGGTGATCGAGCTGGATGATGCCGGCAGGAGGTTTCTCGGACGGATCGCCGATTCCGCCGATCTTGGCGGGGAGGGGGTCGAGTTGCCCTACGAGCTGGCCAGGTACGAGTGCATCGGTTCGGGAGTGCCGGACTATGACTAGCCGACAGGTGACAGCCGATCGTCGGCAGGCAGCAGGCGAAACTATCTACTCGTGACGTCGAAGGAATAATGAGGGGTTGGAACCCGCGATGACCGAGCGGAGCGAGGAAAACCCACAGCGGGTTGTAGGCAGCGTCGAGGGCGAGCCGGGGCGCAGGCCGGTGCTGGCCTATTACTATCCGGCTCACCACGAGGTCGCCGGCCTGAATTGGAACGAATGGAAGCTGGTCCGGAACGCTCGTCCCTGGTTCGAGGGTCACCGCCAACCGGTGGAGCCGGCCTGGGGATACCTGGTGGACAGCCGCCCCGAGACATTCCTGCGGCAGGCCCGGGCAGCCCTGGAGGCGGGGATCGAGGGATTCATCATCGACAGCCCCTGGCGGCCGGGGAGGGAGGCGATGTTCGAGCGGATGCACCGCGAGGCGCTTCTGCCCGGCCTGGAAGCGCTGGGGGCCGAGTTTCGGTTTGCCATCATGTGGGTTCCGGTCTGGCCCCGGGAGCACTTGCCGGCCAGCATGGAGGAACCGGAGCTTGCGGAACCGGAGCGTTACTTTCCCTTCACGGGTGACGACCTGACCGCCATGCTGGGCCACTTTCTCGACCCCTACTTGCTCCATCCCTCCTGTTTTTGCGTGAACGGGCGCCCCTTTTTCGTCCTGTTCCACACCTACCGGCTGCTCGACCAACTGGGCCGGGAGGGGACCATCAAGGCGCTGGCGGCCATGAGGGAGCAGGCCTGTCGGGCCGGTCTTGTGGGGCTGTTTCTGGTCGGCATTCTGAACCAGGCGACCGACGCGCAGATGCTTACCGGCCTGGGGCTGGATGCCGTCACCAGCCTCATCTGGTGGCCGGAGTGGCGGGGGCCCTGGATACAGGACTACCTGGAGCTGGGGCAGGCCCGCATCGCGCAATGGGCGCTCGTCCAGGAGCGGCTGGATGTCCCCTATCTCCCCTCCATCGCCGCAGGATGGGACGCCACACCGCGCGGTGGGCCTGATTGGGATGGGGTGACCCCCCGTTTTCCCTGGTCACCCATCGTGGTGGGGAACAGCCCGCAGGCTGTGAGCGAGATGCTGGCTGCGGGGCTCGATTTTTTGGACCGAAATGGCGTGGACCGCAACCTCCCGGTCATGCTGGCCTCCTTCAACGAGTGGAGCGAGGGGCATTTCCTGGAGCCATCCAACCTCTGGGGAGACGGGCATCTGAAGGCGATCGGCCAGCTCCTCAAGAACCGTGTATGATGAGGAGCGGTAAAGAACCCATGGGCGCCTGCAGCATACCGACCTCGGAAACGGTCACTGTGGCTTCCATGATGAGCGCGATGGAGTGAACCATGGGCGCCGGCAGCAGCGGCCGAATGGAGAGAACAGTCCTGCGCGAACTCGAGTGGCCCATTGCGCCCCTCTGTACCCGAGGAGCCGGCTGATGGCCGGGGTGCTTCTCGTCACAGCGCCCTCCCCCACCCCGACGGCCGGTCCACCGCTCGGCCTGCAGTACTTGAGTGCCTCCCTGCACCGGGCCAAGGTCGAGGTCACGGTGATGGACCTGGCCTCCCCGCACGGCCCTCGCGGCAGCGAGGCGTTACGGCGCGCGATCGACGACCAGCGGCCGGAGATCCTGGGGATCACGCTCTACACCGAGACGGCGCTGACGGCCTATCGGATCCTGGAGGAGCTGGGGCCAAGGCCCCAGATGATCGTGGCGGCCGGGGGCCCCCACGCCACGGCGGTGCCCGAGGAGGCCTTGCAGCACGGCTTCGACCTGGTGGTTCGCGGAGAAGGCGAGCAGACGCTGGTAGAGCTGGTCGCCGCGCTCAGAAACAAGGTGGACCTGAGTACGGTCGCCGGTCTGACCTTCCGGGATCCGGACGGCACCATCCGCTCCACTCCCGATCGGCCGAGAATCGCGGAGCTGGACCAGCTCGCCAGCCCCTCCACCGTACACGAGCTCTTCAGACGCGACTGGTATGTGCAACCCGAAAGACCGGGAGCGCTCTCCGCCTCCCTGATCACCAGCCGAGGCTGCCCGGGCCGCTGCATCTTCTGCTCCAACTTCATCACCGGCAGACGCTACCGCTTCCATTCCACCGAGCGGGTGCTCCAGGAGATGCAGGACTGGCAGCGATGGGAGGGCTCGGCGACCTACTTCTTCCACGACGACGCCTTCGCCACCCATCGCGCGAGGCTACTGGCGCTCTGCCAGGGGATGGAGCGGTTGCCCTTCCGGCCACACTGGTTGTGCGAGACCCGGGCCGACCAGATCGACGTCGAACGCGCGACCGCCATGGCCCGCGCCGGTTGCACCGCGGTCATCATCGGGATCGAGAGCGGCGACCCGGTGGTGCTGGAGCGGATCGGCAAGGGCATCACCCTGGATGAGGCCGAGTCTGCCTTGCGGGTGGTCAAGGAAGCGGGGTTGCGCACCCAGGCCAACTTCATGCTGGGTTTTCCCGACGAAACAACAAAACAGCTGGACAACACGCTGGGCTTCATGCAGCGGATCGCGGGTCTGGTCGACGGGTTCAGCTCCATGGGGATCGTGGTCCCCTATCCCGGCACTCCGCTGTACGAGCGGTATCACCAGGCGCTCGGCTTCACCCGATGGTGGCTCGACAGATGGCGCATGGACCGGCTCAACGTGAGCTGGAACCCGGAGGAGATGACCAGCCTGGATGCGGTCTTCGAGCTGCATCGCGCCATGGAAGAAGGGGTGCTGCAGGCTGGATTGGTCCCTTACACCCCCGAGGTTCGCGCCGCTATCCAACGCTGCCTGGAGTTCCGTCGAGACCACAATCGCGACCGGCTGACGCGAGCGGGCCAGCAAGGGTCATCCTCCCTGGCGCAAGAACAAGGCACGCGCTCTCTGGCGCCATCCGAGAGCCCGCCAGAACCGCTGCCGGATTCCACAGGGTGTCGTGCAGCATCACCGGACCAGGAAGAGAGGGCATCACCGGACGGAGGTCCGTTTCCTGTCACATGGAGAGATGGCAAACCATGAATGTAATCACCACCGACATTCCGGAGGTGCTGCTGCTCGAAGCCGAGGTGTTCGAGGACCAGCGGGGGTACCTTTTGGAGAGCTACTCGCAAAGAAGCTTCCGCAAGGCCGGCATCACCGTCGAGTTCGTGCAGGACAACCTCTCCTTCTCCCGTCGGGGCGTGCTGCGAGGTCTGCACTACCAGGTGACCAAACCCCAGGCCAAGCTCGTCACGGTGTTGTCGGGACGCGTGTTCGATGTCGCCGTGGATATCCGGAGAGGCTCACCGACCTTTGGTCGATGGGTGGCGCTGGAGCTGACGGGCCCCAAGGGGCGGTCCTTGCTGGCCCCCGCCGGCTTTGCCCATGGGATATGCGCCCTGGAAGACGCCCTGGTGCTCTACAAGATGTCCGAGCTGTTCCACGCCGACCTTGCCAGGGGCATCGCCTGGGACGATCCGGAGCTGTCCATCCCCTGGCCCATCGCCGATCCGCTCCTCTCCCGCCAAGATCGGCTCTGGCCTTCGCTCGCCGAGGCAGATCTGCTACAAATGCCAAGCGGAAGCTTGCCATGAACCACCCAGGCGGCCATGTAGTCCCATGCGCCGGCAGGCTCTGGACCTCCCCAGGCGATACCGGCTCGACCAGGGAACGAAAGGGGGGCGCCCCATGATCCATGCAGGTCGACGGCCCATCCTGGTCACCGGTGGCGCCGGCTTCATCGGGACCAACCTGGTGCACATGCTGGTGCTGGAGAAAGGGGTGCCGGTCGTCAACCTGGACCGGCTGACCTACGCAGGCTGCCACCAGTCTATCTGCGACCTGGAGGGCCACCCCGACCACACCTTCGTCAAGGGAGACATCTGCGACGGCCGGACGGTCCGCGAGTTGCTTTTTGATACCAGGCCAGGTGCCGTCATCCATCTCGCCGCCGAAACTCATGTCGACCGTTCCATCGCCGATCCGGAGGGCTTCGTTCGAACCAACGTGACAGGGACCTGGCGGCTGCTGGAGGAGACGCGCCGGTACCTGGCCACTCTTGAGGGATCCGAGCAGGGCGCTTTCCGACTGCTGGTCGTCTCAACCGACGAGGTGTTCGGCGAGCTGGGGGAAGAGGGCTTCTTCTCGGAGTCCAGCCCTTATCGGCCCAGCTCCCCATACTCGGCGAGCAAGGCCGCGGCCGACCATTTTGCTCGGGCCTATCAGCGCACCTTCGGCCTTCCGGTACTGGTATCCCACAGCAGCAACAACTACGGTCCATACCAGCACCCCGAAAAGCTGATCCCCCGCTCGGTGCTGCGGGCGCGGAACCGATTGCCCATCGAGGTCTATGGAACGGGCCACAACGTGCGCGACTGGCTGCACGTACGCGACCACTGCGAGGCGCTATGGCTGATCCTCCAGCGGGGCCGGCCAGGCGTCAGCTTCAATGTCGGTGGAGGGGAGGAAAGAAGGAACCTGGAGGTGGTCGGCGCCATCTGCGACTACCTGGATCGCTTCCTTCCACCTGACAGGAAGATGGACCCCCCGATCGAACGGTATCGGGAGCTGATCCGGCTGGTCTCGGATCGCCCGGGTCACGACCACCGCTACGCCCTGGACACGACGCGCATTCGGCAGGAGCTGGGATGGCTTCCGCAGATCCGCTTCGAGCAGGGGTTGGCAGACACGGTGCGCTGGTATGTGGACCATCCGGATTGGGTGGCAGCTATACTGTCATCGAAGGCGGCTGAGCCGCGATAGGAGCGCCTCGGCCCGACTGGTCGAGCCGACAAGCCGGCAGGGGCATCTGACGAGGTTTCATGAAGCGCATCGCTGTACTCTGCGCCCATCCCACCCTGGACACCCCCCCGCTGGGGTTGGGGATGTGCCTGGCCAATGCCCGGCGGCAGCTCGACGAACGGCTCTTCGACCTCGGCCCTCGTTTCGCCAGCGATCGGAACGAGCTGACCGCAAGCCTGTCGGGTGTCGCCGTCAACGTCTTGCTCTGCTCGGACAACGTACTGGGGCAGGAGCTGAACCTGGAGCTCTCCAGGTTGGCCAAGGCGCTGGACCCCGACTGCATCACCATCCACGGAGGGCCGGGCGTCCCCGCTCGTCCCGCCGCCTGCGAGGCTTTCCTGCGGGCCCACCCGGAGGTGGACTTCGCCGTGCGCGGGGAAGGGGAGATCGCTTTGGTCGAGCTGCTGCAGGCGATCCAGCGCGGGACCGCGCGAACCGACGAGATCGCGGGTGTCAGCGCCATGGTGGGGGATCGCTTCGTCCGACACCCGGATCGACCGCCCATCCAGGAGCTGGGCCAGCTGCCCTCGGCGTATACCAGCGGGATATTCGATGGGCTGGATGCCGAGCGCTGGCGCTACGCCGCCGTGGAGACCAACCGGGATTGCCCCTATCGTTGTGCCTTCTGCAGCTGGCAATACTTCAGTCGAGGCAGGGTGCGGACCTTTCCCCTCGACCGGGTGCGTGCCGAGCTGGAGTGGGTGGCCGATCACCAGATCCTGTCGTTGTTCATGGCCGACTCCAACTTCGGCCTGCTGGAGCGGGACGTGGAGATCGCGCAGCTGATCTGCCAGGTGAAGCGGGAACGATCCTGGCCTCGCCTGGTGATGGTCGAGTACGCCAAGCGGCCGGTGGAGCGCCTGGCCCGCATCGCCGAGATCTTCGCCGCCTCGGAACTGGCGCATGGCGGTGCCGTTTCCATCCAAACCCGCGATCCGCACACCTTGAGCGTGGTCGGTCGCCAGAACATCAGCACCGAGGACTACGACCTGTTGGAGCAGCGGTTCGTCCAGCTCGGACTGGATGCCCACACCTTCCTGATGCTGGGGCTGCCCGGAGCCACCGTTGCCAGCTTCAAGAGAGATCTGGCCCACTACTTCGACCGACCCTCGGTGGTGCTGATCTTCCGGACCATGCTGCTGCCCAACAGCCCGATGGCCGCCCCCGAGTTCATCAGCCAACACGGTATCGAGGTCGACGGGGAGGGATTCGTGGCCGCCACCGCCACCCTGACTCGAGGCGGGATGGCGGAGATGCTCAGGCTGGCCTGTCTGTTCGATGCGGTGCACAACAACGGGATCCTGCGGGTTCCCTTGCGCTGGCTGCAATGGGATCGGGGCATCGACCCGATCGAGCTGATGCACGAGCTGGCCCGCGACCCCGAGTTGACCCAGCGAATTCCACAACTCGGCATCGTGCTCGATGGAGCCAGACAGGCCATCATCGGGCGCAGCGAGGTTCTGGCTCGTTTACCCCGCAACCGCCAGGCCTGGATCGATCTGAACGAACGGTTCGCCACCTGGCTGGAAGACCACCACAACATTGAGAAGGACCAGGTGTTGCGGACCGTGCTCGAAGCCCAGACGGCGGTGATGCCAGCCGACGAGCTGCGATACCCTCTATCGATCCGGCTCGACCACGACCTGGTCGCCTGGTACCGCGAGCGGTTGGAAGGGGGGCATCGCCCGTTGCAGGCGTTCGGTCCCGGATCGCTGGAGGTGGACCACCCCGCCTCCCGAGGATTCTCCTGGGAGCTGCAGTCGGCTCTGAGGAGATGGTAGTTCTCGCAGTGTGCATACCGGAAGAGGAGTGGTCCCGAGCGGCGCCGAGAGCGGCCAGCCACCCTCTCATGACCGTCAGCGGTCAGCTGGCCACCGCAAAGTACCCCGCCAGCCCCGACCGCAGACATTCGGCACAGAAGCGGTTGGCCTGCTTTACCGAGATCAGCTCCGCGACCGACTGGACCTCGGTCACCAGCCGGTCCAGCAGGATCTTGCCGCCGCAGCAGGTCATCAGGCGGCCGTCGCAGTCAACCACGATGTCGGCCAGCATGTGGCAACGCCCCGGTGTGAGCCTGTGCTCGATATCCTCCCGGGCCTGGCGAAGCGAAGCGTAGAGGACCTGCCAGGCCTGCTCGGGGACGTCTTGCCCCAAGAGGATGCGGTGGACATCCTCCACGTTGGTCACATAGTAGCGGGTGGGACTGAACCGGATCCGTCGTTGGCGGCAGTAGGCCTCAACGGGCTCGACCTGCGCAGTATTGAAGAGATGGAGGCCGAGCACCCAATCCAGCGAGATGGGGCTTACGACGTCATCCCTGGCCTGAATCAGACGATCAATGTTGGCCAGAACCCGTTCGAGATCGCCGCCACGGTGGTACAGACGGTAGACATCGGGATCCAGCCCGCTCACGGAGAGGAGCAGCACATCGACGGAGGAGACGATGGAACGGGCCAGATCGACGCTCAGGTCACCGTTCATGTTGGAGGACAGGCAGAAGGTCACCTGCGGGTATCTTGTGGTCAGCTCCAGAAACCCGGACAGCTGTGGGTAGAGCAGCGGTTCGCCCCAGTTGAAGGCGCCAACCAGGTCCACGCCCAGGGTACCGATGCAATGGTCGAGGATGGCGGTGCATCGGTCCAGCGACATCACCTGACCCGTGCCACCATAAAGGCCGTGGTAGCAGGAAGGGCAGGATAGCTGGCAGCGATCGATGAGATCGAAGTAGAGCGGTCTCATGGGAGCCTGCCTGTCAAGACCGATCGGTTGGAGGGCGATGCCGGTTCAGGTGGTGGGCACATCTTGCAGTCCGGGTTGGGCCGTGCCGGCACGGACCAGAAACAGGTGCTGCACGGTGAGCAGGTCGGACACATCCTGGGGAGCGAAGGGGTGATGGCCCAGCAGATCGGCAAGCTCACGGCTGCAATCCTGCCCGTCCACCCATTGTTGGCGAATACTCTGGAAAGCCGCCAGCACCTCCTCATCCGGACCGTGGTCCCCCATGGTGGCGCGGTAGAAGGACTCATCATGGCGGATGGCATCTTCCCTTTCGACGACCAGGTGCAGCTTCTGGAACGCCTCCAGGATGCTCGAACGGGTGAAGAAGCGCAGGTGCGTGTCATCGAGCAGCCCAAAGCGGGTGTAGCTCCAGTCACCTCGGATCAAGGCGGCGATGAGCACCAGGTTGCGCACGTTGGGAAGCGAGATCACCATGCGGCCGCCACCAGACAGCAGGCGGAGTTGGCGCTCGACCAGGGTCCAGGGCTGTACCAGGTGCTCCAACACGTCCCCGTACAGGATGTAGTCGAAGAAACCCAGGTACTCGGTCAGCTCCAGCTCCTCCACATCGCCACACAGGACCCGGTCGACCCGTTTTCGCGCCAACTCGGCGGCGGTTGCCACCCGCTCTACCCCGACCGTGAAGCTGGCCTTGCCGATACCCTTGAGGTGAGCGAGCTGGAACCCCTGGGCACAACCGACCTCCAGGATGCGGTGAGGCCCGTCCTCGATCATGGCCACCATGGCCGGACTGAACGTGTCTCCGTAGTTCTTCTCTTCGCCGGTTGTCATTGTCGTCCACCGAGGCGAGGCACCGTTTGGCTGATATATGTCACGCCCTTTCAGGGCTCAGGTCGATTCAAACTCCCGCTCCCAGGGCTTCGCCCTGGGCTGGTATGTACCACCCCTCCGGGGTGTAGAGACTCTTGACCTCACCTGGAGCCGATCACCAAGGCGGCCGAGTCGGTCGAGCTGCCGCAGGGGGGTAGAGAAGAGTCTCGGTCTCGCCTGGACGGGGCCCAACCGCTCGTGTCTGTCCCATTCAAAACGAGTGCCGACCATTACTACGACTCTCCTTTCTCGTTTCACCCGCCACCTGCCCCGATCTCCTTCAGGAATCGCCGGGTCGCGTCGATCCAGTCGGGGATCTCCCGCCCGATGGTCTCCTTCAGCGGGAAGGGGTCCATGGCAGAAAAGCGGGGGCGTGGTGCCGCATCGGGGAAGGCGCTGCTGTCGACCGCTTCGACCGGAACGGGCAATCCGGCCATTGCGACGATGGTTCTGACCCATTCCAGGCGGCTGCAGAAGGTTCCGCTGGTCACGTGGTACAGCCCGTAGGCGCCGGTCTCCAACAGGTCGAGGACAGCCGGCGCCAGGTCGGAGGCGTAGGTCGGGCACGAGACCTGGTCGGTCACGTAGCGGAGGGTCTGCCCCTGTTGAGCCTGGCGCAGCACGCGGGTGACAAGGTTCTCTTTGCCATGGCCGAACACCCAGCTCAGGCGAACCAGGTAGAAACGGGTCGTCAAGAAGCAGACGAGCTGCTCACCCAGCCGCTTGCTGTGTCCGTAGCGGTTGAGGGGACGGGGTTGGTCGGCGATGGTGTAGGGCGTGTCCTTTGCTCCATCGAAGACGTAGTCGGTGCTGAAGTGGACCAGGGGAACACCCTGCTCCTGGGCGGCGATGGCCAGGTTCCGCGGGCCGATGCCGTTGACCAGACAGGCTTCGGCAAACTGGGACTCGGCACGGTCCACCGCGTTGTAGGCGGCGCAGTTGATGATGGCGTCCGGTTTCAGATCGGCGACACAGCGGCGTACCAGCGCCAGATGCCTGATGTCGAGGGTCGAACGGTCCAGAGCGGTCGCCGCGGTTCCCCGCTTCTGGCACTCGGAGCGGAGGGCGCGGGCCAGCTGCCCATCGGCGCCGGTGATCAGGAGATGTCGGGACGACGTGACCATCTGGGTGCTCGAGTACCCCACCTCGGAGATCGACAACCTATCGGCAGCCCCCAGGGACGTCAATCCGGGTGAGCGGTGGCTGCCCTCTCTCGGTCATGGCGGATACACCCCGTGTGGATGCTCGCGGAGGAGGAAGGGGATCGGGTTGTCGCCACCCTCCGTCAGACATGGCGGGTTCGCCCCTCCAGAACCCGTCGGTTGTGCTGGCGGCGATAGCCCAGGCACCGTCGGATGGCGGCGGTCACCTCGTCACTGTAGGGGATGGGCTGAGCCTCCAGGAACGCCTCCTCCAGGGCGGCGTGGGCTTCCACGACCGCTGCGGGATGGCCGGAGACCACCTCGGGCGGGTTGACCTCCCGCAAGGCCAGGCTTCTACCCGGGTCCAGCCACCAGCCGGTAAAGCCGCAAGAGCGGTGGAACTGCTCGTAGATGGCGGTGCCGGGATAGGGAACCACCAGCCCCAAGGGCCGAAAGAGATCCACCGCATGTGCGATGCGCTGCATGAAGGCCAGGGTGTTTTCCAGCTCCTCGACGGTCTCGTCCGGAAAACCCAGCATGATGCTGACCTCGGTGACCAGCCCCGCCTCCTTGCATTGCTCCAGCGCACGTACCGTCCGCTCCAGCGGGATCGGCTTGCCGATCCGCTCGAGCACCCCCTCGTCGCCGCTCTCGACCCCGACCAGCACGGTGGTGCAGCCTGCCCCGACCAGCGCCGCCGCCAGCTCGGCATCGAGCTGGTCGGCCCGAGCCTCGCACCACCAGGAGGGCCGAAAGGAGAGAGCGGACATCGCCCGGCATAGCTCCAGCAGACGCCTGCGATGGGCGGTGAAGGCGGCGTCGCAGAAGTTCAACAGGTGGTTTCCCGTGGCTCTGTGCCAGCTCTCGATCTCGTCCAGCACGCGCCGGGGCGAGTGGTATCGGTACTGCCGCCCGTGGACCAGGTTGGCGCAGAAGCGGCACAATCCGGGACAACCTCGGCTCGACAAGATGGTGGGAACGACCGCCAGCGTGGACATCGGCCCGATCAGGTCGGGTCGGGGCAACAGGTCGAGCACCTCGACCGGAGAGGCGAGGCTGTCCAGCGCTTCGACCCGCCGTCGTTCCGCCGTTGAGACCACCCGGCCATCCCGACCTCGCAGGGCAAGGCCGGCGATATCCTCGATCCCCTGCCCTGCCGCCACCGCCTCCACCAGCTCCACCAGGGTCACCTCGCCCTCCCCCCGCACCACGACGTCGAACCCGTGCTCCAGGGGCTCCTGGGGAAGGGCTGTGGCATGGGCACCACCCGCAACCTTCAGGAGGCCGGGCATCGGTCCCAGGACCTCCAGCAGGTGGTAGACCGCAAGCGCGGTCTCGCTGCAGATGCCGACCCCCAGCACATCGGGCCGCCATTGCTCGACGAGGTCGGCCAGTCCGCTCGCATCGGCCGGGCTGTGGGGGCTGTCCATATCCAGCAGGCGCACCTGGTGTCTCCTGCGGCGCAGGGCGCTGGCCAGGTAGAGCAGTGCGAGCGGCGGAAGATTGGTGGGTACGCCGCTCGGGGGGGAAACCAGCAGCACTCGCGAGGATCCAGGCATTCCAGAGCTTATAGAGCGACAAGGCGGTAGAGGGCAAGGGGGGAAGCGGCCAGAATCCATCGCCCGCCCAGTGAGCGGCGCTCCACTCGCAAGGGTTGCTCGCTGCCGGCCTGCTCGATGACCTCGATCAGCTGCTGGCTGGTGAAGGGGTTGCAGCGGACATAGATCCCTTTCAGGATGCCCATCAGCGGCAGAGGCCGGTCATGCCGGGGGATGGCGTTGAACTGACGGCAGGCCTGTCCTACCTATTCCAAGGAGGCGCTCTTCGACACGCTGAGCAAGGAGGAGATCCAACCGGCAGAGATCCACCAGCTCATTCGCGAGCTCACCGAGATGGCGCTGGCGGCGTTGAGTCGGGAATCGTGACCAGGCCTGGGCGTGGTGTTGGTGGGAGCAGGCCCTATTGGGCGGGCGGGGCCTCGTCCGGCCTCTTGCTCATGTAGCGGATGAGATGGACATCGCGGACGTTCATCTCGAACCCCTCGATCCGCGGGCTGACCAGCTGGTGCTGGGTATAGTAGAACAAGGGGATGATCGGCATCTCGTTGAGCAGGATGGCCTCGGCGCCTCGGTACAGGTCGAAGCGCCGATCCGGGTTCTGCTCGGTGGAGGCCTGGCGGACCAGCTCGTCGTAGGCATCGTTGGACCAACCCTCGTTCAGCTCCAGGTTGTGGCTGACCATCAGGTACAGAAAGGCGTCGGGGTCGAGGTAGTCGCCGATCCAGCCAAAACGGGCGACGTGGTAGTCGCGCGACTCCAGGTTGGCCAAAAAGTTGTCCCAGCTGGTGGCCACGAAGTCCACGTTGATGCCCAGGTTGGTGCGCCACATCTCGCGGATGGTATCGACAACCCGTTGGTGTAGGTCGGTGACGTTGAAGATGAGTCGGAGGCGGGGGAAGCCCTGTCCGTCCTCGAAGCCCGCTTCCATCATCAGCTCCCGGGCCCGTTCGGGGTTGTACTGGAGCACACCCAGCGGCTCGAACCCGGTCATCGGGGGCACGAAGCTGATGGCGGGGGTATACAGGCCGTCCAGCACCTGTTGGCACAACCTGGTCCGATCGATGGCCATCGACAGCGCTCGGCGCACGCGCGCATCACTCAGGATCGGGTCGGTCACGTTCAGCCGGAAGTAGTAGGTGCCAAACGCCTCGTGGCTGCGAAAATCTTCGCGACCGTGTAGACCGGAAAGCTGCTCGTAGGGCAGCTCGCTCAACCAGTCGATTCCTCCCGCCAGGTACTCGGCCAGAGCGGTCTGCTCGGACTCGAAGATGCGGAAGGTCACCCTGGGGATCTGCACCGTCTCTTGCCCCCAGTAGCTGGGGTCCTTGACGAACTGGAGATCACCGGCCGGGTCATAGGCGTCGATCCGGTAGGGTCCGTTGGTCACGATGTGGCCCGTCTCGAACGCCTCCGAGCCATGCTCTTGGTAGGATGCCGAGTGGACGGGGAAAAAAGGGCAGAAGGCGGTCAGCTCGAGGAAGAAGGGGACCGGCTCCTCCAGCTCGACCCGCAGGGTGGCGTCGTCGACGGCATGGATCCCGACCTCTTCGGCCGTGACCTCTCCAGCGGCGAAGGCGTGGCCATTCTTGATGGTGCCCATGAGGTAGGAGTACTCGTACTCGGAGTTCGGCTCCAACAGGCGCATCCAGGCGGTGACGAAGTCCTGGGCGGTGACCCGATCGCCATTGGACCACCGGGCTTCCGGGCGAAGGTGGAAGGTGTAGACCAGACCGTCTTCCGACACGTCATGGCTCTGGGCCACCCCCTGGGCGGCAGCCCCTTCACCATTGGGGGGCATGTACAGCCCTTCGTAGATGTTGTTGACCACCCGCATCTCCACATCCCGAAACACCTTGGCGGGGTCAAAGGAGGCGGGGCGAGAGGTCAAGGCCACCACCAGAAGGTCGTCGGGCGTCGACTGTGCGGCCAGATCGAGAGCGCCGAAAGCACCCGTCAGAAACACCAGGAGCAAGGTTCCCAACATCGCGGTTTTGCGCAGTTGTCGAACGATCACGTCAAACCTCCTTCGCGTTCGAGTGAACTACCTCGATTCGAGAGGGCCATACTATGCCAAAATGCCGAGGAAACCAATGGACACGGCCTGAAAGAAGCAGGCCGAGATCCACGAGCCCTGGACACCGGGGGAGAAAAAGCAGCCCGACGGGCAAAACTCCGATTGCAGGATCTGCGCTATGAGTTATCTTTAATAGCGGTGATTCGTACAAGGCGGAGAGTTCTCATGCCCGACCTCAAACTGATACCGAAAGCGAAAATGGAGTCCGGCCGTACCAAGGCCACCCAAGATCCCACCGACTACGGTGTGCTCCAGCTGAAGCAGGATCTCGCCGGGAAATCGGCGGAGGAGCAACAAGAGAAGCTCACGCCGCCGCGACCCGTCGTCATGGCGAAGCCTGCCGTCCAGTACAGCCCCGACCAGGCGATTCAACGGGACCAGGACGGCCAGAAAAAAGCGGCCGACGTACAGTCCGCCGCTCAGGAGGGCTTCCAGGGAACGGCCAGCCAGCTCCCCCACCTGGGCGCTATCCAGCGTAGCTTCGGGCAGCACAACGTCGCCGGCGTGCAGGCCCACCTGGGCAATGAGGCCAGGGCAGCCAGCCAGGCCATGGGAGCCCGTGCCTACACCAGCGGGGAACGGATCGGCTTCAAGGCCAACCCCGACCTGCACACGGCGGCCCACGAGGCGGCCCACGTGGTCCAGCAGCGCCACGGGGTGAGCCTCCCGGGTGGCGTGGGATCCTCCGGAGACGCCTACGAGAAGCACGCGGATGCCGTCGCCGACCGGGTGGTCCAGGGCAAGTCGGCCGAAAATCTCCTGTCCCAAGCTCCCGCCGGCCCCTCGGGTTCCACCCGCGCCGTGCAGCAGAAGGCTCCCGAGGTCACCGTCGGGCAATACGTCAAGTTCGAGATCGGGGTGGACATCCCCATCTGGGGCCCCATCAAGGCCCAGATCAAGGCCGGTGGAAGCTACGAGATCTCCAAGAACAGCAAGGGGGAGAAGGTCTGCAAGGTGGAGTGCAGCCTCTATGGCGGCGTCCTGGTCGACCTGGTGATCGTCCAGTTCACCCTGGGGGTCGAGGGCGCGGTCAAGTTCGAGGTCGAAGGCACCGCCAACCCGCTGGAAGCCATCAAGAAGGGGATCAAGGAGATCGTCAACTGGCACAACGCCAAGGACTTCGTCCCCAAGATGCAGCAGAAGAAGGAGGAGGTCAACGCCGCCTTCACCAAGACTCGCAGCCGGTGTGCCCAGCAGCTTTACAAGCTGGGTCAGCGCATCAACTCGGGGGACTGGAAGGGCGATGTCCAGCACCGGAACTGGTTCATGTCCATCTTCCAGGGCTCCACGGTCTACGACGCCACCATCGGCCCCATCACCGACCTGGACAAGGACGTCCGCAAGATCTTCGAGAAGTACGACGCCACCTTCGACGCCAGCAAGATGATCGATCTCGACTCGCTCAAGGCCATGTTCGACGTCCTTACCGTCACCAAGGACCAGAAGGTGGCCAAGAACCAGTGGGTCAAGATCGTCAACTACGTGCTGAACACCCTCAAGCAAGGCAACAACGACGTCATCACCCAGATGAACAGCCTGACCGCCGTCCCCAACGACCCCAAGGTCGGCTTCTCGGCCTCCATCTCCATCGTGGCCGGCGCCAAGGTCCAGATCACCAAGGACATCGGTGTGGAGGCCCAGGGCAAGTACACCTGGTCCATCGAGGACGAGCTCGGCCCCAAGCAGGCGGGCCAGAAGCAGTGGGAGCACGACGTCAAGACAGCCTTCCTGCTGCAGCTCAAGGCCAGCCTTTACGCCTTCGAGGTCGGCATCTCCGGAGAATGGAAGGACAAGGAGTTCACCCTCGGCCTCCAGGCCTACGGGAGCTGGGAGTACTTCAACACCGACAAGGCCACCCAGACCGACAGCATCAAGTCTCTGGTCAAGGCCATCAAGGCCGCCAGGACCGCGACCCCCGGCGGCCAGAGCGCCGGCGCCTTGAAGACCACCGCCACCTGCCTGATGGATCTCATCAAGTCCAACGCCGCCTCCGTCCCCAAGAAGAAGTTCGTCGGCAAGGGGAAGGGCGGGGTCGAGCTCTCCCTCAAGTGGAAGGACGGCAAGCTGGCAGAGGGCGAGCTCAAGTTCTGCCTGGTCGAGTTCTCTCTCGACGCCGAGAACATGTTCGGCGGCCTGGTGAAGGGCAACGTGGAGACCGGCAGCTACCTCGCGCTGAAGTGGTCGTGATCGAACACTTCCAACCGTTCTCTTCGTAACAATCAGCGAGTGCCGATCAGCCTTGCGGCCCGCGCTGGACCAAAGACAATAGCGTCCACCCGGTAACGGTGAACGTGGTGAACCATGGCAGGACGGCCACGGGTACCCCCCCTGCGGGCATCGGCGTGATGGAGCCCCCGCCGGTGGCGGATCAATGTCTTGCTCCTGCCTCGACAAAACCTCCGTATGCAGGGTACTCTGTAAACCAATCCGGAACCGACAAAACGAGGGAATCCCATGTCTGACAACCACGATATGCAAACAGGCGAGGTCTCCGAGCGGTTGTTCTTCCGCTGGACCTCCGACGAAGCCAGGGCAACGTTCCGATTGGAGCTGGGTGAAACCAGCACGGTCGAGGTCTCGCTCAAAGAGGTCTACGCGGAAACCCCCGAGGGCGGCGGCGCTCCAGATCTCGTCCGGGTCACCTTCGAGGTGAGTCTCGAGGAGTATTTCCGGCTGGAAAAACTGAACTGGTTCGGGCTCAAACCCGGCCTGGCCCAGGGTATGGGCTTCCAGTTCCACCCCGATCTCCCGATCCGGATTGTCGCCCACCTGGACGAAGACACCCTCATGGCCGCCATGCTCATCGACTTCAACCCCGACAAGCCGGGTGAGGCCATGGAGGAGCTGATCGCGCCCCTGTTCGATCCCGAGGCCTACGGGATCGAGAGCCCCCTCGCCTACAACTACCAGCGGGTCCTCCAGCAGACCGACGAGGGTGCGGTGGGCTTCACGGCCGAGGGCGTGAAGGCGCACGAGGCAGCCGAGGGCGAGATCATGCCCCCCGCCGAGATGTTCATGGCTCAGGAGGGTGCAACGGCGGAGGGCTCCGACATGGAAGGGGTCGAGTACTTCAGGACCGACGAGGCGCTGGAGTCGTTGACCGCCGAGCTGGATTCTCCGGTGTTCTTCGCGGGGAAGAGAGATGTAGAGGGGAGACTCACCGAGATCCAGGTGCTGGTCGGCGGCCAGGGTGCGGCCCGGCTGACGCTGGTGGTGGAGTTTGACCACGCCACCTATCTCCAGATCGAACAGGATGGGATCTTCGAGCTGACCCAGGAGTCCAAGAGCCGCTCCACGCTGGGCGACTTCGACCCCCGCCTGCCGGTCCAGCTCACCTTGCTGCTCAAGGCCGATCTGCTGAAGGAGCACTTCGGCCAACCCGATCTGGACTGGGAGGAGGCGCTCGGGGAGCTGGCCGGCTCGCTGTCCGAGCGTGAGGGCGACGATCCGCTCCGTCAGACCGACGCCTATGTCTACGAATCGGTGATGCAACAGCCGGAGGGCAGGAGCTTCCACTTCGGCTTCAACAACCAGAACCTCAGCCGGTAGCAGGCAGAGTCTCCCTGCGGTCTTCCAGCGCTTCAGCCAACCACCGGGTTCAATCGAAGGGGGTCAGGATCTCGTAGCCGGAGGGGGTGACCAGCACGGTCTGCTCGAACTGTGCCGACAACGAGCCATCCATGGTGACGGCTGTCCAGCCGTCGTCCAGGACCTTCAGCTCGTAGGTGCCCAGGTTGATCATCGGCTCGATGGTGAACACCATGCCGGCGACCAAGGTCAGGCCCTGTCCCTTGCGGCCGTAGTGGGGGATCTGCGGCGGCTCGTGGAAATCCAGGCCCACCCCGTGGCCGACAAAATCCCTGACCACCGAGCATCCCTGCTGTTCGGCGTAGCTCTGGATAGCCCAGCCGATGTCGCCGGTGGTGGCACCCGGCCGGACCTGCTGGACTCCAAGGCTCAGACAGCGTCGGGCGACCCGGACGATGGTGGTGGCCTGAGGTCCAGGCTGACCGACGAAAAAGGTCTTGCTGGCATCGGCGTAGAACCCGTTCAGGATGGGGGTGACATCCACATTGACGATGTCCCCCTCCTGAAGCCTCCGGCTCGAGGGGATGCCATGGCAGATGACCTCGTTGATCGACACGCATACGCTTTTGGGGAAGCCCTCGTAGTTCAGCGGCGCACAAACCCCACCATGGCTGGCGGTGAGCTCGGCGACGAAGCGATCGATCTCCTCGGTCGCCAGTCCGGGCCGTATGAGCGCCTCCACCCGGTCCAAAGTCTCGATGGCCAGCCGGCCGGCCGTGCGGATCCCCTCGATCTCCTCGGGCTTTTTGAGACGGATGCGGTAGCGCTGGAAGTAGAGCTCCCGGACATCGACGATCTGGTCGGGCGGCTTACCCAGGCAGCATTTCTTGTACTTCAGGCCGCTCCCGCAGGGGCAGGGGTCGTTGCGGCCGATCCTGAGCTTGGGGAAAGGCATCTACGTTCCATCGACCAGTTGGTCGTCCGGTGTATCGGGGAGCTCGTCGGCGAACCCCTTCCACACCCGGACATCCTCGGGCATCCGGAAGATGGAGACCCAGGCCCGGGCCTTCTCGGGTAGCTCCTCCGGCAGCTCGATTTGGTAGTAGGCAGCGTGCAGCTCCGCCAGCTGCTGGCCGATCCAGGCTACCCGCCGGCGCACCGCGGCGATATCCGGCTCGTTGAAGGAAACGCTGTTCTCCTCGTCGCAATCGCCCAGGGCCTCGCACTCCAACAGTTGACCCTGCTCATCGAGGTACTCGTGGACGTAGTAGACCAGGAAGGAGGCCTCGGCGGCGCTGTTCTCTCCTGCTGCCCATCTTCGCAAGGCGGTGGCCAGGTTGGCGGCGTCATTTCTGGACAGGTTGGCCAGCGGCTGCTCGTTCAGGAAAAGGACCAGCTCCGGTGCTTCCACCGAGTCATCCACGCGAAATCCAAGCTCCCCCTGCTCGTCACACCAGATCCAATCATCCATGTCGGTTCCCATCCGTTTGGCGTTCTCTTGGTGCCGCTCGCAACCCCCGCCCTCGGCCTTAGCTGGCCAGCCAGGGGAGGGTCACAGCTCCCCGCGGCGATGCCGAGCTCCCAGGACGGCCAGCATATCCGCGGTCATCCGGGGTAGATCGTACTCGGGGCTCCATCCCCATTCCTGTCGGGCACAGCTGTCGTCCATCTTGTTGGGCCAGCTTTCGGCGATCGCCTGCCGCACCGGATCGACCTGGAAATCCATGGTGAGCTCGGGAATGTGCCTCTTGATCTCGGCGAACACATGCTCGGGGGCGAAGCTCATGGCGGTGACGTTGAAGGCGTTGCGGTGCACCAGGCGAGAGGCGTCCGCTTCCATCAGGTCGATGGCCGCCTTGAGGGCGTCTGGCATGTACATCATGTCCAGGTAGGTGCCTTCCTTGAGGTAGCAGGTGTAGCGCTGGTGCTTGATGGCCTCGTAGAAGATCTCCACGGCGTAGTCGGTGGTTCCTCCCCCTGGTGGGGTGACGTTGGAGATGATGCCGGGAAAACGAACCCCCCGGATGTCCACGCCAAACCGCTTGCAGTAGTAGTCGCACAGGAGCTCTCCGGCGACCTTGGTCACCCCGTACATGGTGTTGGGCCGCTGGATGGTGTCCTGGGGGGTGTTGTCCAGCGGCGTGCTGAGGCCAAAGGCGCCGATGGAGCTGGGGACGAACACGGCGCAGTGGTGCTCGCGAGCGATCTCCAGGACATGGTACAGACCGTTGATGTTCACGTTCCAGGCCAGCGAGGGCTTCGCCTCGCCCACAGCCGAGAGGATAGCCGCCAGGTGGTAGATGACATCGATACGGTACCTCCCGACCACCTCGGCCACAGGTGCCGGATCGGTACAATCCACCCATTCGAAGGGGCCCGAATCCCTCAGCGCCGCACTGGGAGGAGTCTTGCGCCCGCTGGCCACCACGTTGTCGGCGCCGTATCGATCCCTCAGCGTCATCGTCAACTCCGATCCGATCTGACCAACCGCTCCTGTCACCAGAATTCGCTTCATCCACACCCTCCGCGATTGTAGGGATTGGTTTGGGCTATCTGCCAAAAGCCCGGGACCAGGCCACCAACATCCACCCCGGCAGGCCTCCGACGGCCGGGAGCATTCCATTGCCCCGGGGGATTGTCAATGGAATCACGGCTCGGACATTCAACCAACGAGCCAGATCAGAAGCCGAAGGTGGGGATGTGGAACACGGCGCTGGCCTGGTCGGGCGTATCCTGGGAGTCGTCGACCTGAGCCATGAAGAAGAAACCGTTCAGGGTGATGTCGGTCAGCGGGATGGTCAGGCTGACCACCTGGTCGGTGGAGGTGACCGTTCCGCTCAAGGTGCCGTCCTCCTGCAGGGTCAGCCCCTCGGGGATGCCAGCCTGGGGTATCAGATAGCGGAGCATGTCGGTCATCTCGCTCTCGGTCCAATGGTAGGGACGAAGACCGCCCCGGGCCTGCAACTGGGTCTCATAGGGGATGGGGATGTCGGAGATGATCGTCATCATCGGCAGCACGATGATCTTGGTGAGGTACAGGTTGTACTCCTGGTCCCCGATGATCTCGATCGGCGCGATATCCACCGTCAGGGTGAGCTCCTTGTCGGCCCAGCCGGGCGGCATGGCGCTATCGAACACCCGGTAGGTGGCGACGAACTCGCCGATCTCGGTGGGGATGCCCGTCAAGCCGCCGGCGGAGGTCAGCAGGATGCCGTCGGGCAGCACCCCGGAGGCCACCATCCAGGCGTAGGGGGTGCTCCCTCCCAGCGCCTCCAGCCGCGCCGAGTACTCCATCCCCTCCTGGGCATGGGGCAGCTGATCGGTGGTGACGAGCAGCCCCGGCGTATGGACCTCGATCGACAGGGTCTTCCCGGCGATCGCCGACTGGGCATCGGTAACCCGGACCGAGAACTCGAACTCTCCTCCGGCCGTGGGAGTTCCGGAGATCTGTCCGGAATTGGCCAGAGACAGGCCGTCAGGGAGGTCGCCGCCGGTCATGTCCCACACGTAAGGCACCTCACCCCCCGTCGCCTCGAGCGAAACCGTGTAGAGCTGATCGACCATCCCATCGGGCAGCGCACCGGTCAGGATGGAGAGGTTCAGCGACTGGCAGATGCCCCCCTCGCAGATCTGATCGGCGTCGCACTCGATGTCGCGGATGCACTCGACGCACTCGCCCTGGTAACAGGTCCAGCCCTCGGGGCACAGCTCCTCGTCCCAGGTCGAGCCGTCCTGTTGGCAGATGAAGACGCGGTCGGTGCCGCACATCCGATCGCCCGGGGTACAGCTATCGGGGACACAGACTCCGCTGGTACAGGTTTCTCCCTCTCCGCAGGGCTGAGGTTCGGACCAGCCGCTGCCGTCGGCGCTGCAGGTGATGATGGCATTGTCCTCGCAGGTTCGCTCCCCTGGCTCACATTCGACCACCACGCATTCACCCTGTACGCACACCTCGTCGGGCCGGCACCGCTCCACCATCCAGGCGTTGCCTCCAGGCAAACAGGTAGCCAGCTTGCCCTCCCAGCACATGGTGGTCCCCTCCTCGCAAGGCACCGGCAGAAGGTCCGCCGGCTCCTGGTCTCCCATGTCGCCGGCCCCATCGGGCGAGGTCATGTCCTGGTCGCCAGAGCCGACCGTGTCCTCTCCACAGGAACCGACCGCAACGGAGAGAGACATCAGCAGCAAGGCCGCCAGAAATGTGGCGATCCGCGAAGTGCTTCCAGGGGCGGGGGTACCCGCGCAGGTAACAAGGTAGGGTGCAGCCATCGTTCTTCTCCAGGGAGAGGTCCGTCCAGACGCCGTGCATTGATTGGTAGTCGGAGCGGTCTGGCGATGTCAAGGGTCACCCGGTATGATACGGCACCAGTGCAAACCCGTGCGCAACTACCAGCAGGGGAGTCCAGCCGATGACCAGATTGAAGGAACAGATCGCCACCCGGACGGTCAACGTCGAGGATGTGGACGACATCATCGGGGTCGCGGCGGAGTTGATGCAGGCTGACGAACAGACCCTGACCCTCCAGGAGCTGGAGGAGGTGGGGCACGAGCTGGACATTCCCGCCGAGTACATCGACCGGGCCATCCAGACCCTCAAGCAGCGAAGGGAGAACGAGGCCAGAGCCCGGACGCTGGCGGTGGCCAGACGGCGCAAGGTCCGGCTGGCTGCGGTGGTGGTGTCCATCGTCCTGGTTTTTTTGCTCGCCATCCTGGCCTTCATCGGTCAGGCCAATCTCCGCTCGTCCCTGGCCGAGGTCGAGCTGAAGCAGGCCCAGGTCCGTTCCGTGATGCAGCGCCAGCTGGAGGTACAGGCCCGCTACCAGGACCTTCCTGCCACCCCCGACAGAGACGCCGAGCTGTCCGGCGCGCAGAACCGGGTCTACGTGGAACGGCAGCGCTACGATCAAGCGGCCACATCCTACAACGAATCGGCCGGTGGATTGTTGGGAGGCCTGTGGACCACCCTCTTCCGGCTGCCGGACCGGGTACCCCTCTCCGGGGAGATAGACGAGTGGTGACGATCTGTTGCGCCTTCGATCCGATGGCAATCGGCTCCTGGGCGGTGGCCGGAGCGCATCCCATCCCAACCTGCGATCGGCGAGCGAATGAGGCCGCGGGCTGCTCCCGACAAGAGGGGAGGATGCCATGAGAACAGCCGTTTCCCTGGGCTTGGTCGTTGTCGCTCTGCTGGCGGCCATCGCAGTGGTTGGCCTGCCGACCATCGACCGCCCGGTCGTGGATGAGGCCGGGGTCCTCACCGACGAGGAGGAGGAGAGGATCACAGCCGCCATCATCGACCACAGGCGATCGACCGGCGTGCAGATCGCCGTGGTGCTGGTGCCAAGCACGCTGCCCCAGCCCATCGAGGATCTGGCCCTCGAGCTGGCAGAATCCTGGGACGGGGGCAGTCGCGGCCAGGATGACGGCATCCTGTTCCTGCTGGCCGTGCAGGACCAGCAGGTGCGCCTGGAGCTGGGGTACGGCATCGAACCCTACATCCCGGACGCCGAAGCGCGCCGTATCCTGGAGAGCGGGCGGGACGCCTTTCGAGCAGGCGAACATGGCCCCGGGGTGCTCCGGGTCGTCGAAGGGATCATCGCCCGGACGGCAGAGATCCGGCCGGCGGAACGGTCCGACTCCACTTCCGGATCGGGCTTTCGGACAAAATACCTGGTCATCGCGGTGCTCGGCGTGGGGATCGGACTTCTGCTGTGGCATCTGGCAAGGAGAAAGGCTGGGCAGCGGAACCACCCCGACCGGACACCCCCCAGGGGCGATTCACCATAGCGAAGGGGAAATGATGGGTTGCGGTGTCGTGAAGACACCAGGCATAAAAGGGGATCGAGACAGCGAAGGCGCCGCCACACAGGCCCCACTGGTCCAAAATCCCATGACTCGTTACACTAACATCAATTGGTTGTGGTCGGTTCCCGGCGGACGGGTGGATGGGTTTTGAATCACCCGGGGCGAACGGGCAAACAGAATGGTCCGTGTATCATTGTACCGATAGCCTAATGACCCAAGAGCGACGGAGAGGTCTCATGCACATCCGAAGGACAGCAGCAGCATTTTTCGTGTGGGCTCTGGCGATCGGCGCAAGTTGTGCCCAGAACCAACCCCCCGGGATGCCAGGACCAGGTGACTCCGATGGATGGCTCGACCTGGGGGGAGATGCCCAGGCAGACCTCGGGCCGGACAGCTCGACAGAGAGCGATCGGGGAGACCTGGTCGACCACGATCTGGGGGAGATGCTGGATATCGGTGAGATCTGCATCTCCGACGAGGAGTGCGCCTCCGGCCTGTGCCTGTTCATCGAGGCGGGCATCGAAGAGGGGCTGTGCACCTGGTTCTGCTCCACCGCCTTCGATTGCCCGGAGGACTACGACTGCATCTACGTGCTCAACAGCGGGGTGGACATCGCCAAGCTGTGCGTTCCCACCACGCTCTGCATCGACCGCGACGAGGATGGATACGGCACCGGACCGGGATGCCTGGGCAGGGACTGTGACGACGAGAACGACCGGGTCAACGCGGGCCACGCAGAGATCTGTGATGGGCTGGACAACAACTGCAACGAGCTGGTCGACGACAACCCGACCGACGTGAACCAGCCGTGCGACACCGGCCTGGAGGGGGTTTGCGGCCAGGGGCGAACCGAGTGTGACCCCAACCGCGGGCTCCTCTACTGCGTCGCCGTCAACGCCGCCTCCAGCGAGGTCTGCAACGGCGAGGACGACGACTGCGACAGCTTCACCGACGAGGACGAGGACGGCAATACCCTGAGCCAGACCTGCTACTCCGGGCCACCCGGCACCATGGGGGAGGGAGAATGCCTGCCGGGCATCCGCGTCTGCATCGAAGGCTATTACACCGATTGCCTCGACCAGGTGCTTCCCTACCCGGAGGCCTGCGACGACAAGGACAACAACTGCGACGGCGATACCGACGAAGGCGACCCGGAGAGCGGGATCCGCTGCGACACCGGCCTGTTGGGGGTGTGCGCCGCTGGCGTCACCAGCTGTGAAGAGGGAGGGCTGGTCTGCAACCAGATCGTGGTGGCTGACGACGAGCGGTGCGATGGACTCGACAACAACTGCAACGGGTACACCGACGAAGGCAACCCCGGGTCGGGAGCGGTCTGCGCCACCGGCCAACCGGGCATCTGCACGGAGGGGCGGACCACCTGCACGGCGGGGCGGCTGGAGTGCATCCGCGTCCACGATCCGCTTCCCAATGAGCTGTGCAACTACCTGGACGACAACTGCAACGGCGAGGTGGACGAGACCTTCAAGATCGACGGGCGCTACGCCCTGGACACCGCCTGCGGTAGCTGCCTCACCGACTGCACCGCCATCTACAACAAGCCGGCCGCTTATGGCGTGTGCACCGAAACCACCACCCCCACCTGCGAGATGCGCTGCAACGGCGGGTACTTCAACCTGAACGGCATCCCGGACGACGGCTGCGAGTTCCACCTGGATCCGACCGCCATCTACGTCTCCAGGCAGGGCGCCGACAGCGATACCTGCGGCCTGGGACCGGTCGACACCGTCCCGTACGAAAACAGGCCCTGCCAGACCATCCAGCGCGGCTACCTGCGGGCCGACGACACCGACCGCACCCGGCTGATCGTGGCCGACGGCGAGTACGAGGAGACGGTCGAGCTGGCGGCCGGCATCCAGCTGTTGGGCGGGTATCGGCCCGATACCTGGGAGCGCCACCTCTCCACCACCGCCACCGTCATCCGCGGTCCCCAGGGCACCGGCCATCGCAAGGCGGTCATCGCCGACGGGATCCACGCCCCCACCGTGTTCGAGGGGTTCACCGTCCAGGCGGCCAACGCCACCTCCTATGGGGCCAACTCCTACGGCGTCTACGTGCGCAACTCGGACGGCAACCTCTCCATCCGCAACAACAATATCCTGGCCGGCATGGGAGGACCGGGTCAACCCGGTGCGGACGGAATCTCGGGACAGATCGGCGCCAACGGCGGGAACGGGGCCGATGCTACCTATATTGGCGAGGATGATTGCGATGATGGGGATTTCTTTACCCCTCGTCGCGGAGCTGCAGGAATACGGGAGTGTCGCAATCCCGAAACATGGCCTC
This sequence comes from Bradymonadales bacterium, assembly GCA_016931535.1. Classification (GTDB taxonomy): domain Bacteria; phylum Myxococcota_A; class Bradymonadia; order JAFGEP01; family JAFGEP01; genus JAFGEP01. Next base: position 33,801 of record JAFGEP010000097.1, read on the forward strand.
CCGGTGTACCCATCACCACCACCTTCACCAACGGGGGGTACGGAGGTACCCCTGCGTGCACGACCCAAAATCAACAATCAGGCATTGGCGGTAATGGCAACTATCCCAATGATCCATGGGGCATCGGTGGACAGGGCGGATGGGGACATATCACCTATGACTCATGCTATCCTACCGCCGACAAGCTCGAGGTTGGATTGCCGGGTTATCCAGGCAAGGCTGCCACTGATGGAGTGGGTGGTGCCGGATGCCAGGCCAGTCAGGTCCTCGGTGCAATAGTGAGTGAGGAATGGCAGGGTCACCATGGCGCTTTAGGAAGTCACGGTTCCCATGGCCGAGGCGGCGGCGGAGGGGGGAGCGGCGGCGGTCAATGGGTGTATTATCAATCCACTTACGACATACCCGGAGGAGGAGGAGGAGGAGGTAGCGGTGGCTGTGCCGGGGAAATGGGTGGATATGGCGAGCCGGGCGGTGCCAGCTTCGGTATCTTCCTCTACTTCCCCACCGATCCGACCCTGCCCGGTCACATCCCTCAGGTCACCGGCAACAAGATCATCCGCAACTACGGCGGCAACGGGGGCGATGGGGGCAACGGCGGCGCCGGCGGAGATGGCGGCGCGGCCGGGATGGGCGGCGATGTTTATGATGATGACATCACAGGCCCACTGTTTTGCGTCTTCGGGGGAGCCATGGGAGGAGCCGGCTCCCGCGGGGGCCACGGCGGAGGCGGGGGCGGCGGCTGCGGCGGCCTCTCCTACGATATCTTTCTCTTCAACCGCAACAGCGTGGACCACTCGGACCAGATCACCTCCAACACGTTTTCCATCGCGGCCGGCACCAACACCGGCGGCGCGGCAGGGAACGGAGGCAACTCCTCCAACACCTCGGTCGGGTTGGGCGGCAGCGGCCAGCCTGGCAGCTACGGCAACATCGGCATCGTCGAGTAGAAGCGCGGGAAGGGCGGCCGCCCTTGATCGCCGTGCTCCAGCTCGGCCAGGCCAACCTCCCGCCAGTAGAGGATACAGGCTCCCTGACAGAATGAAAGGTGAGGGCAGCTCTTGCAGGTAAAGGGAACCATCTCTTTCTTGCGAAAGAACAGGGCCGCCTGGCTGTCCCAGATCTCCCGGAAGGGCCTGGCCAAAAGATTGCCCAGGCTCTCGTCGTGGCGAAAGCTGGAGCAGGGCAGCACCTCTCCGGCGGGGTTGACATGCAGCAGGCCGTCGGCGGCCGCACAGCCCTGGCTGGATAGCCCCTCGGCCACGGTGTTGAACAGGCAGACCGGCACCGGCGAGTACCAGATGAAGCGCACACCGGCTGCACAAGCCCGGTCTCTCACCCGCAGCAGGTGCCGGCCGATCTCGCGGTAGCTCACCTGCAGACCGGCTCTCTTACTGGCCGCCATCCCGCTGGGGATGACCAGGTTCATGGTCAGTCGATCCAGCCCGCGGCCGGCGATCAGATCGACGATCTGCTCCAGCCCCCCCAGGTTGTGTCGGGTAATGGTGGTATTGGTGTGGACGCGAATGGAGCGACTTCGCAGCCGTTCGATCCCTTTCCAGAGGCGGTCGAAGGCGCCGGTTGTCCCTACCTGGAGGTCGTGCACGGCAGCGGTCGCGCCCTCCAGGCTGACCTGGGCCGAGTCCAGGCCGGCCGACGCCAGCTCGTCCACCAGCCGGTCGCCCAGCGCCTGACCGTTGGTGATCAGGTTGACCTTCAGGCCCAGCGACCGGGCATGAGCAACCAGCTCGGGCAGGTCCGGCCGCAAGGTGGGCTCCCCGCCGGTGAAGGAGACGCTGGGGCAGCGCGCATCGTTCCGGATCACCTCCAGGACACGACACATCTCGGGATACGACAGGGTCCGTCGCTCGTCCCAGCCGTCGGGCAGGCCGGATTTCCGGCAGCCGGCGTAGCAAAACTTGCAGCTCGCATTGCAGCGATAGGTGAGCGCCACCTCCGACAGCACCGGATAGGTGCAGAAGTCGGCCGAGAACGGCTCCTGCACCACCGCCTTGCGGCCCCAGCCCTCCCCCAGCGTCCCCCGCAGCAGGTCCAACAGGTCGCTGAAGAAGAAGTGGATCTCCCTGCGCCGGTGGGGGGAATCCCCTTCCCTTGCCAAAATCTGCCTGATGCTCTGGCCCTCGTGCACCATGGCGTGAAGGATGCGGATGGCGGTCCGGTTCATCTTGTGGGGGCGGTTCGGCACCAGGATCAGCAGCTCATCCTCGGGGCGGACCATGACATGAGGACGGATGTCGGCCACGAACTCGTCCACCCAGCCGAGGTCGATGGGGTGAGGCTGGTCTGGCCAGAGCTCGACCGGCGTGGGGTTGCTGGGGCTCGCTGCCGCGGGGGTCCGCTGCTGTCGGGAGCTCTCCGGGTTTCCGCTTTCCGGAGCTTCGCTTGTCGGAGCGCCGCTCTGCAGGTCTGCGATCTCAGGGGTGAAGGAGGGCTTTTGGCTACCGCCCAGGCCCCACCTGGCCATGAAGCGAGCGAGGAGGCTCATTTCCCGTCTTGCAGGCACTGCTCGGCCAGGTTCACGGACTCGGCCACGATCTTCTCGACGGCGCCGTCGTCCGTATGCCAGCCCCCTTTTCGATCGGCGTGCTGGCGCACGACCAGAAACTCGACGCCGGCGTCCTTGCCCGGCTCGTATACCAGCTTGGGTTTCCTCCGGACCACCGTCGGAAGCCGCCCTTTCTCCTTGACCAGGACCACACAGTAGAGGTACGGGAAATCCACCCCCCTGACGTTGTTCAAGGCAACCTGGACCTGGATCCCCAAGAACAGCCCTTCCCCGCTCTCCTTGGGCCGCAGCATCATGCGGGCATCGACCGGGTACTTCCCTTTCTTCCCTTCCCTCAGCGCCAACAGGGGGATGCACTCGTAGCGGTCGCCGGCCAGCTCTTCGGCCACCTTGCGGGCCGTCGCCAGGGCCAGCCCCTTCTTCCTCAGCTCGCTGGGATGCCAGATGGAGCGCATGCCGTTGAGCCAGAGAGGAACAAACAAGAACACCGCCAGGATGACGAAGCGCAAGGCGAAGGCCGAGCCCCACACCATTCGCGTCAGCTGGGAGGCGATGACCACCAGGATGGCGCCCACGACAAAGGTAAAGCAGCCGAAGCGGCTGCTGATGTCGTAGGGGCTCAGGTCCCAGGAGGCTCCCGCTTGCTCCAGTTGGTTTACCCGGCCGTACCAGTCGTCCTCGACGGGAGCCCAGACCTGCTCATGGGCAGGGGTGGCTCCACCGGGTGCGAGCCGCTGCTTCGTAACCCACAGCGGGATGTGTCCCGCCACGACCACCAGGAGCCCCAGGTAGGACAGCGGGGTATAGAGCCAGATCGTACCGCCGAGGAGGAAAAGGACCGCCGCCACGAGGTAGCGCCACCCGAACCCCAGGGAACCGACGCTGAAATGAAGCGATGCTCGCTCTGCTGCTGTCGGGATGAGTGCCATCAGTGAGCTCCTCCGGAAACGCAGGCCGAGTGGCAAGCCGAGTGACAGGCCGAGTGGCAGGCGGAGTGGCAGGCCGAGTGGCAGGCCGAGTGGCAAGCCGAGTGACAGGCGGAATGGCAAGCCGAGTGGCAGGCCGAGTGCTCGTAGATGGCGGTCAGGTCGGTCTCCTTGAAGGCCATGAAGGAGGCCTTGACCGGCTCCGACCCCAGCGCGTTCAGATCCCCGGCGAAGCTGAGGCTGGCTCCGCCGCCTCCGAACCGGCCTCCTTCCCCCGTCCAGGAATCGGCCTGAGCCAGGTCTGCTGCCGCCCCCCCCCCACCGGAGGCCGAGGGGGTTTGGGAGCTCCAGATCGCCGATCCCTGGCTGTGGTGGGTGACCACCCACCATGGATAGTAGCGCTGCGGGAAAGCGGCCCATGGCCGATGTGCGGATGTCTCGTCCGCGGGGAGCTGTAGGGGGGGCTCCAGATCACCCACATCGGGCACCAGCTCGGCAAATCGAGCCCGATAGTGAGCCCGGGTCGCCTCCAGGTCCGCATCCCAGGCCTTGCGCTGAATGGTGCCGGTGATCAGCTCCCCCAGGGTCTGAGCCAGGTCTGCGGGCAACGGTCCAGGCTCGGTCGGCAGCTGCTTGTAGACGAAAGCCAGGTAGGGCTCCTCCTCGGGGGGCTCCTCCCCTTTCCTGGCCAGCCGGAGGCTTGCGCCCTCCCCCTGGCGCACCAGCATACCGGCGGCCTGAAGGGCATCGAGCACCATCGCCAGGACCACCCGGAAGGGCAGCCCCAAAAGAACCAGCGCCTCGATCTCGGTCAGCTCAGCCACCTTGCCCTCTACCCGAAAGCTGGAGATGCGGATCCGCGGAGGCTCCCAGTCATCGCGCTCCCAGAGGACATCGGGCGCGGTGGCATAGGCCCGAGCCAGCCCCCGGTGCTTCTTCAACATCACCAGCAGGAAAAGAAGCACGGCCGCCAGGAGGATCAGGAAGGTCGACAGGACGAACCCGACACTCTGCTGGCGTTCCGCGTCGCGATCCCGCTCGCCGACGCCGATCTCCACCCGCTCCGCCGATCCGGTGTCCCCGAGCGGCCGCTCCACCATCTGTTGAGCCGCTTCGGTGCGGATGGGCGGCAACCGGTCGAAGTACCTTTCCGGCAGGTAAAGCTGGATGCGATGGTCGCCCCGGGTCGACACGTGTTCCTGGTGCGTCCGCATCTGCAGGACGGAGCCGGTACCCGAGGCGACCCCTTCGTAGAGGATCCGATAGCGCTGGTTGACCCATGGCTCGGTCCGCAGACCGAGGGTGGTGGCACCCTGGAGGCCCAGGTCGCCGGCCGATGAGGGTACCGAGAGAAAGCGCAGGGTGACCGTCTGGTGCTCCAGCGGTTCATCCCACTGTACCGGGGCCCAGTTGAGCGTTACCAGGCGTTCGCCCTCGGGGCTGACGGTGCTTCCCATCCGACCGGCTGGGACCAGGTTGGCCTGGTATCGAAAGAAATAGGTGGCCTCACCGGGTCCCCAGGAGGCGCCGTTGGCCAGGACGATGTCGAACTTTCCGGGGCGGACTCGGCTGATGGAGAGGGGGACATTTCGTCCCCCGGGCAGCTCGGCAACGGACTGCTGCTCGAGAAACCGGGGGGTCTCGGCCGCACCCTCGAAGTAGAAGCCGTGCATGTTCGAGGAATCGGTCCGCCACCGGCAGGTATAGCTCACCTCGGCGCTGCCATCGGCCGCGATGGCCAGATCCACCTCGACCCAACGCAGATCGGTGCCGGCCGTGGCATTCTGATCGACAACCAGAAGCGACAGGCAGGCCAGCAGCAAGGGGAGCAACACTTCGATCTTGGCTTTGGCGGGATGTCTCGCCGCCGCTCGCGATTCCCGCTGCGAGAGGGCGGGTGTCCTGTCCGGATCGGTCGGGCGACCCGGCGGGGCCGAGAGGGGCGTGGAGCCCGTGCGGATGGGATGAAGAACACCTCGACCTTTCATGCGCCTTTCCTGGTTTGACTCCTACCGCCAGTCGAGCCGGGGCCACCTTTTTTTGGCGGCCAAACGTCGCAGCCTGATATCGGGGTTGACGGTATGAGGGTGTCTCACCCGCTCGAGCATGGGCAGATCGGTGATGCTATCGGTGTAGAAATAGCTGTCATCGAGGTCGACCTGCATTTCGCGGGCGAACTGCTCGGCCAGGACCACCTTGCCTCGGCCAAAAGAGATGGGGCCACTCAACCGACCCGTAAACAGACCGTTCACGACCTCGTAGCGGGTGCAGAGCACCGCATCCAGCCGGAACAGCTCGGCGGCCAGCTCCGACTCGTAGAGCGAGGAAGAGGTCAAGAGGACGACCAGGCGGTTCTCCTTGCGATGGCCGTCGAGCACCGGCCAACAGCCGGGAGCGACGTGCCCCGCCACCTCCTGGTGGAACCAATCGCTGGTCCATCGTCTCACATTCTCCTCGCGTTCTCCCTTGATGGTCTGGAGCGCCTTGAGCATTCCCCGCTCGATATCGACCAGGCCGAATCGGTAGCCCAGCAGGTAGAGGGCGGCCTGGAGCATGGTCCAGCGGCCGATGCGGCCGGCGCGGCGTTCTCGATCCATCCAGAGGGCGGCGCTGTTGACGGTCAACAGGGTCCCGTCGAGGTCGAAAAAGGCGGCTGTCTTCACGTCAACTGCTCTGCCAAGAAGGGAGCGCTCCCAAGTGGGCTCAAGTCAGCGGTAGGGCGATGATAGCCGAGGGGTGGTGGGGGTACAAGCTGTCTCGGCACCATGGAACGAGCCGAGCGGTTGTTCCTGGTGGTCTGAGCTCGAGAGCCGATCGGCCAACCTGTGCACGCGAAGGGAACACGCCGAACTCTTTGCATCTGCACCGCTGACGGTGTACTTTCGAGAGGCCAACATTCGTCGTGACAATGACCAGCCCTGGCGTGGGTCATGGACAAGAGCAAGTTCAAAGCCAAGATCCGTACGAGTGAGAACTATAGCTTCGTGCGTCTCAAGGGCGTCCTGGACGAAGACAACGACCTGGCGGGGTTGCTGCCCCGCTTGACCGGCAGCGTGCTCATCGTGGATGCCGGCGAGGTGACCCGGATCAGCTCCTGCGGAGTGCGAGACTGGGTTGGCTGGCGGCAGGAGCTGGAACGGCGCGGCATCAAGCTGGTCCTGATCCGCTGCTCTCCCTCCTTTGTGACCCAGATCAACCTGGTGACCAACTTCGTGGGGAACGCGACGGTCTACAGCTTTCAGATCCCTTACTATTGCCCCACCTGCGATCGCGAGAAGCAGAAGTTGGTGGAGACCGCCAGCTTGACCGAGCAGCTCCCGGTGCGCGCTCCCTCCTTCCGGTGCACCGATTGCGGCGGCGCCCTGGAGTTCGACGACATCGAGGAATCCTACTTCGCCTTCATCAACAGCGCCGAGGCCGCCCAGCCCGATCTCCGGGTGCGTCTGCTGGTGGAGGAGGTGGCTCCCGATGTGGAAGCCAAGATCCGGGCGCTGAACGAGACGGGCAGCGTCTCTCTTTCCGGTCCCCTGCAATCGGTCACCAGTCGAACCCCCGACAGCGCACCGCATTTCGGCCCGCTGCCCCCCAACTACCTGGACATCGAGGAGGAGATCACCGGGCAGTTCGCCGCCGTGCCCAACACCACGGCAGAACCGGCGGATCTGGTCGAGACCGATACGGAGCCGGAATCGCAGAGCCCGGCCTTGATGATCGCCTTCGTCATCTCTGCCGTGGTGGTCATCGGCTTGCTCATCTACTTTGCCATCACCGGGATCTGAAGGCATGAACTCAGGGTATCGGCAATCTCCGTCAGCGGTGCAGGTCAGGGAGGAGTAGCGCGATGATCTCGGAACGCACCCTGGAAACCGTCAAGACCCTGGTTGGCGCCTTGTTGGACGCCTATGTGCTGGTCGATCCCAAGCAGAAGATCCTGGAGTTCAACCAGCTCTTCTATGGATTGTTCCCGCGGAGCTTGGCCCGAAACCTCAAGAAAAAGCCGCTCGACAAGCTGTTGGAGTTCCAACTCGGCAAGGAACCGGTCGACCTGGTGGCACAATGTGTCACCAAGGGAAAGCCGGTGCGCTACGAGGAGATCGTCGGCCTTATCGGATCGGAAACCAGCTGCAAGTTCGTCGCCTCCGCCGTCCCCCTGTTCGATGACAAGCAGGAGGTGGCCGGGGTCTTTATCTGCCTGCGCGACATCACCGACGAGGCCGCCACACTGGCCAAGTATCGCCAGACACTGGAGCAGGATGCCAGGGAACAGGACCTCCTCCAGAAACGGATCGAGGAGGCCACCACGGAGACGACCCAGCTGAAAGATCGGCTCAACCGCACGGAAAAAGAGCTGCTGGATTACAAGAAAGGTCTGCTGATCTGAGATCGGCCAGAGAGAGGCCACCGAATACCCCATGAGACTGAGCATCCGCGCCAAGATGATCACCACGTCGGCCCTGCTGGTGGCCTTTGTGGTCGTGGTCTTCGCCTTCATCAGCGATCACATGGCCCGACGAGATCTGGCCGAAGACTCCACCAGCTTGAGCGAACGCCGGCAACAGGCCAGCCGCCAGCTGGGCCTCCTGCTGAGCCACATCGTGGCCCGTGGTTCGCTCCCGCTGGTAGCCGACTACCAGATCCCCAACCTCAACAACCTGGTGACCAACCTGGTCGCAGAATCGGACCGCAGCGAGGTGGAGATCATCCGGGCAGCCATCCTCGACAGCCGAAACCATGTGCTGGTGTGGGCTCCAGGGGAGGAGCAGCCGGTCTTCGAACCGGGTCGGTTCGGACTGGACTCCTTCGACCAGGTCACCCAGCCCAGGGTGTTCGGGGAGCAACCCGCCGGAACGGAGCCCAGTGGTTTCATCGTCATCGCCCCCATCCATTCCGATGACCTCGTGCTAGGCCATACCGTGATCGAGTTCGGTGCCGGGCCGGTGCTGTCCGAGCTGGATGAGATCCAGGCCAGCACCGCGCAACGCATCGCCCAACGACAGCGCAACACCTGGATTCTCGGTGGGCTGGCCGTGCTTTTGGGCATCTTCATCGCCATCCTGCAAAGCCTGGGCATCACCAACCCGATCCACCGCCTGGCCGGCTCGGCAGAGAAGATCGCCGCCGGAGACCTGGAAGTTCGGGTTCCGTTCCGCGGCAAGGACGAGATCGGCCGGCTGGGTGAGAGCTTCAACCACATGGCCGATCGCCTCAAATCGCTGCTGTCGGAGACGGCCGAGAAAGCCACCATGCAGAAAGAGCTCGAGGTGGCGCGGATCATCCAGGAGACCCTGCTACCCCCTTCGGGCCTGATCAAGCGAGATCCCCTGCACATCTACGGGTACTTCCGTTCTGCCAGCGTGTGCGGCGGAGATTTCTGGAACGTGATGGACCTGGCCGATGGGCGGACACTGGTCGTGGTGGGAGACGTCAGCGGCCATGGAATCCCCAGCGCCATGATCGCCGCCGCGGCCAAATCCAGCCTGGACACCATCCGCAACATCAGCGGCAAGAATCTCTCCTTGACCTTCCTTCTGGAGGAGATGAACCGGACCATCTTCGCCTCCGCCAAGCGCAAGTTCGTCATGAGCTTTTTTGCCCTGGCCTTCGACCGGCCCAAGAACGAGCTCTACTACGCCAATGCGGGGCACAACTTTCCCCTTCTGGTGCGCCGCAAGGAGGGAGAGCCGGACATCCGGGGGCTGGTTGCCCGCGGCAATCGCCTCGGTGACGTGGAAAACAGCCGCTACATGGAACAGCGACTGGCCCTCCAACCCGGCGACCTGATCGCCCTGTTCACCGATGGAGTGATCGAGTACCGCAACCGCGAGGGCGAGGAGTACGGCGAACGGCGCTTTCGCCAGGCACTTAGCACCAATAGCGAAAAGGACGCTCCCGATATCGGCACCGCCGTGCTGCGCGATCTCTCCCAGTTCGCAGCCCAGGCTCCTCAGGGTGACGATGTAACCCTGATCGTCATCAAGGTGGGGCAACCGTTCAAAGGCCAGGCCGCCACCCCCACCAGCTCCCCGGCCGTTTGAGTCCGAAGTCCTCTGACAACCGTCCATGACCACCACCTGCGGTCGGCTGCCACAGTCCGTTGCCCCTCACTCTGTTCGCGTCCTGGCGCCCTTGGCTCGACCGGGGTCCAGGCGATCGATCCCGTTGGCCACCGCACGCTGTCCGCTTGACTCCGCGCTTGACTTGCTCGACCATGAGACAAAAGAGCACCCACCGATGATGGCCATGCAAACCTATCGCACTCGGTTCCGACAAGCGTTCGCTCGCTTTCTCTGCCTGCTGGTCGCCCTGATCCTGGCGGCAGCTACCGGCGAGGTGGTGGCGCAGACAGGCCGCTACGAGGGGACAACCCAGGCTCAACAGGCCTTCGCCCGGGGCCAGGCCCAGGCCGCTGAAGGCGACCGGCTGCTGCGCGAGGGAGAACAGGACCGCGCCCAAAGAGCGTATGCCCAGGCGGAACGGGAATACCGGGAGGCGATCCGGCACAATGCCGATTACCTGGAGGCGATCGAGCGTCTCGCCTATGTCATGTACGTGTCAGGACGGAGCCGGGAGGCGGTCGATCTGCTCGAAGAGGCGTTGGACCGACATCCCGGTGATCTGTCCCTCCGCCGCATGATGGGGATCAACCTGTACGAGCTGGGCCAGATCCCGCAAGCCATCACCATCCTGGAGGAGATCGACCAGCTCGGGGGAGCCACAACCGACGTCACTTTCATTCTAGGCAAGTACTACTACGAACAGGAGAGCTATCCCACAGCCATCTCCTACTTCCAGCGCTACCTGGTGGACCAGCCGGCGGACGCGGCGACGCACGGCGCCCTGGGTAACGCCTACCTGCGGACCGAGCAGTACGAGCTGGCGCTGGCCGAGTTCCGGACTGTCATCGATCTGGCTCCCGACAACCTGACGGCCCGGATCAACATCGGCGACGTCTACTTCGCCTCGGCCGACCATGAGCGAGCCATCAACGTCTACAGCTACGTCGTGGAAAGAGACCCCGAAAACGTCCGCCTGTGGTTCAACATGGGCAAGTCCTACTTCGAGCTGGGGCGATTCTCCGAGGCGTTGGACTCCTTCCAGCGGGTCACCAGGCTGCGCCCCGACCTGCACCAGGGGCACTACTATGCAGGCGCCACCCTGGTGGAGCTGAGGCGGTACGAGGAGGGACGCCAGGCGCTCTCGCGAGCCATCGCCCTGGAACCGGACCACGCGCTTTCCCTGTATCGCCTCGGCCAGGCAGAAGCCCACCTGGGGCGCCTGCCGGAGGCCGAGGAGGCGCTCAACCGGGCGGTCGCGCTGAACCCTGAAGAGCCGTGGTTCGTCTGGGCGCTTGGTGATGTCCAGCGCCGCCGGGGGCGATACCAGCAAGCGGTCGAGCTGCACCAGAACGCCATCCGGATGGACGGGGACGAGTCCCCCTTCCATGAGAGCCTGGGTCGAGACCTGGTTGCACTCGGGCGGATAGACGAGGCGACCGCCTCGTTGGAGCAGGCGATCGAGCTGGACCCCGACCGGGTTTCCAGCCAGCAGGCGCTGGCCGTCAGCCTGTTGCACCGCGTCCAACTCTCCGTGGATCAGCAACGGTACGACACGGCGCAAACCGACCTGGACCGGGTCGCCGGACTGGGGACCCATCCGACCGAGGTCGCCTTGAACCAGGCCATTCTGGCACTGCTGCAAGACCAGCTCGATGCGGCCGCCCTGGCTCTGGATAGCGTGACCGGCCCCCAACGCGATACCTTGAGTTTCCGTCGGGTCCAGGCTCAGCTCGCCCTCCAGCAGGGGCAACCAGCCAACATCGCAGAGATCCTGGCCGACCTGGCGAGCAGTGACCCTGCCGAGCTCGACACCCGTGACGCTGCGCTGCTGGGACATGGTGCCGCCCAGGAACAGAACTGGGAAAGGGCCATTGCGCTCTTCAATCGGGCCGCTTCGTCGGATGACCGATTCCTGGCGGCCGTCTCCCTGTGCCGCCTGCGACGAGGCCTCCAGTTGGCCGACCGCAACCGCTGGGGAGATGCCGCCGACCAGTTTCGCCAGGCGCTGGACCACAGCGATCACCTGGAGTCACAAGATGTGGTCCGACTGCAGCTCTCCCTGGGGATCTCGGAGCTGGCCAATCAGAACTGGGGTCGAGCCCAACGCGCCTTGAGCGAGGCGAGACGCGGATGGGACGCGTTGCGGTCGGACAGCCGCTCGCGGCTGCCCTCCCGAGATACCCTGCGCACCCTCGATCTCTGGTTGGCTTATGCCCACTATCGGGATCGCAATTACCGGGAAGCGATCGACCAGCTGCGCGCGCTCCCCACCGGTGGGGACGCCAGGCTAGTCGCCGAGCTTCTGGTCTCAGCCCACGACCATCTGGCCCGGACCGAGCTGGAGCGCAACAACATCGCCGCCGCCCGGGCGCACTTCGAGACCGTGCTGGAACAGGTCCCCGACAACCCCATCACCCGCAACAACTATGCTTGCCTGCTCTACAGCAGTGGTGATCGGCAGGAGGCGGGGCGGATTCTCGAACAGCTGGCCGAAGCCGGCACTCCGGTCAACGCCCTCTTCAACTATGCCATCTACCTGGATGAGGTCGCCGATCAGCCGGAGTCCGCCTATCGCCACTACCTGCGCTATGTCCAGCAGGACGGCGAGGCTGCCGACGAGGCGCGCCGGTTTGCCCGCATCAAGGAGGAGGTGTTTGGATTTGAATCCCGATAATCCACACGTCGTATCGTGGTCCGATCCGCAGCGGCTACAGCCCCCAGGGTTCCTGATCCCGGAAGCCCTCATCCCATCGAACCAGGTCGGGCGCCTGTTGGCCGCTCTTGTCGCCTGTCTGTTGTTGACGGCCGCCTCGACTGCCCTTGGCCAGGAACCGGCCCAGTCGCTCACCATCGCCTTCTATGCTCCCAGCGTCTACTTCGAGAACAGTGTGGCCAGAGCGGGTTTCATCGACAATCTCGCATCCCGCCTGGAGACCGAGCTGTCCCTTCGCGTTCAAGGTCAGAACCTCTCCAACCCCGACGCCCTGACTGACGCCGACCTGGCCATCGTCGACGGACCCTACTTCGCCTCCAACCGGATCGGCACCCCCCTGGCTTCTGCGGAGGCCAGTTTCGGCACCAGCGGGCCACTGGCGCTGCTGGTATCCTCTTCCGGCCCTCGCCGCCTGTCCGAGCTGCGCGGTCGCACCCTGATTCTCCCCCGAGGCTGCCCTCGCCTGGTGGACTTCATCACCGGGACCGTCCTGGTGGGGGAGATCTCGGCCGAGGCTTTCTTTGGCGGGATCGAGTACACCGCCAACTTCGAGTCGGCGCTGTCGGCGGTCGAGCAGGGTCGTGCCGATGCCACCCTGGGCTTCGCCGATCAGGCCGGTGCGAGCGGACTGCGGACACTGGACAGCTACGGCGTGGCCCCCATGCCGGTGGTGGTGGCGATTGCGGAGGGGATCGATCCGGCCCTGGTGGAGCGGATCGGGGAGGTCATCCGGAGCTATCGGGGTGACCAGAGCATCCGTGGCTTCTCCAGCTACGACAGCACCTCGGTCAGCCGCTTCCAGACCGGCTGCTCGACAAACGCCCCCCAGCGCACCATGCTCATGACTCGACCGGGCATGGTGACCATGGAGGGTTGGGAGATCGATCTTCCGACCGCAGTGGAGCCGTTTCCCTTGACCCCTCCGGCGGTCCTGCTGGTTGTGCCCCCGCTGGAAGAGCCGTGAGCCCCCGAGCGTTTCTGCTGGCTCCTGACCAACCGATTCTCCGCCGCCTGGTGATCGCCATCCGCAGCGCCGCATTCGATCTCGAGCTCGCGACGCAGCCCGAACAGCTGTCCACCGCCATGCGATCGAATTTCGACGTGGTCCTGGTGGCCTGTCCCGACCTGACGAGTTCCGACCCGTTCTACCGCGCCTACCTCACCCTGGCCGATTTCGCAGGGTGCACACGCCTTGTTCTGGTGGGTGATCTGCAAGATGCCCGGATCGCCCAGGATCTGATCGAGCGGAGCCTGTTGCGCCACATCATCCCGTTGTCCCGACCCGGTCTCGCCCTCCGGATCCTGCTCGCGCTCGCCATCGCTCGCCAGTGCGAGGCGACCGGACCGGGTCATGGCCTTCCCCTCCCGGAGGCGATCCAAAGGCGTGTGCCACGAGAAAGGGACCGGAGGAAAGCAGAGCAGGCTGGCCAGGACCACAGCCTCTCCTCAAGCCCGGTGAGGGAGGAGCGAGAGGTGATTTTTCGTGGTCAGGGGGAGGATGCCCTGGCCAGCCTGGAGCGGTTCTTTCCCTACGGTTCGGTCCTACAGGAGCGAACGCTGCAAGACAGTCGCCAGAAGGAGGAGGCGCTTGCCGCCCTGGCCCGGTATGCCGAGGGGTTCACCAGTTCCAAACGGTTGATCCAGGCGGCCTGTGGGACAGCCGACGAGCTGTTGACCAACGCCTTCTACGATGCCCCCGTGGATGCCGCGGGCCGCCCGCTTTTTCGATCTCTTCCGCGCAATCGGCCGGTGCGGTTGCCCTTTCCCAGTCGAATCAGCTTCCAGTACGGCTGTGATGGACACGCGCTGTGGCTCTCGGTACGAGATCCTTTCGGGAGCCTGGATCGTGGGACCTTTTATCGGCACCTCCTTGTCCACTCGCGCTCCGATCGGGAGCGGTCACCCGAAGGGCGAGGCGATGGGATCGGACTGTCCACCTTGTTCTGGACCCTTTCGGACCTGTTCGTCCACCTGGTTCCGTCGGTTGGCACCGAGATCATCGGCTCCCTGTCGATACAAGGCTCCTACCGGGAGCATCTCGATCAGCCCCGAAGCTTTCATTTCTTCGAGCACCCGATCCAGGTGCGGCAGCAATAGCAGGATTGACGAGGCGACGGGGAAAAGGGGCTATTCGTCCTTGAGGCGCTTGAGGTGGCTGAGGATCTTCTCCTTGGGGGTGAGATCCCGCTGTCCTGCCATCGGTCCGCCTCCATGCATCTCGGCCAGGAGAATGGCTTCCATCAGTTGAAGCCGTGTGTTCACCTCGGGGTCGGAGGCGCTCACGAACGCCAGCTCGTGGTCATCCTCCTCGCTCAGGCCATGGATCATGCGCACCACCCGTTCCTCTTCCGCCGTCAAAGGTCCGTTCGGCGGCTCGGCGACGCGGGTGCTGGTCCTGATCTGGCCAGCTCGTTTGGGTGTGGACTTCATCTCGGCCAATGGTCTTCTCCGCATTCCCGTCTGCAAAAAACGGGCATCTACCGCACAAGCCGATCGGGCCGGGCAGATCGGTCCGTGGTCGGACGGGGGATCGCCCACGAACTGGATTGTTTATATCCGAGCCCCGTCCCGCTGGCAAATTATCGCCGGGCACCAAATGGCGGGCCTCGGATGGCTCACGGTCCACAGCGTATCGCAGCTCGGAGGCTGTGCACAGTTCGGGTCGGTCTCTACCCACCGTTCGTCCAGCCAGCATCCGGTGGCCGGTTGGGGTGGTCAGCAGAAGATCTACCGTCCTCTCCGAACCACCAACCGCACCAGCAGAAGCAGGATCACGACTGCCAGAGCGGACCAGGTTACCTGGGAGTAGGTCCGGGCGAAATCGAGGATCGCGTCCAGGTTGGCGCCGATGGCCAGACCCACCGCCAGTAGCAGGCCGTTCCACAGCAGGGCGGCCAGGAAAGCCAACGTGAGGGTGCGCAGCCGCCCCATCCCCGCCATTCCCGCGGCAACGAAGAAGAAGGCGCGGATGCCGGGCAGAAACCGGTTGAGGACCAGGTAGAGATCGCCATGCTTGGAGAAGCCCCGGCATACCCGGTCGACGGCCCGGTGCACCCTAGGCCTGGCGGCCCATCGCTTGAGTCGGCCTGTGCCGGGGCGCGCCAGCCATCTCCCGAACTCGAAGTCCAATGCGGCACCCCAAACGCTGCCCAGGGTGACCGCCAAAAAGACGGGGAAGGCCTGCACCCCTTTACTGCCGGTCAGGATCCCTCCCCCCAACACGATCACGTCTCCGGGAAAGGGGGGGATCACGTACTCGATCCCTGCGGCCAACGCCAGGATCAACCAGACTAACGGACTGGGCAGAGAGAGGATGGCGGTGATGAGGTCGGTCATGTCGGGCCGCTCACTCCGAACCGGAGGGGGGGTGTTCACAGACATCGGGCAGCAGGAGTTGTCCGATGCGATCGGCGGGAGCCTCGATCTCGATCAGCCGTTCCGAGTCGGAGAGGATGGTGAGCCGCACGGACCAGGAGTGGGAGTGAAAGGCCTGGGGGATGCGGTCGGACCACTCGACGACCAGGATGTAGCGGCCATCGTCGAGGAGGTCCCAGTAGCCGGTGCCTTCCAGGTCATCGAGTCCATCGAGGCGGTAGAAGTCGAGGTGGCAGACCGGGGGTTGGCAGTGGTAGAGGTTGGTGATGGCGAAGGAGGGGCTGGAGACCATGGTGGGCGTGCCGGAGGGCAAAGCGGCGACCAGCCCGCGGGTGAAGGTGGTTTTCCCGGCGCCGAGGTCGCCCTGTAGCCCGACCAGGTCGCCGGACTGGAGTACGCTGGCCAGGCAGGCGGCCACGGATTGTGTTTGTTGGGAGGAGTGGGAGGTGAAGCGCCTGGTGCGTGATGGGGGCATGAAGTGGTCCATCGGGTCGGGTTGTGGCCGGGCGGGCGAGCTCGTGGGGTGCCAGCCGGGCGTAGGATGCCTGGGGTTGGAATGGAGCATGAGCGGTGGGGAGGTCAAGAAAAAAGTGTAGGGTTGGTGACGAGAGGTTCGGTTTCCCCTTCGAAGGGATCGCGCACTGCTGGTCCTCTGGATCCGTCGCCGGTTCCAGAGGGTCCTCTCGCGTGGTTTACCTGGACTTCGGAGGTGGGCTCGAGCACTGTAGGACCGTATTGGTTGAGTCCTCCCTCTTTGCTGTTTATCCCAGGTGACCGGGCCCAGCTTTGAGGTCTTCCAGTGTCCGAGTTGATCGCCGAGTTGCAAGCAACACCGGCGGTCGACCTCCCATGTCCTTGGACGCCACTTCAGAGTATGACAGCAGCGGCCAATCGTCGCTGCGCGACCCGAGTCTCGCCCGAGGGGTGGCCGAAGCCACGGTCCCGAGGCGGGGTCGGGGGCTGCAACCAGCGCTCGGAGTGAATAGAAACTACCCCTTCGAGCTCTCCGATGAAGTCAGTCACGAGGACAGACTGCAGTCGGAGTGGTGCCGACGCAGACGACGATACCTTCCTTGGGGTTCGGCTCCTTTCGGCGAAATCAGTCCGGGCGATCTTCCACGCGTCGGTTTGCCTCGTCGACGCCGTCCGCTCACAGGGTTTCTCACCCTCTCAGCGGTTTGTTCCCGCCTGGACCTTGTGGCCTTGTTTCGTGCCACATCCGCCCATAGGATTTTGGCCTTCAGAGCTTTTCCCTCTCGGCCAGCCGTGGCATCTCACGATGCCCTGTACTCTCTTGCCGTTGGACTGGCCGACCAACATTCCAGGAGAACCTGTCCTGCTGGCCAACCCCTGCCCTTTCGTGCAACGGAATAGCCGATCTTCCTGTCGGGCCGAAACCGCTCTTTCCCCGGTACTACCCGCAAGTTGCATCCTACATCAGCTGATTCGCTCGCATCGCCGAAGCGAACGCGAACAGCACAGCGAGCGGCAGGAACAGCCTGCAAGGCGTTGATGCACCGCGGTCCAAGAGGTCCAACTCGACATTTGGAAAGGCCGTCCGAAGCAGAGAGAAGCAGGCAAGAGCCTCGACTTCAGAGTCTTGCTCCGGCTGAGAGTCCGTTCTCACGCCGCGTGCGTTACTACGCAGCGGAGCCGATGCTCTCCTGACCTTCTCCCCCTCTGAGGTGGTCCCGCTCGACCGTTGGACTTTCGCCCTCCCCTCCTGTGCTTCCCACCAAACGGCCGTTCCTGTCTCGCGACAGCAACCAACCGCCTGGCCCCGGCACTCCAGGGTTTCGATCCGGTCGGGCCTGGAGTGAACTTGATAAGCTCACTCAACCCCTTTGAGGTTTCCCACGTCCACCGCTCGACCGTATGGGAACCGCACTGAACGGTAAACCGCTCGGCGCGGCCGGCGCAACGCGTGCAAGCACGCCCTGCACCTACCATGCGGAAACCGAACCGGAAGACAGCCCAAAGCAAGCTTTGGACCACCCTTTCGCCACACCCGGCGCAAGCGCCCGATGCGGCTACCTGCTCGGTCGACCGGGAAAGAACATCCCCACCGCCGAAACGATGAGGATACTACCCCCCCGGCACTCGACCGGTGTCGGTGCCGAACCAAAGGTCGTCATCAACCCTACGGTCCAGGTTTATACCCCCCCTCGTTCCCGCCGTCAACCCTTTTTTTCGAAACTGTTTGACAAATCGAGAAGTGCTTGATAACTGTGGAAATTCGCCACTACGCAAAACCGGCGCGCTTGTCCCGCCCTGATGGTACCTGCCTTTTCCCGCTGATCAACAAGATCGATCCCCCTCGCACCCAGATCCGCTCGGCTCGATCCTCGATCGACACCACCCAGTCCTCCCCATGCGGCACCAGTCGACCCACCGGACGCAACGACACCGGACCCGATACCCCTCCATCCAGCAACACCGTCACCTCCACCCCCTCCTCGGGCACCCACCCCCCCTCCTCCTCCTTCAACCCCAGCTCACCCGCCAGCTCCCGCGTCATCTCCCACATCGCGTCCCTCCTTGCAGCCGCGCTTCGTTCTCCCCCCCCTACATCGTGATCCCCGTCACCACCCGGGCTACCTCGAATTGTAGGCCGACCGCCCGACCAGCGAAACCCCCAATCCACCCTCCCGTTTTTTTGTTGCCCCTCGGTCGGCGACCCTTTACCTTTGCTCCCTTGGTCCAAGACAACCGGTATCCCGTTCAATCCCGCGCCTCTCCAAGGCAAACGACATCTTTCTGCCCCTGTAGTCCGGGCGCCCCCCATACGCTCGCTGCTGACAGCGCCGCCCGGTTGGTGTACCCTGAGATGCTGAACGAGTCGTTGATCACGGGGTATCCGGGTGTTCCGCCTTCGCTTCGCATCGCTGCTGGCTGTCCTCTGTCTGACGATGGCCTTTTGTGCTCGCGAGGATCCCTGGTCATCAAACAACCCGGAGTACGCGCTGCAGGCACTGCTCTCGGCGCTCAACCTCGGGGATCATACCACCGCCCGCGAGTTTCTCGGCCCTCGTACCCGCCAGTTTCTGGCCGACAACACCCAACAACGGCAGGAGGCGCTGGGCAACCCCACCCCCATCACTCCGGAGACCGACCTGTTGGCGGGCCTGTTTCGCGTGTGGACCCCCGCTACTGTCGAGGTCGAGCGGCTCGAAACGATCGAACGCACCGAGGATCACGCCGTGGTCCAGGTCCACTCGGTCTTCGGTGACCAGACCGAGGTACGGCTGGACCGGACGGCCGATCGCTGGACCATCGAGCTGGTTGACGAGCCGATCGCAACCAGCGAGTAGGATCGCGTCTTATGCTTTCCAAGCCCCGAACTCAGCTGCCCCCGCCGCTTCCGAACGGCGTCGCCTGCCCCGACCTGCTGCAAAAGGGCACCCGGGTCGGCGGCGACTGGGAAATCCAGGAACAGATCGGGCAGAGCGAGATCGCTCGCTCCTTCTTGGTGACACCTGCCGACCAGCCTGACTTGGAGCCGGTGACCCTCAAGCTCTTGCACACCTCCCTGCAGCCGCACTTCGAGCGGTTCGGCTCCACCCTCGAAGCGGCCATGCGCTGCCAGCACCGCCACCTCAGCCGGCTACTGGCCTTCGGTTTGCACGCCGATTGTCCCTTCCTGGTCCTGCAATACGTCCGCGGCCAGACCCTGCGACACGCCATCGAACGGAAGCAGGCCGGCAACACCAGGTTCTCCCCTCGGACCGCCCTGAGCCTGGTCACCCCGGTGGCTCAGGCACTCACCGTGGTTCATCGCGAGATCCCGCACGCGGTGGTCACCCCCCAGAACATCTACGTCGAGAGGAAGGGAAGAGTCTGCCTCGCCAATCTCGGCTTCGGCTGGCTGGTCGAGCAGGCCTTGCACCAAACCGGTCGGGGTGCGCTGGCGGATTCCCCTTTCATCGCACCGGAAGTTCGCCACGACCCGGATGCGGCCACCCTGTCCAGCGATATCTTCAGCCTGGCCATGATCACGATCAGCCTGTTGGCCTCCCGGTATCCGACCCTGGACCAGGCGGAGGATCTGGCCGCGCGGGTTTTTCGGCGGATCCCGGAGAGCCTGAAGGAGCTGTTGACGGCCGCTCTCTCCCCCAAGGCCGCCGAGCGACCGGAAACCGCAGGCCTCTTCCTGGACGTCCTGGGCAATGCCTTGGAGGACCTGCGCGACCAGATCATCCTGGAACGGACGGGAGAAAGCCAGATCATCAGCCCGGCTGCCCTGAAGGCCGGCACCGCTGCTCTGGCGGAGGGCTTCGGTCTGGCGCCTTCGACTGGGGGACAGGCCGCTCCGGTCGGGCTGCTGCCGGTCTCCGACCTCCCACCCGCCCCCGAGGACGGGGAGGATCCGTTGGTGTGGCTGATCCACCGCGACGGGTTCGACTACGGTCCTTATAACTGTGAGCAGGTACGGGAGCAGCTGCTCAACGACTCCATCGACGAGTACAGCCAGATCCGCAACCTGGAGACGATGGAAAGTGGTCTGTTGGGAGAGACCAGCGAGTTCACCGAGTTCGTGGCCGAGTACATCCCTGTCCGCGAGGAACGCCGGCATCGCGAGGCGTTGCGGCGCGCCGAGGTCCAGAAAAAGGTCAAGCGTGCCAGCGCCACCGGATTGATCACCGCGCTGATCGGCCTTCTCGGCATCCTCGGCATGTACGGCTACTACATCGAGTACATGCGGGCCAAGCCTCAACCCATCCTGTTCGAGACCCTGTTCTCCCGCCTCGACGCCCGGCTCGCTCCGCCGAACCAGAGCTATGTCGGCATCGCCGCCGATCCCGTCCTGATGGCCAGTCTGTTCAACTTCGAGGAGGAGATCCCCGCCCAGCCGGTCAGACGTCGCCGCCGTTCCTCCACCACCCAGCAAACCAACGGGCAACCCGGTAGCGACCAGGAAGAGGCCTACGATCCCTACAACCTGGGGACCATCGACTTCACTCAGG
Source organism: Bradymonadales bacterium (assembly GCA_016931535.1). Lineage (GTDB taxonomy): Bacteria > Myxococcota_A > Bradymonadia > JAFGEP01 > JAFGEP01 > JAFGEP01. The sequence goes on from JAFGEP010000097.1 coordinate 54,359, forward strand.
AAAGCGGAGGCCGTCGCCTGACCGCAGACGACATCAACGCCACCATCGCCCAGTACGGAGGAGAGATCCAGGATTGCTTCCGGACCGAGATCCGTACCAATCCTCGCTTCGGAATGGGGGAGCGACTCGCCATCCGCTTCACCATTCGGCCCGATGGCCGGCCGGTGGGAGTCGGCCTGGAAGGCGGAACCTACTCCGAGGATCTCCGCACCTGCCTGGTCCGTACCTTCCGCTCCATGCAGTTCGCGGAGCACAACGAGCTGTCGCTCCCGGTGATCTACCCCTTCCAGATCAGGTTGCGATGAAACCGATCCACCACCCAACCTGTACCGATCCTTCTTGCAGCGCCAGGTTTTCCGGCAACCTCTGTCGGCGACGAACCAGGGGTGCCGGCCACCGGGCGCCACTGGCCGTTTGGTGCCCGGTCGGGTTCGCGCTGCTGTTGGCGTTGCTGAACGCCGGACTGTCGGCATGCAAGCAGGAAGCCCCGCTGACCGAACCCGAGGGCGGGTATTTGGCCTTCCGGGACGCTCTTCTGGCCGGCAACTCGGCTGCGCTGTGGCCCTGTCTTGCCCAGGAAACCCAGCAGGTGTTCCGGGACGCCTGGACCGACCTGAACATCCTCGCTGTCTCCATCAACAACCTGTCCCCCAGCGACCAGGTGGAGGCCCGCGACCGCACGGCCCTTTTCCTGTTGGAGATCGCCAGCGATCCGCAAGGGCTCTTCCAGGCCATGGTCCGGCTGGAAAACCTGGTGGGGGACGAGGCGCTACGGCTGGGCAGCGCCATCGACGACATCACCGTTGACGAAGACGGCCGGCAGGCCACCGTCACCACCAAGGCTCAACAGCAGTTCGAACTGGTCGAAGAAGAGGACGGAGTATGGCGCGTCCGCTCGCTGACGGGCCTCGCCTTCGACCGGCTCCGCCCCCTGTCCGACAACCTGATGGCGGTGGAGGTCATGGTCGCCGAGAGCGGGTACATGCGTCGCAGTCACGAGGAGATCGTGCGGCTTCTGGGCGGTACCGTCGAGGCGCCGGAAGAACAGGTCGACCCCTGAGCTCCCGACAGAGGTCCTTGGTGGACCAGCAGCCGGTCACGGCAAGGCCGAGGTCAATCGCTGCCAGTACCAGCTCGCATCGCCCCGGCTCCACATCAGGCTCGGGCTGTCTGTGCGGGTCAGATCCATCAGGAGCCGCTGGGCGTTGTAGCCCAGAAACGGCAAGGGGGCGTCGATCGCCTTCACCAAAAAGCCCAGGCGGGTGCCCTCGGGCCCCGACACCGGATACCCCTGCCGGCCAAACCCCTCAGCCAACCAGCGGTCTGGAGGCTGTCCGCCGTCTACCAGAAACCAGTCCCGCCATTGCTGCAGACCGTCCCGGCGGACCTGTCCCTCCTGCCGGTAGTCCTCCCAGTCATGCCCCAACCGCCGGTTGGTGATCCGCTCCAGCGCCCAGATCACACGGGCCCTCAGGTAGGGATCGTCGCTTGCCAACAGCCCGATCAGCGCTTCCACCGCGCCCGACGACCGCCGCTCGGCCAGCGCATCGACCGCCAACGCCCGCAGATCCACCTCGCCCTCCGGAAGGACCACCCGTTCCGGCCGGGACAACAACTCGATCAGAAACTCCTCCGCCCGCTGACCCCTCAGCTTCCCCAGCGTCGACAGGGCAGCGATCAGAACCGCAGGATCGACCTCCTGGTGAAACCGCTCGATGACCGGGTCCACATCGGCCTGCCCCCCCATCTCCTGAATGGCACGCAGAACCTCGATCCGCACCAGGCTGCTGCGGTCCCTCAAGAGCCGGGTGATCCGCCCCAGGTCGTCCCGCGAGTCCAGCAGCGTCAATCGAGCGACTGCCGCCGCCCGGACCGCGGGATCGTCATGATCGAGAAACCGGTGCACCTGGGCGATCCGGCGCGAGCGCGCCTGGGGATAGGTTTCGACCCAGGGATGCACACGGCCGATGTTCACGCACCCCCCACCGATATCCTCCTGGCTGCAGTAGATCCGGATGTGCAGGTGGTCGTCGTGGGGGTTGGTCCGGCCAGGCTGGAGCATGACCGTGCTGGCCCGCTCCAGCAGCTGTGGGGGCTCTCCCTGCAGTGCCGCGTGAGCGAGCAGCGCCCTCTTCAGGTGGTTGGCCGTGAAGAGAAACTGCACCTGCACCTGGGGATGGCTCAGCAGTGCTCGCACCAACGCCCAGTTTCTCGGCACATCGAACAGGTAGACCCGGTCGAGGTCACTGGCGCGCAGGTCCGGCCCCACGGTGAGCAGGTCGGGAGGATCGAGGGCAACGCCCTGCTCGTCGCAGAAGTAGTAGGCCAGATCGGCATCCCGCCCCGAGTTGTGGCTCACCGAGTAGGGGATGTCTCCGCCCCCTCGGCGGCTCAGGTTCCCCAGCCAGAGGGTGGACCCGGCGAATTGCTCCTCGACCGCCCGGGCCGCATCGAACAGCAGAGAGAGCATCTCGTCGGTGGTGAACCGCAGGTTCCGAAACAGCTGCCGCTGACAAACCCGGATGTGCGGAGCCGGCAGAAACAGCTCGGCGGCATTGACCAGGAAACCCTCGGTCACCGTGCCGATGGATACGCTCTGGTCGGAACGCTCGTCGGGCAGAAAGGGAAAGGGATAGGCAATAAACGAGGAGCGGCAGGGGGCCAAGCGTTCAAAGGCGAGGATGGATGGGCGGTCTAGGGAGGTCGACAGCCGGTCTCCCCGATCGAAATCGGCGACGGACTCCTCGACCGGAGGCGATCCGGCACCTGAAGACAGGGTGCGATGGCGCAGGGGCGTCGTCCCTTCCTGGTGGCAAGCTGCGGTCGACGAGAGTAGCGCTGCGAAGAACAGGCAGGTCATGGCGGGCAGGGTCGTTTTCATCGCCCGCCAGTATACCGCGCTTGCCCCTTCATCCGGAAATAGTGCCTCCGGGTGCCTGCCTGTGGTCCCGATCGGCCGCCTGGTGACAGACTGGCCGCCGCAGCAGCACCTCGGCTGAATGAATCTGATGGACCGGGCCCAGGACCATCGGTGGCCAGAAACGCTAGCGTTGCCGGGGAGGGACAGCCAGGTCCAGCTCCGCCATGACCTGCTTGAGATCGGCCCAGACCTCCCGCTTGGCCTGAGGGTTCCTCAGCAGATAGGCGGGGTGGAAGGTCGGCATCAACCGGATGCCGTGATATCGGGTCCATCGCCCACGCAAGCGGGTGATGGGGGTTTTCACCCGTAGCAGGGTCTGTGCCGCCACCCGCCCCATTGCGATGATCACCTCCGGCCGGATCACCTCCAGCTGCCGGATCAGAAAAGGCTCACAGGCGACGACCTCGTCCATCTCCGGATCCCGGTTGTTTGGCGGCCGACACTTGATGACGTTGCAGATGTAGACCTGGTCGCGATGGAGCCCCATGGCACCGATCATCTTGGTGAGCAGTTGCCCGGCGGATCCCACGAAAGGCCGACCTTTCCGGTCCTCTTCTCCACCGGGGGCCTCCCCCACGAACACCAGCCTGGCCTGAGGGTCTCCCTCGCCGAAGACGATGTGGTTCCGCCCCTCGGACAGCTTGCAGCGCCGGCAATCCCCCAGGTCCTCCTGGACCAGGTGCAGGAGGTGGTCAGGCCCACCTGCCTCGGCAATGGGATCGGGTGCCAGGACCATCGTTCTGGCGGTTCCGGAGCGTGCCACTAAAAACTCCCGTTCGGGCTGTCGCGGTCTGGCTGGCGGAAGGGACGCGGGCAGACCCGGCGTCAAATCCGATTCCGGTGGAGCGGACCGGGTCGATCCGCCTGCTCCAGGCGTTCCGGCCCCTGCGGCTGTCTGGCCGGGGATCCCCTGTCGTTTGTCCCCTGGATCGGGGGCAAGTGACGGTGAGCCCGCCTCGGCGACCGGCCGGACAGGGGGTCGGGGCCTGTCTTCTGACTGGACGTCAGCGGACGACGACGAGCCAGCAGCGGCGACCGGCCAAGCGGGGAGCGCGGGCCTCTCCAGACCGTCCCTCCCAGCAGGAGCGGCGGTCGGGGGAGCGACGGCTATCCCTGCAGCGCCGAGCTCGGCCTGCCATCGGAGGGCCTGGCCGAGTTGTTCCATGAGGTCGGCAAGCCCGGGCGGGAGTGGGACAGGACCGTAGGGAGGCTCAGGCATCGGGTTGTCCTTCCGCTGTGGTTGCCTTGGACCTTTGCCAACGCTGGAAAAGCTCGACCGCGATGTTCCAGACGTCCGCGGCCACGGTCTCCTTGTCCGCCGGGCCCAGCCGGGCGTACAGGTGGTTGGAGTCCACCACCACGACCTGGGTCTGCTCCTTGCCGAAGACCGCGCCGCCGCCGACATGGTTGCCAACCATCAGCTCGCACCCCTTGGCGGCGCATTTGGCCATGGTGCGGTCCTCGAGAGAGGAGGTCTCCGCGGCGAACCCGATGCAGAAGGGATGGGACTCCAGGTGGGCCACGGTGGCCAGGATATCGGGATTTTCGACCAGTGGGACAGTGTCGGGCAGATCGTCTTTCGGGATCTTGCCCTCGTACCTCTGGAGGGGTCGGACATCGGAGACGGCCGCCACGAACACCGCGATGTCGGCCTCACCGATCCGGTTGTTCACCTCCCGCTCCATCTCCAGGGCGGACTCGACGCGGATCACCGCGATCCCCGAGGGAGGGGCCACGTCTACCGCACCGACGATGGCGGTCACCTCGGCGCCCAGGCGGCGAGCGGACCGGCACATGGTGAACCCCATCCTGCCGCTGGAGGCGTTGGACAGAAAGCGGACCTCGTCCAGCCATTCGCGAGTGGCTCCCAGAGTGACCAGCACCCGGCGGCCAGACAGCGGGCTGGGGCTCATGGCGCGGGCCAGGGCCTCGACGAGCTGGTCCGGGTCGGGAAGGCGGCCGGGGCCCGTCTCCTGGCAGGCCAGCTCCCCGACGTCGGGGGCGATGACGGAGAGGGAGGGGATGGCGGCCAGCCGCTTCAGGTTGGCCTGCACCATGGGATGCTCGAGCATCTTGCTGTTCATGGAAGGAGCCACCAGGACGGGTGCCGTGGTGGCCAGGAGCAAGGTGGTCAGCAGATCGTCCGCCAGCCCGTTGGCCAGCCGGCCGATCAGGTTGGCCGTGGCCGGAGCGACCAGCACGGCGTCAGGCCAACGCGCCAGCTCGATATGGCTGATCTGGCCCTCCTGGTGGGGCTCGAACAGGTCCAGCCCAACCGGATGTCCCGAGACGGCCTGAAGCGTCGCCGGTCCGATGAAACGGGTGGCGCAAGCGGTCATGACCACGCGCACATCGGCACCGCGCTTGACCAGCTCGCGTACCAGGGCCGGGATCTTGTAGGCGGCGATGCCGCCGCAGACCCCCAGCAACACCCTCTTGCCGCCAATGGCATGCATGGCGCTAACCCCCGGTGGTGCCCGGCACCTCGGGCTGCTGGCCCTTGAGCCAGCCGACCAGGCGGTGCACGAGACCGCCGGTCAGGCCCCAGATCAGGTGTCGATCGTAGGAAAAGAAATGGATCGGAAACTCCTGCCCGAACCGCTTCCACCGCTCCACGCGGTGGATCCGCTCGTCGAGCAGCCGGACGACCTCCACCTCGATGACCTCTTCCACCTCGGAGGGGTCGATGGCCGGCACGGGCGGCGGGGGGATGTGGGCCACATAGGGGGTGACGCGATACCCCGCGATGCTGGGGACCTCGTCGAACAGGCCGATCACCCGGACGGTGGCCGGGTCGATCCCCAGCTCCTCACGGGTCTCGCGCAGGGCGGTGGCGAGGAGGTCCGGATCCCCTTCCCGCCGGCCTCCACCGGGAAAACTGATCTCACCGCGGTGGGTGGGCAGATTCTGGGAACGCTTGGTGAACAGCAGATAGGGGCGGTCTTCCTCCAAGTAGAACGGGATCAGGACGGCGGCGGGCCGGAGCAGAGGAGCCAGATCTGGAGGAACCAGGCTGCTGGCCGGTCTGTGAGCCATGGCCTCGATGCGCTGCCAGAGGATCGCGGGTGAAACCCCGGCGGTGTCGGTGGACTTGTCTCGATGCCCCATCCCGTTCTACCGTCTTGTCAGCAGTTCATGAGCCCCCGGCGATCCGGAAGATCCTCACCCCATCGCGCTCCCCTACTCGCTCCAGCTTGATCATGCTGAGCGCCAGCTTGGAGATGCGGTTGGACTTGTTGATGCGGATCCAGGCCCCGGTGTCGTCCTCCACCTTGACGACCTTGCACTCGCCCAGCTTGGGATGGAGGATGATGTCACCTGGCTCCAGCTCGATCTCGACGTAGCTTTCCCAGTCCACGTCCTCGAGGTGGCTCTTCTTGCGTTCCAGGATCTCCTGGGACTGCTGAGCTGCTTGTTGCCACTGCTCCTTGCTGGCCAGCTTGGGAGCGGCCGATTGCGGCTTGGCGGTTTTCGGGGGGTCGGCTGCCGCCGCTCTGGTCCTGTTGGATTTCCGGCCGCTGCCCTGGGGCGGCGCCGAAGGGACAGGCGGGCTGTCGCTTCTGTCGGTCTGGAGCGGGGGGCTTTCCGGCCAAGTCACCGTTTCGGGTGCGGCCTGCAAGCCCAGCAGAGGTTGCTCCAGCTCCTTCCAGACCGGCAGCCTGGAAGTGACATCCAGAGACCGTTCCAGCACCAGGTCGTCAAAAGCCTGGATGGCGAACTCCACCCAGTGGACCGTGGCCTCCCGGATCTGCCCCCCTACGACCCGATTCTGGCCGTGCTCGTGCAGGCCGATCACGGCGTGCAGGTTCAAGATGTGCTGGGAGCCCATCATGGAGACGTTGCCCCCCAACAGCAGCAGCTCGAAGGAGCCCTCGGAGGAAAAGGCGCTGGCGTAACCCTGCCGGTTCAGGTCATAGACGTCCAGCACCACCGACGAGAGGATGCCTTGCCCGGTCAACTGGGCTGCCTTCACCTGCTGCCGCCGACATAGCTCGATCAAGGCCTCAGGAAGCCGCTCCCCGGTCTCGAAACAGCCAACGATCCAGCGGCTGCTATGAGATTGCCCGATTCGCATCGCACCTTGCACCAGGCGGATTGTCCTTCACCACCCCTGTTGCCAGGAGCCCGTCCCGCCCATGGCTCGAACAGTAGCAACCTCCCCATCCCTCAGTCAACCAGCCCAACAACGAGGTGGCGTCCCTCGAAGGCACCAAAAGAAAAGCCGTTGACCACCTCCCCTCGAACGGGGCAGGAGCGATCGCCCGCGTCCCTCGAAGGCACCAAAAGAAAAGCCGTTGCTACCCTTCGGTGGCAACGGCTTTTCCGATCGGCGCTGTCTGCTTCGCTACAGGGCTTCCCTGAAGGCCGGAGCAGGCTTGAAGCTGACGGTCTTGCTCTCAGGAATCTGGATGGGGGCACCCGTGCGGGGATTGCGCCCATCGCGAGCCTTACGGTGCTTCACCGTGAACGTACCAAAACCGGGATAGCTGAACCGACCATCCTTGGTAATGGCGCCACGAAGGGTATCGAACACCGCCTCCACGATTGCCGCCGTGTCCTTCTTCGTCATCTTGTCCGGGCCTGCCGCCTTCACGGCATCGATGAGTTCCGCCTTGGTCATCGTCATCCTCCTCACACGTTGACAGACACACAAACCCCTCTTGTCCACGCCGGACCGAGGATTTGCAAGAAATCTTCCTGACGCCGGCGAGTCTACGAAGGCCGATCTGCAGTGTCAAGCGAAAAACAGCCCGTTAGCCGGCCTGGAATCAGGGGTTTGGGTACTTTTTTGCCTCCCCCGGAGGGTTCAGTATTGGTAGAACTATTGCAACTGCTTGATTTTATTGAGTATCACCGAAAACCCCCGAAAGATCACGCCCTCACAAGGATCCTGTCTGGCGAGATCTCGATCACTCCGATGAACACTGAACGAGATCCTCCACCCCCACTTGGTCGGCGCTGGAAGCCGAAAGAGCGAAAACCAACAAATAATCTGAAATATCATACAGTTAACTCTCCGCGGACCACAGAGAACCCCGTCTTGGCTTTCCACCAACGGGAACCGAATCGGCCCGCTGGCCTCTAACTCGAATGGGAACGGACCAGCAGGACGATCATGACCAGAGGCAAGAACATCTCCAACCGCGATTGCGAACTGCTGAAGGGCTGCCTGGCCCTTCAGCCCGACGCCTGGGCCACCTTTTTGGATCGGTTCGAACGGTCGGTGCGCTTCGCCATCCGGACAGTTGTGGGAAACAACGGCCGTCATGCGAGTGACGACCTGGTCTGTGAGATCCAGGCGGACCTGGTAGTCCGCCTGATGGATGACGGATTCGCCCGGTTGAAGAAGTTTCACGGAAAAAGCAGCCTCAACCACTGGCTCGAGGTCGTCGCCCGCAACCTGGCCATCGACCATTTCCGGAGATGCAGGTTGTTCGTCTCGCCAGACGAGGTGGGCGGTGTACAGGGACTGGCGGACATCCCCGATCCTCGCGAAGGCCCGGAAGAGCTGCTGCTGCGGCGGGAAGCGGAGGAGATCCTGGCGGACCTGCTGGCGCAGCTGAGCTTTGAGGACCGGCGCTTCGTGCAGCTTTGCTACGAGCGACAGCTGCCCGCCTCGGACATCGCCCGGATCATGGGAACCAGCGTGGGAGCGGTCTATAGCCGGAAGTGCAGGATCCAGAAGAAGTTGGCGGATCTCGAGAGGCGACGCAGCCGCCGTCAAGCGCTTCGAGCGAAATCGGCCAGCAGCCGGGAAAAGAGCTGGGTTGGGGGAGATCGTTCTCAGCGCGCAGCCGCCTGATCCACAACCTCTGGTGGCTTGCGGCCCGGTCTGAATCGCCCCCTGGAACGGGTGAACGGCGGGATCGGTGCCGGGCGCGGTGACGGCCGTCAGACATCGGTCTTGGGAGAGCCGGGGGCCATCGCGTCGTGCGACTTGCGAACCCAGCCCGACTCCACCAGCTTTCTGACCCCAAGTGACGACAGGAAGAAGAAAGGCACCCCGAACCCGACCTGGATGATGAACTGCACGACGTTCATGGTGAGCCCGAAGGCCAAGCCGGCTTGCGCGACCGTCTCGGCGGAGAAGAACAAGAGCAGGCCCTGGCTCAAGAAGAACTGGAAGTTCCCCACGAACCCCGGACCAGCCGGGATCATGATGCCGATGACCAGGATGGCGAGCAGGGTGAATCCCTGCCAGACCGTGGCCTCGAAGCCGAACCCACGCGCCAGCACGGCGATGCTCAGGCCGTTGATGCCCCAGTACAGGGCGGTGACGATCAGAAAACGCTGCAGCGCCCTCTCCTTGCGCAGCGCCCTGACCCCGTCCAAAAAGCTATCGACCAGGTAGAGCACTTTCCAGGTGAGCCGCGGCGCGATCCGCCCGACGGTCTTGTTCAACAGACCCACCGTCCAATGATGGCGAGAGGCGGCCAGTATCAGCATGAGAAGGGCGCCCGAGAAGATGGCCAGCGAGATATAGGCCGCGGTCGTGACAAAGCCGGTGGCGCGATCACCGCCGTAGGTGGCCAGACAGAGAAACATCAGCCCGGTGATCAGCAATCCGTCGAGCACCCGTTCCACCACCGCCGTACCGAGGGCGGCGATCATCGGCACCCGGCTCTCCCTGGCCAGCATGAAGGGTCGAACCATCTCCCCCAGGCGCAGCGGCATGATGACGATGGCGGCGAATCCGACGGCACAGATCCGGAAGATCTTGCGCCCATCCCGCTCGCCCAGCGGCTTGATCAGAAACTGCCAGCGCCAGATACGAAGCACGTGAAGGGTCAGAAATAGCAGGCAGTAGAGAGCGAGGGTACCGGGGGACAGTCCCCGAATGGCCTGCAAGATGGAGGTCCAGAAGTCGGCCTGGCTCTCCTGCTCGATCCCTCGGGCCATGTGGGTGATCGTCAGCCACAGAAAGAAAGCGGCAATTCCCAGGCTGACAAGGAATTTCAGTAGCAGCTTGCGGTACACCCGAGTTCCCAGTCTCAGTCGAGAGCGTTGGAAGATACGGGAGTGGTGCCCCCAATGGGCTACTGGTTGCCCTCCTCGCGCAATCTCTGGCGCAGTCTGGCAAGATCCCGCTCCACCTCCATCTTACGAAAGCGCTCCTCCATGGAGGTAGTCGTGGCGGATTCCCTCGGTTCTGCTGGGCCAGAACCGCCGGTCCCGGGGAGAGGGGCGCCACTGGGCCGACTCACCCGCTGCTTGAGCTTCTCTTTGGAACGACGGATGGTCTCCAGCTGGGCATCGAGTCGGTCCACCTGCTCACGGGCCAGGGTCAGCCGCTGCTCCCCCGCTCTGACCAGCTCTACATCCTGGGCTTCGCGCGCCATCTCCAGGCGGTCCAGCCACCGGTCTCGCTCCCTCACCGCCAGGCTCAAAGAACGCTCGGCCTCTCGCTCCTTGAGGATCAGCGCAGCCATCTGATCTTTGGCCTCTACCGCGGTGATCGGCGGGTAGGTGGCCGGGGTCGAAGCATCCGAGGGAGGAGCGCCGATGGTCTCGAACTGGATCGGCTGCACCGCCGGTGTCTTGGCATCGGCTGGTGCTGGCGACTCGGGCCGAGGCGGTTCGGGTGGTCTGGTCTGCTGCAGGATGACCTCTCGCTGGCTGTACAGATCGACCAGTGCCTCGACCACTTGTGCGGTCCCTTGAACCCCGATCAACTGCCGCACCCGCTCCACAGAGAATGCGGGTTTGCGAGGAGGAAGGGAGCTCTCCAGCCTGGTGGAAAGCTCCAGCACGTCCTCACACCAGAGAACAACCCCCTGGTCGACCAAGAAAGGCACCCTGGATGCACCGCGTTCCGGGCCCACCAGCAGCAGGGGCCTCTCGCTCAGCAGGATGTCCAGGATCTGCGGATCGTCGGCCCCGGTCACGACCAGATCGGCAACCGCATAGGTCAATCCCCGGTCGCTGATGCTGGAAAACATCCGGGCCTGCAGGTTGTAGCTCGCCGCCACACTCCGAAGCAGCTGGGCCACCTGCTCGTTGGACCCATAGTCGAACAGCACGACCGGTGGACCATCCACCAGGGTGAGCTGGAAGATGATCTTCTCCAAAAGGCCGAGGTCACACCCCTCCGCCGAAACCAGCACCACCGGCGATCCCAGCTCGATCTGCAGCAGAGCCCTGGCCTGGGCGAGGCTGGTCGAAGAGACAAACCCGGTCGCCAACGGAGGACCCGCCAACCGAACCGGCACCAGGCTGTCCGCAGGAACATTGAGGGCACGGAAGGTCTCGTGGGGCAAGATGAAGGCGTGAGGCGAGCTCTTGCGCCATCGCGAATCGGCCTGGAAATCATCCACCAGGGCCACCGTCAACGCGGTCTGCTGGCGATAGGCGGGAAGCATCCGCAGGGGCAGAAACAGCGTCGGGTCGTCTACCACGATCAGGTCGGGTACCTCTTGGCCCTCCTGGTCCTGCGTGCTTTCCCCTTCTGGGGGCGGAGCAGGCTCTTGTTGGTGACCGAACAACCGCCGGACACTCAAGCTCTTGAGCAGGCGACCTGCCGTGGTTTCCACCCAGTCGGTCGCACGGCTACCCAGCTCGACGGCCGCCGACCGGAACAGGGCACCGAAATCGAGCACATCGACCGAGGCAGCGCCCGCTTTCTGGAGGGCATCGAGAAGATCAGCCTGATAGTAGCCGGCACGGCCACTGCCGCGGGTCACCAACCAGACGCGTGCACCCTGAAGACTCATGGGAGAACCCCGGCAGATGGGGAACGTTCGATCGGCGTTCCCCGTGGAGAACGGTTTCTGGAGAGACCAAAGGCGCGGACCGGATTCGAACCGGTGAATAAAGGTTTTGCAGACCTTCGCCTTACCACTTGGCCACCGCGCCGTCCAGCTCGAATCCCTACCCTGTGGCAGGTTCCGTGTCAAGTCTCAAAACAGTAGCCCTTTCTGTACCAGAGCGGCCAGATCCATACTCCAGGCCACACTCACGTGGATCAAAAAGCCCGGCCAGATGGTCCCCGTCCGCAACGAGAGCAGCCCCAACACCAGCCCGGCCACAATCGAGGCCAGCGTCTCCGGAAACGGCTTGCCAAAGTGGATCATGCAATAGGGAACGACCATGACCAGGACCGAGTAGAATCCAAGCCGGTGCTTGAGACCGTGGACCAGAAATCCCCGGAAGAAGAACTCCAGGGCAAAAAACTGCACCGCATAGGCCAGCTCCCAGTACAAAAAACCCGCGGGGATCCGGTTGGCCCTGTAATCCTGGTAGAACGGGTACTGCTCCTGGAAATTCTCGCTGAAAGAGACCACCACCACCGCCGGCAGGACGATCGCAAACAGCACGAGGTAGATCTTGAGGTGCCGCAACCCTCCCCTCAACTTCAACCCGTACTCCCCCAACGACTGGCGAAAGCCGAGCTTGATCACCAGGGCCGGCACCACGAAGTACATCGTCACGCAGCTCGCCGCCCAGAAAAACAGGCCACACAGCCGCGAACGGCTACCCTCCAGCAGCCAGTCCACCAGCCGTACCCCCCCCTCCGGCCAGCCGACCCACCCCAACAACCCGGAGACCTGCTGCACCGCCCAGCCGATCCGGTTGGACATCCCGAAGTAGTTCAGCACCGCCAGGTTGACCGCCGCCACCACGCAGACCACCACCACCTTGCCGTCAAACGACGACGAACGGCGCGTCATGTGCTTCAGGCTGTCCTGCTCCGACCGCTCGATCGACTCTGTGATCAACCGCCGCCAGGCGGCTCGGATGATCCCCTCGTTTTTCCTCCGACCTCCGCCCATCAACATGCCCCTGGCGCCGGTTTCAGACAGGCATCTCCCCAAATGATGCCCAACCAGGCATAGGGCGAGGAGAATCGCCAACTGCGCCCCTTCCGTCAACTAGATTGGGCCGGTCCACTGTCTCGATCTCGACCTGGCGACCGGGCGGCCGGGGACTTGTCTCCCCGTGTCCTGTTGGTTGTCTCCCACTCCGTCTGAGGCTATACCTGCCCAACGAGGAGGTCAGGATGGAAAACCCGCGCAACCCATATCCCACCGTGGACATCATCATCGAGCTGGAGGAGGGTGGCATCGTGCTGATCGAGCGGAAAAATCTGCCGATGGGCTGGGCCATCCCGGGGGGGTTCATCGACTACGGCGAATCGGCCGAGGCGGCAGCGGTCCGCGAGGCTCGGGAAGAAACGGGGCTGTCGGTCACGCTGACGGAGTTTTTGGGGGTCTACAGTGATCCAGGCCGAGATCCCCGCTTCCATACCCTCAGCACCGTCTTTGTCGCCCGGGCCCAGGGGCAGCCGCTAGGTGGGGATGACGCCGCTGCAGCTGCCGTCTTCTCGCTGGATCGGTTGCCGGAGCGGATCTGCTTCGACCACCGGCAGATCCTCGAGGACTATCGTCGATTTCGCGCAAACGGCATCCGACCCCGGCCTTCATTGTCCAGCCGACAGGGCTCGTGATAGGCTCTGGGTTACCTACTCTCTACCGCTGAGTTGCAGGGGTTTGTGGTGCTCGAGCTGGATCTGACCTTTCACCGCGACACGGTGCCAGCCCACAGCGAGGTCAGCCAGAGGCTGTTTCTCCTGGTCCGTCTCCGCACGAGCGCCTCCGATTCTCTCCCTCCGCCGGTCAACCCGGTACTGCTGGCGGTCGCCGTTGACACCAGCGGCTCCATGTACACCCGGCTGCCATCCGGCACCTCCAAGATCGAACGGGCCATTGAGGCCATCGTCTCCATCGGTACCCTGCAGGGCACCATCCAGGATACCCAGCTGGCGCTCATTCACTTCGACCACAGAGCCGGCGTTCTGTTGCCGTTGGGTCCCTTGGGTGAAGAGGGCCCGCAACGCCTTGCCTCCCAGGCGGCACGTCTGCGCAACTTTGGAGGAGGCACCAACCTGGCCAAAGCGCTGGAGGTGATCGGCGAAGAGATGACCCGTGACCAGGATGCGGGGGTGAAAAAAGCGGTGGTGCTCACCGACGGGGAGACCACCGATGCGCCGGAGTGCCTGGAAATAGCCTCCCGTCTGGCCGACCAGGGGATCTCCTTGATCTGTATCGGACTGGGTCTGGAGTACAATGAGGATCTGCTCGCCGAGCTGGCCGATCGCACCAACGGCTTCCTGTACCATCTCAGCGATTCGGACATCAGCCTGGCTCTCTTGAGGCAGGCGCTCGCCGACGTGATCCTCAAATCACGGCGGGAGATCGTCACCGATCTCTCTCTCCTGCTACACCTGGTCCCCCAGGTCTCGTTGGTCTCGATCAACCGGGTCTACCCCATGGTCCAGGCCCTGCCGCTGCAAACCGGAATTCCCTGGCGTCTGGGAAACGTGGAGCTGGGCTCCGAGCTGGACCTGGTGCTGGAGATCGATCTCCCGCGGCTCCCTGTCGGCCTTTTCTCCATCGGTGACCTCTCGGCAAGCTTCTTCCTACCCGCCCAATCCGGCTCTCGCGACCAGATCAGTCGGCCGATTGCCGTGGAGGTCTCTCAGGACCCCGATCGGTCCGAGCGGCTCAACCAGGAGGTCATCTTTTTCGTGCGCCAGGCCCGGGTGAGTACCCTCGCCAACCAGGCGGTCGATCAGGCGAGAAATGGCCGCATCGAGGAAGCGCGCCATTCCATCCAGTTGATGCAACGGCTGACCCACCAGGTGGGAAACGAGGCCATCGCTCAGGTGGCGCGGGCCGCACAGCTGGAGCTGGCGCGAAACGCCACCCTGGGCTCCCAGACCATCAAGGCGATGAAGGTTGGCGCCAAGACCAAGACCCTGTGCGCGCCACCAACCAAGCCAGGCGCAGTCTGATCAGCGGCAACCGCAGGGGAGCTGGAAGGGCGGCCGCCCGCCAACGAACGAAACCCTCCCCGTCACTGCCACATTACAACCAACGCCGTCGCATTGTCGTCGCCACCCGCCTCGATGGCGGCTCGGACGATTCGATCGGCGATCTCCTGAGGCTGGCTGCCGTGCGCCGCCAGAGTGCGGAGGGATTCGGCGTTGAGCGCGCCCCAGACGCCATCGGTGATCAGGACGATGCGATCTCCCGAGTGGATCTTCATCCGCCCCTCCTTCTGTCCGATGGCTGCCAAGCCGTCGAAGTCCGATTCGAACATGGGTGCGGTTGCATCGATGCAGCGGATCAAGATGTTGCGTCCGTTGAGCCCTTCCGCTTCGTCATCGTCCAGCTGACCCACTCGAACCAGGGCTGCCACCAACGAGTGATCGAGGCTGAGTTGAGTGAGCTCTCCCTCTCGGATGAGCAGTGCTCGGCTATCCCCCACGTGGACCAATCCGATCTCATCGTTGACCACCAGGATCCCGGTGAAGGTGGTTCCCATCCTGGGTATGGTATTGCCGACCTGGGTGGCCCCAGCGGTCACCACTTCGCTGGCGAACCGTCCGATGGTCAAGGCCACGGAGGGGAGCTTGTCCACGATGAAGTCGAGGGAGAAGCCCTGGATGAGCTGTCGGAAAGCCTGGAGCGCGCCCAGGACTGCGAGCTGGGAAGCCCTTTCCCCCTGCTCGTGTCCGCCCATGCCATCGGCAACGCAAAAAAAGCCGAGGTAGTATGGTCGAGACTGGTACTGGAAGCAGAGCTCCTGGTAACCGGCGCTATCTTCGTTGATGTAACGGTGACGGCAGACCCCCACGGTGGAGGCGGAGGCGGCGATCGGCCGCGAGATGCAGACCTGCTCGTTCTTCAGCTGATAGACCAGCGTTCGCATCTCCTCCACGGAGTCGAACCGTCTGGATCGGTCGGCCAGCGCGCCGCAGATGAGCTGGCTGACCACCGGCTCGACCAGGTCGCACTCTCGAGCAAGAGCCAGGTAGTCGGTTCCTTCAGCCAGCTCGCGGCCGAGCAGGACGGGAGCGAAGATAACCCCCAGAGCGAAGATATCGTGCAGTTCGTCAACCGGCGTATCGGCGGTGAGCTCGGGCGCCTGGTAGGGACACGGTAGGTAGCCGATGGGAGGAGAGCCCAGGGGGGTGATATGGGTGAGCTCGACCAGCTGGATCAGGCCTGTCTCCGGCCAGACGAAGGAGTCCGGGCTCAGATCGGTGATGACATAGCCAACCTGGTGCACCTTGGAGACCGCCAGAAGGACTTGCTCCAGGCACAATGCCAAAAGGACCTTGTCGGAAAGCTCCCCGAACCGCTCGCCCAGAGTACTTCCGAAGCTCCGCTCCATCAGGAGCATCTCGTCGTTGGGACCGCTCTGGTGACCGATCACCCGGGGAACCAGGTAGAACGGGTGCTCCTCATGAAGGCGCTGAAGACAGGCCAACTCCTCGGAAAAACCGCACTCGGGTTCGACCGTCAGCCGATGGCGCAACCAGAGCAGTCGGTCCGGCTCTTCGGCGGAGCAGACCTGGTACCTGCGTTCCGCCGAGGTGGCCGGCTCTTCAACCACCACCCGGTAGATCTGGCCATCCCAGGTCAGCTCCTCTCCCGGCTGCAGACTGACGGGCAAGGCGTCAACCGGGCTCGTCGCTGCCTTCAAGGGGTGTGGTGTCTTCGTCTCCACGCTCCGTTGTCTCCTCGGGCTCGTCGGCCTCGAACAGGAAGAGGGCGTTTCCCAGAGCCAGCTCCTGGCCACTCCTGATCTCCACCGGTTCCATGACACGGAGGTCCCGGTCGATGAACACCCCCTGTCCGGACTCGAGATCCTCCACCAACCAGCGGCCATCCTCGTAGATCAGCTTGGCATGACGTGGACTGATGTACTCGTGGCCGGGAAACCTGCTCAGATCGATATCCACCACGCCCACGGAAGGGTCGAAACACCCCAGGACCACGGTGCCGTAAAACTCGATGGGCGCATGGGTGATCTCTCCCTTCACCTTGGGAATGAGTCGGGCACGCCCCTCGATACAGCGGTCTGTGCTGGCCGGAGGCGCTCCGGTCGATGCCATTGCCAACTCGGACAGGTGTGCCAGGCTCTGATCGGCATCCTCTATCACCCGAACCAATCGGAGGCCATCGGCGATGCAAAAGTCCACAAAATTGGGATAGAGCGACCTGCACTCCGGACACTGCTTGGGCACTGAGGTGTCCTCATCGAGGGTGAGAGGGACCGGCCTCCACCCGATCTGGCGTACTGGGTGAAGCGCCGGCTGGTAGCTTTTAGCGCCTGATATCGTCCGGAGTCAAGCCAGGCGGGTGAAACCGGGATTCTGAGCAACAGAGGTGGAACCCGCTGTCGTCAACTGGCCCGGGAAAACGGCCTCAAGACCCAGGGACTGGCCTGAACCGGGCTTCTTCTCGTGCATCGAGATCACGCCCAAAGTCCCCAACCAGCCGGGAAGGTGGTAGGATCTCCCCGTTGCGATCGTTCCTTTGGGATGAACCCAGCGGGTGGAGGAGTACGGCATGTCCGTTCAGTCCCTGAGCTACCTGGTGGCCGCCTTCATCAGCTGCGCCCTGGCCATCGGCATCCTCATCCGCTCGGATCGAAATCGGCTCTCGTCCGCCTTCGGAATACTGAACGGTGTGCTCTTTCTCCACTACCTGTGCAGCTTTCTGTACGGTTTGTCCGGTAGGGGGTTCTGGTATCGGGTCACGATATTGGCTGCCCTGGCGGTTCCCATTGCCGCCATCCGGTTCTTCACCCTGTTCTTGGGCCATCGGATGGCCATCGCCGCCAAGGCGAGACAGACCTCCTACGTGATCTCGGTCCTGCTGACCCCCTTCGTCCTGTCCGGGCTGGTCTATCGCCTGTTCATCAGGATCCCGATCTTCGTGTACGTGTTCAGCTCGCTGTTGCTGTGCATGCTGTTGATCATCGATCGCCTGCGTCAGACCACCAGCCGAGTGGAGTCGGCCCGGTTGAAGTACCTGTTTTACGGAGGGTTGGCTGCGGTTCTGCTCTCGATGTCCGACTACCTCCCCCGCATCGACATCCCCTGGCTACCCCTGCTGGGAAACCTGACGACCGTGGTCTACATGTACTTTCTCCACCAGGTCATCATCCAGTACCGGTTGCTGGACTTGAACGAGCTGGTGGGCAAGCTGTTGGTCCTGGCGATCCTGGTGACCGTCCTGGCGGTGATCTACATCCTCATCGGGATATGGGTTTCCCACATCCCCAGCCTGGTCATTTTCAACACCTTCATCGCCGGCTTCGTGATCCTCATCCTGTTCGAGCCGATCAACCGCTTGGTCGAGCACCAGACCAACCGGCTGTTGTTTCGGGAGCGGAACGAGTTTTCCAGAAAGCTGGTCACTCTTCGGCGGGAGTTGGCCAACGTGATCGATGTGAGCAACATGGCGCAGCTGGTGCTGAGCCGCCTGGAGGACAGCCGCAGGGTTACCGGCGCCTCCCTCTACCTGCTCGACGAGGAGACCAGCAGGCTGCGCTGCCTGGGCTACAGTGGACCTCCACCGTCCGAGAGTGTGGACGCCGTCAGCGAGCGGCCATTTCTGGATCGACTGCAGGCAGCGGGTGCGCTGGTCATCGAAGCGGTTGAGGCGGAGCTGAGGGGGGTCATAAGCCCCAGTGGAGACCCGAACCTGGCCGAAAGCGACGCCTGCAACGAGACCATTCGCATGCTGCGAGCCCTGGAAGCGGACGTGACCATCCCGATGATCTCGGAGGGCCGGGTCCTCGGCCTGTTCAACCTACGGGACGAACGGGTTCGCGACTCGTTTTCCCCGGATGAGATCGCCCAGCTGGTCGCCATCGCCAACCAGGCGGCCATCTGCGTGGAGAACTCCCAGATCGTCAAGCGGATACGGGATCGGGACCGCCTGGCCGCGGTCGGAGAGATGGCAGCCGGCCTGGCTCACGAGGTCCGCAATCCACTGGGCGCCATCAAGGGTGCGGCCCAGCTGCTATCGGATGGGGTGGGAGAGGGGATCGACCGGAGCGGACGGGAGTTCCTGGACATCATCGTCGAGGAGGTCAATCGGCTCAACACGGTAGTCTCCGCGTTTCTCGACTATGCCAGGCCGTTTGACGGAGTCGTCGAGCCGACCGAGGTCAACCAGGTCATCGACCGGGTGTTCAAGCTGTTGGCGTCGCCGGCCGAAAAAGCGAAGGTGACCGTCGAGCTGGAGCTGGCGGAAGGGCTGCCGCCTGCGGCGATCTACCCGGAGGTGTTGCGGCAGGTATTGTGGAATCTCGCCCTGAACGCCGTAGAGGCCATGGAAGAGACCGACGGAGGCCAGCTGGTCGTCAAGACCCGCCCCGGCAGCCGGATGGCGGCCCAGCCCCATTCCGGGTACTTTGGCCACGAGTCGATCGAGATCTCCATCAGCGACAGCGGGCCGGGCATCGCTCCTGCAGACCAGGATCGGGTGTTCATCCCCTTCTATACCACCAAGCCCAAGGGGACGGGGTTGGGGCTCCCCATTTGCCAGCGGTTGATCCGAGGCGTGGGCGGCACCATCCGAATGAGCAGCCAACAGGGAGAGGGCACCACCTTCACCATCCGGTTGCCACTCTGGCGAGCGGAGCGGGTGACTCCGACTCCCCTCGGCGGCTAGCCAGAAAACGGGCGAAGTTGGCGCGATCGCTGGCCGCGCCTGGAACGCTCGCTCTCGATCGACCGTCACCAGCCGGTCACATCTGGAGATTCCGGCCACCATCCACAGCCAGCACGGCACCGGTCACATAGGAAGCCGCCAGCAGGAAGAGGACCGCTTCCGCCACGTCCTTGGGATCTCCGAAGCGTTGCAGCGGGATGGTGTTCAACAACGCGGCGACCCGGGGAAGCTCCTCTTCCCGGAGCATCACCGTACCGGGGTTGACCGCATTGACCCGGATAGCGGGGGCCAGCTCCCGCGCAGCCACGCGGGTGGCGGCAAGAAGAGCGGACTTGCTGGCACAATAGGCGGCGTGCCCCAGCCAGGCGCGCTCGGCGCTGCTATCCACGACGTTGACGATGGCGGCCATGGCTGGCTTCCGTCGAGCCAGCTCGGCCATGGTGAGCAGCGGGACCTGGACATTGAGGGCAAAAAGCCGCCGGGCCTCCTCCGGATCGTAGCTGACCAGCGGGGTCTCGCTGATGAGACCGGCGTTGTTCACCAGCCCATCCAGAGGCCCCAGCTCCTCCTCGATCCGGTCGAAGAGGGCACCCACCGAGCTGGCGGCCAGCAGGTCGGCCTGGAAAACGGCTGCCGTCGCTCCGCAGGCGCTCAGCTCCTCGGCCATCTGCTGGGCCGGCTGCAGGTGATGGTGACAATGGATGGCCACCCGTGCACCCGCCAAAGCGACCGTTCTGGAGATGGCGGCCCCCACGCGCACGGCACCTCCCGTGACCAGGACGGTACGACCCGACAGCTGGCTTGACATCCCTGCTTCCATCATACCGGCCTTCTCCCCGGCGCCGGCAAGGCGGCGCCGACCTCTGGCGATGGTGGCGTCAAAGGACATTCTAGTCGAAGGCAGCGGGGGGAGTAAATCGGGCCGCCGGCTCGACCACGGGGAGGGCGATGGTTTTTGGGTTGCTCCCTCTTCGTGCCGATGGTAGTGAAGTGATTGATACCAAGGAGGATCCATGGTTGCTTTTTCTCCGGACCAGTTCCACATCGCCCTGGCAGGAGAAGGCGGGAAAGCAGCAGATCAAGTCGAGGCGTTGCTGGCCGAAGCGGGGTACCGCTGCACCCGGATGGCTCTTGACCTCGAAGGTTTGCGGCAGGTTGCCCAGATCAAGCCGAGCGCCATCCTGCTCTTCGATTGTTCGGCGGAACAGGAGAACTGGCTGCTCAACCTGGTCGAAGGGAATCCGAACGCTCCCGTCGTACTGGCTCTTTGCGACACCTCGAAGCTGCTGTCCGCTCCCGAGTGGCTCTACGATGTCGTGCCACCGACCGAGATCGGGTCAGCGCTGCTGCATCGCCTCAACCGGGCGCTGATCTTCTCGGACATGCGGGCCTTGACCGCCGAGCAGACCGAGAAGCTCGGCCTCTCCCGGGCTCAGATCGGAATGTTGAGCATGATCGACGTGGTGACGGGGCTGTTCAACCGCCGCTACTTCAACAAACACCTGGCGGAGAGCTTCGCCGCCTCTACCCGTTATGGCCGTCCTCTGACCGTCATGCTGGTCCGGGTCGACAACCAGTCCGAGCTGGTCGCCAACCTGGGCCAAGAACTGGCCAATGACGTGCTGGATACCCTGGCCAACACCATGGCCTCCATCATCCGGAGGGCGGACACCGCGGCCCGAATCGACGAAGATCTTTTCGGATTCCTGCTGCCCGAAACGCCTCGCCAGGGTGCTAGCCTGTTGGTCAAACGGTTGATCGGCCGCCTGGAACGAACCGCTTTCCCCTACGATGCCGAGGTGGTGGTGAGCACATCGGCAGTCGAAGTGTCCCCCTCTCATCAGCAACCTGGAGCCGTCCTGGAGGAGGCCCTGGCCAGCCTGCCCGAACAGCCAGCCGCAGCGCAAGACTGATTTCACAAAAACCCGGAAAACCACCCGAATGGCTCCTCTCGAAGAGCAAGGGGGTGCTCGAGCCACCACAGAGAGCGGACCGAGTGAACCGTCTGGACGATCTCGGTTGAGATGGGCTACAAGAAGGGTTCGGCTGCGCCGGCATCCAGTACGCTGATCGTTCAGGGTGCACCGTGTGGGGAGAGGACAGCTGCCCGGAAACATCGACCTGCATCATTGGATGATGAATGAAGAGAAGATGACCCAGGCGGCCGAAGACAAGGGCGAAGTAGCGGAGGGTGAAATCTGTTGGGTCAGCCACCCCATCCGGCAGGCACACGCCAAGACGGCGCTACTGGTCGGCGTGATGGTCGTGACAGCGCTTGCGCTGTACGACATCACCTCCAATGCCGCCTGGTCGGTACTGTCGGTCTTCGTGCTGGCCATTGGGGTTCACGATTTCCTGCTGCCGACGGAGTATCACCTGAACGAGACCGGGGTAGAAAGCCAGGTGTGGTTCTTTCGCAGACACAAGCCGTGGTCTGGTTTGCGTTCCTTTTACACGGACAAAAACGGGGTGCTGTTGAGCCCCTTCCCAGGACGCAGCCGCCTGGAGGGCTTCCGGGGAATCTACCTTCGCTTTGATGGCAACCGAGAGAGGGTAATGCGGTTCGTCAGACAGCAGATGACAGGAGGAACGAGGTGAGATCCGATCCTCCATCGGTCGATCCGACCGCCAAGAAACCCCGCTGGCAATGGCTCAAGGATGCCTTCTCCCGGGAGCTGGACTACGAGCCTTTGACCGACCAGGAGGTGGAGCTGTTGGACCGGATCGCCCGCTTCACCGTGCGGCGCCACCTGGCCGTGCCCGCCATCCTCTTTCTGGAATCGGTCCGGCCCATGAACTACCTGGGCAGCCAGGTGATGGCCTTCTTCGAACCCGCGGTGAAGGCCCTCTTTACCGCAAAGCAATACACGCAGCTCCGCCTGGTACTGGAAAAACGGCAGAGCATCGAGATCCTCCTGCAGCGGATCGAACAACAGGAAACCACCCGGATGCAGGCTGAAAAAAGCCCCCCCACCGGGGACACCCCTCCCGCCTCGGCAGACCCTGCCACGGGCCCCCCCGACAGCAGCGACAGCCCTGCCGTACAGGCGGACCAGCATGAGGTTGGCGAAGATCGATGAAAGCGAACCCAGACGACATCAAGGTCATTCTGGCAACGGACTGCGGTAGCACCACCACCAAGGCCATCCTGATCGAAAAGAAGGGGGATGAATACCGCCAGACCTTCCGAGGTGAGGCTCCGACCACGGTCGAGGCCCCCTTCGAGGACGTCACCATGGGGGTCCTGAACTCGGTCTCCGAGGTCGGCGAGCTCGCCAATCGGCGGCTGGTGACCGAGGATGGCCAGATCATCCGACCGTCGACCGAGACGGAGGGCTGCGACATCTACATCTCCACCTCCAGCGCCGGTGGCGGCCTCCAGATGATGGTTGCCGGTGTGGTACGCTCCATGACCGCGGAAAGCGCCGAACGGGCGGCCCTGGGTGCCGGCGCCATCGTCATGGACGTGATCGCCCTCAACGACAAGCGGCTGCCCCACGAGCGGATCGAGCGGATCCGCAATCTGCGGCCGGACATGATCCTGATCGCCGGCGAGACCGACGGCGCCAAGACCGACAAGGTCATCAAGATCACCGAGACCATCGGCGCCGCCGATCCGAAACCCCGACTCGGCGCCAGCTACCGCCTCCCGGTCATCTACGCCGGCAACAAGAGCCGGCGCGAAGAGGTGAGCGAGATCTTGGCCGGCAAGACCGATCTCAGCATCGTCGAGAACCTCCGCCCCACCCTGGAGATGGAGGTGCTCCTGCCGGCACGCGAGAAGATCCACGATCTCTTTCTCGAACACGTCATGCAACAGGCTCCCGGCTACGGCAAGCTATTGCAGTGGGTAGATGCCGATATCATGCCCACCCCCGGAGCGGTGGGCCTCATTCTCAAGCGCGTCAGCGAGCGGCTGGGTATCAACGCCGTCGGCGTGGACATCGGCGGAGCCACCACCGACGTCTTCTCGGTCTTCAGCGGGGAGTTCAACCGCACCGTCTCGGCCAACCTCGGCATGAGCTACTCCATCTCCAACGTCTTCGCCGAGGCGGGGCTGCCCAACATCATGCGCTGGGTCCCCTTCCACATGGACGAGCGCGACCTCCGGAACCGGGTCAAGAACAAGATGATCCGGCCGACGACCATCCCGCAGTCCATGGAAGAGCTGATCTTCGAGCAGGCGATCGCCAAGGAAGCCCTGCGGCTGGCCTTCATCCAGCACAAGAGCTTCGCCACCCGCCTGAAAGGGGTCCAGCAGCAGCGCACCATCGCCGACTCCTTCGACCAGGACGCCGGCGCCCAGACCATCGTGCAGATGCTGGAGCTCGACCTGCTGGTCGGGTCGGGGGGTGTGCTCAGCCACGCCCCTCGGATGGAGCAGACCGCCTTGATGCTCATCGACGGGTTCCACCCCGAAGGGATCACGATTTTGGCCAAGGACAGCATCTTCATGATGCCCCACCTGGGGGTCTTGACCCAGGTGCACCCCAAAGCGGCCACCGAGGTGTTCGAGAAAGACTGCCTGATCTACCTGGGGACCTGCATCGCCCCCATCGGCAACACCAAGCTCGGCAAGCACTGCCTGGACTTCGAGATCGACCTTCCGGACGGCCACACCGAGAAAGGCAGCCTCAATGCCGGAGACATGAGGCTGCTCCCCCTGGATGTCGGCGAGCTGGCCAAGGTTCGACTCAATCCCAGCCGCTCCTTCGACCTGGGCAAGGGCCGCGGGGTCTCCCTGGAAGCCACGGTGCAGGGCGGAAAGGCGGGGGTCATCTTCGATTGCCGAGGACGCCCGCTCGAGATCTCAGAGGACCCGGCAGTGCGGGTTCCCCTGCTGAAGCGTTGGATGACCGAGTTGAACGTGTACCCCACAGAGGCACTGGAAGGCTGACATGGCACACGCATACACCCCCGGCTTGAAAGTCACGGAAAACCAGATCGTCCGGAAACGGCGCGTACTCCCACTCCAAGGGGAACTCGTGGTCGAGAAGGGTCAGCACGTCAAACCCGATACCATCGTCGCCCGCACCTTCCTGCCCGGCAAAGTCACCATCGTCAACGTGGCTAACAAGCTCGGTGTGGACCAGAGCGAGGTCCCCTCGACCATGCTCAAAAAGGAAGGGGACCCGGTCAAGGAGGGGGAGATCATCGCCCTGTCCAAGTCCTTCTTCGGCCTCTTCAAGTCCGAGGCGGAAAGCCCCATGGATGGCACCTTGGAGAGTGTCTCCGGTGTGACCGGACAGGTCGTGGTCCGCGGTGAACCCGAGCCGGTTCAGGTCGCCGCCTATCTCGAAGGCGAGGTCATCGAGGTCTTGCCCGGCGAAGGGGTCATAGTGGAGACGGCCGGAGCCTTCATCCAGGGGATCTTCGGCATCGGCGGAGAGACCTTCGGGTCGATCGCCATGGTCACCGACAGCCCTCGCGACATCCTCGGCCCCGACCGGGTCAAGCCCGAGCACCAGGGGAAGATCATCGCTGGAGGGAATCTGGTCACGTTCGATGCCTTGAAAAAGGCGATCAAGCTGGGGGTCAAGGGGGTCGTGGTCGGCGGCTTCGACGACAAAGACCTGCGGGAGTTCCTCGGCTACGACCTGGGGGTGGCCATCACCGGCCACGAAGATCTGGGGATCACGCTCATCGTCACCGAGGGCTTTGGACAGATCAACATGGCTCCGGGAACCTTCAACCTCCTGAAGACCTACGAGGGCTACCAGGCCTCCATCAACGGTGCCACCCAGATCCGCGCCGGAGTCATCCGGCCGGAGGTCATCATCCCCAACTTGAGCGCTAAAAAGGCGGTCAAACCGACCGCCCACATCCTGGGCATGAAGAAAGACAGCCCCATTCGCGTCATCCGTGCCCCCTACTTCGGCATGCTGGGTAAAGTGATCTCCCTGCCGCCCGAGCTCAGACGTCTCGAATCCGAAACCCGCGCCCGCGTGGTGGAGGTGGAGCTGGAAAATGGAAAGCGCTGCGTCCTCCCCCGCGCCAACGTGGAGCTGATCGAAGAGTGACTTGATCCTGACCAGGAGTCGACCCATGAGGTCACCAAAAGCCACATTCCTGACCGCCCTGGCGATGGCCACCACGCTGGTGTTGTACTCGCTCAGCGTGGCGGCCCAGACCTCCCAACCGGAAATCGACCAACCACCCGAAGGGGTAGCCCACCAAGCCGAGGCACTGGGTACCGGTGCGCCCGAGGCATCCCCCGCCGTGCTGGAGCAGACCGAACCGCCCCAGGAACCTGCGGTCGAGCCCGAAGTACCGGAGATCCCGGTCCCCGGCCTCCAACCGGAAGGAGAGATCCCGCCCCCGGAGGCTGAGGCGGCAGGGA